>JAJVIJ010000013.1 GCA_022072095.1 Rhodocyclaceae bacterium
TAGGAATCGTTGGATGGACAGGTATCAGGGGTGCGAGCGCTTGGACGAGCGGCACCAACGAGCCCTCGAGCCGCGCAGTTTTGACACCCTTAGACAGCGCGGATAGTATCGCAGCTCTCGATCGAGACAGCCGCGTGCCATCGCGGCTTGTCCGGACAATAACCTCGAGGAGACTATTCATGAGCGCCCTACCATCGACCCGCGCCACGAGCGGCGAAGGGCTCACGCTGCGGCTTGCCGAGCGCGCCGCCGGACTGCGCTATGCCGACCTGCCCGCCGACGTTCGTTTGTTGGTCCGTCAATGTCTGCTCGACTGGGTCGCGGTGACGCTGGCCGGCGCCAGCGAACCGCTGACCCGCATGCTGGTCGAGGAGGTGCGTGAGGAAGGCGGTCGGCCTCAAGCCACCGTCATCGGTCATGGCTTCGCAGCGTCCATGCTGCAAGCCGCGCTGGTCAACGGCTCGGCTTCACACGCGCTCGATTACGACGATGTCAATATTGCCTTCACCGGCCATCCGTCCGTCGCCGTCATTCCGGCATTGCTCGCGCTGGCCGAGGCACGCGGTGCCGACGGGCGCGCGTTCATGACCGCATTCGTGGCCGGGTATGAGACCATTTGCCGGGTCGGCCTGCTGGTTGCGCCGGGCCACTACGGCCGCGGCTTTCACTCCACCGCGACGGTCGGCACGTTCGGCGCCGCCGCCGCCTGCGCGCACTTGCTGGGGGCGGACGCGGCCACGGTCGCCACGGCCATGGGCATAGCCGGCACCCAGGCCGCCGGCATGAAATCCCTGTTCGGCACGATGTGCAAGCCGCTGCACGCCGGCAAGGCCTGCTACAACGGCTTGCTCGCTGCCCGTCTGGCCTTGCGCGGCTTTACTGCGCGCCCGGACGTGCTGGAGTGTCCACAGGGCTTCGCCGCAACGCAGAGTGACGATTTTCACCCTGACGCGGCCCTCGCCGAACCGCGTGGCGGATTCCACCTGCACAACAACCTGTTCAAGTACCACGCCGCCTGCTACGGCACGCACGCGGCCATCGAGGCGGCGCGTCGACTGCGACATGAGCATCAACTGACGCCGGAGCGGATCCGGCGCGTGATCGTGCGGGTGGACCCGGCCTCCGACAAGGTATGCAACATCGGCGATCCGCGCACCGGCCTGGAATCCAAGTTCAGCCTGCGCCACACGGTCGCGTTCGCACTCGCCGGTATCGACACCGCCAGCCTGGAGACCTACTCGGACGACAATGCCGTGGCAGCGGCCCTGGTCGCGTTGCGCGACAAGATCCAGATCGACCTCGCCACAGGACAGGGCTATACCATCACCGACTCCGAGGTCGTGGTCGAAACGACCGAAGGTGCCCGGTATGTGCTGCGTTACGACTCGGGAATTCCAGCTGCCGACCTGCACGAACAGCAGCGGCAACTCGAGGCCAAATTCACCAGCCTTGCGACACCGGCGCTGGGTCGCGAACGTGCGGCGGAGGTGCTTGCGACCATCGCCCGCACCGATGAACTGTCGAGCATGGCCGAACTCACGCGCCTGCTCGTCTGAGCGTCAAGCACCGAACAAAAAGGCATTGTCATTGGAGACCGACTGCATGGAGCACGATTTCATCAAGCGCGCCGTCCCGCGGCCAAAATGCAACTATTACGAGGATTTCGAGCCCGGCCGCGTGTTCGAACACCACTGGGGCCGGACCCTCAACGAAGGGGACAATTCGCTGTACACGACGCTGACGATGTTCTTCAATCCCCTTTACTTCAATGCCGAGTTCGCCAAGGCCCATGGCCATGCCGGTGTACTCATCAATCCCTATCTGGTGTTCACCACGGTGTTCGGGCTTTCCGTGCAGGATCTGTCCGAGAGCGGCGGTGCGTTTCTGGGCGTGGAGGATCTGGAGTTCGGTGTGCCGGTCTACCCCGGCGATACGCTGACCGCGCGCAGCACCGTCGTGGACCGTCGCGAATCGTCCACGCACGCGAACATGGGCATCGCCACCTGGCATACGCAGGGCTTCAATCAGCGGGGCGAGAAGGTCGTCGATTTCAAGCGGACCAACATGATCGCCAAGAAGGGTGCGCGCCCATGAGCTACCTCACCGACGAGCGCCGCATGATTCAGGAGACGGCGCGCGAGTTTGCCATGAAGGAGGTGCTGCCGGTCGCCAACGAACTCGACCCGGTGCAGGGCGACATTCCGCTGTCGCTCAGGCAGAAGCTCGCCGACATGGGCTATTTCGGCATCATGATTCCCGAAGAATATGGCGGCATGGGCCTGGGCTGTTTCGAATATTGCCTGATCGCCGAGGAGCTGGCGCGCTGCTGGATGAGCGTTGCGAGCCTGATCGCACGCGGCAACGGCTTGATCGGCTCGTCCAGTAACATGACCGAAGAGCAGCGCAAACGTTACCTGGGTCGTATGGCAAAGGGCGAATTCCTGGGTGCGTTCTCGCTGTCCGAGCCCAACGCAGGCTCCGACGTCGCCAACATCACCTGCCGGGCACGTCGCGACGGCGACCACTGGATCCTGAATGGCTCGAAATACTGGTGCACCTTCGCCGACGACGCCGATTTCATCATGGTGCTGGTGCGCACCGGCGAGACCATGGACCCGGCGCGCCGCCATGTCGGCATCAGCGCCTTCCTGATTGAGAAGCCGCGCGGCCAGTTTCCTCCAGGCGTCAAGGGAAACGCGATCCCGAAGATCGGCTACTTCGGCTGGCGTACATTCGAGCTCGCCTTCGACAACTGTCGCGTGCATCAGTCCTGCATGGTCGGCGAAGAGGGCAAGGCGTTCTACATGGTGTCGCAAGGGCTGGAAAAGGCGCGTGCGCACACCGCTGCTCGCTCCATCGGTCTCGCCCGCGGTGGTCTGGAAGATGCCATCCTCTACGCCAAGCAGCGGGTACAGTTCGGTCAACCCATCGGCGAGTTTCAGGCGATACGTTTCAAGATCGCGCAGATGGCCACCGAGATCGAGGCAGCCAGGCAGCTCATGTACGCCGTCTGCGATGCCATCGACACCGGCCGCCGCTGCGACAAGGAAGCCGCCATGGCGAAGCTGTTTGCCAGCGAAATGTCCGAGCGCGTCACCAGCGAAGCCCTGCAGATTCATGGCGGAGCAGGCTATACGAAGCTGTATGCCGTCGAGCGCCACTGGCGTGACGCGCGGCTCACGAAAATATTCGAAGGCACATCGGAAATCCAGCAGCGCATCATTTCCGATCATCTGCTCGGGAGGAGTGGTCAATGAAGGTTTCGGCATATACCGGCAAGGACAATTACTTCGAGGACTTCGTGCCCGGTATCGTCATGCGACACGCCCGCGGCAAGACGGTCGAGGCGATCGAAAACGTGATCCTGACCAATCTGGTGATGAACACGGCCGAGGGCCACTTCAACGAAGAGGCCATGCGCGATACCCCGTTCAAGCATCGCATCACCTTCGGTGGCATTACCGCCTCGCTGGTGATCGGCCTGGCCAGTCAGGACACCGGCGAAAATGCGCTGGCCGAACTGGGTCTCAACAAGATTCGCTTCAAGGCGCCGGTGCTGCATGGCGACACCCTGCATGCCTACACCGAAGTCGTGTCGGTCAAGGATGCCGACCGCGCCGATGCCGGCATCGTGCTGTTCCGCCACTGGGGCGTGAACCAGCACAACAAGATCGTGTTCGAGGGCGAGCGCACGGTCCTGGTCAAACGCCGCAGCCATTGGGGCGACAAGTGAGCGGGAACGCGCAATGAGTGCGATGTCGCCGGGGGCACTGGAGGGTCTCAAGGTGCTGGATCTGACCCAGATGCTGGCCGGCCCCTACTGCACCCAGCTGCTCGCCGATCAGGGCGCCGAGGTCATCAAGATCGAGCCGCCGGAAGGCGACATGACGCGCACGATGGGACCCTATCGCGCGGACGATACGCGCAGGCTCTGGGGTGGTTACTTCCAGAGCATCAACCGCAACAAGAAGAGCCTGTGCATCGATCTGAAGCAGGCGGAGGGCAAGGCGATCTTCATGCGGCTCGTCGAGCGCGCCGATGTCGTCGTCGAGAACATGCGCGTCGGCGTCATGGATCGGCTTGGTCTGGGTTACGAGCAGCTGTCGGCACGCAACCCGCGCATTGTCTATGCGGCACTGCGTGGTTTCGGTGACCCGCGCGGCGGCGCCACGCCCTATCAGGACTGGCCGGCCTTCGATGTGATCGCGCAGGCCATGGGCGGCATCATGGGCATCACCGGTCCCGACCCGAACACACCGCTCAAGATCGGTCCGGGCGTCGGCGACCTGGTACCGGCCATCCACATGGCGTTCGGTATCATGGCCGGCGTCTATCGCGCACAGAAGACCGGGCAGGGACAGTTCGTCGACGTCCCGATGGTGGACACCATCCTGTCGCTGTGCGAACGCATGGTGTATCAATACTCCTATGAAAACAAGGTCGCCGGTCCGGAAGGCAACCGCCACCCCATCCTCTGCCCGTTCGGCATGTTCCGGTGCAAGGACGGCTGGGTGACCATCGCCTGCCCCACCGATGCCTTCTGGAAACAGTTGTGCGAGCTGATCGGCCGGCCCGATCTGGGCAACGACCCGGCGTTCAAGGGCAACGATGGTCGGCAGCGCCATCACGATCGCGTCGATGAAGCCATCAACGGCTACACCATGCCGCGCACCAAACGCGAACTGACAGAGTTGCTCGGCGGCAAGATACCGTTCGGCCCGGTCTATGATGTCCGCGACATATTCGCTGACGAGCACTTCCGCGCTCACGACATGCTGGTTTCGGTCGAGCAACCCGGCAGTTCGACCCCGGTCCAGATCGCCGGCATCGCGTTGCGCATGACCGGCACGCCCGGCGCGGTCGTGCGTCGTGCGCCGCTGCTGGGCGAGGACACCGATGCGATCCTGATGGAGTTTGGTGCGAACGCCGGCGACATCCGCCGATGGCGCGAACAGGGGCTGGTCCGGTAATTCGCTCGTTTCACCATCGGGGGGGTGCTTCTATGGACTGGGGCAGTGCGGTCGGCTTGTTTTTCGCCGGCGTATTCCTGGCGAACGCAATACCGCATTTCGTCGCCGGCATCTCCGGCAAGCCGTTTCAGAGTCCGTTTGCCAAGCCACCCGGTGTCGGCGAATCGAGCCCAGTTGTGAACGTGCTCTGGGGGGCGGTGAACCTGGCGATCGGCTACGTGCTGTTGCGCGTTGCCGGCGGATTCGATCTCGCCGACAGTGCCGCGTTCGCGAGCTTATGGCTCGGTGCGGTGCTGACCGCATTGGGACTCGCCTGGCATTTCGGCCGCGTGCGTGCCGGCAAGCCGTAACTTTTTTATCCGTGGAGAACCTTTATGAGTAGTCGCCCGCAGCGCGCCCGGCGCGTGGAACTGGCCGTGCCCGGCAGTAGCGAGAAGATGATGGCAAAAGCCGCGCAGAGCCGTGCCGATCTGGTGTTTCTCGATCTGGAAGACGCCGTGGCGCCCAGCGCGAAAGTGGAAGCGCGCAGCAAGATCGTCGATGCGCTGAAGAACCTGGACTGGACCGGCAAGACGCGCGCGGTGCGCATCAATGACCTGACCACGCAATATGCGTATGAGGACCTGATTCATGTCATGGAGCACGCCGCCGATCATATTGACGTGATCATCGTGCCCAAGGTCATGTCGGCACGCGACATCTATTTCGTCGACACGCTGCTGACGCAGATCGAAAAGAAGTTGAAACTCAAGCGGCGCATCGGACTGGAAGCCTTGATCGAGGAAGTCGAGGCGATGATCAATGTCGAGGAGATCGCCCGCTCCAGCGAGCGGCTCGAGGCGCTGATTCTCGGCATGGGCGATTATTCGGCCTCACAGGGCATCGACCTGAAATCCATAGGCGGTGAAAGCACCTATCCGGGTGATCTCTGGCACTACTGCCGTTTCAAGATGATCATCGCCTGCCGCGCCGCCGGCATCGAGGCCGTCGACGGACCCTTCGGCAATTTCAAGAACCCGGAAGGCTTCCGCACCGAGTGCGAGCGCGCGCGCATCCTCGGTTGCGTCGGCAAATGGGCAATCCACCCGTCACAGATCGACATCGCCGTCGAATGCTTCACGCCGCCGATGGATGAAGTCGTCAAGGCGCGCAAGCTCGCGGCTGCATACGCCGAAGCCGAGGCGCAGGGTTTGGGCGCGATCAACGTCGATGGCAACCTGGTCGACGCCGCATCCGTGCGGCTGGTCGGCAACATTCTCAAACGGGCCGAGATTCTCGGACTTTGACAAAACCGGAGGAGACACCGGCATGAAAACAATCACCAAGTTGTTCGCGAGCATCACCCTCACGCTGAGCTGCCTGGGCGCCGGGCAGGCCGGCGCCGAAGCGATCAAGATGCGCGTTTCGCTCGACACGTCACCGACGCATTTCCGCACCAAGGCGATCGATCAGTATCTCAAGGCGCTCAAGGAGCGCTCAAAAGGTCAGATCGAGCCCGAGATGTACCACAGCGCACAGCTGTTTCGCGATCGCGACGTGCTCAAGGCGCTGCGTCAGGGTGGCGTCGAGATGGCCGTTCCCGGCACCTGGCAGCTGGCCAACGTCGAGCCCAACCTCGACGTATTCCAGCTGCCGATGTTCTACGGCCTGAGCGTCGACGCCATCCACAAGGTTTCCGACGGCGAAGTCGGACGCATGCTGACGCAATCGCTGGAGAAGAAGGCCGGCGTCAAGGCCATCGGCAACTGGATCGATCTCGGCCCGGCCAATACCTTCAGCACCACCCGGCCGATCAACGGCTATACCGATCTCGCCGGCCTGAAAATACGCACCCCCGGCGGCAAGGGGCTGATCGCGCGTGTCAAGCAGTTCGGCGGCGTATCGAACATGACGGCCTGGCCCGATGTGCCGCTGGCGCTGTCGCAGGGCAACTTCGATGCGCTCGTGTCCACCAGCGAGAGTCTGGCCAGCGTCAAGCTCTGGGATTCCGGCGTCAAGTACGCGTTCGAAGACAACCAGTTCTTCGGCCAATACATCCCGCTGGTGTCACAGGCGTTCTGGAACAAGCTCAAGCCGGAACAGCGCAAGCTGATGCAGGACGTGTGGGCAGAGATGCTGCCGAGCATGCGCAACGAGGCGGTGCGCGCGCAGGCGCAGGCGAAGACGACCATGATCAGCCATGGCGTCAGGTTCGTCACGCCCAAGCCGGAGGTGCTCGCCGAGATCCGCAGCAAGTTCATGCCCACCCAGGACCAACTGGCCAAGGACATGAACATCGACCCGGTGATCGTGCAGAAGACCAGCGCCGCGCTTGCCGCCAAGTAACGGACCAGCCACGCCCATATGCAATTCTGGAACCGGGCCGAACGCTGGTTGATCGGCGTCATCGGCATCGCAGCGCTCGCCCTTGCCTCCTACCAGATGATCTCGCGCTATGGCTTCCCCGACGCCGCCATCACCTGGTCGGAAGAGGTCGTCGTCTATTTGCTGATTGCAGCCGCCTTCCTGTCCGGCAGTCTATTGGTCGAGGAAGATGGTCATGTACGCGCCGATCTGGTGCTGCGCGTCCTCCCACCCGGCATGCAGCGCGCCGTCGAAATCGGCAACTGCTTGATTGCGCTGGCTTTCTGTGTCGGTCTGACCTGGCTGGGTTTCGATGTCGCACGCGACGCCTATGAGCTTGGAGAACGCAGTCTGTCGGCGCTGTCGTTTCCGATGTGGCTGTACTACGCGACCCTGCCGCTCGGTGCCGGACTGATGAGTCTGCGCTACCTGCGTCGGCTGTACCGCTATCTGTGCCGCTACGACCCGCACACCATGGTGGTGCAATCGGGTCACGAAAGCTGACGGGCAGGCCAGATGTCGCTATTGCCGTTGATCTTCTTTCTGCTGCTCGCGGCCGGGCTGCCGATCTTCGTCGTGCTCGGCGTCTCGGCCGGGATACTGACCGCGGCCGATGGCCGGCCGCTGATCGGCATCGCGCAGAAAATCCTGGACGAGCTGAACTCGCCGACGCTGGTCTCGGTACCGTTCTTCGTCATGGCCGCGAACTTCATGCTGCGCGGCGGCATCTCGCAGGCGCTGGTGGATTTCTCCGGCGCCTGGCTGGGGCGCATGCACGGCGGCTTGGGCGCGGTGACGGTGTTGTCGTGCACACTGTTCGCCGCCATTTGCGGCTCCAGTGTGGCGACAGCGCTCGCGATCGGCACGATCATGATCCCGGCAATGGTCGACAAGGGCTACAACAGGCCATTTGCGCTGGGCTTGATCGGGGCATCAGGAACGCTGGGCATCCTGATCCCGCCCAGTCTGCCGATGATTCTGTACGGCATCCTCGCCGAGGAATCCATTCCGCGGCTGTTCCTGGCCGGGGTGCTGCCGGGTCTGTTCCAGGCACTGCTGTTTACAGCCTGGGTCGCGTGGTACGCACGGCGTCACGGCTACCCACGTCAGGCGCCCCTGTCCCGCCGTGAATTCCTGAAAGTAAATCTCGCGGCACTGCCTGCCATGTCCGTGCCGGTGGTCATCGCGGTCGGCATCTACGGTGGCATCGTCACGGTCACCGAGGCCGCGGCGCTGGCAGCCCTGGTCGCGCTGCTCGTGTCCTTGTTCGTCTACCGCGGTTTTCACTGGCGCGAGGCGGTGGAGGTCATCGGCGATTCCGTCAAGAGCAGCGCAGTGGTCATGCTGATCGTCGCGACCGCGCTCGCCTTCGGTCACTGGGTCACCGAATCCGGCATGCCCAACACCGTGGTCACGGCGATCACCGAGATGGGGCTCAGTAGCTGGCAGTTCCTGCTGATCATCAATCTGATCCTGCTGGTATTGGGCATGTTCCTCGAAGTCGCGTCGATCATGCTCATCACGCTGCCGATCATCGTACCGCTGCTCAAGCCGCTGGGCATCGATCCGGTGCATTTCGCGGTGGTGATGACCATCAACATGGAAATCGCGCTGATCACGCCGCCCGTGGGCCTGAACCTCTATGTGATCGCGAGCGTCGCCAAGGCACCGATCGGCGAGGCGATACGCGGCATCACACCGTTCCTGATCATGCTGCTGGGACTGCTGGCGACGATCACCTATGTGCCGGAGATCTCGCTCTGGTTGCCCGATCTCCTCTACGGGCGCTGATCCGCTTGCGCAGCCAGTCAGCCCGAATTAGCCGACCGCCAACGTCACGACTCGATCGAACAGCTCCTGCATTGGCTGCGGCACCGGACGGCGGCCGGCCATCAACGCATCGACCACACCGGCGTTGATGGCAATGTCTGCGGTATCCGGATAATCATCCGGCAAGGACACGCTGTCGCCCTGCTCCGTCAGCTCGCTCAGCACCCCGTCACGATAGCTTCGCAACAGCGGGCGACGGCGCGGATTGACGCAGGCCTCGCCCTCTGCACCGCGAAACACCATTGCGGTCCCCTGCTCTGCCCGCACGAGCGCGTCCATCCTGTCGAAATATTCCGGATGGGTTACCGGAATCAGGCGCAGGCTGCGACCTGGACACGGGTCCAGCGCCTTGGCCAGGCTGTGGCCGCAATTGCGCACCCCTAGCCGCGCGCGCAGACCGAGCAGGCGATGCAGACCGGGAACCCAGGTTTGCAGGCGCACGCAGGCGATATGCCGATCGACCAGACTACGTTCCGCCTGCACCAGATCAGCCGCGGGTTCGATGCCGAGTGCGGCCAGCAGCGCGAACGGATCGCTGCGCGTCTCGAAATCGAAATGGCCGTGTATCAGCACCGGAATGCCGCGACCGGCCAGCGCCAGCGCCAGCCATGGCATCAGATTGGGCTGCTTGCGTGCGCCGTTATAGCTCGGAATGACCACCGTGCGCGGCCCGGCCGGTACCCCCAGCCTGGGCGTGCGCGCGGCCAACGCGCGCGCAAAAGCGTTGATTTCCGCTTCGCTCTCGCCCTTGACACGCAACGCGATCAGGATCGCGCCCAGCTCGAGCTCCGGCACCTTGTCGTCCAGGATGTCCGCCCACAGGGCCTCCGCCTCATCCCCGGCGAGCGAACGCGCGCCCTTCGCGCCACGGCCGATTTCCTTGATATAGCGTGCGTAATGCACCATGCCTGCGTGTCCTCCCATACGCCACAGGCTACCACGCTGAGACGCCATGGTTGTGGTTCGGGCGAGCATGTCTGGCCGAGTAGACGGCAGCCCCGAACACGGCATTGGCATACTGAACGAGCGCGATAATGCTATCGACCTGCTACAGGCGACGGGTTCTTGCGCTGCGGAGGCGACTTGCCAGAGCGGCCAGACCGCAAAGCATGATCGCAAAAGTGCTCGGCTCGGGTATTGAAGGGATGACGGTGATGGAAGAGTCTCCTGATCCACCGCCTACCGTAATGCCCCCCGGCCGTAGGCTTATGCTTCCGCCTATCCCTGTACTACCGGGGTTTCCACTCCCGCTCCCTCCGCCTCCATGAAGGGTGATTTGTCCGCCAGCAGAAATGCTTACCAATCCGACGTTTACCGTAGTGCCCCCCGGCCGCAGACTTATGCTTCCGGCTATCCCTGTACTACCGAGGTTTCCACCCCCGCTCCCTCCGCCTCTATGAAGGGTGACTTGTCCGCCGGCAGAAATGCCCGCCAATAGATCCATGCCGCCGGGCGTGGGCCGGCCACCACCGACCGGGGCGGTCGGCCTCAGTTCCATGTCCACGGAGCTTCCTAGACCCATGTCCACGGAGCTTCCTATGTAAATGCTAGCTCCGGACAGATCGATCTGCGGAGCGGACAAGGTCAAATCAACAAGCGTGAGAGTCTCATCGGCCGCCAGCATGATGCTGGTGTCGGAATGGATGCTGCCACCGATCAGCGACAGACTGCCGTCGCAGCCGATACTCAAAGGGCCAGTGACGTCACCAATGATTGTCGCCTGTGTCCCCGAGCACGAAATGTTCTGCACCGAGAAACCCGTCGCAGCCTGAGACAGCGATGCGTACGAGAGCCACAAGGCCATACCCAAGAGCCGAAACCCGCGCATTGGAACCTCCCCTTGATCGGACATGCAATCCACCACACGCTGGATGTCAATTATACGCAGCGAATATGACAGTCCAACTGCGCACTTGCGCCCTCCGATGTCACCGGCGCAATTGAACCCGGCACCATTCAGCAGCACCCGCCGCGCTTTGCTCCTGGCAGGGGGCGCCGTGGCGCCCCCGCGTAAAATGCGTGGCGTATTCGATTCCGGAGACTGCCTTGCTTGTTTTTGAAAGCCGTATCGAGAGCCTGCCACGGGTCTCGACCGGCAAGGTGCGCGACATTTACGCAGTGGGTGAGGAGCATCTCCTGCTCGTCACCAGCGATCGGCTGTCGGCTTTCGACGTGGTGCTGCCGGATCCGATTCCGGGCAAGGGCATCGTGCTCAATGCCTTGTCGATCTTCTGGTTCCAGCGGCTGGCGGCGTTCGCGTCGAACCAGCTGACCGGTATCGATCCGGAATCCGTGGTCGCGAACGAGGCCGAACGTGCCCAGGTTCGCGGCCGGTCGCTGGTCGTGCGCCGCTTGCGGCCCTTGCCCGTGGAGGCGGTGGTACGCGGCTATCTGGCGGGTTCGGGATGGAAGGATTATCAGCGCGACGGCGCCATTTGCGGCGTCACGCTCCCGGTGGGGCTGACGCTGGCGGCCCGTCTGCCCGAACCGATTTTCACGCCGGCGACCAAGGCTCCCGCGGGCGACCATGACGAGAATATCGACTTCGCGAGCTGCGAGCGCGTGCTCGGCGCGGCTCGTGCAGCCGCCGTGCGCGCGCTGAGCCTCACGCTGTATCGGCAAGCGGCGACGTATGCCGAAACGCGCGGCATCGTGATTGCCGACACCAAGTTCGAGTTCGGGCTGGACGCACGGGGTGAGTTGGTCTGGATCGACGAGGCGCTGACGCCGGATTCATCGCGCTTCTGGCCGGCTGCCGACTATCGCCCGGGAACTTCGCCGCCGTCCTACGACAAACAGTATGTGCGCGACTATCTGGAAACCCTGGACTGGAACAAGTCCGCGCCGGGGCCGCGGCTGCCGGCGTCGGTGATCCAGCAGACAGCCGCGAAATATCGCAGCGCGTACACCGCACTGACGGGGCTGCCGGCCCCGACCGACGACTGCTGATCGATGAATTTGCTGTCCAACCCGACCATGATGAACGAGCCATTCGTGCAGACTAACCTTTCGACCGATCCCGCGCCCTCGCCGGACACCCGGCTTGCGCTCAACCCTCTGCTCGATTTTTCGGGCCTGCCTCGCTTCGACGCGATCCACCCCGATCATGTCGCGCCGGCCATCCGCGCCTTGCTCGAAGAACAGCGCAGCGTCATCGCACGCCTGGTCGCGGACCCGTCCGCGCCGACCTGGGACAGCTTTGTCGCGCCGCTGAGCGACGCCGGCGAGAGGCTGTCGCGCGCCTGGGGTGTGGTCGCGCATCTGCATTCGGTACAGGACGTGCCGGCATGGCGCGACGCCTATAACGCCATGTTGCCGGATGTGACGCGACATTACGCGGAAGTCGGCCAGAACATGGTCCTGTTCGCCAAGTTCAAGGCCCTGGCCGCCAGCCCCGACTACGCGCGCCTGACACCCGCGCAGGCGCGCATCGTGGACAACAACGTGCGCGACTTCCGGCTGTCGGGCGCGGACCTCCCGGAAACGGACAAGCCGCGCTTCCGCGAGATCGCCGAGGAGCTTGCCGGTCTGGCAGCGAAATTCTCCGAAAACCTGCTCGACGCGACCAACGCCCACGAGGAATGGGTCGAGGATGCGGCCGAGCTCGCCGGGATTCCCGATGACGTCGTTGCCGTGGCGCACGACGCGGCCACCAGGGCCGGTCGCACCGGCTGGAAGTTCACCTTGCACATGCCGAGCTATCTGCCGGTGATGCAGTATGCGGATCGTCGTGCCTTGCGCGCGCGGCTCTACCACGCATCGGCGACGCGTGCGTCCGAATTCGGCAAGCCCGAATGGGACAACGGGCCGTTGATCGACCGCATCCTGGCATTGCGCTCCGAAGAGGCCCGCATGCTCGGCTATGCGCATTACGCCGAACTGTCGCTGGTGCCGAAGATGGCGCATTCGGCCGCGGACGTGCTGAAGTTCCTGCGCGAACTCGCGGCACGCGCGCGCCCATATGCGGAACGCGATCTGGCCGAACTTCGCAGCTTCGCCATGGACGAGCTCGATATCGAGCCGCTCGAATCCTGGGACCAGGCCTACGCCGCCGAGAAGCTGAAGCAGGCCCGCTACAGCTTTTCCGACGAAGAGATCAAGCGCTATCTGCCCGAACCGAAAGTCCTGGAAGGGCTGTTTCGCGTCATCGAAGGATTGTTCGGCGTGCGCATGGAGCCCGACGAGGCGCCCGTCTGGCATCCGGATGCGCGCTTCTTCCGTCTGCTCAGAGGGCCACGCGTCGTCGGTCATCTGTACATGGACCTGTATGCGCGCGACACCAAGCGCGGTGGCGCCTGGATGGACGAGGCGCGCACGCGCCGGCGCATCGCGAGCGGCGTCCAGACGCCGGTGGCCTACATCAATTGCAATTTTTCGGCGCCAGTCGCCGGCCAGCCCGCGCGCTTCACG
The DNA here is from genome assembly GCA_022072095.1 of Rhodocyclaceae bacterium. GTDB lineage: Bacteria > Pseudomonadota > Gammaproteobacteria > Burkholderiales > Rhodocyclaceae > JAJVIJ01. The sequence continues at coordinate 13,554 of JAJVIJ010000013.1, forward strand.
CACGACGAGGTGATCACGCTGTTCCATGAGTGCGGCCATGCGCTGCACCATCTGCTCTCCGAGGTGGACGAACTGGCTGTGTCGGGCATACATGGGGTCGAGTGGGACGCGGTCGAGCTGCCGTCGCAGTTCATGGAAAATTTCTGCTGGGATTACCAGGTGCTGGCGGGCATGAGTGCGCACGCCGAAACCGGCGAGCCACTGCCACGCGCACTGTTCGAGCGCATGCTCGCGGCACGCAATTTCCATAGCGGGCTGCAAACCTTGCGACAGATCGAATTCGCGCTGTTCGACCTGCGGCTGCATGCGGAATACGATCCGCGCAATTCGGGCGGCGTGCTAGGTCTGCTCGACGAGGTGCGTCGCGAGGTCGCCGTCGTCACGCCACCGACCTGGAACCGCTTCCCGATGAGTTTTTCACACATTTTCGCCGGTGGTTACGCCGCCGGCTACTACAGTTACAAGTGGGCCGAAGTGTTGTCGGCGGACGCGTTCGCGGCCTTTGAAGAGGCCGGCGCGGCGCGAGGTGTGCTCGTCGATCGCGCGATGGGCGAGCGCTTCATGAAGGAAATCCTGGCCACCGGTGGCACGCGGCCGGCGATCGAATCGTTCCGTGCCTTTCGCGGCCGCGAGCCGACGATCGACGCGCTGCTGCGCCACCACGGCATGGTCCCGGCATGAAGGTCGCTGTCGCGAAACCGCCCATCCGTGCCGGCGCGCTGCTTGCGTGTGCCCTGGCCATGGTATCGACGGTTTCGGCGCAGACGACCTATCGCTGGCTGGATTCGTCGGGCCGGGTGCATTACTCGGACCAGCCGCCGCCGGCGAATGCGCGTCAGGCGACCGAAAAGCGGCTCGGCGGAAACGTCATCGGCACCTCGGAACTCGGCTACGAGGCGCGCAAGGCCGCCGAAGCCTTTCCGGTGACGCTGTACGTGCCCGAGCCTTGCAGCGCGGCGTGCCAGGATGGGCGGGTGCTGCTCAGGGCACGCGGCGTGCCTTATACCGAACGCGCGGTGCGCACTGAGGCCGACGCCGAAGCGCTCGCGCGCGCCTTCGGCAGCCGCGACGCGATGCTGCCTTCGCTCACGGTCGGCCCGCAAAAGCTGCGCGGCCTCGACGCCGACGCCTGGAATCGCGCACTGGACGCGGCCCGTTACCCGGCCACAGTCAGCCCCGCTGCCCGCCGTACCGCAGAGCGCGCTAGCCCGCCCGCGCCGCCCCCCGCGCCCGAGGCTCCGGAGAACGTGGATACTGGAGCACCAGCACCTCAGACCCCCGATCCAGCGCGGCCATAGGCATGGCCGGATCCCCCGGCGAGATGAATACGCAGGACTTCGCCGGCAGCGTCTCACCCGCCCAGTTCAGTGCGCCGGACAACACCACCCAGTACTGACCCCCGCCGGCCGCCGCTGGCGGCGCCACCAGCGTCGTGCCCGGCCCGAGTCGCGCCAGATAGCCCGCCAGTCCGGTATCGTCCGCAGGGATGATCGTCTCCAGCGACGCATCCTTCAATGTCGCCAGATCGTCCTCGCCGGATACCTGCACATCGTCAGCGAGGATGAAGCGGCGCTCCACGTCGCGCAACTCACTGCGGGATGCCGGCAGAAAATGCGCGCCGAAATCGCATTGCGCCCGCAAGGTGAAATAGGACACACCCTCCTCGCCGGCTTCGATGGGGCCGTAACCGGTGTAGGCCCCGGCGTAATGAACGGCCCCCGGCCGGATCGGATGGCGGCCGAACTGACCACCGCCCTGAACGATCACCTGGAACTGGTTGACGCAATGAAAATGCGTATCCACCGTCGTGTTCGGCAACTGTTCGACCAAAAACGCCTGCGCCGGTCGCCGAGGCAAGGGCCCCTCGTCCCAACCCGCTTCGGGCAGCGCCGGCCCTAGATACGTCGTCTTGAAATACTCGAAACCGTCCAGCGCGAGCCTCTTGCGACCCTTTTGTGCGGTGGTGGCCGATATCGCCTGTACCATGTGTCTCCTCCTTGGGGGATGCGTCCTTCCCGTGGCTGCATAGCCTGAAGGCGGCGGACGGAAAGATCGGGAGCCGGAACCCAAATTCGCCAGCTCCGCAAGCTCGAGGCTTGGGAATGAGAGCCGCCTTGCCGAATCGTAAGGGAAAGCGGGTCGGCAAGAAAGGGACGAAGCCGGCCAAAGCACTTGGCTGTGAGCCATGAATGGCACAGCACTCGCGCCAACACAGACCGCCTCCACGCGATCATTGATAATCAACCCTCTTTACCTATCCGCTTTGTGACCATATGGCCCAGTATGTGATGACAATGATGCGCGTCGGCAAAATCGTGCCGCCGAAGCGCCAGATCCTGAAGGACATTTCGCTGTCGTTTTTCCCGGGCGCCAAGATCGGCGTGCTCGGCCTGAACGGCTCCGGCAAATCGACCTTGCTGCGCATCATGGCCGGTGAAGACCGCGACATCGAGGGCGAACTGGTCTCCCTGCCCGGCATCCGCATCGGCTATCTGAAGCAGGAACCCGAGCTCGACGCCCGGCTCAATGTGCGCGACGAGGTATCCGGCGCGCTGTCCGAACTGACCGAGGCGCGCAAGCGACTGGACGAGATCTATGCCGCCTATGCCGAGCCGGACGCCGACTTCGACCGGCTGGCCGAAGAACAGGCTCGCTACGAGGCCGTGCTCGCTGCCGGGGGTTCCGATCTCGAGACGCAGATGGAGATTGCTGCCGACGCGCTGCGCCTGCCGCCCTGGGATGCGCAGATCGGACAGCTCTCGGGTGGAGAGAAGCGTCGCGTCGCGCTGTGCAAGCTGTTGCTCTCCAAGCCCGACATGCTGCTGCTGGACGAGCCGACCAACCACCTCGATGCCGAGTCCGTGGAGTGGCTGGAGCAGTTTCTGGCACGCTTTCCTGGCACCGTCGTCGCGGTCACCCACGACCGCTATTTTCTCGACAACGTCGCCGAATGGATCCTGGAGCTCGACCGCGGACAGGGCATTCCGTGGAAGGGCAATTATTCGAGCTGGCTGGAACAGAAGAAGGCACGGCTGGAGACCGAATCGAAGCAGGAAGCCGGACGCATCAAGACGCTGCGCCAGGAGCTGGAGTGGGTGCGGCAGAGTCCCAAGGCACGTCAGGCCAAGTCCAAGGCGCGGCTGGCGCGTTTCGAGGAATTGAATTCCTTCGAATACCAGAAGCGCAACGAGACCCAGGAGATATTCATCCCGCCCGGCGAACGACTCGGCGACAAGGTCATCGAGTTCCAGCGTGTCAGCAAGCGTTTCGGAGATCGTCTGCTGATGGACGAGCTGAGCTTTCAGATTCCGCCCGGCGCCATCGTCGGCCTGATCGGTCCGAACGGCGCCGGCAAGTCGACGCTGTTCAAGCTGATCACCGGCGTCGAGCAGCCGGATGCGGGTCAGGTGATCGTCGGCCCGACCGTCAAGCTCGCGTTCGTGGATCAGTCGCGCGCGTCGCTGTCGGCGAACAAGACCGTGTTCGAGGAAATCTCCAACGGCCAGGACGTGCTCACGGTGGGCCGCTTCGAAACACCCAGCCGCGCCTATGTCGGCCGTTTCAACTTCAAGGGTGCCGACCAGCAGAAGATCGTCGGCAAGCTCTCGGGAGGCGAGCGCGGCCGGCTGCATCTGGCCAAGACCCTGATCGCCGGTGGCAACGTGCTGCTGCTCGACGAGCCGTCCAACGACTTGGACGTGGAGACCTTGCGTGCACTCGAAGACGCGCTGCTCGAATTTGCCGGCTGTGTGCTGGTCATTTCGCACGACCGCTGGTTTCTCGACCGCATCGCGACGCATATCCTGGCGGCCGAGGGCGATTCGCAATGGGCGTTCTTCGCCGGTAATTATCAGGAATACGAAGCCGACAAGAAAAAGCGCCTTGGCGACGAGGGTGCGAAACCGAAACGGCTGCGCTACAAGCCGATCAGCCGTTGAACCCCGACAGAGCAGTCGTAGGCGTATGGACGGAGCGGGCCTGGCCAGATATTGAATATCGAATCGAATCGAATCGATGATGAGCACTTCCGCCGCCGAAGACGAATCGGCCGAGCCCGGGAAAAAAGCCGCGCAGCGTCGGCGTGCGCTGATCGTCGCAGCGCTGGCCGCGATGCTGGTGACAGGCGCCTGGGCGGCCTATTGGGCGCTTTATGCCCGTCACCATGTCACCACCGACAATGCTTATGTCCAGGGCAATCTGGTCCAGATCACGCCACAGGTGTCGGGTACGGTGCTGGCGATCCACGCCGACGACACCGATCGTGTCGAAGCCGGCCAGACACTGGTGCGACTGGACACGGCGGATGGTCGTGTCGCACTCGAACAGGCCGCCGCGGCACTCGCCCAGACCGTGCGCGAAGTGCGCACGCTGTTCGTGAACAATGCCAGCCTGGCGGCCAACATCGCGCTGCGCGAAGCCGAAGCCGGCAAGGCGCAGAACGACTTGGAGCGCGCTGAAGATGATCTGCATCGCCGCCAGCAGGCGATCGACGGCGGCGCGGTCTCGCTCGAAGAGCTGCGGCACGCCCAAGCGGCGGTGGCAGCCGCACAGAGCGCGCTCGCAGCGACGCAGGCGGCCGTGACCGCCGCGCGGGAGCAGCTCGCCGCCAACCGCGCGCAAACCGCAGGGACCGACATCGCCCACCACCCGCGCGTGCTGCGTGCCGCGGCGCAGATGCGCGAGGCCTATCTCGCCTACAAGCGCGTCGAACTGCCGGCCCCGGTCAGCGGACATGTCGCCAAGCGCAACGTCCAGCTCGGTCAGCGCGTACAGGCCGGCGCGCCGCTGATGACCATCATCCCGCTCGACAAGCTCTGGGTGGACGCGAATTTCAAGGAAGCGCAGCTGCGCGACATGCGCATCGGCCAGCCGGCCAGGCTGGTGGCCGACATCTATGGCGGCAAGATCGAGTACGAGGGACGCATCGCCGGCCTGGGTGCCGGGACCGGCGCCGCGTTCGCGTTGCTGCCGGCACAGAACGCCACCGGCAACTGGATCAAGGTGGTCCAGCGCGTACCGGTCCGCATCGTGCTCGATCCCAAACAGATTGCCGAACATCCTCTGCGCGTTGGTCTGTCGATGGAGGTCGATGTCGACATCGGCGACCAGAGCGGAAAACCGCTCGCCGACGCGCCGCGTACCGGTACCGTGGCCGAGACGGCGGTATTCGACACGGTCGCGCGCGATGCCGACGCGGAGGTCGCGCGCGTCATCGCCGCGAACTTCGGCGCGACGCCCGCTGCCGAGGTTGCGGCGGCGGTGCCCCCGGTGCGGCGCGTGCGCACCGCCGCTCCGCCCATGCGGCATCGCTAGACAGGCAGGCACCGATGACCGGTCCTGTGACCAGGTCGCCGCCCGCGCCTGTACCCTTGCAGGGACTCCAGCTCGTCTTGGGCACGCTGGCCTTGTCGCTGGCGACCTTCATGAATGTGCTGGATACCTCCATCGCCAATGTGTCGCTGACGGCCATCGCCGGCGATCTGGCGGTCAGCCCGAATCAGGGCACCTGGGTCATCACCAGCTTCGCCGTCGCCAACGCGATCTCGGTGCCGCTGACCGGCTGGCTGACGCAACGCATCGGCCAGGTGCGCCTGTTTACCGCGAGCGTGTTGTTGTTCGTGATGTCATCGTGGCTGTGCGGTCTCGCTCCGAACCTGGAAAGCCTGATCGCCTTCCGGGTGCTACAGGGTGCCGTCGCCGGTCCGATGATTCCGCTGTCGCAGGCGCTGCTCCTGTCCAGCTATCCGCGTCACAAGGCCGGCACGGCACTGGGCATGTGGTCGCTGACGACGCTGGTGGCGCCGGTCGCCGGTCCGCTGCTGGGCGGCTGGATCACCGACCACATCAGCTGGCCCTGGATTTTCTACATCAACATCCCGGTCGGGCTGTTCGCCGCGGCCCTCACCTGGTCGATCTATCGCGAGCGCGAAAGCGCGACACTCCGGCGGCCGATCGACGCCATCGGCCTCGCACTGCTCGTGCTCTGGGTCGGCGCCACACAGCTGATGCTCGACAAGGGCAAGGAACTCGACTGGTTCGAATCGGGCTGGATCGTCGGCCTCGCCGCGGTCGCGGCGGTGAGCTTCGTCTTCTTCCTCGTATGGGAACTGACCGAGGCGCATCCGGTGGTCGACATCCGCCTGTTTGCGCGCCGCAACTTTCTCGTCGGCACGATCATGCTCTCGCTCGGATTCGGGCTGTTCTTCGGCAACGTGGTGTTGCTGCCGCTCTGGCTGCAGCAAACGATGGGCTATACGGCCACGCAGGCGGGCCTCGCGCTGGCCCCGGTGGGTTTGCTGGCGATCGTGCTGACCCCGCTGGTCGGGCGCAATCTGCACAAGGTGGATCTGCGCATGCTGTCGTCCCTGTCCTTCGGCGTGTTCGCGCTGGTGCTGGGACTGCGCGCCCAGTTCAACACGCAGGCCGATTTCGCCACGATCATGATCCCGACCATCCTGCAAGGTGTGGCCATGGCCTGCTTCTTCATACCGCTGGTCTCGCTCACGCTTTCCGGCCTGGCTCCGGAGCGCATTCCCGCCGCGTCCGGGCTGTCCAATTTCGTGCGCATCACCGCCGGCGCGGTCGGCACATCCATCGCCACGACCCTCTGGGACGATCGCAGCGCCCTGCATCACGCGCAATTGAGCGAGCAGATCACGCATGCGAGTGCAGCCACCAACTCGGCGCTGGCCGGCTTGCGTGCCCAGGGGTTCTCGACCGATCAGGCATTGGCCCAGATCAACCGGCTCGTCGATCAGCAGGCCATGACACTGTCGGCGACCGAGGTCTATTGGATCTCCGCGATACTGTTTCTGGCCATGAGCGTACTGGTCTGGTTCGCACGCCCTGCCCCGGCCCAGCATAGCGCCGCCGACACCGGGGGAGCCCACTAGGGCGGCGAGCCTATACCCCAGCTCGGCGCGCTCGGCAAGGGCTTACCGGCCGCGTGATCGGGAGGTATCCTTCGGTCTGATTGCGGAGGAGGCGCGCATGCCCACAAACGAAAATCCATCGGAACAAGCCCTGTTGTTCGAATCTGCGCCGGAGGCAAAGCTGATGGCACAGCCGATTTCCGCCGAGGTACTGATCGAGAAATACGCCAAGGGTGGCGAGCGCAGTGTCGGCGAGGTGCGCCGGCGCATTGCGCGCGCGCTCGCGGCCGTCGAGCCCGAGGCCGAACGCGGCCACTGGGAGGCACGCTTTCTCGAGGCCCAGGAGCGCGGCTTCGTCCCTGCCGGCCGCATCAACTCGGCTGCCGGCACCACACTCGCGGCGACCTTGATCAACTGCTTCGTCCAGCCGGTCGGCGACTCGGTCACGGAGACGGTGGAGGGGCGCCCAGGCATCTACACGGCGCTGGCCCAGGCAGCCGAAACCATGCGTCGTGGCGGCGGTGTCGGCTACGATTTCTCGTCGATTCGGCCTTCCGGAGCGCTGGTGCGCGGCACACAGAGCAATGCCAGCGGTCCCGTTTCGTATATGCGCGTGTTCGATCGCTCCTGCGAAACGGTGGAGTCCGCCGGCAGCCGCCGCGGCGCGCAGATGGGGGTACTGCGCTGCGACCACCCGGACATCGAAACCTTCATCCATGCCAAGGATCACGGCGACCTGAGCAATTTCAACATCTCGGTGGGCGTCACCGATGCCTTCATGCAGGCGGTCGAAGCCGATGCCGAGATCGAACTCGTCCATCGCGCCGAACCCGGCACGGCGGAACGCAACGCCGGCGCCTACCAGCGTGCCGACGGCCTCTGGGTGTATCGCAAGCTGCGCGCACGGCAGCTGTGGGAGCAGATCATGCGCTCCACCTATGATCATGCCGAACCCGGGATCCTGTTTCTGGACCGTATCAATCGCGACAACAATCTGTATTACTGCGAAACGATCGAGGCCACCAACCCGTGCGCGGAGCAGCCCTTGCCGCCTTATGGTTGCTGCGATCTGGGTTCGATCAATCTGACCTGTTTCGTCAGGCAGCCGTTCACGCCCCAGGCGGAATTCGATTTCGCCGGCTTTGGCGAGACCATAGGCGTGGCCGTGCGCATGCTGGACAACGTACTCGAGGTCACGCAATGGCCGCTGGCGCAGCAGCGCGATGAAGCCATGGCCAAGCGCCGCATCGGCCTCGGGTTCACCGGCCTCGGCGACGCGCTCATCATGCTGCGCCTGCGCTACGACAGTCCGGAAGCACGGGCGACGGCTGCGCGCCTGAGCGAGTTCATGCGCGACGAAGCCTATGCCGCGTCCATCGAACTGGCCCGCGAACGCGGTGCCTTTCCGCTGTTCAACGCCGACCTGTACCTTTCGGGCGGCAATTTCGCATCGCGACTACCCAACGACATCAAGGAGCGCATCCGCCGCTACGGCCTGCGCAATTCGCATCTGCTGTCGATCGCACCGACCGGCACGATCTCGCTCGCCTTCGCCGACAACGCCTCCAACGGTATCGAGCCGCCCTACTCCTGGACCTACACGCGCCGCAAGCGCATGGCCGACGGTACCTTCAACGAGCATGCCGTCGAGGACTACGCCTGGCGGCTGTATCGGCACCTCGGCGGCGACGTCGGCAATCTTCCGGCCTATTTCGTCACGGCGCTGGAGATCTCGGCCACGGCACACATGCAAATGGTGGCGGCCGTGGCGCCGTATGTCGACACCAGCATCTCGAAGACGGTCAATGTCCCCGAGGACTATCCCTATGCCGATTTCGAAGGGCTCTACCTCGCCGCCTGGAAGGCCAATCTGAAGGGCCTGGCGACCTACCGCCCTAACAACATACTGGGCTCGGTGCTGTCCGTCGACGCCCAGCCGGAAAAGCGCCAGCCTCAGGATGTCGAGCTGAACGACCCGAACCGGCGGCTGGCGATCAAGCAGCTGCCGGCACCGGTGCTCGCCTCGCTGCGCTGGCCGGGCCGCCCGGATCTGCCGGACGGCAATCCGGCCTGGACCTACATGCTGGCAACCCCCAGCGGCGAATTCGCCGTATTCGTCGGTCACATCGAGAGCGAGGGGCGCAAGCTGCCGTTCGAAGTCTGGGTCAATGGCGCCGACCAGCCCCGCGGCATCGGCGCGCTCGCCAAGACACTGTCGATGGACATGCGTACCCATGACCGCGGCTGGCTGGCGCTGAAGCTCGACATCCTCGCGCAGACGGTGGGCGAGCAATCCTACGAGCTGCCGTTCCCGCCACACGGCGAGCGCAAGCGCGTGCCCGGTGTGGTCTCCGCCTTTGCGCAGGTGCTCCGCCATCGTTGCCAGCAACTCGGGGCCTTCGACCAACCGGGCGAGACGCCGGTGCTCGATGCGCTGTTCAGCCGCGACGAGCCGCGCACCGGCAGCGACGGCACGCTGTCCTGGACCGTCGATATCGCGAACCCTGCCAGTGGCGAGGAGTTCGTGCTCGGGCTGAAGGAAATCACCTTGCCGGACGGCGTCACCCGCCCCTACTCGATGTGGCTTTCCGGCAATTACCCGCGTGCGCTCGACGGACTGGCGCGGGTGCTTTCGCTGGACATGCGCGTCATGGATCCGGCCTGGATCGGCATGAAGTTGCGCAAGCTGCTGAACTACCCCGAACCGCTCGGCGATTTCATGGCTTTCGTGCCCGGTACGCGCCGCCAGCAGAACTGGCCTTCGACCGTGGCCTATATCGCGCGTCTGCTCATCCATCGCCATGCCATGCTCGGCATACTCGACGAACAAGGCTACCCGGTGCGTGAAATGGGCATACTCGAAGCTCCGCGCGAAGCCAGCGAACCCAGGCTGGTTGCCGGAGCGCAGTGCTCGGAGTGCGGTAATTTCGCCGTCATCCGCAAGGACGGCTGCGATTTCTGCACGGCCTGCGGCGCTGTCGGCAGTTGTGGCTGAGCGCCGCGCCACCGGCGCACACACTTTTCACTGACAACGCGAAAGGACGTTTTCGATGACCACGACCTGGATACTCGTCAGCAATGCCAGCACCGCCAAGCTGTGGGCCAACCACGGACCCAAGAAGGGCATCGCGCTGCTCAAGGAGTTCGAGCATCCGGACAGCCGCCGCAAGACCAGCGAGCTGGTCTCCGACCGGGCCGGCATGGCGAGCGGCAACGGCCACGGTGTCCGCCAGTCGCACTTGTTGCCGAAAGAGCACGCGGCGCTGCAATTTGCGCAATCGCTCACGCGTCACCTGCAACAGGGTCGCACCCACAACGAAATGGGCCGCCTGATCCTGGTGGCCCCGCCCGCCTTCATGGGCATGCTGAATCAGAATCTGGACAATGCCACGGCGCAGCTGGTCACGGATCGGCTTGAGAAGGATTACACCAAATCCAGCGACGCCGACCTGTGCGACCATCTGTCGTCCTGCATTTATTTGTAGTGCCGATTCTGTAGTGCCGACCCGCGCCCACACCGCGGATGGTGTGGGCAGCCCGTCGCTCGCCCCAGCGGGACCCGGACCGTGCAGACCGCCGACCGAGTCATCCACGGCGTCGAGGAGTTCATGAAATGGGCGACTTCTTCAAGAACGTGCTGGGGCCGGCCATCACCGTCATCACGGCGCTGCTGGCGGCATGGGTGAACTACTCGGTGTCCACGGTCCAGAACGACCTGGATCAGCAGAAGGCCAAGCTCGACGAACAACAGGCCAGCCTGAACAAGCTGACGACGGAGCGCAACCTCAGGAAGCTCGATGAAGACCTCACGTTTCGCATCTACGATGCGGTCGTCACCTCGCTGAAGGCGAACGATGCCAAGCAGCAGCAGGCGGCGAGCGCGCTGGTGATCGTGCTCACCGACGAGCCGCTGCGCACGCGGCTCTTGCAAGTGTTCGACCAGGCGCAAACGACTGCCCCGGAAGTGCGCCAGGAAGTCGCGAAGGTACTCGCGACCGAGCAGCGCTTCCAGCAGGACGAAGCGACGGCGAAATCGGCCGCGGCGACCAAGGCCCAGCCCACGGGCGCGAACGCCGGAGCGGGCTGGGGCGAGTGGGATGTCGACGTGTTCTGGTGCGAGAAATCCGGTGAATCCGCACAACGCAGCGCCGAAGCGATCGTCGCCGCGCTGAAAAGTGCCGGGGCGAAGGGCCGCCTGCGTGCGCGCCTGTTGCCCGACTCAGTAAACGCCCGGCCCGGGTATCGCGTATCGGGTCATGTCATTCGGCGCGATGCCGGCGAAGACGAGCGCGCGGCCGCGCTCAAGGCCGTCGCGGAACGCGCCCTGCCGGGCACGAGCTTCGATATCCTGCCTGCCAGCAGTGCGACACGCTGGTATCTGAGCGCCTTCGTCTGCCCGTAGGACTCGCCACGAGGTCCTCATAACCTCTTCGCCGCCGATGTCACATGGTTGAGCGCGCCGCAACGACAAACCCATGGAGAGCACACATGTCCAACCCCGATGCGCCGTTTCACCCGATCATCTACGTCCGCGGTTACGCGATGACCGAGCGCGAGCAGGATGAAACCACCGCGGACCCGTTCTGCGGCTTCAATCTCGGCTCCACGGTATACCGCGCCACGCCGACCAAGGACAAGCCCGCCAGGAAATTCATCTTCGAATCGCCGGTGTTGCGGCTGACTTCCGATCACGGATACAGGGATATCTACGAGAACGGGCTGGACATCATGGATGACGATTGGGAAGGCAGCATCCAGCCGCGATCGATCGTGATCTATCGTTACTATGAGCAGGCTTCGGCCTTGCTGGGCAGCGGCAAGACCCCGGAGATCACCGAATTCGCGCTGGGCCTGAGCCGCTTGATCCTGCGCGTTCGCGACCTGGTCTGCGCCCACCCGGACAGTGGCGTGACGCCGGACGACTTTCGCTGCTACCTGGTGGCGCACTCGATGGGCGGACTGGTGTGCCGCGCGTTCCTGCAGAACGCCGCGCTCGGAGACGAACAGGCCCGGCGTGCCGTGGACAAGGTGTTCACCTATGCGACCCCGCACAACGGCATCGACCTGGCCGGACTCAACGTCCCGAAGTGGCTGAACGTTGCGGACATGAAAAACTTCAACCGCGACTACATGGCCGAGTACCTCGATCTGGACGTGTTGCGCAACAGATCGGGACGTGTGGATTGGCTGCCCGAAGAGGCGTTTCCGTCCGAGCGGTTCTTCTGCATGGTTGGCACGAACCGGGCCGATTACGAGGTCGCCGCAGGGCTGTCCAGGGCTTTTGCCGGGCACGGCAGCGACGGCCTGGTTCGAATCGACAATGCCTCGGTCTGGGGTGTGACTGCAAAGGGCGAGATGTCCGCGCCCTGTGCCACGGCCTACGCCTATCGCGCACATTCTGGCTACTTCGGCATCGTCAACAGCGAGGAGGCCTACCAGAACCTGACGCGCTTCCTGTTCGGCGACATCCGTGTCGACATCTGGGTCGATATCGAGTCGGTGCAACTGCCGCCCGAGATCCAGGGCAAACCCGTCAATGCGCTCTACCAGTTCGAACTGCTGGCCTCGCCGCGCGGCAAGCGCTGGTATCTGACGCGACGCATGGCGGAAGAGCATTCGGTGGCCTGCCGCAGCCATCAGGAGCTGATCGACCCGGCTAACAAGAGCGCACGGAGTCTCTACCTGTCATCTGTATTCCTGGCCAAGCACGCGCGCGTCAATCCCGAACAACCCTCGCTCGCCTACAGCCTGACGCTGGGTGTGCGTGTACCCGATTACGAGGTCGAACGGAAATTCTGGCCGGATGCGCACTTCGAGGGGGGCTACCTGTTTCGCGACGCGCTGGTCGTCGAGATCGTGCCGCCGCAACAATCCGGAGAATCCTGGACGGCACTCTTCGACTGGCAGAGTGACCAGATCGGTCGTGCCAGCCGCCCCCTCGCCCCGCAGACGCTCAAGACCGGCAAGCTGATCATGAGCATTCCGTTCGGCAGCATGCGTTCACCGGGCATCGCCGGTCAGTTGCGCTTCGTGGTATCCGCATGGAATGAATGAGGCACGCGCATCGTGCGCGTGCGCATCAAGCGCCGGGAGCTGCGGCATCCTGCCATTTGATGACGACGGCGTGACCATTGAGGTTGTGCAGCACCGCGCACCCCGGAAGGGCGCGCAGTTCCTCGACATAGCGCGTCACGCCGTCGCAGCCGATGAAGCCGTAGTCGTCGAACACGACGATGCCGCCGGCCAGCAGCCGCGGCCACAGCCATTCGAAACTGTCGCGCGCGGAGCGATAGACATCGACGTCGATATGGCCGAAACGAAACGTCTCGGCCTCGATTCGCGCCGCGGTCTGCTCCGGAAAAATGCCTTGCAACAAATGGGCGTTGTGTGCGCCGATGTCGGCGAGCAATGCGCCCACCGCGGCGAACGAGGTATCGGCGTGTTCCCCACCCTTGTAGGCCGTGTCCTTGTCGCCGGCCTTGACCACGCCGGTGAAGGTGTCGCACAGGTAGACCGGATCGCTGATGCCACACCGCGCAGCCCGTTGCGCAATCAGTGCGCCGGTACCTCCGCGCCACACGCCCACTTCCAGCAGCGCACCGCCCGACAGCTTCGCGCTTTGTGCCACCAGCTGCCACAGCTCGTGGCAACGCCAGATATCGACCAGCGTGTGCGCGCGCAGCCGCTCATAGACCGCCCTGAACTCCTGATCCTGATTCCACGGCGAATAGGTCGCACCCGGCCGCACCTGCGCATGGAGCGCGTGCGGGTCGGATCGCTTGCGTGCGAGACGCCCGAACATGGCGATATCAGACCGGAACCAGCGGAATCTTGCCGATGCGCGCCTGCCACTCGCGCGGCCCGGTCCGATGCACCGAATTGCCCTCGGCATCGACCGCGACCGTGACCGGCATGTCCTCGACCTCGAATTCGTAGATCGCCTCCATGCCCAGATCCTCGAAGGCCAGCACGCGCGCCTTGCGCACCGCCTTGGACACCAGGTAGGCGGCCCCGCCCACGGCGATCAGATAGACGGCGCGATGCTTGCGGATGGCCTCGATCGCCACCGGCCCGCGCTCGGCCTTGCCGATCATGCCGAGCAGACCGGTTTTCGCCAGCATGATTTCGGTAAAGGCGTCCATGCGCGTGGCGGTGGTCGGCCCGGCCGGCCCGACCGCCTCGTCGCGCACCGGGTCCACGGGGCCGACGTAGTAAATGAAGCGCCCGCGAAAATCGACCGGCAGGGGCTCGCCGCGCGCGAGCATGTCGGCCATGCGCTTGTGCGCGGCGTCGCGACCGGTCAGCAGCCGGCCCGAGAGCAGCACCACCTCGCCCGGCTTCCAGCTCGCGACCATCTCCGGCGTCACTTGATCGAGGTCGACACGCCTTCCCCCCGCGGTGCCGTAGTCCAGACTGGGCCAGTCTGACAGCGCAGGCCGTGCGAGCGTTGCCGGACCACTGCCGTCGAGCACGAAATGTGCATGGCGCGTGGCCGCGCAATTCGGGATCATCGCCACCGGCAGGCTCGCGGCGTGGGTTGGATAATCGCGGATCTTCACATCGAGCACCGTCGTCAACCCGCCCAGTCCTTGGGCACCGATGCCGAGTGCGTTGACCTTTTCGTACAGCTCGATGCGCAGCTCCTCCAGACGGCTCGCAGGGCCGCGCGCGATCAGTTCGGGCATGTCGATCGGCTCCATCAGCACCGCCTTGGCCATCAGCATGGCCTTCTCGGCCGTGCCGCCGACACCGATGCCGAGCATGCCTGGCGGGCACCAGCCGGCTCCCATCGTCGGCACCGTCTTCATCACCCAATCGACCAGCGAGTCGGACGGATTCAGCATGACGAACTTGCTCTTGTTCTCGGAACCGCCGCCCTTGGCGGCGACATCTACCTCGACTCGGTCGCCGGGCACCAGGCTGACGTGGATCACCGCCGGCGTATTGTCGCGCGTATTCTTGCGGCCACCCAGCGGGTCCGAGACGATCGAGGCACGCAAGGGATTGTCGGCATCGTTGTAGGCGCGGCGCACGCCCTCGTTGACCATGTCTTCCAGGCTCAGCGTCGCGTCCCAGCGCACGTTCATACCGACCTCGAGGAATACATTGACGATGCCCGTGTCCTGGCAGATGGGCCGATGGCCTTCGGCGCACATGCGCGAATTGACCAGGATCTGCGCCATCGCATCGCGTGCGGCCGGCGACTGCTCGAGCTCATAGGCTCGCGTCAAAGAACGGATGAAATCGGCCGGGTGGTAGTAGGAAATGAATTGCAGCGCATCGGCGATGCTCTGGATGAAATCCTGCTGGCGTATGGTGGGCATGGCGGCTCCTGGAGACAGCGAGAGGGTTCTTCGGCATTGGTGCCTTGAAAATACGCTCGATTTCGCCACGCCTCATGGCGATCTCGACCGGCTTTCGCAACGGCTTACGCGATCGGCCTCCACGAGCGGATTCCGAAATCGGCCCGACGGCAGTCAGTGTGCGGTCTTGCCCATGCTGACCGTGGAGTTCATCAAGCGGTCGGTCCAGGCGAGCACGAAGGCGGACGCGACGAACACCAGATGGATGATCACCTGCCACATCATCATCCGGTCGGGCAGATTGTCGGCGTTGATGAAGGTCTTCAACAGATGGATCGACGAGATGCCGACGATCGCGGTCGCCAGCTTGATCTTGAGTACGCCGGCATTGACGTGCGACAGCCACTCGGGCTGATCGGGATGACTTTCCAGATCCAGGCGCGACACGAAGGTTTCGTAGCCGCCGATGATCACCATGATCAGCAGGTTGGCGATCATCACGACGTCGATCAGGCCCAGCACCATAAGCATGATGTCGGTATCGCTCAGGCGACCCGCCTGCGCGACCAGGTGGGACAATTCCACCATAAACTGGTAAACGTAAACCGACTGGGCGACGATCAGTCCGAGGTACAGCGGCGCCTGCAGCCAGCGGCTGGCAAAGATGAAACCTTCCAGTGAACGGACGAATCGGGACATATCGAAGTGCTGGCGATGGTGGGGATTGGCGCCGGGAATTGTAGCAGCCGACCTTTCCATCGTTCTTGAACCGGAGCCTTCATGAGCAAAAAAATCGACTCGGTACTCAACGAAACGCGCGTGTTTCCGCCGGCCGACGCCGTCGGGGCGCATGCCCGCATTCCTGACATGGCGGCCTATCAGTCCTTGTGCCGCGAGGCGAACGACGACTATGCCGGCTACTGGGCACGTCTCGCGCGCGAGCACCTGCAGTGGCAGACGCCGTTTTCCACGGTACTGAACGACGGCCAGGCGCCTTTCTACCGCTGGTTCGAGGACGGGCGCCTGAATGTCAGCCACCACTGCCTGGATCGTCACCTGGACAGCCAGCCGGACAAGATCGCGCTGCGCTTCGAGGCCGACGACGGCAGCGTGCGCGAAATCAGTTATCGCAGCCTGCATGCGCTGGTCTGCCGCTTCGCCAACGGCCTGCGCGCGCTGGGCGCGCGCAAGGGCGATCGCATCGTCATCTACATGCCCATGTCCGTAGAGGGTATTGCCGCGATGCTCGCCTGCGCCCGCATCGGCGCCACCCATTCGGTGGTGTTCGGCGGTTTTTCCGCGAAGAGCCTGCAGGAGCGCATCCAGGATGCCGGCGCCTCGCTGGTCATCACCGCCGATGCGCAGCACCGCGGCGGTCGCGTCATCCCGCTCAAGCCTGTGGTCGATGAGGCCTTCGCACTGGGCGGCTGCGACAGTGTCCGCAAGGTGGTGGTCTATCGCCGCGACGGCGGCCCGTGCCCGATGCAGACCGGGCGCGACCTCTGGCTGGATGAGCTGCTGGCCGGCCAAGCAGAGGTCTGTGAGCCCGAATGGGTCGAGGCCGAACATCCGTTGTTCCTGCTCTATACGTCCGGATCGACCGGCAAACCCAAGGGCGTGCAGCACAGTTCGGCGGGCTATCTGCTGCAGGCGATCCTGAGCATGCGCTGGGTATTCGACATCAAACCCGAGGACGTCTTCTGGTGTACGGCCGACATCGGCTGGGTCACCGGCCATACCTATGTCACCTACGGACCGCTCGCCTGCGGTGCCACCGAGGTGGTCTACGAAGGCGTGCCCACCCATCCACACGCCGGCCGCTTCTGGCAGATGATCGACCGCCACAGGGTGTCGATTTTCTACACGGCGCCGACCGCGATCCGCTCGCTGATCAAGGCTGCCGAAGCCGATGCCACCACGCACCCGCGCAATTTCCGGCTCGACAGCCTGCGCCTGCTCGGCTCGGTCGGCGAGCCGATCAATCCGGAAGCCTGGATCTGGTACTACGAGCAGGTCGGCCGCTCCCGCTGCCCCATCCTCGACACCTTCTGGCAGACGGAAACGGGAGCACACGTGATCACGCCGCTACCGGTGACGCCGCTGGTTCCCGGCTCATGCACACTACCCTTCCCCGGCATCCAGGCCGGCGTGGTCGATGAAACCGGCCAGGATCTGCCCTGGGGACAGGGCGGCATGCTGGTCATCAAGAAACCCTGGCCATCGATGATCCGCACGATCTGGGGTGACCCGGAGCGCTTTCGCAACAGTTATTTTCCGCGGGAGCTGGGCGGCCAGCTCTATCTGGCCGGCGATGGCGCCGTGCGCGATCCGCGCACTGGCTATTTCACCATCATGGGGCGCATCGACGACGTGCTCAGCGTCTCGGGCCACCGGCTGGGAACCATGGAGGTCGAATCGGCGCTGGTCGCCAATCCGCTGGTCGCCGAAGCCGCTGTCGTCGGCCGTCCGGATGAGGTGACCGGCGAGGCCATCTGCGCCTTCGTCGTGCTCAAGCAGCACCGTCCCGAGGGCGAAGCGGCCGAGCGGCTCGCGGAACAACTGCGTGAATGGGTGGCAAAGGAGATCGGCCCGATCGCGAAGCCGCGCGAAATCCGTTTCGGCGACAACCTGCCCAAGACCCGCTCGGGCAAGATCATGCGCCGTCTGCTGCGCGCGCTCGCGCGCGGCGAGACCATCGTCCAGGACGTGTCGACGCTGGAAAACCCGGCGATCCTGGAGCAGTTGCAGGCCGCTCCGGCGCCCCGCGCGCGCTGAGCGCCGGCGCCTCAGGAGGGAGGCCGACGCGGCGCCGAGACGTCGACGACGAAGTACATCGGCACCATACCGGCGAACAGGCGCTCCACGCGCGAGCGCGCACGCTCGCGGGCCGGCACGATCGGTTCAGGGGCGTGCCGGCGACCCGGACTCGGCGCGATCCGCGGTGCCGCGATCGGCGCGATTGTCGTCGAGCTTTTCACGATACTCCTCCAGAATGTTCTCGATCTCGACCTGCTCGATACGTGTGAACGGCTCTGCCTGGCGCAGCGCCGCCCACACCCCCTTATCGGCATACCGCCGGGAAAGTTCCAGCCCGTAGCGGTACAGCGCCGTGTTTTTCTTCTCACAGTTCGCCAGCGACGCGCGCAGACCATCGATGTTTTGACTCGAGCGCGTGACGAGCTGGCCGTGCTCGACCCGACAGGACTCGAGCGCGCGCCGGCTGTCGACGAGCCCTGCATTCGTCTGCGCCAACCTGGCTTCGGCGGCAAGGAGCCGCCGCTCGAGCTCGTCGCGCTCCGTCTGCGCCGCGCGCAGTGCTTCCTCGCGCTCGCGCAGCGCGCGCTGCAGCGTCACTGTACGGCGTTCCGAGCTGCGGGATTGTTCGAGCGCGCTCTCGAGCGTTTCGGTGAGCTTTGCGTTCTCGGTCCGCAGCTTGCTGCGTTCCGCTTCCAGCCGCTGCTGCGCAGCGCGCAGACGCTCCACCGACGGATTCCTGGGCTCGCTCGATGCAGACCATGCCGGCAGCGAGCTGCACAGATACAGTGCAGCCAGCGCGATGATCCGAGCCGGATTGGTCCGGTGAGGGCGCAAGGCGGGCATCAGAAGCGCAGGTTCATGTCCATCTGGAACACATCGACCGCGAAACGGTCGCCTGGCACCAGCGTCGGCGAATCGAGCGCGTCGGCGGACAGCCAGCGCAGACCGAGCACGGCATTGCGGTCCACGCCATAGCTGAGGCCGAGCGCGTAGCCCTTGTGATTGCTGCCCCCGAGCGCG
This sequence comes from Rhodocyclaceae bacterium, assembly GCA_022072095.1. Taxonomy (GTDB): domain Bacteria; phylum Pseudomonadota; class Gammaproteobacteria; order Burkholderiales; family Rhodocyclaceae; genus JAJVIJ01. Next base: position 32,506 of record JAJVIJ010000013.1, read on the forward strand.
AAGTCGGAATCCGTGAACGCATCCAGCACCGCGTCGCTGCCCAGGCGTCGGTAGGCGAGCGAGACTTGCCAGTCGCGCGCGTTGCGTACCCGGGGCATTCCCAGCGTCGCCTTGAACTGATAGCCGCTGTTGCGGCCATCGGCGAGCAGCAAGCCGGTGCGGCCGGCGATGTCGTTGCGGTCGAAGCCCGGGTTGCGCACGTAGTCGGCGGTCAGCACCAGATGCACCGGGTCGAACTGCGCCAGATCCAGGCTGGCGGTCAGGTTCCACGGACGGAACTTGGACGCCAGGCCCCACAGCGTGCTTGCCGAGGGGTCGGCCGGCGCGTTGACGCGGAACAGCGTGTTCCCCTTCTGTCGGAAACCCGTCTCATACTGACTGTTGCCATAGGATGGGTCGAGCGGCGTCAGGAACAAGGGATCGAGCGCCGCATTCGCTTCCAGGCGGCCTTCGACGTTGCGGAAGTTGTAGAACGCCAGGCCGAACTTGAAGCGGGTCTCGGAATCGAGTTCCCACTGCGCGCCGGCCTGCGCGCCGGTGAGCCAGCGGGCCTTCGGATTCGCGGGCGCGTTCTCTTCGCGGAACGGGAACACGCCCACGGTCAGATAGGGTTTGAAACGGCGGCGCTCGTCGGCCTTGATGGTCGCCGCCAGCCCCTCGAAGTTGAGATCCTCGTCCCAGACGAGGTCGGTCGAAAACCACGGGTTGGGCAGGCGGCCGCCCCAGATCGACAGCCAGTCGTAGGGTTGAAACTGCAAATAGGCGCGATCGAGCACCAGCGTGTACTTGTTGAAGTTCTGCCCCAGCGTCTGGTTCGTCGACACGCGGTCGGTGGTGTTGCCGGTGACCATGCGCACGCCGGCGCCCCACTGATCGCCGATCTTGGCCAGCATTTCCAGCCGTGCGCGCAGCCGCAGACGCGAACGGTCATCCACGGTGTTGGCGGTCGGAATGCCGTTCGGGTTGAGCGCGGCCGTGTCCGCCGAGCGTGTCGCGGCACCGGCCACCGGCAATGCGGCCAGCGCGTAGTCCAACGGCGGCGTATTGTTGCGATCGAAATTCTCGGACTGGTAGCGCAGGCGCACATCACCTTCCCAGCGGATGCGGTCCAGCCACTCGGGGACGGCGTTCGGTTCGGCCCAGCGCTCGGCGCGCGCCTGCGCCAGCACCTCCTGCTTGATCTGCTCGCGCATCTCGTTGCGCACCACTTCCGGTACATAGGGGACGCGCACGGTGTTGCTCGCCGCACGCTGCGCGACCGTGGCCTTGGCGCGGCCCTCGGCTTCGCGCACCAGCTTGTCGGCGCGCTCGCGCGTGAGCACCTTGGCTTCGACCAATGCGTCGATCAGATTGAGCGTGGTCTCGCGCAGCACCTCCATCGATGCCCGGTCCTGGGCGCCTGCGTGAGACGACAGCGACACGTTCAGAGCGAATGCCAGCAAGACCGCGCGGGCCGATGCGGGGGCTCGACGGCGACACCCTGGGGGGCGCGCGTCGTGGATCAAATTCGGCTGCAAAGCGGGCATGGGCAGGCGTAGACCGGGGTAAGGATCGGGAAGAAATCGAATTCGACGATTTTCTTGAGTTTCGGTGACAGCACGATGACTTCCGGTCACATGGCGAGGCCGGAGGCGGTGGCGCTCAGCCGGCCCCGCGATTGGCCACGCGCAGGCGCACCGGCTGTGGCAGGCCGGCCGGCGCCGGTTCGCGCAGATTCGCGGCGCGCAGTGCCGCCACCAGCGCGCGGTCGAGCTCGGCATCACCGGTGGAATCGGCCAGCTCGACCCGTTCGACCCCACCCGCTGGCGCGAGCCAGACGCGGACATCGATCCGGTAGTCGCGGCGCTTGATGCGTCGATCGCGGTTCAACTGTTCCTGCAAGCTGCGCTGCATGGCATGCGTGAACAAGGCGTAGGCCGCGCGCCCACCCGACGATGGCCCCGAGCCCGTCGGTCCGCCGCCATAGTCGCGCGTCACCGGCCCGGATGCGAATGGACTGGGGCCGTCGCCGGCCGGGCCCTCCATTTTCAAGGGTTCGTTCTCCTGCGGCGGCGCCTGCGGTTGCGGCTCGACCGGCATGGGCTTGTCCTCCGCCTTCGGCGGCTCCGGCTTGCGCTCTTCCTTGGGTGGTGGTGGGGGCGGGGGTGCCGGAGTCGGCAACAACAGCACCTGTGCCGGCTTCTTGCGCACCGGCGCCTGCGCGCTCAGCAGCTCGCGCAACACCCAGATCAGCGCGGCGCTGACGACCAGCGCAATCAGCCCGAAGCGCAGCCACGCCGGCCACCGGCGCCGCTGCGCGCTCATGTGCCGATGCGCGCGGTGACCAGCCCCGGGGTAATGTCCAGCCCCTGCACCAGATCGACCACGGCGATCACCTGCTCGTAGCGCGCGCGCGCATCGCCGCGGATGACGACGGTGACATCCGGATGGCGGGCCTTGATCGCGGCGAGCTGGCTGGCCAGCTCGGGCAGGCTGACGGCGGCGCCGTTCAGGCTCACGCTGCCCGACTCGGCCACCTGGACGATGCGCAGTTCCTTGCGCTCCGTCGAGGGCTTGTCGCTGGGTTTGGGCAGCGACATCGGCAGGCCCTGGACCGTGGCCGTGGTCATCAGGATGAACACCACCAACAGTACATAGGCCAGATCCAGCATCGGCGTGACATTGATCGTGTCATAGGGTTTGGTGTCGGTTTGCAGGTTCATGGCTCAGGGTGTGATGCGCTTCGTGACCAGGCCGATCTCGGTGATGTCGAGCTTCTTGCACAGCTCCAGCACCGCCGCGACCTGCTCGAAGTGGGCCTGCGCGTCGCCCTTCACGACCACCGGCAGGTTCGGGTTGGATGCCTTGTATTGCGCGAGCCGGGCCGCCAGGCTGTCCATGGTGACCGGGTAGGCGTCCAGAAACAGGTCGCCGGCCTGCGTCACGGTGATCGCCCGCGTCTGCGGCTTGGCGAGACTGACGGCGCGCGCCGTTTCCGGTGCCTGCACGCGCACCCCCTGCACCGAGGCGGTGGTCAGGATGATGAAGGTCACCAGCAACACATAGGCCAGATCGAGCATCGGCGTGATGTTGATCTCGTCATAGGGCTGGTGGTCTTCGCGGACGTCCATCGGTATCGCTCAGGCGCTGTAGGACTCGGCGATCTTGGTGATCAGCTCGTCGGCGAAGGCCTGCATGTCGGTGCCGATGTTCTTGATCCGGCTGGCCAGATAGTTGTAGCCGAACAGCGCCGGGATGGCCACGCCGAGGCCGGCCACGGTCGCGAGCAGCGCCGCAGCGATGCCCGGTGCGATGGCATTGACATTGACGTCGCCAGCCGCGGCGATCGCCGCGAACGTGATCATGACGCCGACCACGGTGCCGAGCAGGCCCAGGAACGGCCCGCCGGAAATGGCGATGGTCAGCAGCACCATCTGCTGATTCAGCCGCTGGCTCTGCCGCACCAGCGTCGCATCCATGCTGGCCTTGACCGCGTCGATCGCCTGTGGCGTCAGCGACAGCGTCTGGCCGCGTTGCCGGTAGAGGTCGAGTCGGTGGCGCAGCTCGCGCACGCCGGTGTCGTAGATCGCGTGCAGCGACGAGCGCTGGAGCGCGCTGTCCGAGGCCAGTGCCGTCAAATCGTCCGTCAGCTCGCTGAAGCGGGCGATGAAATCCGCGTTGGCGCGTGCAGTCACGGCGATGAAGCGCGCCTTGCCGACCATGACCGCGACGCTGACCGCGAACATCACCAGCAGGATGCCGATCACGACCCAGGCATCGGTGGTCAGATTGTCGATCAGGATGCCGAAATACGAATGTCCGCCGGACGACTCGCCGGCCTCGTCGGGCTGCACCACGACCAGGCTGCTCTCGATCCCTTCCGCGGCAAAACGTGCGCGCACCCAATCCGGGCTGCGTGCGACGCCGTCGATCTGGAGCTCGTCCACCTCGGCCGCCAGGCCGGCACCGATGACCACTTCGCCGGGCAGCGCCGGCAGCGTGGCGGCGGCACTCGCCACTTCGACGCCATCGACGTAGATCGCGCTGCGTTCGCCCAGCGTGAGCGCGACATGCTGCCAGGTGCCGACCTTCAGCGTGCCACCACTGATGCGCGCATTGCCGACCTGCGCGATGAGCCGGCCATCGACCATCGACCATTTCAGCGTGCCCTGCTCGAACAGCGTGCCACTCGCGATCGCCGACGGACGCAGCCACATCGACACACTCAGCGCGCCGCCGGCCGTGCGCGCCAGTGCCGCGGACGGCCCCAGACGCAGGGCGTCACCGGCAAAGGTCGAGGCGCCACCGATCGCGCCCGGCGTCGCCTTCAATGAGGCGGGTGGCGACACCGGCACCTTGTTGCGGCCTGCATCGACCGGGCTGTCGCCGAGATGCAGCACGGCGCCCGTGGCCTCATCATAGGTGCCGGCCACATCGGCCGCATCGCTCGCATCCGGGTTGCCGTGATACAGCCATAGGTGCTGCTCGGCGTTGTTCGCCAGGATCTTCGGCACGCGCACCCAGACGAGCGCGATGCCATTGGCGGCGTCGAACTGTTCGACATGGTGTGCGAGCGGCGTCTTGTCGTCGGCGGCGACGAAGCGCAGATCGCTGCCGTCCGGCTTGGCCTCCTCGAAACGGAAATTGCCGCTGTGCAGGCGCACCAGCACCGGCAAGGCGTCCACCGGCTGGCCCAGATCACCGCCGCTGGCGCTGCTGTCCAGCGACACGCGCTCGCGATGCTTCCAGGCCGCATCCCACCAGGCCGAAGCCACCGTGGACATCACCAGCAAGCCGAAACACAGCAAAATGGACTTGATGCGGTTTGGGTTCATGGCGCGGTCGGCAAAAAGGCGGCATTGTCCGCGGCCAAGATTGCAGGCGCTTGAACGCTGCCCGCCGTCATGACCCTATGTCGGCCGTGCACGCAGATCATTTCTTGCCATCCTTCTCGTCCTTGTCTTCGTCCTTGCCGGCCCCCGGTTCCGCACCCAGGCCGACGACCTCCACCGTCAGCAAGGCCGTCGCCGACGGATCGATCGCACCCTGATTGCCGGTCGCCGCCTGTGCCACGCCTTCTGCCTGGCTGGCGGTGCTTTGCGTGGTGTTGCCGAGCGCGGCCGGTGGCGCCACCGGCGCCGGCGGCGCCGCGACGCCGACCACGCCGCTCCCGGCCTGGATGTTGTTCGCGCCCAGCACCGCCTGCGCGGCGATCCGCACCTCGCCGCTGGAGCGGATGCCGGCATCGCCGGCATCGACGACACCCGCCGGAGCGAACAGCAGCACGTCGCCGTCGGGCGCATCCGGTTTGGCTTTCAGCGTGCCGATCCCCGAACCCGAGACCGTCGCCGAGATGTCCAGCACCAGCGCATCCAGGCCCTGTTGCTTCAGTTGTGGCGGTGGCGTCGCCGCAGCCGTCTTCGCTCCGCCGCCGGCGTCGATGTCGCCGCGCGAGGACCAGATCATCAGATCACCGCCGCCCAGCGTGAACACGCGCGACTGATTCACGAGAAAGTCATCGCGCAGCGCCGCGCGGAAATCACCCTGTCCGATCACGAAGATGCCCTGCTGTGCCGGCGGCTTGCCGATGTTGCCGGGGTTGGGCAGGCCGACATGGACCTCGCCGAAAGGGACCAGCACATCGATGCCGCCGCCCTGCTCGGTCTTGAGCTGGCTGTAGAACAGATTCAGCGAACCGGCGCCGGTGTGTGGATACAGCGCGGCCAGCGCATCGAAGCCGGGCTGGAAGGCATTCGATCCGTGCTCGCCGCCATCGATGCCGGCCTGGCGCAGCGCGGCGAACAGCAGGTCGTTCAGCGCGCCGCGCTCGGCACCGTAGAAAGCTTCGCGCCGCGTCGCCGGCAAGGCTTCGAAGGCTGCCAGCGCCTCGGCCAGTCCATTTGGCCGCATGCCGGTCTCGGCCGCAACAAAGCTCGCCAGTGCGTCGCTCAGGCCGCTGCTCATCGCGTCCAGCCCGGCCGCGGCGCGCAGCGGTGACGAAGCCGGGTCGTTCAGCCACCTGAGCAGGCCGGCGAAGTCCGCACGCGTGCTGCCGGCCTGCACGACGAGGCCGGCACCGCCCTCGGGCAGGAAGGGATTGATCAGATTGCCACGGGTCACGACCCCGGCGGCGTTGCCCATGTCGATGTCGCGACCGGCGAGCAGTTGCGCCGAGCCGGCACCGCCGATCACGAAGCCCGCGTCACTCGGGATCAGGTTGCCCTGGGCATCGCGCTCGGTCGTGAAACGGATGTCACGACCGGCGATCACCTGGCTGAGCCCGCCAGCGTCGAGGTGCTGGGCGACGAAGCCGGCGTCGACGATGTCCCGCCCCGCCGACAGCACGACCGGCTTGGGCGACACCAGCATACGCCCGGCCACACGGCCGACGATGTCATCCAGCGCCGAGACGATGCTGACCGCGCGCGCCGACCGCGTGCGCGCGAGCTGTGGATCGTGGGCACGGCCGCCTTCGAGGAAATCGCTGCGGACGATCTCGTTTTCCCAGGTGCCGCCCGCGACGGCGCCGGGCCGGAGCGGCGACAGGATCGCCGCCGGATCCGAATCGACCATCTTGATGGTGTCGGCCACGCTCACGCGGTCGCGCGCCAGGATGGACAGTTCTGCCCCGGCCGATGGCAACAGCACCATCGGCCCGGCGATGTCCACCCCGCCCTGCGGGGCATGCAGCGCCACGCTGGGCGGATAGGCCATGCCATCCTGGTTGGTGTTCACGGCGAAGGCCGTGCTGCCGTCCGTCGAGCCATTCAACAGCGTGATATCGCCCGCGGTCGAGGTGAGCGCGAGCGCGCTGTCCGCGGCATAGGTGGAAAAGTAGGCTGTGCGGTTGCCGGCGGTATTCGTGCCGACCTGCGGCAACAACTGCGGCGTCGCCACCCTTTCCAGCGTCGCGTCGCCACGGCTCCGGATCTCGGCGCTCGCCTCGCCGAGTGCGATCAGCGTATGCACGGGCGTCCCCGTCGCCGTCTGCCAGTCGCTGCCCAGCCTGCCGCCGGCGGTCACGCGCAGGCGGCCGCGGCCGGCATAGAGTGCCGCGCTGAGGATGTCGCCACCGGCGGTCACGCTCAGATCGCCGCCACCGAGCACGACCATGTCCTCGGCCCGCGGCACCTGGCCCACGGTACCGAACACGCGGCCGGTGGTCGCGACCGAGGCGCCGAGATCGCGGATGTCGCGACCGGCCTCGATCGTCAGATTGCCGCCGCCGAAAGTCGCGACTCCCTGCTTGAACTGGTCGAAGCGCACCCACCAGGTCGGAAAGCGCTGCAAGGCGGGGCTGCCGCCCTGCAGGCTGCCGTCTTCATTGACCCGTCCCTGACGATACTGCCAGGACGTGAACAATTGCGGCGGCTGCGCGGGCGAGGGCCCGACGAGGTCGCGCTGCACGCGGATCGAGACATCGCCGCCTTCCTTGGGGTACTCGGCGCGCCGCCCGCTGATCTGCGTCTGCGCCTCGAAAGGCGCGCCCCGCGCATCCGCAATGCCGGCGGTATAGATGGTCGAGGACGGGTCGCCCAGGATCAGATCGCGGCCGGCGGCGATGTCGATCGAGGCGCGGCCGCTGCGCACCAGCTTGCCTGGCTCGATGCGCACATCGCCATGAGCTGCCGCGTCCAGCATCGCCAGCGCGCCGAGCGAGCGAAACGACGCCGCCGCAAGATCGGCACCGGCCGCGATGCGGTAACTCCAGGCGTCGCCGGTGCTGTTCAGCAGCCCCGAGGCGCCGGCCGACGAAAAGCCGTCCGACAGCGAGCCGGCGAAGATCACGTCGCCCTGCGCGCGCAGGCTCAGCGTGCCGGCCTCACCCGCCGTGCGCAGCGCCGTCAGGTTGGTGTCGGCGTCGATCGACAGATTGCCGGTGCTGCGCAGTTCGACATGCGGGCGCACATGGAAGCGCGTCGGGCCAGGGTCCGCGGCCGGCGGCAAACCGAGCGCACCGCGGATCGCATCGGCATGACTCATGAATGTCGCGTTGTCCGCCGCAAACGCCGCCGTATCCAGATGATCGGTCTCGATCACCTTCGTGCCCTCGACATGGACATCGGCGGCACCTTCGATGCTGCCACCCGCGGCACGGCTGATGGCGACGCCATCGCCGGCGCCAGCACCGGTACGCGCCGCACGCAGGCTCACGCGCCCACCGGTCGCCGCACTGCCGACCGCGACGCCGACATCGATCCGGCTCGTGGCGCCGAGCTGGATCGAACCATGACGCAAATCGCCCGCGGCCGACAGCGCCGGCGTTGCCTCCAGCACCACCTCGCCGCCACGGCCGCGTGTGCCGAAGGCCTGGCCGATCACCTCCTCAGCGCGCGCCAGCAAGCTGCCCGCGATGACGACGTCGCCGCCGCGCACGCGCACGCCGTCCTGGTCCAGCTCCGGGCGCGCGCTGAGTTCGATGCGTCCACCGGCCGGGCCCGAGGCGTCGATGAGTCCGCTGATGCGCACATCACCGGCATCCGCGGACAGCGCGACTTCGCGTGCACGGATCGCATCCGTGAGCAGCAGGTCACCCTGACGCGCGCGCACCCGGCGCGCCTCCTGGAACGATGCGGTCGCGGATGCCACCGCATCCAGGCCGCCGACGAGCTCGCGCGCATCCAGCTCGAAACGCCCCGAACGCGGAGACGGCAGCGTCGCGTCGGCGGCGGCCTCCGCCGCGCCCTGCAGCACGCCTCCGAGCGCCACCCGGCCGACGGGCGCCGCCAGCGACAGGCTGCCGGCATCGCCGCCGCCATGCCCCGAGACATCGAGCACGGCGGCGGCCCTGCCGGCCTCTGCGCCTTCGACGATGACGTTGCCTGTCTGCGCGTACACATCGATGCGTCCGGCCGCGACCGGCGCCTGACTCGGCCCCAGCGCCACGCCCATGCCCGCGACCGAGGTGCGCGATCCGGCCCTGAAGACGATGTCGTCGCCGGCCTCAGTACCGGTCGCGACCAGTCTGAGCAGGCCCGCTGGCAGATCGATGTCGCCGGCATGCTCGATGCTGCGGCCGGACAATTCCAGTTTCCCACCCAGCGCCGAGAGCGGCAGCGCCATCGCCGCGGACGAGGGGCCCGTGCCCAGCGTCAGTGCACCGGCCGCGACCAGCGCGTGATCGGCACCGGCCGTGGCGCCGACGCGGCCGGCGCTGATGGCGACGCTGCCGCTCAGTTCCGCTCGCCCCTGCCCCGTGAAGCTCAGCGTGCGCGCGGCCTGTAGCGTGCTCTGGCCGAAGCCCGAGCTGCGGAACACGCCATCGGCGAAGACGATGTCATCACCCGTCAGCGCCAGCCTGCCCTGGCCGGCCACGACCGGGTCGGACAGGGCGCGTCCGGCGGCGTTGCCGAGCACGATGCGTTGCGCGGCGAGCGCCAGCGCCGCGCTGTCGCTGGCCGCGACCAGGCCGGCAGCATCGATCGCCAGTTCGCTCATGCCGGCGCTGCCCAGCGTCACGGCACCATGGACGAACATCGCGCCGTAGCTCGCGAGCGCGAACCGATCCAGCGTGCCAAAGCTCGCCAGCTCGGCGTTCGAGAATGCGATGCCATCGCCGGCCGGCGCCGAATCGCCCAGGCCGATGCTGCGCGCGGACAAGGCCAGCGCACCGCCGCTCTCGGGTAGTTCGAGCGTGCCGGCGCGGCGCGTGGTGCGGCTCGCGTCCAGCATCGCACTGCGCGCCACCAGCCGCGCGCCGGCGCCGATGTTCAGATCGCCGCCTGCACCCGGTGCCTCCGTGCGCACCAACCGCCCCTGCTCGCCCGCCGCGAGGCGCAGCAGCGCACCGTCGCCGACGATTGCAAGGTCCTCGCCCGGAATCGACGATGCGGTGGTGGCGGCCAGCACCGAGCCCTCGCGCACGTCCAGGCGCTCTTTCGCCACCAGCAGCAGTTCGCTGGCGCGCAGTGCCAGCGCGGAATGGATATCGACGGCGGGGGTATCGACGATCAGCTCGCGCGCGGCGAACGGATCGTCGGCATCCAGCCGCCAGCCGCCGGCGACCCGCGTGCGCGTGGCGCCGAGCAGCAGGCTGTCGGCGCCGATCGCGGCCAGTCGTTCCGGCGCCACGGTCACATAGCCAATCAGCTCGTCGGCGCTGACCGCGAGTTTCGGTGCGGTGATGTCCAGGCGCGCGCCGCGGCGCCCGGCCTCATGCATCGAGTTCAGCACGCCATCCAAGCGCAACGCGCTGCCGGCGCGCAGCGCCAGGCTGCCGGCGTCGCCCGGCAGTTCCGCGGCCGGGGTGCCGGCATAAAAGCGGCTCGCGAGCGACTCGACATACTCGGCGCGCCGGCGCACCTGGCTGCCGTCGAGCACATCCACCATCAAGCGGCGCCCGCTCGGGCTCGACGCGCCGCCGACGGTATGCACCAGCCGCTGTGCGGCGACACTGAGGATATCGTCCGCGCGCACGGTCGCAACGCCGGGAAGCGCGTCGATCATGTCCGTGCGCAGCGTGATCAGCCGTGCCCCGGGCAGCAGCGCGTAGCGCGCCGGCAACAAGGTGTAGTCCCCGGCCGGCAAGCCGGCTGCGCCGTCGAGCAGGCGGATCGCGTCCCCCGGCTTCAGCCCGCCCTGCCCGGCCGACAGCAAGTCGTAGGGTGCAAGGCCGTCATGAAAGCCGGGCAGGATGGCGTAGCGGCCCGCGGCATTCGCCGGATCGAGGATGTCCTTGCTGCCGCCGCGCCCGGGGATGAACTCGGTCGCATACAGATCGCCGCCGCCGGCGACATCGACCACCGCGTTCGCGGCGAGCGTCACGCGATCGGCGGCCAGGCTCACGGATTTGGCCGGTGGCGTCGCGTAGTCGACCTGCACCGCGCCCAGCGGATAGACCCAGTCGCGCCCGGAAATCACGGTCTGGCCGAAAGGGATCGTCTGGCCGCCGCCACCGACCGCGGTCAGGCCGCCGGCCTCCAGCCGCACCTCGCCGTTCGGTGCCGGCACCGCGTCCGCACGTGCCGCCGACGACGTCGTGCGCGTCAGTGACTCGCTGCGCAGCGCGATCGAGCCGAACGGCGCATACAGATTGCCGGCCTGCACGATGTTCGCGGCCTGGGCCGTCAGCGCGCCGCCAGCCGAAAGTGGCGTCGCGGCAGCGGGTCCACCAGCGGGTCCACTACCGAGAAAGCGCAACCAGCCATCGGGCCGGTTGTGCAGCGCCAGCGTGAACGCGCTCGCGCTGGTCGGATAGATGCGTCGCCCTGCGACATCCAGATCGCCACCCGAGATCAGGCCGCCTTGCAGGCGCACGTCGGTCACCGTCGAATCCGGATTGACATCGTGCACCACGCCCGAGAACCGCAGGTCGCCGCGCGCGGCCAGCGACACCAGACCGAAACCGCTGATGCTGAGATTGCCCAGCACATCGACGACATCGCCCGTCGCCGAGAACGTGCCCGTGCCGCCGCTCGCCGGCGCCTGCGAAAACAGGAACTGGTTCAGCGGATCGCCGTTCTGCAGCCGCAACGAATACGCGCCCAGCGCCACCGACGCCTGCGGCTCGGCCACCAGATTGGGCGCGTCCAGCAGCAGGCTGCGCGGTGCGGTGTAGGCGCTGCTGCCGGCGAACAGGATGCGACCCTGGGCGCCGATGTCGACATCGGCGAAGCCGCCGGCAGCCAGGCGCGACCAGGCCAGCACGCCGGCACCGGCACGGCTGGCCGCATCCAGCGGCTGGCCCGGTGCCATGGCTGCGGTGCCCGCATCCAGGTCGCCGCCTATGCGGATTTCGCGCGGCCGCGTGATCGCCGCCGGCTGCTGCGGCGTCGTGATCCACGGCGCCGCCTGCGTGAGCCGCATCGTGAACAGCCCGCCGAGCGCGCCCGCCCCCCCGGGACCGGCCAGCAGCGTGGCGTCGCTATAGATGCCGTCCAGCGCCTGCATGCGGATCGTGCCGCCGTCGCTCGCGAGCAGGGTCTCGGTGCGACGGCCGCCGACGGCCGGCAGATCCAGCCACGCCGTGGCTCCGCTCACGTTCAACTGCGCGCCCGCCTGCGCGATCACGAAGCCGCGACGGTTGTCGAGCTCGATGGTGCCGCCCGACAGCAAGTCGCCATCACGGAAATTGAGGCCCGGGGTCGGGCGGAAATGGCCCGACGCATCCAGGCGCGCACTCGCCGTCAGGAAGATCGCGCGTGCCGGATCGAATTGATCGAGGCTGGCGTCCGCCGGGCTCATGCCCAGCGTGATGCGCCCGGCGGGCGCGCTCAGGCTGCCAGCCACGGTCAGCCGATGCTCGCCGGCGAGTTCGATCGCTCCCTGTGGCCCGGCCGTCAGCGACGCACCCTCGCGGATGTCGAGATCGCCGTAGACCGTCGACCGCGCACTGAGCGCGATCGTCACCGGCCGACTGCCGTCATCCGCATGGCGCACCGGTGCGGACAAGGCCTTCAGCGGCTGTCCGCTCGCCAAGCCGACGGCCGAATTGGGAAGTTGCAGGGATTGCGGCTTCGGCTCGATGCGCGCACCGGCCGCGACCAGCAGGCCATCCTCGCCGTTCAGATCGAAATGGCGAAAGCCGCCGCGATCGAAAAAATCGGCCGGCAGCGTCAACAGTTCGCCCACGGTCGCGATGCCGCCGGTCGCGACCACTTGCAGCCGCGAGGTGTCCAGCGTCAGCATGCCGCCCGCGGCGGCCTGGCCGGCCCAGGCGCTGCCGTAGGCCGACAGGCTCCCAGCCAGTGTCAGCGCCGACAGCTGCGGGCCGCTGCTGCCGAAGCGGCCGCTGCCGAGCGTGATCGCGCCGCCCGCACCCAGCTTCATGCTGCGATTGCTTTGCAGCCAGGCGCCGCCATCGGCCGCGAGCACGCCGCCGGCGGCGAGCCGCAGATCGGCGTTCGCCTCGAGCGTGATGCGACCGCCATCGCGCACGATCGGCCCGGCCAGCGTCGATCGCGACATCGATCCGATCCAGTCGTTCGTCCAGGTGCCGGACACATCCAGCGTGGCGCCCGCCGCGACCTCGATGTCGTGATCGGCGGGCGCGACCGAGGCATCGCCGAACACCGTCTGCGTGCGCAGTGTGATCTGCCCGCCGGGTGCGCGCAGCGCGCCGCCGACGCTGATTTCGCGTGCCGTCAGCGCGAGCTCGCCGAACGCCGGCAGATTCAGTTCGGTGCCGGCGGGAATGCGGATGGCGCCATCGCTGTAGACATTCAGGCGGCTGAAGCCATCGCGGCTGAACAGCGAAGTCGGCAGGGTCAGGAAACCGGGCGCCAGCGCCTCGGCGCTGAGCGCGCGCACCGGCAGCGTCGCCGCGAACTGCACTTCGGGCGTCTGCAAGGCCGGGCCGGCGGCGTTGCCGATCAGCAACCGCCCGCCACGCGGGCGCGTGTCCGCCGTGCGCTGGCGTATGCCCGCCGTGCTCAGGCCGAGCAGACGGCCATCGAGCGCGAGCCCGTAGCCGCGAATCGCCAGCGTGCCGGCGTCGCGGCCCTCCATATAGGCCAATTCCTGCCGCAGCACCGTCTTGAGCCCGGCGTAGCGGGTCTCCGGCGAGGCCTGTGCGACCTCGACCAGCCGGCCGGCGGCCGTGACCAGCATGGTCACCGGTACCGCACCGCCCTGATAGGCGATGCTGCCGCCGGAGACATCGACGGTCGCGTCGCGATGGATCAGCACATCGCCCTCGGAAAACAGGCTGATGTCGCCGCCGCGCGCCGACTTCTCGGCGATGCCGCGCGTGAGCGCGCTCCGGTAGGGTTCGATGTTCGCCAGCGGCGTACCCTTGCGCAGGTCCACCCAGATTTTCTGGCCGTACAGCGGCCGGCCGTAGGCCGGATCGCGCTGCAGCGGCGCATCGGCGAGTTCGGCGCCGCGCAGTTCCACCTCGACGACCTGGCTTGCGACCGGCACCGCGACGTCGCGCAGGCCGGCGCTGTCGATGAGGGCGCCGCGCCCGAGATAGATGCGGGCATCGCTGTGCGTGCCGTCGGCCTCGAAATGCCCGCCGCGCTGCGCCGACAGTTCGATCTCGCCGCCGGGCGCCTGAATCCGCGCGCCGCTGCCGGCGCCCGCATCCTCGACGACGATGCGCCGGGCCACGGCCTCGATGCGTGCGCGGTTGAACACGACATCGTCGCGCACGCGCGCATCGTCGCCCGCATCCGCCAGCACCCGCGTGACGCTGGTCGAGCCGAACACCAGTTCGCCGGTACGCTGGCCGAGCGGGATCTGCACGTTGCGCCCCTCGGCATCGCGGGCCGGCTCGGGTGCCATGGTGTCGCGCGCGAGCAGCCGGATCGAGCCGTTCAGGCTGGCCGAACTGCTGGCGCTGACCTCGCCCATCTGGCGCACCGCCAGGCCGACGATGCTGGTATTGCCGCGCTCGGACAGCAGCCGGCCCAGATTGCTGGCCGTGCCGCCGGCATCGACCTCGACCAGGAAGCCGCGCAGACGGGCATCCAGCGCATCGGCCAGATAAACCTTCTGGCCGGCGGCGAGCACGATCTGCCCCTCTGGAGCCTGCACGGTGCCGGCATTGCTGACCTCGGGTGCGGCCAGCAGCACGCGCCCATTGCGCGCCGCGACCAGGCGCGCGCCCGGCTCGACGCGCACGGCCGCGTTGCTCGGTGCGGCGTCGGCCAGGCTCAGCGCCGCCTCGCTCACGTTCAGCGCCGACAGGCTGCGATCGATCAGCTTGTCATTGAGCCTGAGCGCGGACGCGACCAGCCCGCCCACGTTCACCTCGGCGCCGTCACCGAAGACGATGCCGTTGTGGTTGAACAGCAGCACCTGGCCGTTGGCTTCGAGGCCACCGCGTATCACACTGGGCGAGGCGCCGCCGATCAGGTTGATCGCGCGCGCGCTCGCCGTGGGCTGCACGAACTGGACCACATGACCCGGGGCGATGTCGAACCTCTGCCAGTTCATGACCGTGGGCGAGGGATCGGTCTGCCGGACCGTCATGCGCTGACCGACGACGCCGCCCACCGAAGCCGCGCCGCGCGTGACGAAGCCGGGGCCGGCCACCGGCACCGGCAGCGATGCCCCCCAGGCCGGAGTCCAAGCCGCCACGCTTGCCAGCACACTCGCCAGCACGCCCGCCGCCACAAGTGCAGACCGACCCCGCCCGGCGCTGCGCGCACGCACGAATTCGGCCACCGGCACCCAGCCCGGGCCGCGGCGCGCGGGGATCAGTCGATGGCGGTCACGATTCATGTCGGCTCCTCAGAAGCGGTAGCTCAGGCGGAACGCCGCGCGGCGCTCGCCGTCGACAGTACGACTGCTGGCGTGGCCGCTGCGCGCGATGTCGAGATCGAGCGCGAAGCCGCTGCCGCCGGTGAGGCGCAGACCCAGACCATAGGCCGCCAGCGTCTGCGCCTCGCGCTGGCCGGGCAGCGGTTCGAGCAGTTGCAGCCAGGCGGCGTCGTAGAACACCAGCGCGCGCGCCGCCAGCCAGTCCTCGGCAAAGCCGATGCCCGGTCCGTACAGCTCGACGCGGGCACGCCAGCCGCTGTCGCCGGCCTGCTCGCCCTCCAGATAGCCGCGCACCGAATCCAGCCCGCCGGCGATCAATTGTTCGTTGCTGACCAGCGGCTGCCCGGCATTCTGGAAATCCAGCCGCAGCGCCGCCTCGAAGCCAGCGCCCAGACGCCGCCGGCCTTCGAGTTCGCCGCGCCAATAGTAGAAGTTAGGCTGCGCGCCGGCACGCCGGCAGGCGAACTGGTCGAGCTTGGCGCCCAGGCAATCCACTTCGCGTTCGAGCAGGCCCCGTACGCCCCAGACCGCGGCCAGTTGCAGGCTCAGCGAGCCGCGCTCGTCCAGGCGCAAGGCGTTGTACTGCGCCATCAGCGGCAGATAGCGCAGCGGCTGTGCGAAGCTCAGGCCGGCGAGATCCACGTCCTGGGCGAAATCCTTGTAGTCGGCGCCCAGCGTCGCGCTGTGATACCAGCCGCCGCGCGCGCCGAAGGGGTGCACCCAGCGCGCGCCCCAGGTCGTGCCCTTGCCGACCACGCGCGTGTCGAATGCGGTCGGCACATTGCTGTTCGAATGCACCGCATAGAACGCCAGCGTGTTCGCGGCCCAGGGCAGGCTGTAGCTGAGGCCGACGATCTCGGCCTGGTCGCGCGCGTTCGGCGCGACGAAATAGTTCAGCCCGAGCGCATGCCGGCGCTGCCACAGGTTCTCGTAGCGCAGCGCGGCCTCGAGACGGCCGTAGACCGTGTCCGGGCTGCGGCGGCTGTTCAGCTCGGCGCTGCCATGCAGCGGCAGGCTGTCCTCGACGGCGAGCTCGATCTCTATCGTGCCCGGCGCACGCCCGCGCCGCAGCAGCGGGCTCACGCGCAGATCGGGCGAACGCGCGAGCTCGCCCAGTTCCTCCTGGACATCGTTGAAATTCGGCACCGAACCGGGCGCCAGGCTGGGCAGCCCGGCACGCAGGCGGCTGGGCAGGTGGTAGCGCGCGCCGGCGACACGCAGGCGCTCCACCGGATTTTCGATCACCTTGAGCACGACCACGCCGGGTTCGTCCGCCGTGGTCTCCCCCGAAGCCGCCGGTGCCGGTAGCTCGACCACCACGCCCAGATAGCCGGCCTGCTGATAGGCGGCTTCCAGTGCCGCGCGCGCGCGTTCGGCATCGCCCGGATCGCGCGCCGGGCCGAGGAAGGGATAGACGGCCGCTTCGATCACCGCCTGCGGCAGCACGCTGTTGCCGTCGATGCGAAACTCCATCAGATCGCGTGGCGCGAGCGAGGCCGCGCGCGCAGCCGCCGTCGTGCCCATCGTCAGGGCGACGGCCAGCATGCTCGCAAGCAGTGTGCGCAGCGCGCGCAGCAAGCTACGCAGGGAGCCGATGCGAGAATTCCGCGACATGGGATGAAACATGGGATGAAAAAAGCCCGCGGGCGGCGCCGCGGGCGAAGGGGTAAGGGTGAGCGGCAAGCGAAACCGGTGCCAGAGCCGCCACCGGGCGCATGCCCGGCGGTGGCCCGGCCCGCTCAGAAGAAGCGACGCAGCGGCTTGCAGGTATCGCCCTCGCGCGAGTAGTACGACACCTCGTTGGCGTTGTAGGCGCTGGGGTCGAAGCCGACACCCAGGTCCGGCTGCTCGGGCAGCGCCGCGTAGGCGTTCGGCACCGTGTTGGGCGGGTTGCGCAGGAACTCGGGCTTGCCGGCGCGCTTGATGAACTCGTCGACGAAGCTCTTCTTGGTGCCGGCCAGCGCGGCGACGACGTCGCCATGCACGTTGGTGACGCTGCGGCCGCGGTACTGCATGCTCAGCTCGACGACGAAGTCATAGCGGCCCTGGGCCAGGTTGGCCTTGCTCGGCAGCGCGCCCGAGCAGCCGCCGGCCGACGCACAGCTCTGCGTGACGGCGTCGAACTTGCCCCAGCCGTCCAGCGGCCGAAAATAGGCCTTGCCGCCGGTCAGCACGCTGTTCGAGTAGCTGTCCAGCGACAGCACGCCGATCGCGCGGAAGGGCTCGGTGCTGTTGCTGAACTTGACCAGATACCATTTGTCGAACGCGCCCTTGACCTTGTGGTCCTTGTGGTCCTGCGCGTTCGCGAGACAGTTGCGCACATCGCCCGAGCCGGAATTCTCGACCACGGTATAGCCCTGGGTCGGATCGATCACGATCGGGTCGGCCTCGGTGCCGCTGCCCGACCCGTAACCGAAGCTATCGGTGACGATTGCCGGAGGGACGGCGACTCCCTGCTGGCAGGGGAAATTGTTGAAGAACCAGTTGTAGCTGGTCTGCGTGCCGGAGCCGGGCACGCGCCGGCACACCACCACCTGCGTGTTGCCGGTGAGCGTGTCGTCGATCTGCGTCCAGTCCTGGATGCGGTTGGACAGCATCTGGCCGTACTGGCTGCGGCCGATGTGCAGCGTCTCGGGCACGACCGCCGTGGTGACGATGCCCATCATCAACTGGTTCACGGGCTTGAAGGGCGCGAAATTGCCAAGTTCGGCGCCGGTCAGTTGCGGCGCATTGTTCTCGGTGTTGAGCGGTTGCTGGAACATCTTCGGCTCGACATCCGAGACGCCGAAATCGGCCACCTCGCCGGCGTTGCCGGCATCGGCATAGTTCGGCGTGCCGGGGTCGCTGCCCTTCAGGCCGCAGCTCCATTTGGCCGGATCGGCGGTGGTGCCGCTGCCGCCGGTCTGCGTACAGTTGTTGAAATCGAAGGTCTCGATGCGCTGCGCGCGCGCGACCGGGTCCACGCCGAACACCGAGCCGCCCTTGGAGCGCTTGATGAACAGCAATTTGGTGCCGGCGGCGACGCCCGGCACGCCGGCCTTGACCGTGCCGCGGAACGCGCGGTAGTTGCTGGCGGTGATCTCGTCGGTGTAGGCCAGCATGTCGGTGGCCAGGTCCTTCAGGAAATTGTCCGGGGCGGTGGCGCCGGCGAGCATGACCTTGGTGTAGCCGCTGGTGTCGAGCACGGCGGCCTGGCTCGATGCGGCAAACAGTGCGCAGGCGGCCGCGCAGGCCAGGCTCAGCGGTTTCGGTTGGAACGGATGCATGGTTCTATCCTCTCGAATGAAGTATGGGTGCGACGGGCGTGTTCGGGCGGGGATCGCGGGATTCAGCGTGATTCAGCGGGTTCAACCGTTGAGCCGGCGGCGCGCGATCAGGCCCAGCAGGCCCAGGCCGGCGAGCCACAGCGCACTCTCCGTGGGCTCGGGCACCGCGGTGACGGTGAGCTGCGCCGCGCCCTGCGCGCCGAAATCCATGCGCGCGACCACGGGCAGGCCGTCCTGGCTCAGCGCGCCGAAGCCGCCGGCGCTGTTGGCCTGACTGCTCAACAGCGATTTCTGCCAGAACATCACCAGCGGCAGTTGCGCGCCCGGGCCGGCGGCGTTGTCCAGCCCGGACGAGGCGCCATCGAAGTTCTGGCCATAGACCGAGCTCGCCGACGGCCCCGGATAGGCGCTGCCATCGGCTTCGCGGACGTCGAAGGCAACGCCGTCTGCGACCTGCGGGTGCGTGCCCTTGGTGGCGGCGGCGGCACTAAAGAAGTTGAAGCTGTTGGCAAAGTTTTTGACCGCGTTGTTGGTCGGCGTCACGGCCGGTTGCAGCTCGACCGTGCTGACGACGCGGCTGCGGCCGATGCTCTCGGCCGCGGCCAGATTCCAGACGAAATCCATCGGATTGGCGAGCAATGCCTGGAAGCTCGCGAACTGCGGCAGCGCGCCCTGGAAGTAGGGCTTGGTCAGCGACGGTGGCAGCGCCGTGCCCGGCGTGCTGCTGGTGGCGACATCGGCGCCGATGAAGCTTTCCAGCGTGAGCGCGGTGTCGAGGTCGTAGACATAGCCCACGCCCTTGCCTTCCGCATCCATGCCCCAGGCGGCGAACACCCATTCGCTGCCGCCGGTGGCCTGCGGGCCATCGATCACGGCTTGTGCCGGGCTGCTGCCCAGCGCGAGCGCGGCGGCCAGGGCGCCGGCGACGCCGGCCAGTTTGTGATTGCGTTGCATGTTGCACTCCTTCTCGAACATTGGACGACCGACGGCCGCGAGACCTCCCTGCGGCCGACCCCTCGCGGGGCACGCATAGCCTAGGCAGCGAGTGTTAAGGGTTTGCGAGGCCGGCCTGCGCCCGAACCGGTCGCATCGGCCCGGTCCGATCGGATCGAGCGAACCGGCGAACCGGCATGAGCCGGGGCATGCTGCCTTGCAGCGGAATAGCTTAGGGTGCCAATGTGACAGCTCAAACCATCCGTTCGTCATCGATATGGGCCGTTTGGAGCAGACGATCGGGGCTGCATGGACTAGTCCGGCTCGTACAGCCTGAGCGCGGCGCCCTTGGCGACGGCCTCGGTGCGGTTCGCGGCCTCGAGCTTGCGCAGCAGGCTGTGCACATGGTTCTTGATCGTGTATGGGCTGATGCCCAGCGCGTCGCCGATTTCGCGGTTGCTCTTGCCGGCGCGCAGCAGGCCGAGCACGACGCGCTCGCGCTCGGTGAGCACGAGCCCCGCGCGCGCGCGCCCACGGCCGTCCTCCTCCTCGCCGGCGAGCATGCGCCGATAGGCGAAATGCAGATGCGGCAGCAGCCATTCCAGCCAGCGCGCCTGCGGCGCCGGCGAGGATGCCCCTTGCAGCAGCACGAAGAAGCTGTCGCGGTCGCCACCCATGGGCTCGGTGCCGTGCGCGACGAGCGTATCGACGCCGAGCACGGCGACCTCCTCGCTCAGCGCCAGCGCCGGGCTCGCCACCTTCGCCGGATCGGCGGCCGCGAGCCGCAGCGGGCCGCAGCCCAGCTCATGCCAGGCACGCACGAGTTGCGCGAGCAGACCGCGTTCGGCGTCGGCCAGGCTCTGGTCGAGCGACTCGCCGACCAGGCCGCGCGCGAACAGCTCATGGCGGAACCTGCCCGCGCGCAGATCGCCCTGCGCACAGATCATGATCTCGTGCGGCAGAAAGGCCTGGAGCCCGCCCTGTGTCCACAGAAAGAACTGGAAGCGCCGATTGATGCGTAGCGCGGTGTCCAGATTGAACAGCAGCGCCTTGGCGTCGAAGCCCTCCAGCGGCTCCGGCGATCCGGCTCCCGGCGGTGCGGCCTGCATGCGTCCCCCTAAAACTCCCGAAAACCCCCGAAATCGGGCGGCGCGCCGCGAACGCATGTTCGGGGCGTGGCGGCTCAATCCAGCGTATCCAGCGACATCGCGCCGAGCTCTGCACCGTGTGCGACCAGCGTGCGCGCGGTGGCTCCGTGCTTGTTGAACACCGCCCAGAACAGCGCCGGCTTGCCATCGCGGTCCAGGCTGTTCGGGTCGGCGCCATGCGCCAGCAGCCGCTCGACAATGGCGGTATGGCCGCGTGCAGCCGCGAGCACCAGCGCTGGCAGGCCGGCCTGATCCATGCGCTCGACGTCGGCGCCGTGCACGAGCAACAGCTCGACCGCGGCGCGGCGATCCAGTCCCACCGCATCCAGCAGCGGCGTGTTGCGATGGTCGCCGGTCATGTCCGGATCGGCACCGGCGCGCAGCAGGCGGCGCAGCACCTCGGTGTGGCCGCGCAGCGCCGCGAGGCCGAGCGCGCTCAGGCCATCGGGACCCTTGACATCGGGATCGGCACCGCGCGCGAGCAGCAGGCGCACGATCTCGCCGTGGCCGCCGCGCACCGCCTCGAGCAGCGGGCGCTGGCCGGCGACA
Organism: Rhodocyclaceae bacterium; assembly: GCA_022072095.1. Lineage (GTDB taxonomy): Bacteria > Pseudomonadota > Gammaproteobacteria > Burkholderiales > Rhodocyclaceae > JAJVIJ01. The sequence continues at coordinate 53,585 of JAJVIJ010000013.1, forward strand.
TCGCGCACGTTCGCGGGCACACCGCGATCGAGCAGGCTCTTGACGGCCTCGCGCCGGCCGTCCCGGGCGGCAGCGATCAGCCGGCGCCCGAGGTGGTCTGCGGTGCTCGGCTCCTCGTCCCAGGGATCGGGGCGCAGCGCGGCGAATTGCAGCGGCGTCACCGGCCTTCGCGCCGCGGCCGCGTCCGGGGCCGGCGCGGTGTCCCGAGCGGCGATCCAGGCGAGATCGGGCGGGGTGTCCTGCGCCTGCGCGGGCACCCACGGTAGCGCGGTCAGGGCCAGCAGGGCGCCGCCCGCCGCGCCCAGTCGCTTGGTCTGTGTGAGCCGGATCCGCAGCCCGATGGCACGATTCATGGCCGGCGACTCTAGCGCGGCCGGGTTACAGAAATTCTTCGAGGAACCTCACGCGTCGTCGGCGAGGCATGAACCCGGGCGGTCGGAGTCGGCGCTCAGCCCAGCAGCGAGGACAGCGCTTGCAGCCCCCACAGCAGCAACAGGCCGCCGGCGACCGTGGCCAGAATGTTGCGTGTCAGGCGCGCGACCAGAAAGGCTGCCGACGCCGCGATCAGGCGCAGCGCGTCCGGCGCGATGGTGAATCCCGGACCCGGATTCAATATCAGCGGCACGATGATCGCGGTCAGCACGGCGACCGGCGCATAGCGCAGCGCCTGCTGCACGCTGCGCGGAATATCGTAGCGCCCGGCGAGCGCGATGAAGGACAGGCGCAGGCAGAACGTGATCACGGCCATGCCGCCGATCAGCAGCCAGACGTTCACGCTTTCCGGCATCGTTCCACCATCACCCCGGCCAGAATGCCGCACAGCGCGGCGACGATCAGGCCGAGCCGCATCGGCAGCGCGACCGCGGCCACCACGACCACGCCCGCCGTCAGCGCCGCCGCGAGCGTGGCGCGATCGGCGATGGCCGGGCCGAGCAGGCCGATGAAGGTCAGCGGCAGACAGAAATCGAGCGACCAGCCCGCCGGGATGCCGCTGCCCAGCAGATAGCCGGCCACGGTCGAGACCACCCAGGGAATGCCCAGCGTGAGCCCGGCGCCCAGCGTGTACCAGTGCTTGTGCGGCTGCTCGGGCTGCTTGTTGAAGCGCATCGCCGAAAAGGCATAGACCTGGTCGGTGAGCACATAGGCGATCAGCGCCTTCCAGCGCAGCGACAGCGCCTTGAAGTAGGGCGCCATGGACAGGCTGTACATCAGGAAACGCAGGTTGATGACCAGCACCGTCACCCAGATGACGACGAGCGGCGTGTGCGCGGCGAGCATCTGGATCGCCACCAGCTGCGAGGTGCCGGCGAACACCAGCATGGCCATGGCCGCGGCCGCATAGACCGAGATGCCGGTGGTCGCACCCGCGACACCGATGACCAGCGAAAACACCACGACCCCGGGAATGGACGGCAACAGCGCCCGTATGCCGGCGAGAAATTCCGCTCTTGGGGTGGTGCTCAATTCAGAAGATCCCGGTAATGGTCTGATTTCGGCTGGCGGCAACGGTTGGCCAGCACAGACAGGCACCGCCTCGCAACCGATCGGAACGAGGTGGTGCCGGCACCCGGATTCGAACTGGGGACCTACCGCTTACAAGGCGGTTGCTCTACCGACTGAGCTATGCCGGCGCATGCTGGGTGACGGATTATAGCCAGTGGCGCCGGGGGCTTCTCCGGCGACCCGCGTTCGGCGCGGACCGTCCGCCCACGCTCGCCTTACAGGCTGCCGTTCAGGATACCGCCATCGACGACGATCACGCTGCCGCTCATGAAGCGTGAGGCATCGCTGGCGAGCAGCAGCAGCGCACCATCGAGGTCAGAAAACTCGCCCGCACGGCGACAGGGCGTGCGGCCGACCATGCTCTCGGCGAAACCGTGGTCGCCGAACATGTGATGGGTCATTTCGGTATCGAAAAGGCCCGGCGAGAGCGCATTGACGCGAATGTCATGGCGCGCGAGTTCGAGCGACAGTGCGCGCGTGAGGTGCAGCACGGCGGCCTTGGAGGCGCAGTAACTGGACGCGTTCTTCGCCACCCGGTGCCCGAATATCGACGCGATATTGATGATCGCGCCCGGCTCCCCGGCCGCGACCAGACGGCGCGCCACCAGCTGGCTCGCACGCCAGGTGCCTTCGAGATTGGTGCTCATCACCAGCTCGAAATCGTCGTCCTCGTGCTCGAGAAAACTCTTGTTGATGGACAGTCCTGCGGCATTGACGAGCACGTTGACCGGTCCGGCCTCGGCCTCGATTTGCTGCAGCGCACGCTCGATCGAGGCGCGCTGCGTGACATCGGCCTGCACCGGCAGCATCCGCTGATCTTCGGCGCGACATTCGTCGGCCAGGCCTTCCAGCCGATCGAGCCGACGCGCCGCGCCCGCGACCGTGGCGCCGGCGCGGGCAAGCACCTTGACGAAATGGCGACCCAGTCCGCTGGAAGCACCGGTCACCAGCGCGATCTTGCCCGACAAATCGACGCGTGGAGGGGCTGCGCGCGGCGCCGCGCGAACCTGCTCGCCGACCACGTGTTCGCTGAGAATGTTCATGAGCCTCACGGTCGAGACGACCGGCCGTTCCATTTGGATGAGCACGAGACCGAAGCCCCGCGGCGAGCCCCCGCGGCTCGGCAGCGGCCATTTTCGCCCGCCCGATTGGCTCCCGGACTTGACGGGCGTCAAGAATTTGGAACGTGGCTTCCGGGGCCGGGGCGCGTGCCGGTCAGCTCATCGCACACACCGGACCGGTATCGGCATGAATCACGCCGATGATTTCGCCGCCCGGTAGCTCTGGATGTCCTCGCGCGTTGGCAGACGCACCAGCTCGACCAGCACGCCGTCCGGGTCCTCGACCATCAGGCAGTGGATCGGTCCGTAACCCGGCAGCTCCAGCGCCACCCGCTCGCGACAGACGAAGGGCACCGCGGCCGCGTCCAGCCTCGCGCCGACCTGGCCGAGGTCCTCGTCACGCAACTCGAACGACAACATCATCAGGCCGCGATCGCCGGGGCGCAGCGGCGGCCGAGCGCCGGCCGCAAGGCCCGAGAAATGCAGCAACTCCAGCTCGCCGACCTGGCTCTTGCCCTGCTGCAGAATGACCGAGCGCGCCCGTACACCGGGCTGCAGACGGAACAGCCGCTCGAAATCGGGGCCGCCCAGATCCATGTCCAGCGTTTTCCTGAAACCGAGCAATCCGCAATAAAACGCGATCGACCGCTCGATGTCCGCGACGCCGATCGCGACGTGATGCACCTCACTGAATGCCATGACATGCGCTCCTCTTGCTATAGTTTTGCAACGACATACCCGACCCCGACACGATGACACACCCGCTGCTGTTCAGTCCGTACCGCTTGCGCGCCCTGGAACTCAAGAACCGTGTCGTCATCGGCCCCATGGGCATGTTCGCGGCGAAAGACGGCCTCGCAAGCGTGTTTCACGGCCCTCATTATGGCCAATATGCGATCGGCGGCGCCGGCATGGTGATGGTCGAGGCCACCGCGGTCGAAGAGCGCGGACGCATCGGCTATGGTGACCTCGGCTTGTGGAGCGATGCGCAGATCGCGCCGCTGCGAGAGATCGCCGACATGTTGCGCGCGCTGGGCAGTGTGCCCGCCATCCAGCTCGCGCATTCGGGACACAAGGGGTCGACGCAAAGTCCATGGGATGGATATGGCCCGCTGACCGAGGCCGATGGCCGCCTGCGTGGCGAACACCCCTGGAGCTGCGTGGCGCCCTCGGCACTCGCCTATGCGCCAGACTACCCGCTACCGACGGCTCTGGACCGTGACGACATCGCGCGCCTGCTCGACGCCTGGGAGTCGGCGGCCTTGCGCGCGCGCAAGGCCGGCTTCGAGGCCATCGAAATCCATGCGGCGCACGGCTATCTGATCCATGAGTTCCTGTCGCCGCTGACCAATTTCCGCGACGACGACTACGGTGGCACGCTGGTCGGGCGCATGCACTTCGCGCTCGAGGTCGCCGAACGCGTGCGCGCGGTCTGGCCGAACGAGCTGCCGGTGTTCTTTCGCGCCTCGGTCATCGACGGCCGCACGCTGGGCTGGCGCATCGAGGATTCGGTGGTGCTGGCCGCTGCGCTGCGCGACCGCGGCATCGATCTGATGGATTGCTCGTCCGGGGGCACGGCCGGTCTGGACCGATCGGAAGCGCTGCCGCGCGAACCTGGGTTTCAGGTGTTCCTGGCCGACCGGCTGCGCCGCGAAGTCGGCATGCCGACGATGGCCATCGGCCTGATCAACTCCGGCACCCAGGCGGAAGCGATCCTGCAGGCAGGCAGTGCCGACTTGATCGGTATCGCCCGCGGCGCGCTGTATGACCCCTACTGGCCGCTGCACGCCGCGCAGGAACTGGGTGTCGATCCCGGGTTCGCACAGTGGCCACCTCAGTATGGCTGGTGGCTCGCGCGCTGGGCAAAAACGGTTCGCTCGCAACACGCGAGGCATTCGCACCCGTGATGACGTGAGTATCCTGTCGGGACTGAATGGGACTCAGGCCGTGCCGAGCATGCGTCTCATCGGCGCGGAAACAGGCCGCCCGCGATCTCCGTATACCGCGAGCGAGTCGGCATGACCCTGCAGGAAGCGTAACGACTGCTGCGTCATGCGATGCTGCTCGGCGAGCAGCGCGCCGTTGGCATAATTGTGTGACCGCGCTTCGCGCAGCGCGGCGAGGAACTCTGCCCAGCCCTGACTCAGGGCCGGGCCACGGTCCGGCTGCCTGAACCACCGGGATTGCGCCGATGGATCGATCGGCACACCGCTGCGTTCGAGCAGTTCCGCGCGTGCATTCTCGAGCTGCAAGAGCGTGTCACGCAAGGCATCTTTCTTGCGGGCCAGCTCGAGCAAGGCGTCGGCGTTGCGGTCGATCAAGGCCGAGCGCTCCTGTTCCAGCAGGGCGCGCATGGCATGCAGTGTCCGGCACTGCTCATTCAGACAATCTGTCAGGCGATGCTCGGTCGCACTCATTGGCTCGCTCATTGGCTCGCTCGTAGACTCGCTCGTTGGCCCGCTATGAACGCTGGCGCTGATGGGCGATGAGGTCGCGCACGCTCTGGATCAATGAATCGGCGACCTTGCTCGCGTCGACCTGAAAGCGGCCTTCGGTGATGGCCTGCTTGATTTCGTCGACGCGCGCGCGATCGACGACCGGCTCGTTGGCGAGCGCTGCCTCGATATCCTTGAGCCGCGCCGACATCGGTGACAGCTCGACCTGCTCGCTCTGACCGCTGCCGGAGGCCGCGGCGGGACGTTGCGCTCCAGTGCGCGCGCCCCCCACGGACATGATGTTGACGGGTTTGTTGTTGTCGATCTTCATGGTTCTGGCCTCGTGCGAAATGAAGATATCTGCGGAAGACATCTGCGCTTACGGGCGGTCTATGGTGGTTCTTGAGTGTTCCGTGTAAAAAAAATTCCTACAAGGAGGCGAGCACGGGCATTCCGGTGCGGATCGACGAGGATCGCGCACCAGGCCGTCCTTCAAGATCGGCTGTGCCCGCCGTCAGTAGCGAAGCTCCACCGCACCCACCCCCTGAGCCGGCCCGCTTGCGAGCTGGCCGTTCGCCAGACGGACCTGTACGAGCTGCCCCACGGTCGCCGAGTTGAGCGCACGCCCCTCGTTCGATACGGTGAAGCCCTGGCCGCGCGCGAACACACGTACGTTCTGACCTTGCTGCACGGCAACGGCCTCGCGCAACAGCTCTTTGCGCAGCACCTGCCCCGGCCCCAGACCATAGGCCAGCGTGCGACCGACCGCCTGCGCGGGGTCCAGCGTCGTGCTGGCCGGCAACTCGCTCAGGTCACCCTCCCGGTAGCCGAGATCGTCTTCATGCACGACCTGTCCGGCCGCCAGGGAGCGCGCCGCCACCAGGTAGCTGCCGTGTATGCGCACATGCACCGGCACGTAGAGGGTCCACCCCGGCGAGACGAGACATTTGACACCAAGCCGGCTCTTCCCCCACAACCTCACACCCGGAGGCAGAAACACTTCCAGCGCGCTGCATGGAGCGAGTTGCAGGCGTTCATCGACATGGCCTATGGTGAGACCGACTCGTCCGGGCAGCCCGCGTGTATGCACGGCGAGAAACTCCGCGATCCGACCGCGGATCGCTTCACGTGTGGGGTCAGCGATATCGCTGGAGCCAGCGAGGCAGGTCGCACTCGCGACGACAAGTGTGAGGGCAAGTACCCTCTGCGCAAGGCTCGCAATATTGCACGCGATCATGGATGGATGGCAGGGCGATCGATGGACATGGCCGCGATTGGATCATCCGGACGCGGCCTGCGATCGCCCGAGCAGCGCCGGTTTTACGCACTTGTTCGTTGCCATCGAGCAAGCGGATGCAGGCACGATCGACCCGCAGCCGTATCGAGCCAGCCGTATGGAGCCCCATGGCGCCGAAGGCCTGCCCAAGATCAGAGAATGGCCCGAAAGGCAGCCTTGTTCGCCGGATCAAGCGGATCGCTTGGGTGATTGAATGGGCGGCACCGCTGGGGCAACGCGTCGCACGCAAGGAGGTACGCATGAAGTCGAGTCTGGATCAGGCACTGGCGCTGCATCGCGCGGCGCTCGGGGTACGAATCGAACGTCAGCAGCTGCTGGCCTCGAATATCGCCAACAGCGACACGCCCCACTTCAAGGCACGCGATATCGATTTCCGCAGTGCGCTGGAAGGCGCCCTGGCGGGCAGACGTGACGACGGCCGCGGCCTGACGCGAACGGCGGCCGGACACATGGAAATGAGCCGCCCGGGCGGGCTGCCCGCTCAGGCGGGCTTCCGTCCCGAGGGACAGGGGGCGGTCGACGGCAATACCGTCAACCTCGACACGGAACGCTCGGCCTTCGCCGAGAACGCCCTGCACTACGAAGCCAGCCTGACTTTCGTGAACCACATCTTCCGTTCCTTGCAGCAAGCCATACAGGGACAGTAAGGAGGACAGCGAACCATGAGCCTGATGAACGTCATCGGCATCGCCGGCAGCGCGCTGGATGCGCAGAGCAAGCGCCTGAATACGGTGTCGAGCAACCTCGCCAATGCCGACTCGATCGTGTCCTCGGACGGCAAACCATACCGCGCGCGCCAGGTCATCTTCGAGGCCGTGCCGGTCGCCGGACCCGAAGCCCAGGGTGTGCGCGCGGCCCAGGTGGTTGAAAGCGCCGCGCCGCTGCGCCGCGTGTACGAACCGGGCAACCCCGCAGCCGACGCCGAGGGTTATCTCGACATGCCCAACGTCAACGTCGTCGAAGAGATGGTCAACATGATTTCGGCATCGCGAAGCTATCAGACCAATGTCGAACTGATGAATACCGCCAAGCAACTGATGTTGAAAACCCTGACACTCGGACAGTGAGGACACGATGAACACCGTACAGGCCAGCGAAAATCCGGCGCAGTCACTATTCCAGTCACTGAATGTCGGCCGCAAGTCGATGTCCTCGACCGACGCTTCGGAGAACCGATTCCTGACCCTGCTGACGGCGCAGCTGCGCAACCAGGATCCGATGAATCCCATGGACAACGCCCAGGTGACTTCGCAACTCGCCCAGATCAGCACCGTCGACGGCATCGAGCGGCTGAATGCGACCTTGCAGGCCATGGGCGCCAGTCTTCAGAGCGACCAGTCCATGCAGGCCGCAAGCCTGCTGGGTCACTCCGTGCTGGTTCCGGGCAACCGTCTGAGTCTGCCTCAGGGCGGTCTCGCGAGCGGGGCCATCGAGCTGGCCGGCCCGGCCGATCAGGTGAAGGTTCTCATCAAGGATGGCAATGGCATTGTCGTGCAGAGCAAGGATCTGGGGCCGCTGTCATCCGGGATCCATCGCTTCGACTGGGACGGCATCACCGCCGGCGGCGGTGTCGCGATGGCCGGAGACTATCGCATCAGCATCGAGGCCAAGCGCGGCGACGCCAAGGTCGACGCGACCGCCCTCGCCGACGAGGTGGTCGACGGCGTCGTCAGGAAGGCCAACGATACCTATGTCAGGCTCAAGACCGGCGGTGACAGCACACTGGCCGACATTCGTCAGATCATGTAATCGGGGGAATCGCTCATGAGCTTCCAACAAGGACTGTCCGGCCTGAATGCGGCCGCCAAGGCGCTGGACGTCACCAGCAACAACGTCGCCAACACGAGTACCGTCGGCTACAAGGCGAGCACCGCGCAGTTCCAGGATGTCTATGCGGCCTCGTTGGGTGGAGCCGGTGCCAGCCAGATCGGTATCGGCACCCAGGTCGCACAGGTGGCGCAGCAGTTCACTCAGGGCAACATCACCATCACGAGCAATCCGCTGGACATCGCGATCAACGGCGCCGGCTTTTTCCGCTTGAGCGACAACGGCACCATCAGCTACTCGCGCAATGGTCAGTTCAACGTCGACAAGGACGGCCATATCGTCAATGCCGCGGGGCTGCGCCTGACCGGATTTCCCGCCGACCCCAATGGCATCGTCGTGCCGGCCACGCCTGCCGATCTCCTGATCAATTCATCGGACCTGCAGCCCTCCGCGACGACGTCGGTGGAGACCGGTGTCAATCTGGATTCGCGTGTCGCCAGCCCGTCGGTCGTACCCTTCAACCCGAGCAATCCGCTGACCTACAACAGTTCGACCTCGGTGACCGTCTTCGATAGCCTCGGCAACCCGCATGTCATGACCATGTATTTCGTCAAGGATCCGGCACCGGCGGTACGCCAGTGGACTGTCCACGCCAACATGGACGGCGGAGCGATCACGAGCAATACCCTGAACTTCAATACCAATGGCGCGTTGACGACGGCAATGCCGCTCGCCGCGATCACCTTTCCGGTCACTTCAGGTGCGTCGAATATCGTCGCCACGCTGGACTTCAGCGGCACCACGGCCTTCGGCTCGACATTCGGCGTCAACCGCATGTCTCAGAACGGCTACACGTCCGGGCAATTGTCCGGGGTTGCGATCGGCGCCGACGGATTGGTCCAGGGACGCTACTCCAACGGCCGTTCGCGCAACATGGGACAAGTCGTGCTCGCGAACTTCAACAACGCCGGCGGCCTGACCTCGATCGGGGCCAACCAGTGGACCGAATCGGCCGAATCGGGTACGCCCCTGATCGGCGCGCCCGGATCGGCAAGTCTGGGCGCCATCCAGTCCGGGGCCGTCGAGGACTCGAACGTCGATCTGACCGCAGAGCTGGTCAACATGATCACACAGCAGCGGACATATCAGGCCAACGCCCAGTCGATCCGGACGCAGGACCAGATCCTGCAAACCCTGGTCAATCTGCGCTGATCGTGCGCTGACCCTGCACTGCCCCGTTAGCCGCGACACTTTGGAGCAACCGGTTTGGACAAGCTGATCTACACCGCGATGAGCGGCGCGGCGCATGCGCTGAACCGGCAATCCGGCATCGCGAACAATCTGGCGAACGCCGCCTCACCTGGCTTCCGCGCCGAGATACACCGCTTGCGCGCGGTGCCGGTGCTGTCCGAAGGCTTGCCGACGCGCGCATTCGCCGTCGATGCCAACGTCTCCAGCGATTTCACGCCCGGCCCCATTCAGGAGACCGGCAGGGCGCTCGACATCGCGGTCCAGGGCAAGGGCTGGATCGCGTTGCAGATGCCGGACGGCAGCGAAGCCTACACCCGCAACGGCAACCTCGAACTGGGGCCGAACGGAGTGCTTCAGACCCGCAGCGGCCTTCCTGTGGCCGGAGATGGCGGCTCGATCAGCGTACCGCCGGACAGCCGCGTCACCATCGCCGCCGACGGCACAGTGTCCGTGCTGCCGACCAGCGGCACCCGTACGGCGGTCGCCGCCATCGGCCGGATCAAGCTGGTCGACCCATCGCCCGAGCAGCTGGAACGCGGTGCCGACGGTTTGTTCCGCCTGAGCGGAAGCGAAGTCGCAGACGTCGCCACTGGCGTCAAGGTACTCGGCGGCCATCTGGAAGGCAGCAATGTCAACGCCGTCGAACAGATGGTCGCGATGATCGCGACCGCCCGACAATTCGAACTGCAAATGAAGCTGCTCGGCAGTGCCGAGGCCAACGACCGCGCCGCGACGCAGTTGCTTACACAGCGCTGAGACGCTGGATCGATGGTCCGTTGGGCGGCACGCCCGCTGCACAGGCTATGCTTGTGCATATTCGCAAACGCGCGGCCTGTTCATCGAACCGAACCGAACGCTGCCGCCGCCCGTCGGACCCTCCTGCTCGATAACATGAATCAAGCCGACACCCAGCCACTGGTCGCACACGTGATCCATCAGCTCGCGACCGGCGGTCTGGAGAATGGTCTCGTCAACCTGATCAATCAGATGCCGACCTCGGCATTCCGGCACGTGATCATCTGCATCGAGGATTTTTCCGGATTTCGCGCGCGCATCATTCGCGACGATGTCGAGGTCATCGCCATGCATCGATCCGAAGTCGGTGTCTGGCGCATGCGCGCCGCCCTGTTTCGCCTGTTTCGACGACTGCGGCCAGCGATCGTACATAGCCGCAATCTGTCGGGACTCGATGCACTGCTGCCGGCGCGGCTCGCGGGCGTGCGCGTCTGCCTGCATGGCGAACACGGCTGGGATGTCGGCGATCTGCGTGGCGAAAGAAGACTCTGGCTGCGCCGGCTCCACATGCCGCTGGTGACGCGCTATGTCACCGTTTCGCGCGACCTGCAGCGTTATCTGGTCGAACGGGTCGGCGTGCCGGAACGACGTGTCACGCAGATCTACAACGGCGTGGACAGCGCGCGCTTTGCGCCGGGAGACGCGTCGCCGGACGTGTTTCCGCCCAGGTTCCTGGCGCCGGACAAGCTGGTGGTGGGCACCGTCGGACGCGCACAGGCGATCAAGGACCAGATCAGCCTGATACGAGCTTGCGCGCGGCTGCGGCGCGACGACCCGGAAATGCGCGAACGCCTGCTGCTGGCCATAGTGGGCGATGGCCCGATGCTGGCCGCGCTGCGCACCGAGGCCGATACCTTGGGACTGGGTGATGCCGTCTGGCTGCCGGGCAACATCGCCGACATTCCCGGAGTGCTGCGCGGACTGGACGTGTTCGTGCTGCCATCGCTGATGGAAGGGATCTCCAATACCCTGCTCGAAGCGATGGCGACCGGACTGCCGGTCATCGCGACCGCGGTCGGCGGCAACGTCGAACTGGTCGCGCGAGATGTCGAAGGGCGGCTGTTCGAAGCCCAGGATGTCGACACACTTGCCAGGCTGATCGCGGCCTATCTCGCCGATCCGGCGCTGCGCCTGCGCACCGGCCGGGCAGCGCGGGAACGCGTCCTGCGCGAATTCAGTCTGCCCGCGATGGTTGGGTGTTACCAGAAACTGTATCTCGACGCCATCGGCGCGGACCGCGTAACCACGCCCTAGTCCGCCGGGCTTTGCCGATGCGGGTGCCCGCGCACTCGTTGAAGGCCGGCGTCACTGCCGGGCCGAGGTCGCACCGCGTTGACATGGAATCGAATTTCGATCGCACTGCCAGTGCCGACAATTCTAACTAACGTACGATTGAATTCGGTGTCGAGTTGTACTAGCCTTGCGGCGATGCCGGTCCGCCTTGATGCGGCTGGCCACTTGCCTTCCGCCCTATGGCCGGATGTGTTTCAGGAGAATCGTAGATGAATGTGATCATGACCGAAGAACAGGCCGCTTTCGTCGAAACGGCGCGGCGCTTTGCCAAGGAGAAGCTGGCACCGAACTATCAGTTGCTTGACAAGCAGGAACACATCGATCGCGCGCTGATCCAGGAGATGGGAGCCATGGGCTTCATCGGTCCGGACATGCCCGAGGAGTACGGCGGCCTGGGCTCCAGCGGTGTCACGGCGGGACTGATTGCGGAAACCATCGCTCATGGCGACTTCAATGTCTCCTGGCTGTGTCTGCTCGGACCGCTGATGGGCAATATCGTGCTGCATCATGCCCAGGCGCCGCTGCGCGATGAATGGCTGCCGAAAATGATTCGCGGCGAAGCGGTGATCGCGCTCGGGCTGACCGAACCACGCGGCGGCTCGGATGCCGCCAACCTGCAGATCAAGGCCGAGCGCACGGCCGACGGCTATGTATTGAACGGCGAAAAGACCTCGATCAGCTTCGCCACGCAAGCCGACGCCGTGGTGCTGTTCGCACGTACCGGCAAGCCCGACGAGGGCGCGCGCGGCATCACGGCGTTCTTCGTTCCTCTGGACCTTCCGGGCGTGTCGCGGACCCGATTCTCCGACGTCGGCAACCATGTCATCGGCCGCGGCTCGCTGTTCTTCGACAACGTGCGTATCTCGGAAAGCCATCGTCTCGGCAACGAAGGCAAGGGTTTCATCCAGGTGATGCAGGGTTTCGATTTCAGCCGTGTGCTGATCGCGCTGCAATGCATCGGCGCCGCTCAGGCTTCGCTCGATGAAACCTGGGAATACACCAAGGAGCGGCAGGCGTTCGGTGCGCCGATTGCCCAATATCAGGGTGTGAGCTTTCCACTCGCGGAAGCGGAAACCCTGCTCGCCGGTGCGCGGCAGCTGTGCTATCACGCGCTCGCGCTGCGTGATCAGGGCCTGCCCCATACCGCCGAAGCCGCGATGTGCAAGTGGTGGGGGCCCAAGCTCGCCTATGAGGTCATTCATCAGTGCCTGCTCACGCATGGGCACTATGGCTACACGACGGACCTGCCGCATCAGCAGCGCATGCGCGACGTGCTGGGCCTGCAGATCGGCGACGGCACCGCTCAGATCATGAAGCTCATCATCGCCCGCGAGAAGGCCGGGCGGGTCGCTGTGCAGTATGACAAAGGAGGCAAGAAATGACTCAAGCGCTGGTCACGACACGTGTCGAATCGGGTGTCGGCATCATGGAGCTGTCACGCCCGGAAAAATTCAACTCGCTGTCCACGGATGTGATGCGGGGCATCGACGCCGCGCTCACCGCGTTCGAATCGGATCGCAACGTACGCGCGATCCTGCTGCGCGCCCAGGGCAAGAACTTCTGCACGGGGGCCGATCTGGCCGAGGTCAAGAGCTACCGCGGCAATCGCGATCAGGTGGCTCATTTCATCGAATACGGCCATGGCGTGCTCAAGCGTCTCGAGGCGAGCACACTGCCGGTGATCGGCGTAGTGCAGGGTCTGGCGCTGGCCGGTGGCCTGGAGTTGATGATGGCCTGCGACGTCATTTTCGCCGCAAGGAGCGCGCGCATGGGCGACCAGCATGCCCGTTACGGCCTGATCCCGGGCTGGGGTGGCAGCCAGCGTCTGCCGCAGATCGTCGGCGTGCGCCGTGCGCTCGATCTGCTGTTCTCGGCGCGCTGGCTGAGTGCCGACGACGCGCTGGCGGTGGGACTCGTCAACTATGTGTGTGAGGATGACACGGTCCAGGCCGAAGCCTACGCTTATGCCAAGGCCCTGACCGCGAAGAGCCGCTCGGGGCTGGCGCTGATGAAACGGCTGGCGCGTCAGGGTGATGACATGGCGCTGTCCAACGCGCTCAACTTCGAGGCGGCGCTGGTGGTGGATGCGATCCGTTCCGATGACGTCAGTGAAGGGCTGGCCGCGTTCGAAGGCCGCCGCGAGCCCATTTTTCCCTGAGAGGCGATGGCGATGGATTTCAGGCTCACCGAAGAGCAGCGCCAGATTTACGAGTACGGCGGCAAGCTCGCACGCAGCTTCGATCACAAGTACTGGCTTGCACACGCGCGCGACAACCGTTTCCCCGCCGAGATGTGGCAGCAGATCGCCGCCGATGGCTTTCTCGGCCTGATGGTGCCGGAGGCCTACGGCGGCGCCAGTGCCGGCATGACCGAGATGGGCTTGCTGATGGAGGGCTTGGCCGACCACGGCATACCGATGTTGATGTTGGTGGTCGGGCCGACGATGTCCCTCGCCCATATCGCGCATCACGGCAGCGAGGCGATGAAGAAGCGCTATCTCCCCGATGCCTGCGCGGGCAGGACGCAGTTCTGCTTTGCCATCACCGAGCCCGGAGCCGGCAGCAACAGCATTCGCATCGGCACCGTCGCCAAGGGCAAGGGCGAGCGCTTTCTGCTGTCCGGAACGAAAACCTTCATCACCGGCGCGGACGTCGCCGACTACGTGTTGGTCGTCGCCCGCACCACGCCTCACACCGAAGTCAGGCGCAAGACCGACGGCTTCACCTTGTTCGTGGTCGACCTCAAGGCGAAAGGTGTCAGCAAGCAAAAGGTCAACATCGCCATCCCGTTGCCCGACACCCAGTGGACGCTGTTTTTTGACGAGGTCGAGGTCGGCCCGGAGGATGTCGTCGGCGAAGTCGGCCGCGGCTTCGAAATCCTGTTCGACTCGCTCAATCCGGAACGCATCATCCTCGCTTCGATGTGCTGCGGTGTTGGCCGTTTCGCGCTCAAGCAGGCTGTCGGCTATGCACGCGAGCGCGTCGTGTTCGACGCACCGATCGGCGCCCACCAGGGACTCCAGCATCCGCTCGCCAAGGCGCGCACCGCGGTCGAACTCGCCAGCCTGATGACGCGCAAGGCCGCCTGGACTTTCGACCAGGGCTTGCCGGCCGGCGAGGCCTCCAACATGGCCAAGTACTCTGCGGCCGAGGCCGGCATCGAGGCGCTCGACGCATCGATCCAGTGTTTTGGTGGATCGGGATTCACGCGCGAGGTCGGCATCTACGAGTACTACCCGGTCATGCGCCTGCTGCGTACCGCGCCGGTCAACCGGGAACTGGTGTTGAGCTATATCGGCGAAAAGGTGATGGGGCTGCCCCGCTCCTATTGAGTATCACCTTTGCGCTTGGCAAACCTGTAACCCGGGTGTGACGCCCCGTTTCCCGGACGGCGCGCACGTTGTCGCGTGCGCCGCCTGCGCCGAAGCTGGTGTATCTTACGCTGCCTGCCCGATCAACTAGAGGACCCATCATGGCACTTTGCGTACGGGTGAAATTCTCCGCCACTCAGGACTACGAGTTGCTCGTCTCCGACGCCGATATCGGTACCGGAAACTCCCAGTCCGCACGCGCGTGGCTGGACGAACAATTCGTCGAGCAGGAATGCGATCCGCCCAACCCGACGGGCAAGACACTGATCATGGACAAGATCATTGCCGTCGCCAGAGCCATGGGCCCGAAGCCTTTCTCGGAACGCAGTCAATGGGCATGCGAATTCGCGTGCAACACGGCGCTGGCCCTTTCGGCTCAGAGCAACATCACCATCGATCTCGCCGAGCGCACCGTCCGCCGCTAGCCGACGACGATGATTCCCTACCAGGAGGAGACATGAGCGACTTTCCAAAATTCGTCGAATTCCATGAAGAGGGGCCGCGCGAAGGCTTCCAGATCGAATGTCAGACCTATCCGGTGGCGCAGCGTGCCCGCCTGATCGAGGCACTGGCCGACGCCGGCCTGAAGACGATCCAGGTCGGCTCGTTCGTCAGCCCCAAGGCCGTGCCGACGATGGCGGACACGGCCGAGGTGTTCGACGTGCTGAAGAAGCGTCCGGGCGTCCGCTATACAGCGCTATGGCTGAACGAGATGGGCTTCGAAAAGGCGCGTTCGGTACGCGAAGTCGACCTCGACCCGAAGATCATGTTCTACACCACCGACCCCTTCAGCCTGCGCAACAACAACTGCACGGCAGGCGAAATGCGCGACAAGCAACTGCGCTGGATCGACACCTACCGCAACGCCGGCCTCGATGTCGACGGCGCCTACGTCATGACGGCGTTCGGCTGCAACCTGCAGGGGGATGTACCGCTGTCCGCCGTGACCGACATCGTCAAGTGGGTGCGCGACGTCTGTCGGGACCGCGACATCAGGCTGAAGCAGTTTTATCTGGCCGACACGGTAGGCTGGGCCAACCCGGAAGAGATCAAGCGGCGCGTCGGCGCGGTCCGGGACCTGCTCCCGGACGTCCGCATCGGCCTGCATCTGCACGACACGCGCGGGCTCGGCGCAGCGAACGTCTATGCCGCGCTGCAAATGGGTGTGGACCTGTTCGACTCCTCGGTCGCCGGACTCGGCGGCTGCCCGTTTGCCGGTCACGGTGATGTCAAGGGGGCGGGCAACATCTGCACCGAAGACATGGTGTTCATGTGCCACGAAATGGGTATCGAAACCGGCATCGATCTCGATGCCTTGATCGAGGCCGCGCGCCTGGCCGAGACGATCATCGGCCGCCCGCTGGCTGGGCGCATCATGCATGCTGGATCGCTCCGTCAGTACCGCAGCAAGGCCCGCGTGGCGGCGTAGCGCCCTGCCATGTCACCGCATGATCGGGCCTGGCCCCGCCTGATCATGCGGTCGAATTGGGTCGAATTGCAGGCCGGTTTATTCCTGCTTGCGTCGCCAACAACAACACGACAGGCGCTCCGACAGACATGCTTTTTACCAGCGCCGGGTTCGCGTTTCTGTATCTGCCCGTCGTTTTCGCCGGCTTTTTTCTCATCGGGCGCCGCTCGGAATGGCTGGCCGCCGCCTGGCTACTACTCGCCTCGCTGTTCTTTTACGCCCACTGGCAGCCCGCCCACACCCTGCTGCTGCTCGCATCCATCGTCTGGAATTTTCTGGTAGGCCGCCAGATCGGTGCCACCTCGGCAAGATCGGCCACGGCAGCGTCCGCTCCGAATTCCACGCCACGGCGCTGGCTCGTATTGGGCGTCGCCGTCAACCTGCTGCTTCTGGGCCACTTCAAGTACGCGAACTTCCTGGTCGACAATCTCAACCTGCTCCTGGGATCCGCGATCGATATCGGCCGTATCGAGCTGCCGATCGGAATTTCTTTCTTCACCTTCACGCAGATCGCTTTCCTGGCGGACACCTACCAGAAGGGGTTGCGCGAATACCGCCCGGTTCATTACGGGCTGTTCGTGACCTATTTCCCGCACTTGGTCGCGGGTCCTGTGCTGCATCACGCTCAAATGATGCCGCAATTCTCGCTGGCCGATACCTATCGCCCGAGGTTTGCGCACATCGCATCGGGCATGGCCATATTCTGCATCGGTCTGTTCAAGAAAGTCGTGATCGCCGATGGCATCGCACCGTATGCCGATTCTGTGTTCAATGCCACGGCGCAAGGCCAGATGCCGACCACGGCGGAAGCCTGGCTGGCCACACTCGCGTACACCGCCCAGCTCTATTTCGATTTTTCCGGCTACTCTGACATGGCGATCGGTCTGTCAAGATTGTTCAATATTCGCCTGCCATACAACTTCAACTCCCCCTACCAGTGCGGCAGCATCATCGATTTCTGGCGCTGCTGGCACATCAGCCTGTCCAACTTTCTCCGCGACTATCTCTACATCGCGCTCGGGGGCAACCGTCGCGGTGCCTTCATACGCTACCGCAACCTGATGATCACGATGGTGCTTGGCGGGCTGTGGCATGGTGCGAGCTGGAATTTCGTCATCTGGGGAACGTTGCATGGCGCCTA
This sequence comes from Rhodocyclaceae bacterium, assembly GCA_022072095.1. Lineage (GTDB taxonomy): Bacteria > Pseudomonadota > Gammaproteobacteria > Burkholderiales > Rhodocyclaceae > JAJVIJ01. The sequence goes on from JAJVIJ010000013.1 coordinate 70,966, forward strand.
CCTGCTGGTTAACCATGGCTGGCGTGCGCTGCTAGGCACCGCACACGCCCGACTGGCATCGGCCCTGCCCTACCGCGTAGCCGCGTGGAGTTTCACCCTGCTCGCGGTCATGATTGGCTGGGTATGGTTCCGCGCCACCGATTTCGGCAGCGCCCTGACCATGATGAATGCCATGTTCGGGATTCTATCCGCGACGCACTCGCATGCCGACGCGATTCTGTGGAACCAGGGCCTGGACCTCATCATCGGATTCTCGCTGTCGGCGCTGGCGCTCGCTGCAACGGTCATGCTGCCCAACAGCAACCATCTCGGCGAACGCCTGATCGCCTATGCAGACAAGCACGAGTCGGCACGCGCGGTGATGCTAGGCGCCGCGATCATGATTGCCGCCTTGCTGGTCGGTCTCAACGCGAGCCGCGACGCGGTCAGCGCATTCATCTACTTCAACTTCTAGATGCGCACCGCGGCTCGCATGGTCCTTGGCATGCTGCTGGTCCTGCTGGCAGTGGAGGGCGTGATGCGCCTGCTGCCGGTATCGACGGCCACGCTATCGGGCTATCACTTTCACCCGGATATCGTCACCTATCCTGCCCACCACCAGTTCACCATGGCCACCGGCTGGGATCTGCAGCGCGTGCAGCGGCACCGCAGCAACAATTTCGGCTTCCTGAGCCGCCACGAATTCGAGCCTGACCCAAACGCGGTGGCGCTCATCGGGGACAGTTTTGTCGAGGCCAACATGTTGCCCGCGAGCGAACGTCTGGACGCGCAGCTTGAAACCCTCCTGGGGACGCGCCGCGTGTACGCGTTGGGCGGGCCCGGCTCCAGCTTGCTCGATTACGCGGAGCGCGTGCGTTTTGCTGCGCATCGCTTCGCGATCAAGGACTTCGTACTCGTCATCGAACAGGGCGACATCAAGCAGACCCTGTGCGGTTCCGGCAATGTCCACGGCCCCTGCTTGGACCCCGACGACCTGAGGCCACGCATCGAGCGGCTGCCGGAGGCGGATGCAGGCAAACGCCTGCTCAGGCATTCGGCTTTCGCGCAGTACCTCGTCTCACAGCTGCAAGTCAACCCTGGGCGCTTGCTCAAACGTATCGACCCGCGTCAGTGGTTGGTCACGTCAACGCGGTCGAAGCGGGACTCGGCCGCGCCGGCAACCACAGTCGAACGCGATGCCCGCATCGTCGCGGCGTTCCTTGCCCATCTTCCGCGTTCGAATGGCGAGCGCTACGTACTGGTCTTCGATAGCCCGTTGCGCCAGCGTAGCGACGACGCGTCGCACTCGGCCAGCAGCTTGATGTTCATCGCGCAAGCCCACCGGGTGGGTTTGCGGGTGCTGGATACGGCGCCGATCTTCCGCGCACAACTGGACAAGTCAAACCTGGCCCTGCATGTCAACCCGCGGGACACGCACTGGAACGGCCTCGCAAACGGTGTCGTGGCGCAGGCCCTGATACCCCATCTGACCCCCTGACATGGTCACGGGCAGAATGACAAGCTCAGCGCCGCCGGCCACCGAGTATCGAGCCAAGCACGCCGCGGACGATTTCGCGGCCTATCTGCGAGCCGATGCTGCGTGCCGCGCTTTTCACGGCGGCTTCGATCACACCTTGACGGCTGCCGCCCCCACCTCCAAGCACACCGCCCAGTCCTTCGAACGGTCCACCTTTCGCCGGCGCAGCCTCGCCGACACCCAGCTCTGTGATCGCCGCCGCGGCATCGAACGCGGGATTCGCGCGCAGGGTATCGGCCGCTGCCCTGACCGCTTTCTGGTCGCGCGGACTGAAGGCGCGCAGCGCGTGCTGCACGCGGTTGCCGAGCTGGCCCAGCACCCGGTCGGGAACGTCCAGCGGATTCTGCGTGACGAAAAATACGCCGACGCCCTTGGAGCGGATTAGGCGCACCACCTGTTCGATTTTCTCCAGCAGCGCCGGCGGAGCGTCCTTGAACAACAGGTGCGCCTCGTCAATGAAGCACCTTCCACACCCTTCCCGACCTCTGCTCCACCTGCACCCCTCGGTCCGTCGTCGTGTAGCTCAGGTAACCGACCTGCCGGGCTTGCTTGAGGACCTTGGCGTTGAGCACCACATACACGTCACCGGCACATCGCGCCGATCGGGTGACCAGTCCTGGATGGCCTTCGTGATGGAGGCGGGCACCGATCTGCTGCGTCAGGTGATAGTCGGCGGGATCGATCAGAGACGGGAAAGCGGGCACAGCCGGCCGCAGGTCGACCAACGCCGCGTCGCAGCGGACCTCATAGATCTTGCGATCGATGCTGACACCCGGTCGCAGAAACCCGGCATCGGCCAGCAGTCCGGCGCGCCAGTGGTATGCAGTCTCATGAATGCTCGTTTCGAGCGTATCCGCGCCGTACCAGACGCCGAATCGGCCATCCGAGTATCGACTTTGCATCCAATGCGTGAAGGGATAGCCGATCGCATCGTTCCATAGCGCCTCCTCGAAGGGCCGGTCGATCGCCGGCGCTATCGACTTGAAGGGCGTCGGCTTGGTAGTCAGCTCGAGCTCGATGGCCGCCTGCCACGCAGTGCGCTCATCGCTGAGGTCGTCGAACAGATCCTCGGAGACGCGCAGCGAAACGATGTTGCGAACCAGATCCCGGTGTGTCTCCGCAAGCGCGCTCGCAGCGAAGACCGTGTCGATCATTGGCCGCGCGCACGGTCCAGATAGGCTCGCACCATCAGCAGACCGGCAAAACCGTGCTCGCGGATCACCTCAATCGGCATCCTGTTGTCGAATGCCCTGTTTCTGGCCTTTATCCACGCGTAGGCCAGATCCCGATTACGCGGAAACAGCAGGCGAAGATTCTTGTGGATACCCAACAGGTGGCCCGCGCGTTCCAGCGTATCGCGGGTGGCGGAGATCGGCTCCCCTCGGCGGTAGCGTGTCAGCACGGCTCTGTTCGTGGTCGAATACCCGAGCGCATCGAGTTGCTCCTCGGTGCTTAACTGCCAGTGATCGAACAGCTTCATCAGCATCCCCGAGATCGCGCCTCGATCGACGCCATCGCCAGTGCGTATCGCGGCGTGAGCGCTCATGATCTTCTCCAGGAACACACGATGTTGCTATTGTGTCAGAATAATGCAACAAGCACAACACCATGCAGCCGCTGGGATCTGTCAGACCCGGATCGCAAGCTCCGGCCGCATGCCACGACACGGTCTGTGCTCGTCGTCGAGCGTATCAGCGCAGCGCGCCAACCTACTCCACCGTCACGCTCTTTGCGAGGTTTCTCGGCTTGTCGACATCCGTGCCCTTGACGAGCGCAGCATGGTAGGCGAGCAATTGCAGCGGCACGACATGCAGTACCGGCGACAGCAAGCCATAGTGCTCGGGAAGATTCAGGATCTGAATCCCCTCGGAGGCACCGATCTCGCTGCCGGCATCGGCGAACACATAGAGCTCGCCACCGCGCGCGCGCACTTCCTGCAGATTCGACTTGAGCTTTTCCAGCAATGCGTCATTCGGCGCGACGGCGATGACCGGCATGTCGCGGTCAACCAGGGCGAGCGGGCCATGCTTCAACTCGCCCGCAGGATAGGCTTCGGCATGGATGTAGGAGATTTCCTTGAGCTTCAACGCGCCTTCGAGCGCAATCGGATAATGCAGACCGCGGCCCAGAAAGAGCGCATGGTGCTTGCCGGCGAAGCGCTCCGCCCATTTTTGTATGTCCGGCTCGAGTTCGAGCACCCGCCCTATGGCCACCGGCAGGTGGCGCAGCGCGGCGAGATGCCGACTTTCCTCAGCCTCATCGAGCCGCCCGCGCAGCTTGGCCAGTGCCAGCGTCAGCAAAAACAACGCCGCCAATTGCGTCGTGTACGCCTTGGTCGAGGCGACACCGATTTCCGGGCCGGCGCGTGTCAGGAAGCGCAGTGACGCCGTGCGCATGATCGCCGATTCGGGCACATTGCATAGCGCGAGCGTGTGCTCCTGACCCAGGCTGCGCGCATGGCGCAGTGCCGCCAGCGTGTCGGCAGTCTCACCGGACTGCGAAATGGCCACGACCAGCGTGTCTGTATCCGGCACCGAACAGCGGTAGCGATACTCGCTGGCGATTTCGACACTGGTGGGCAGGCCGGCGACTTCCTCCAGCCAGTAGCGGGCAACCATGCCGGCGTGGTAACTCGTGCCGCAGGCCAGAATCAGCACGCGGCGAACGGCCGCGAACACCTCGGTGGCGTGCACGCCGAAGAGTTGCGGCGTGATCGATCGCGCCTGCCCGATCAGTTCAAGCGTGTTGGCGATCGCTTGCGGCTGCTCGAAGATCTCCTTCTGCATGTAATGCCGATAGGGGCCGAGCTCCACGGCATCGGCCGACAGGCTGGAAAGCTGCACCGCCCGCGTGACCTCACCACCGGCGGCCGTGCGCACCGACAGGCCGTTTGAGGCGAGATCGACGATATCGCCATCTTCCAGATAGATCACCTTGCGCGTGACCTGGAGCAAGGCGGACGCGTCCGACGCAGCATAGTAGCCCTGCTCGCCCACACCCAATACCAGCGGCGAGCCATGCCTTGCGACGATGACGTGCCCGGGCTGATCCTCGGCGACGACCGCGATGGCGTAAGCACCGATCAGCCGGCGGCAGGCGGCAGCCACGGCGTCGGCCAGCCCGTCATGGCACTTGCGCTGTTCCGTGACGAGATGCGCAATGACTTCGGTATCGGTATCGGACTGGAACGCGTAGCCCAGCCCGATCAGCTCGGCTTTCAGCGACTCATGGTTCTCGATGATGCCGTTATGCACCAGCGCCAGGCCGCCGCTGACGTGGGGGTGGGCATTGCGCTCCGAAGGCACGCCATGCGTCGCCCAGCGCGTATGCGCGATGCCGACCGGCGCATGCAGAGATTCACTGTCGGCCTGCGCGGCCAGTTCGGCAACCCGACCTACCGAGCGCAACCGGTGCAGGCCACCATTCAGCACTGCGAGCCCGGCCGAGTCATAGCCGCGATATTCGAGCTTGCGCAAGCCCTCGAGCAACATGGGAACGACATTGTGTGTAGCGATGGCCGCGACGATGCCGCACATGGGTCACCTCAATTCCTTGCAGACAGCTGTGATGATGATTGGTTGCTCGACGGAACGCCGAACGAAGACACTTTCATGACCGGGACTTGCGCGGACGCTTCCAGCCTTCGATCGTCGTTTGCCGCGCACGCGACAAGGTCAAGGCCCCGGCTGGCGCATCGCGGGTCAGCGTCGTGCCGGCGCCCAACGTCGCCCCCCGGCCTACGGTCACCGGCGCGACCAGCTGGGTGTCGGAGCCGATGAAGACATCATCCTCGATCACGGTCCGGTGTTTGTTCGCGCCATCGTAATTGCACGTGATCGTGCCCGCGCCGATATTCACATTGCTGCCGACGCTGGCGTCGCCGACATAGGCGAGGTGATTTGCCTTGGATTGGATGCCGATGACGCTGTTCTTGACCTCGACGAAGTTGCCGATATGCGCCTCGGCGCCCAGGACCGTGCCGGGGCGCAGCCGCGCAAAGGGGCCGACACGGCAGTCGGCGCCGATCTGCGCGCCGTCCAGGTGACTGAAAGCGGCAATATGCGTGCCCGCGGCGACTTCGACATCGCGCAGCACGCAATGCGGACCAACCCTGACGCCCTCACCCAACACCACCCGGCCCTCGAACACGCAGCCGACATCGACCTCGACATCCTTGCCGCAAGCGAGGCTTCCACGCACATCGATGCGCGCCGGATCGCGCAAGGTCACACCACTCGCCAGCAAGCCCTGCGCGATCTCATGCTGCAGGATGCGTTCGACTTGCGCAAGCTGAGCCTTGTCGTTGACGCCCAGCGTTTCCCAAGCGACGGACGGATGGCTGGCGACAATGTCCACGCGGTCGGCAGCGGCCAGAGCGATCAGGTCGGTCAAGTAGTATTCGCTCTGTGCGTTGTCGTTATTCAGGCGACCCAGCCAGTCCGCGAGGCATGCGCCTGGCAGCGCCATGATGCCGGTATTGATTTCCCGGATCGCCCGCTCATCCGGTGTCGCATCCTTGTGCTCGACGATGCGCACGATGCCGCCGCCACCATCGCGCACGATGCGCCCATAGCCGGTCGGATCCTCTACATGCGCGGTCAGCAAGGCCAGCCGCTCACCGTCGCCGGCCATGGCGACGAGAGTGCGCAAGGTGGAGACGCTCAACAGCGGAACATCGCCATACAGAACGAGTACGACACCGCTGGCATCGAGTTCCGGTAGGGCCTGCCGTACTGCGTGGCCGGTACCGAGCTGTGGCACCTGACGTACCCAGCGGATGTCGCTCTCGGGAAAAACGGCGGGCACGGCTTCACCGCCATGCCCGAAGACCACGCATAGTCGCTTCGGTCCGAGCGAGCGCGCCGTCGCCAGCACATGGCCGAGCAGGCTGGAGCCGCCAAGCGGCTGCAGCACCTTGGGCCGGCTCGATCGCATTCGCGTTCCCTGCCCGGCAGCGAGAATGACTACCTGCATGACATGCTCCGCAACTATTGCTCCGATACCCCGAGGTGACAATCAGTCTAGCATGCACCCCCCATCTTTCCGCACCGCGGCTGTCGATGGTCACGGCCATGTCCAGGCAAACTTGAACCGCCCGACAGCACTCGTGCGAATGCCTTACTCGCCTTTCTCTATCGACGCGGCAGGCTCGCCCGCAGTTTCCATCCGGGAAATCTGCTTGGGGTCGGTAAGCAGCAATTCTTCGGTGCGTTTGTTCAATACAACGATGCTGATTCGCCGATTCATGGGGCTCAGCGGGTCCGCCTCATCGAAAGGCAGCGTTGCCGCCAGACCGACGACCCGCAGTACTCTGGCCTCGTCCATGCCACCAACCACGAGCTCGCGACGCGAAGCATTCGCACGATTCGCCGACAACTCCCAGTTGCCGACGCCCTTGTCTCCCCCCGCGTAGGGCGTGGCATCGGTATGCCCGGCAATACTGATACGATGCTCGACGCGATTCAGCACCCGCCCGATTTCCCGCAGTATCTTCTGGGTATGCGGCTTCAACTCGGCACGCGCGCTGTCGAACATCGGGCGGTTCTGCTCGTCGACGATCTGTATGCGCAAGCCCTCGCTGGTGATGTCGAGCAAGAGCTGGTTCTTGAATGGCCTCAGTTCCGGGCTGGCCTCGATCGTCGCCTCGATGCCGTTCTTCAACTCCAGCAGCCGCGCCCGTTCCGCGCGTTCCTGCTCGGCCTTTGCCGCCCGCAGATTGAAAGTGCGCTGGGTACTGGCGATATCGCCCCGCTTCACCTGCCCGGACGAACGCGTGAGATCCTGGCCACCGCCTTGCAGGATGCTGGAACTGTCACCGGACCCCGAGCCGCCTTGCAGTGCAACCTTGAGCGGAGTCTGAAAATGGTTGGCGATCCCCTGCAGATCGGCCTTGGTCGTCGACCCCAGCAGCCACATGAGGAGGAAGAACGCCATCATCGCCGTGACGAAATCGGCGTAGGCGATCTTCCAGGCGCCGCCATGATGCCCGCCGCCGCCTTTCTTGATGCGCTTTACGACGATAGGCTGTTGCGTTTCGTCCGACATCGACCGCTCTCGAATGATCTTGCGGGGTGGGTACTATTTCGCCTTCCGGCTCTTGATGTCGTCCTCGAGCTCGCGGAAGTTCGGACGTTCGGCCGAATACAGCACTTTGCGTCCAAACTCGACGGCCACCTGCGGTGCATAGCCGTTCATGCTGGCAAGCAGCACGACCTTGATGCAGTGAAAGACCTTGGCGCCCTCTTCCACCTTGTGTTCGAGCAGCGTTGCCAGCGGCCCGATGAACCCGTATGCAAGCAAAATGCCGAGAAACGTTCCGACCAGCGCGGCGCCGATCAGCTTCCCAAGCTCCGCCGGCGGCAGGCCGACCGACTCCATGGTGTGCACCACGCCCATCACCGCGGCAACGATCCCGAACGCGGGCAGCCCATCAGCAAGCCTCGCGATCGCATGGGCCGGCACGTGCGCCTCGTGATGGTGGGTTTCGATCTCGTTGTCCATCAGGTTCTCGATCTCGAACGTGTTCAGATTGCCACCGACCATCATGCGCAGGTAATCGGTGAGAAACTCCATCGCATGGTGGTCAGCAAGGATGCCCGGGAATTTCGAAAAGACCGGGCTCTGTTCCGGATTCTCGATGTCGGCCTCGACCGACATCAGACCCTCCTTGCGCACCTTGGCGAGAATTTCGTACAGCATGGCAAGAAGCTCCATGTACAGCGCCTTGCTGTACGCGGAACCTTTGAATACCTGTGGCAATGCGGCCAGCGTCGCCTTGAGCGCCTTGGGTGTATTCGAGACGACAAAGGCGCCCACCGCAGCGCCACCGATGATCAGCAACTCGACCGGCTGCAACAGTGAAGCGAGATGACCTCCAGCAAGTGCGAACCCGCCGAGGCAGGCGGCGAGAATGACCACATAGCCGATGATGACGAACATGCCCGACCCGACTCCGGTATGACGGCCAGCATGCCGCCCATAAATCTATCGGCGCCTCGTCAAAAAACTTGATTGTCGGATCGTGTAGGTGGTAGAGGTGTTTTCACGGTGCATTGCACGTGCGGCCGTCCTTCGGCCACTGTACCCTGCCACAGGTCATGAGCACATCACGCGGGGATGGCGATGCCCTTGGGCTGCCGCACCTTGCCCGCCCGCGCCGGTACATTACACAGACCGCAGACGTATCGGGACGAAGGCTGGTAGGCGTGCGCAACGAAGTGGCCACCGCAACGTTTGCAGGCCACGAGCTGGACGATTTGGGCGTCGATGAACCGAAGCAGGGTCCAGGCGCGAGTCAGGCTCAGCACCTGATCCATGCCATACAGCATTACATGCTGCCTGTACATCGAATAGGCCTTGATGACGTTGTCCAGACCTGCCAAGCCTGCATGCTCGCGCAGAAAAGTGCTGAATGCCATGAACAACGATGCGTGGATGTTCGGCTGCCAAGTCATGAACCAGTCCGCGGAAAACGGCAGCATGCCCTTGGGGGGGGAGACGCCCCGAATTTCCTTGTACAGCTTCGACAGGCGCTCTCTGGACAGCGACGTTTCGGCCTCCAGTACCTGCAAGCGTGCGCCCAGTTGGATCAGTTCGATCGCGAGCCCGATCTGCTGCGCTTCCGCCACGACGCTCTTGTTGCGCATCACCGCCCCCATCAACTCAGGCTTTCCAGCGGCTGCCGAGCCGCCAGAATTGCCGCATGGAGATGACCAGTAGCCGAGTCATGGCTGGACAACAAACCCAGCAGCATGCGGTCCTCGAAGCGAAAGCGACACAGCAGCATGTTTGACGCCGCCATCTTGAGCACCTGACCGGGTGTCAGGTCGACGATGAGATCGGCGATGTCGTCACTGATCCCGAGGCGATAAATTGCGCCAGCACGATCCTGGCGAATCAGTTGCTGCGCCAGCATCAGATATGCAAGATTCAGCTCCTTGATTTCCTCGTGCGCTTCGCTCTTCATCGCTACCTCCCTGGTCGATCCACCCGCTGGGACGAGCATGGGGTGGGTGGGTTACGTTGTAGGGGCCATTGTGCCCACAAGCACGGCTGCCCCCTATCGGCCCATCTCCGATTCGAAGGTACGACGAACGCCCTGCGCGCTGTCGGAAAGACACCTACAGCCTGTCACAGCACCTGTACGTAGGCGACGCGATTCCGGCCGAGCTTTTTCGCGCGATACAAGCCCTGGTCGGCGGCCTTCAGCAACATGTCCGGGTCGGTCATGTCGGCGGTGCGTTGCGCGACACCGACGCTGATGCTGACCGCAAGCTGCAGTCGCCCGGCGGCCATCGGCTCCGCGGCCACCAGCGCACGTACCCTCTCGGCACAGGCCGTCGCTGCAGCCAGTCCGGTGTCGGGGCAGATCACCAGGAACTCGTCACCGCCAATGCGGCAGACGACATCCTGGGTACGCAAGCCCTTCTTCAAGGCTTGCGCCGCATGCTTCAGCATCCGATCGCCGACATCGTGACCGTAGCTGTCGTTGATCACCTTGAACGCATCGACATCGATCATCAGGCAGGCCAAGGGTCGCTCGCTTCGCAAGGATGCCGCCCATTCCTGGACGAGCCGCTCCATCGCGAACCTGCGATTCCGGAATCCGGTCAGCGGATCGGTCAAGGCCACCTCGCGCAGGCGCCGGTTGCTGAGCTCGAGCTCTTCCGCAATTCGACGCGTGGCTTCGTGCTCCCGCTCGAGTTCATGCTGGAGCCGGATCACCCGCTGACCAGCCCGGATGCGCGCGGCAAGCACCCTGGGTTTGATAGGCTTGGTCAGGAAATCGTCGACCCCCGCCTCGAAAGCCTCGACCAGCCTGTCCTCCTCTTCGATGCCAGTGAGGACAATGATATAAACACCGCGTCCATCCTTGCTCTGGCGAACGGCACGCACCAGATCCGCACCACCCATTTGCGGCATGACCCAGTCGACGATCATCAAGCCCGGTCGCCAGGACATGGCCAGTTCGATGCCACCATGGCCGTCGCTGGCCGTCCTGGCTTCATGGCCGAATTTGGTCAATACTCGCGCGAGCACGGTACGCATCGTCGCATCGTCATCGACCACCAAAATTTTCAGCGGCTCGACAATCGGCTCGACCAGCGTGCCCCCGGAATCGCCTTCCGTCGCAACGACGACGGTCTCGGCCTCGAAAGCAGGCACACTTTCAGCCGGCAGTTCGAGCAGACGTGCCCAATCCTGCCAGTCGGCGCCGACACGCTCGACCAACTGTGTCAGTACCGACATGTCGAGCGCCATCTCGTTGCCAGCGGCCAGGACCTGATCGCGGACGATGTTTCGCGCGGATTCGTCGGGCCCATGCGACACATAGTGGGCCACCGCCTCGGAGAGCCTAAGGATCAGGCGAACCGACTCTTCGCGTGACCCCTTCGCAAAGCCGTTGGCTTCAGGGTCTTCGAAGCCACGCACCGGTTCGACGAATACCTTGGGAATGGACCAGTCCACCAACATGGCCGCCGTCAGCGTGGGATTGGAAATCGCGAACCTTGCATGTTCCGCGACCATCCGGTCAGGGAAGGGGGATCGACCGTGCGCTTCGAGCACTTCATCGAAGTCCTTCGGAAATGCGGTCGCCAGCGCAAGCTCACCGATCTTTGCGAGCAGGCCGACACAAAACGACTCCTCACCTCCGGCGAGGCGAATGCGCTCCGCGAGCACCTGCATGCTCAACGCCCGAATCAGCGATTTCGTCCAGAACAGTCGATAGTCGAATCGCTTGCACGGTCCATCACGATAGTGTGCGAGCAGCGATAGGCCCAATGCGAGGTTACGCACGGCGCTCACGCCCAGCACCGTGATTGCATCCGGCACGGCGACGACAGGCCGGCGGAGATGCCTCACCGCACCATTGGCGGCCTTGAGCAGGCGCGCCGAGAAGGCGGGATCAGTACGCGCGATCCGTGCAATGTCACCAACGCTCGAAGCCTCTTTCTGCGTTGCGCGCACAATGGCCAGGCCAACCCCTTTCGGTGTCGGCAGACTGCCGGTCTCCTTGAGACGCTCAAACAAGGTTTTCTGCCCGATCGCAGCTTGGGAAAGCTCATCGACCATTTGCATTACCTGAACGCTTGGCACGATTGCGTGCCCATTCATGCCGCGGGATGCGCGTCGCATCCTCATCGCCAAAGAGCTCGACGATGCCCCATGCGCCTTCCGCCAACCAAAGGCTGGCATACGCGGAAAGGGGTGCCTTCTGGGTCATATTGATGGAAGCGCCATGTCACGACTGTCCCCGCCATTACGGCGTGTCGCTGCCCTACTTGAACGCGGCATACGACACGAAGAGATGGCGGCCTGCCAAGTGGGCGCGGTACGACCAATTCACGCGTGCGGGCAAAGTTGCCGAGCGCCAAACTGGGACAGCCCCTAGAATAGCGACCAAATCACTTGATCTGCCGTGAATGCTCTGTCCGGTATCGCTCGCCGACCATGAACTTCTGTAGCCAATGTGGTAATCCGGTCACCTTGCGCATTCCGCCCGGTGACAACCTCCCTCGGCATATATGTGTCGAGTGCGCCACGATTCATTATCAGAACCCCAAAATTGTCGTCGGCGCAGTCGCGGCCTGGGGCGACAGGGTCCTGCTTTGTCGGCGAGCGATCGAACCCCGACATGGCTACTGGACGCTACCTGCCGGCTTCATGGAAAACGGAGAAAGCACGGCTGACGCCGCCGCACGCGAAACGCTCGAGGAAGCCTGCGCGCGCATCGAGATCGATGCGCTGTTTTCGGTGCTGAGCATCCCGCACATCAGTCAGGTGCACATGCTGTATCGCGGACGTCTCATCGAGCAGTCCTTTGCCCCTGGCGAGGAATCGCTCGAGGTGGCGCTTTTTGCGGAAGCGGACATTCCCTGGGATCAGCTGGCCTTCCGAACCATCTCGCGCACGTTGAAGCTTTACTTCGAAGATCGCCGCAAGGGGCGATTCGAGATTCACGGTGGCGAGGTGATTCCCCCGCCCTGAGTCGCGGACCGGCATCTGGATGGCTGATCGACATGGTCGGGCTGCCGACCGGGAAACTCGACCGGAAAATTCAGTTCGACCGAGCGGCCCACCAGTGACACCGGCAAGCGGACGGAACCCACATCGGAAAAAAGCGCAAGCGCCGCATGGTCGATCGTCGCGTGTCCCGAAGAGACCGCGAGACCCACGCGTACGGACTTTGCACGACGAACAACCCTGGCTTCGCTGCTCATCGAGACTTCATCAGTACCGACCGCATCCCAACCCACCCTGACCACCACTCGACCGACCACGTCGGCCTCGCTTTCCGGTGGGCAGCGCAGTGCGAGCGCCACGGCCAGTCGCAGCGCCCGCAAACCTCGTGCATCCAGCGTGGACTCATTGGTCAAGCCGGCAGGGATGGCCTGCGGCGGATCGCTGGGTTCCGACCGGGCGAAACGCGGTACATCCGATGGGCCTCGCTCGGACCCGTTGATCGCGCCGGCCGCCCGCGCAGCGGGCCGATCAGCTGCGCGACCCGGCGCACCCTCGACCATGAGATCTCCATCTTGCGTCGGGCTTGGCGCCGGCTCGCGCGCGCCGACACGAGGAGTCAGGCGCGCCCGTATCGGCAAACCGACACCCGCGCCGCCACTCGCGTCGTGCATCGGCGGCTCATCCCAAATCACCAGCAGGTGCAACAGCAGCGAAACGCCCAGACTGGCCAACAGAGGGCGCAGCCCTCCTGCTGATACGCCGCGAGACCTTTCTCTATCCGGTAAGCGTGGCGCCAAGAGCACGACACCTAAACACACGACATTGCAAAATCACCCTGGTTTGCTAAGCTCGACGCACCGTTGCCCAGCCATCGGCAACGCAGCCGCATGAGGTTATTTTGACCATTTTCCGGCCATTTTCCGGCAAGCAAATGAATGTCTCGCCCGAAACGACACTGCCGTCCCCGCTGATCCTCACCCTTGACATGCACGGGGTTCCGAACCGTTGGGTCAATTGGCAACACGCCTGCTTTTACTACGCGAAGAATCTCGTTGCCTGGGATGCCGGACAGCATCGATTCGTATTTCACGGCGGCATGAACCGATTGACCGGCGAGCGCTCGAGGATCGTCACCAACAGCATCATCGCGATCAAGGGTAAGGCGTTTGCCGGTACGAGCTTCAATATCGTGCCCCCGTTGAACAATCGTGAGCTGTTTCACCGCGACCGTCACATGTGCGGCTATTGTGGCGGCGACTTCTCATCGGTACGGCTCACGCGCGATCATATCGTGCCGATTTCCCAGGGCGGCCGGGACATTTGGATGAACGTGGTCACCGCCTGTCGTGCCTGCAATCAGAAAAAGAGCGGCCGTACGCCCGAACAGGCCGGCATGATGTTGCTCTATACCCCGTATATACCCAACAAGGCGGAGTACCTGATCCTGTCGAATCGGCAAATTCTTGCGGACCAGATGGATTTTCTGGCGCGGCACGTCAATGCCAATAGCCGCTGGCGCCACGGCTGATGACCGGAGTCCGTTCATGAGACACCTACCCACGGCTTTTCGCGCAGTGCTCGCAATCGTGCTGCTAGCGGGCGGCATCGCCTCGGCGCAAACCTGGCCATCGAAGCCGGTCACCCTCGTCGTCCCCTGGCCGGCCGGGGGGCCTTCGGATACGGCGGCCCGCCCCTTGGCGAAGAAGCTTTCCGAAGCGCTAGGCCAAACCTTCATCATCGACAACCGCGCCGGTGCGGGCGGCAATATCGGTGCCGCGCAGGTCGCGAAGTCGACGCCGGATGGCCACACCTTGCTGGTGACCTCGAGCGCGCCGATCGTCATCAATCCCAGCCTGTACCGAAACATGCCCTTCGACCCGGCAAAAGATCTGGCGCCGATCACGAACCTGTTGCGTGTGCCCCTGGTGCTGGTTGTCCACCCGTCGATCGGCGCGCGCACGGTGAAGGAGTTGTTGGCGCTCATTCAGAGCAGGCCAGGCGGCATGACCTACGCATCATCCGGAAATGGCACACCGCAACATCTGACCGCCGAACTCTTCAAGACCCATACCAAGGCGACGCTCACGCATGTTCCGTACAAGGGTTCCGCACCCGCCATCGCCGATCTCATCGGTGGCCATGTGCCGATGATGTTCGATTCCACGGTCGCCATCATGCCGCACATCAAGTCCGGCAAAGCCATCCCTATCGCCATCACGAGCGCACGGCGTTCCCCTCTGCTGCCGGGCGTGCCGACCTTCGCCGAGTCGTCGCTGCCCGCGCTCGAGTCCTATGCCTGGTACGGCCTGTTCGCCCCGGCAGGTGTGCCGAAGGCGACCCTCATGCGGATCAACACCGAAGCATTGAAAGCAATGCAGCAACCCGAATTCCAGAAAGTCTTGGCCGACACCGGCTCGGACTACGTCGGCGACACGGCGGAACATTTTTCTGCCTTCGTCGCGGCCGAAGCGGTCAAATGGGCTGCCGTGGTCAAGGAAAGTGGCGCAACCGCGGATTGAGTCGACCGATCGACCAAGTACCGCTGATTCGGCCAGCTATTCGGCGATCCACTCTCCTTGCTTTCGGGCAGAACTTTCGCCGGCTAGCGATGATCAGAGCCTCTGTTCGTCGGCCGGCAACGAGGGGGGCGTTTATCCCGCTACGGTTTCTCATGGAGAATTTTTCCGCGCCGGCAGGTAGACTATCGGGTTCCCTAGTTCAGATTTGGATCGCATCGATGAAGACAGCACAAGAGCTTCGCACGGGCAACGTCGTGATGATCGGCAAGGATCCCATGGTGGTCCAGAAGGCCGAGTACAACAAGTCTGGCCGCAATGCGGCCGTCGTCAAGATGAAGCTCAAGAACCTGCTTTCGGGAGCAGCCAGCGAGGCGGTCTACAAGGCCGACGAGAAATTCGACATGGTGGTCCTGGACCGCAGGGAAGTGACCTACTCGTACTTTTCCGACCCGACCTACGTTTTCATGGACGGCGACTACAACCAATACGAAGTCGACGCAGAGAGCATGGAGCACGCCTTGGGTTATCTCGAGGATGGCATGCCCTGTGAGCTGGTGCTCTACGAAGGCAAGCCCATTTCCGTCGAGTTGCCGAACAGTGTGGTCAGGGAAATCGGCTATACCGAACCCGCTGTCCGTGGCGACACTTCAGGCAAGGTGATGAAGCCGGCGAAACTGCAAAACGGCATGGAGCTCCAGGTGCCGGCCTTCTGCGCAATTGGCGATCGCATCGAGATCGATACGCGCACCGGCGAATATCGCAGCCGCGTTTAGGTGCCTGTCCTTCCCCCGGTGTCCGATCGGGGCGCCTCCTCGCCCGCAAGCTCCCGAAACATTCGAGGCCACGCATGAAACGAACCCGCTTTGCCCGTAGAGGCGGATTGACCCGGGACGCAGAAAAGCTGATTCGGCTCGCGATAGGTCTTTCGCTGTCGGCCAGTCGTCCCGAAGATGCATATTGGGAAGCCAGGCTGCACGCGCAGGCTGAGTTGCTGGTTCAAAACGGCAACGAGGATGCGCTCAATGCTGCGCTGGACCAGCTTTGGCGCAGCGATGCGCGCGCCTACGATGCGCTGGCCGACTACATAGAGGCCAGCGCCGAATCGCGCGTCGACACGCGCGACGATGGCAACACGGTAGCCGTCCTGTTTGCCGCCCCCATCCTGGCCTGGTCACGCTATGCCATCCCGACCGGGACGATCTCGCAAACCTCCCTGGCGGCGCTGAAAATTCAGTTGCAGGCACATCTGGCCGCCGGCGGTGCGCGGATCGCGCTGTCCAATTTCCTTTTCAGCCCGGATCAGTTGCCGCGCGGCTACGTCGAAACACGGGAGTTGACCGATCGCCTGGCCGACGCCGCCCGCGTAGGCAGAGATCTGACCATCTCGCCGGACTCGATGCCGGCGACGACCAACTTCCTGTCGGACACGCGCTACCTTATCGGCGCCTTGACCGCACCGACCGGTGAAGCCCTGTTCCGCTGGCAAGAGGACGACGGCTCCCGCGACCATGCGCTGAGCCAATGGAAGACGCAGGGCGGCGCGTCCGTGGCCACACTATTGACCGGTTGCGCATACGCCTTGCTCTTGCCGAACGCTTACCACGCCGCCTGCCGGGAAGCCGATCGCGAGTCGCGCCCGTACTCGCTGCGCGCCTCGGTCGACTTCTTGTCCAGCACGCTGGCCGTCGAACCTGCCGGATTGCGTGCCGTCATCGCGCCGTTTTACGACCAGAGGCTGGAGGAATACCGAATCGGGTTTACGCTCGCCGACAGCGACGAGGTGGTTCACGGCGTCGTTTGGGCGCTACTCGGGGCCGAAGACGAAAGTACGGAAACTGTCGCCGACATCGAGGCAATACTGCGTGAATGTGGGTTGACCGACACGCTGGTGCTCGATCACAGGATGCCCATGGAGTATTGCGATGATTGCGGGGCACCACTTTATCCGGACCCCGAAGGCCAGCCCGTTCACGCAGAGCTACCGGATGATGCGCCGGCTGCGCCCGCACATCTGCACTGACCCTGCGAACACGGCGCCCACCCTCGTCTTGGAGAATGTCCATGGCCGATGTCGACAAGCCGCTCGATAACTGGCGAGAGACCCTGACCGAACTGCAGTATTGCGTCACGCGCGAATGCGGCACCGAACCGGCATTTACCGGCGATTACTGGAACTGCAAGGAAAAGGGCGTCTACCGCTGTATCTGTTGCGGCGCTCCCCTGTTCAGTTCCGAGCACAAGTTCGACTCAGGAACCGGCTGGCCGAGCTTCTGGCGGCCTGCCGACCAGGTCCATATTCGGACAAGTCGCGATACCAGCCATTTCATGGTTCGCACCGAGGTTCGCTGCCGGCACTGTGACGCCCATCTCGGCCACGTGTTCGAGGATGGCCCGCATCCCACCGGCCTGCGCTACTGCATCAACTCGGCGTCGCTCAAGCTGGACCGGGACGCCGGTTAGCATTGTTGGCACTCGCAAGCACGTCCAGGGCCCGTGGGCAAGCGACTGCTCATTGTCTATCACACCCAGACGGGCAACACAGGCCGCATGGCCGAAGCCGTGTTGAGCGGTGCGCGGGCCATCGACGAGACTGAAACCACCTTGTTGCGTGCAGCCGACGCCGGCGTCGATGACCTGCTCGGCTGCCATGGATTGCTACTCGGGACACCGGAAAACTTCGGCTACATGTCAGGCATGATGAAGGATTTCCTGGATCGGACCTATTATCCCGCCGAGGGACGCACGGTCGGGCTACCCTATGCGCTATTCGTCAGCGCAGGAAACGACGGTCGAGGTGCCATACGCGAAATCGATCGCATCGCCCTGGGCTACGGCTGGAAGAAGGTCGCAGAGCCGGTCATCGCGCGAGGCCCCATCACCGCCGAAGGTCTAGTGCTTTGCAGGGAACTCGGCACCACACTCGCAGCCGGCATCGGCTACGGCGTGTACTGAAGGAATTCGCCGGACTCGACATGACGACGCGGACGCAAATGACCGACGGGGTACCCTCGACCATTCAGCTCACGCACATGTACCCGCGGCATTCATGGACACGAATCTTGGCAGCCGGCATAATGGTGCGACATGAAATTTCTCTTCGATCTGTTCCCGGTCATCCTGTTTTTTGCGAGCTACCGGCTCGCGAGCCACGCCCCGGCCACGGCGCAGTCGTGGTTCGCGATGATCGGCATGGGCATCCCGGCCACGCAAGCCCCGATCCTGGTCGCAACGGTCGCGGCCATCGCCGGAACCGTGATGCAAGTACTCTGGCTGATGCTGCGCCGTCGCAAGATCGACACCATGCTCTGGATCAGTCTGGTGTTGATCGTCGTGTTTGGCGGCGCAACACTGGTGCTGCACGATGCCACCTTCATCAAGTGGAAGCCAACGGTGCTCTATTGGCTGTTCGCGCTCGTGCTGGCAGGATCGGCAGCACTGTTCGGACGCAACCTTCTGAAAAGCATGATGGGGGCGCAGCTCGAAATGCCGGAACGGGCCTGGGGCAGGTTGAACCTCGCCTGGGCAGGATTTTTCGCACTGATGGGGGGCGTCAACCTTTTCGTCGCCTATCGCTTTTCGGAAAGCACCTGGGTCGACTTCAAGCTCTATGGAAGCATGGGCTTGATGTTGCTGTTCATCATCGCACAGGCATTTTTCCTTGCTCGCTACATGGAGCCGGGGACGCCGGAGCAACACGATTGAATGCGTGCGTCGTGCCCCGTCATGGCCCGGGGCACGTCGTACGTCCGTCCAAGCCCACTTCGATCGCTCATGCTTTACGTATTCGTCGGTGACGACGCGCCGGGAGCGCTCGCCACGCGGATGTCGGTACGTACCGAACATCTCGACCGCTTGCGAACGCTTCAAGAACTGGGCCGGCTGGTGTTGGCCGGGCCCCTCCCAGCGCTGGACTGCGATGATCCCGGCTCGGCCGGCTTCACGGGCAGTCTGATCATCGCGGAGTTCGATTCACTGCAGGCGGCCGAGATCTGGTTTGCCGATGACCCCTATGTTCGCCACGGGGTGTTCGCGGGCTATCGCATCCGCCCCTTCCGCCAGGTTCTGCCCGCTTGAAGCGCTTGGCCCACTCGACCAAGCTGATCGATATGATGATCGGTACCAGCAATGACAAGCACTCTGGATGACATTCGACACCGCTTGGAGCCACTCGCGCCGACGCAGCTGACCGTAGAAGACGAATCGGCACTGCATGCCGGGCATGTCGGCTCCCTGGGTGGCGGCGGCCATTTTCGGATACGCATCGTCAGTCCGCGGTTCGAGGGCAAGACACCGATCGAGCGCCATCGAATGGTCCACGCCTTGCTTCAGGACCTGTTACCCGAAAAAATTCACGCGCTGGCGATCGATGCGCATGCGCCGTGACCCCTCCCCCTTTCGCACTTTCCCACACAGAGGAACTTGTATGTCTTCAATGCGTTCATTGATTCTCCGCTCCGCGCTCGCCGCGCTGCCCCTGCTTCCCCAGGCTGCCATGGCTCAGCAGGCCGCGGACAAGGTGCCACAAGACAAGCTGCCGGCACCCGCCAATCTCAATGTCAATGGCAAGATCATTCCGGCGATCCGTGCCGAGACCATGCTGCGGGAACAGACCGCGCAGGGTACCCCGGATAGCCCACAGCTACGCGAAGCGGTTCGCGAAGAATTGATCCGTCGCGAAGTGCTCACCCAGGAAGCCGTCAAGAAAGGGCTGGACAAGAACGCACAGCTGCAACAGCAGATGGAGCTGGCGCGCCAGGCGATCCTGATCCGAGCCTATCTTCAGGACTGGTTGCGCACTCACCCGATCCAGGACGCCGATGCAAAGAAGGAGTACGACGCCATCAAAGCCCAGACGGGTGGCAAGGAGTACAAGGCGCGGCATGTGTTGCTGGCCACGGAAGCCGAGGCGAAAGACGTGATCGCCGCGCTGAACAAGGGGGAACGTTTTGAGGATCTGGCGAAGAACTCCCAGGATCCGGGCTCGAAGGAGCGCGGCGGCGACCTCGGCTGGAGCGCGCCCTCGTCCTACGTAAAACCGTTTGCGGACGCGCTCGTCAAGCTGGAAAAGGGCAAGTACACGGCCGAACCCGTCAAGTCCGATTTCGGCTATCACGTGATCCAGCTCGACGACCTGCGAGATATGCAATTTCCCAGCCTGGACGAGGCCAAGCCGCAAATCATGCAACGCCTTCAGCAGAAGGCTGTCGAGGCGCACATGCTGGACCTGCGCAAGAAGGCCAAAGTCAACTGATCCAACACCGGCCGACGATCACGGGCGCGGGGGCGGTGGGGAGGTAAGCACATGGATCGGACAGCCTACCCGATCCATGTGCTTCATGCGTTCCGATCGTCGCCGGCTGGCAAGACCCTCAGCTAGTCCCCACCTTCTCGTCCTTCCGCACGCCGCCGCCCAGTGCCTTGTATAGCAGCACCTCGGTGGTGATCTGCTGTCGCAAGGATTGCACCCAGGCTTGCTCCGCCGCGTAGGATTCACGCTGCGCATCCAGGACATCCAGAAAGCTCACCAGCCCGACCCGATATCGCTTTTCCGCGAGCGCGAGCCGCTGCGACTGAATTCTGGAGGTTTTTTCCCGTGCCTCGACCTCATCACGCAAGGCGGCACGCGCGGACAACGCATCGGCGACCTCGCGGAAGGCCTGCTGCAAGGTGCGCTCATAGTCGGCGACCGCACTGACCTTGCGCGCTTCGGCCAAACTCAGGTTGGCCGCATTTCGCCCGGCGTCGAACAGCGGCAGGCGTATCTGTGGCAAAAAACTCCACGCACGGCTGTCGTCTTCGAACAGATTGTCAAGCTGTCGGCTCGCGTTGCCGAACGCACCGGTGAGCACGATGCGCGGAAAAAACGCCGCGCGTGCCGCACCGATGCTGGCGTTGGCTGCGAGCAAACGCTGTTCCGCCGCCGCGACATCAGGCCGAGCCAGCAAGGACTCGGCAGCGAGCCCAGGCAGCGGGCGCGCGGCACCCGGCTGAGCGATCTCGGTCAGCCGCCCCGCCGGCATTTCGGTGGTGTAGCCGGCGAGCAGATTGAGTGCGTTCCGTGCCGCATCACGCTGCCGCAGCAGCGCTGCCAGTTCTGCGCGCGCACTTTCCAACGATGCTTCCGCCTGCAAGCGATCCAGATCGGACACGATGCCTATGGATGCACGGCGCGCCGTCAGATTCTGTTGCGCGGCACGCGCTGTCAGTGTCGCCTGCGTCAGCGCGATGCGTTGCTCGAATTCGATCAGTGTGTAATAGGCCGTCGCGACATCACCGATCAAGCTCAGACGGATCGCCCGCGCACCCTCTTCGCTGGCCAGATAGCTGGCTTTCGCAGCCTCCGTCAAGGCACGCACGCGCCCCCAGAAATCCAGCTCGAAGCTGAGCAAGGAGACATTCAGGTCGGAACGTCGTGCCACCTGCCGGCCAGCCGCTCCAACCAGATCACGTGAGGCACGATTCGTCGTCGAGCCCAATACGGCATCCACGTTCGGCAATCGATCGGCCTCGGTGATGCCCAACTGAGCGCGCGCCTCGCTCACCCGCGACAAGGCCAAGCGCAGGTCGCGATTGTTCGTCAGCGCCGCGGCGATCAATCCACGCAGCCGCTCATCGGCAAAGAACTCGGCCCATCCCATGTCTGGTGCCGCGACACCTTCCGGCATCGCCGACGAACTTGGAAAGGCCTGCGGAACCGGCGCCGGCGGTCGTTCATAGCCGGGAATCATCGAGCAGGCCGACAAAACCAGACCGGACAACCCAAGCCAGATCTGGCGCGATAACAGCTTATGCATGGTTGGGTCCTTCGCCGCCATGGGTGCGTGCGCGGGCCCGGAACAGCTTGCGCACGATCAGATATATGGGTGGCACAAGGAACACGGCGAGCACCGTCGCCGTGATCATGCCACCCATGACGCCGGTGCCGATCGCATGCCGGCTCTGCGCGCCGGCTCCGGTGGAAATCGCCAACGGCAACACACCCAATATGAACGCGATCGACGTCATCAGGATCGGTCTGAAGCGCAGCCGGCAGGCTTCGAGCACGGATTCGATGATTTCCTTTCCGGAGTCTTCCAACTGCCGGGCAAACTCGATGATCAGAATCGCGTTCTTTGCAGACAGTCCGATGATCGTGATCAGACCGACCTTGAAATATACGTCGTTCGGCAAATCACGCAGCATCACCGCGATCACGCTGCCGAATACGCCGAGCGGAATGACGAGAATCACCGCCAGCGGCACGGACCAGCTCTCGTACAGCGCTGCCAGGCACAGGAACACGACCAGGATCGATACCGCGAACAGGATCGGCGCCTGCGCTCCCGACAGCCGCTCTTCGAACGATATCCCCGACCACTCGAAGCCGATACCGCTGGGCAGTTTGCCGGCCATCTGCTCCATCGCGTCCATCGCTTCACCAGTACTGCGACCGGGTGAGGGACCGCCCGAAATCTTCATCGACGGTACACCGTTGTAGCGATCGAGTTTCGCCGGACCAACCAGCCAGCGGGGGGTCGCGATTTCCGAGAGCGGCACCATCTGCCCCTTGTCATTGCGTACCCTGAGTTTGAGAATGGCCTCAGGGGTCACACGTGACTCCGGGTTCATCTGCATGATCACGCGCAGTACGCGGCCATAGCGCACGAAATCGTTCACATAGGACGAGCCGAGCGAAATCGCCAGCGTATCGTTCAGATCGGCGAGTTCGATGCCCATCGAACGCGCCCGAAGCGGGTCCACATCCAGATACAGCTGCGGCCCGACCTCCTTGCCCTCGGGTCGAACACCCTGCAAGGTCGCATCCTGCCCGGCAAGCCCGAGTGCGATGTTCCGGGCTTCGAGCAGCTTTTCTCGACCGAGGCCGGAGCGATCCTGCAAGCGGAAATCGAAGCCGCCGACTGCCGCAAGCTCGGGAATCGGAGGCGGGTTGATCGCAAATATCAATGCCTGCTTGATGCCGGACAAGGTCTTGTTCGCGCGCATGACCAGGGATTTGGCATCGCTACCCGGCGCCGAACGCTGGGACCAGTCCTTCAGCCGCACGAAGGCGATCGCGGCGTCCTGCCCACGTCCGAAGAAGCTGAAGCCGACGATGCCGATCACGTTCTCGATCTCCGGCTGCTTCAAGTACCATTTTTCCACCTGGTCGAGCACCGCAATCGTGCGCTCCTGAGTCGATCCCGGCGGAAGCTGGACGACACTGATGAAATAGCCCTGATCTTCTTCAGGCAAGAAACTGCCGGGCAGACGGAGGAAAGCCCAGGCCGTGATCGCCGTGATCACCAGATAGATCAGGACGTAGCGCCATGGCTTGCGCACGATTTTGCCGACACCGCTGGAATACTGTGTGACCGTCTTGCCAAACACGCGATTGAACCAGCCAAAAAAACCGGTTCTCGGCGCCATATGATCACGATCGACGTTTTTCAGAAGTGACGCGCACAAGGCCGGCGTCAGCGTCAATGCCATCAGCGCCGAGAACATCATCGTGATCACCAGGGTCACGGAAAACTGACGATAGATCGCGCCGACGCTGCCACCGAAAAACGCCATCGGCACGAACACCGCGCTCAGGACCAGCGTGATGCCGATGATCGCGCCGAGGATCTGGTCCATAGCCTTAATGGTCGCCTCACGCGCAGCCAGCCCTTCTTCGGTCATGATCCGTTCGACGTTCTCGACGACGACGATGGCATCGTCCACGACGATGCCGATCGCCAGCACCATCGCGAACAGGGACAGGACGTTGATTGAATAGCCGAAGAAATACAGCCCGACCAGGGTACCGATCAGCGAAATCGGCACCACGACCATGGGAATGAAGGCGGCCCGCAGGTTTTCCAGAAACAGCCACATCACCAGAAACACCAGGATGAACGCCTCGAACAGCGTTTTCACCACCTCCTTGATGGAGATATCGATGAACAAGGATGTGTCATAAGGCATGCGCCACTCGATGCCCTTGGGGAAATAGCGCGCCAGCTCGGTCATCTTTGCGTGCACGCGCTTGGCGGTATCCAGCGCGTTGGCGCCAGGCGCGAGCTTGACGCCGATCGAAGCCGACGGCTGGCCGTTCAGGCGCGCCCAGACGGAGTACTGCTGTGCTCCCAGATCGATACGTGCCACATCCTTGAGCCGCACCGCCGCGCCGTCGTTGCTGGTGCGCAAAATGATGTTGCCAAATTCCTCGGGGGTCAGCAGTTGGCCGCGCGTGATGACCGTGGCAGCGAGCTCCTGCCCTTTGACATTGGGGGTGTCGCCCAGCTCGCCGGTCGCGATCTGAATGTTCTGGGCACGGACGGCGCGCACGGCTTCGGCCGGGGTCATGTTGAAGGTGGTAAGTCGGTCGGGATCGAGCCAGATTCTCATCGCATATTCCGCGCCGAACACGTCGGCTTCGCCGACCCCCGGCACGCGACGGATGTGTTCGATCACGTTCGCGGCCCCATAGCTGACCAGATCGACCGTTCCTCGGCTGCCATCCGGAGAGATCAGCGACATGAACACCAAGTAGTTGCGGCGCGACTTGACCACGCGCACGCCTTGCCGCCGGACCTCTTCCGGCAGGCGCGTTTCCACGCGCTTGACGCGGTTTTGCGCCTCGACCGAAGCGATGTCGAGGTTGGTGCCAGTCTTGAAGGTCAACGTCAGCGTCATGTTGCCGGTGGATTCCGACGATGACTCCATGTACAGCAGCCCCTCGATGCCGTTCATCTCCTGCTCAATGAGGCTGGTCACGGACTCTTCGAGCACTCTGGCACTGGCGCCCGGATAGACCGTGGTCACGGACAAAGCCGGCGGCGCGACCTCGGGATACTGGGCGACCGGCAGCCCCAGGAAGGCCAACACCCCGCCCAGCATGATCACGAGCGCGATGACCCAGGCGAAAACCGGGCGATCGATGAAGAAGCGCGGCATGATTTACCTGCCTTCCCGGTTTGTGCCACTCGTATCGGTGGGTTTGGACGATGAGGCCGGTGGTGCAGTAGAAGATGGCGCTCCGGCACCCGGCAGCAGTGCCGCAGGAACCGGCTTCACCGGGCTCCCGGGGCGCGCCTTCTGGACGCCGTCCACGATCACCCGTTCCCCTCCCGCCAGGCCCGAAGCGATGATCCAGTTGGCTCCCGACAGCACACCGGTTTTCACCGGCTGCGACACCACCTTGCCGTCAGCCCCGACCACGAGCACGAACTGGCCCTGACTCGAGGACTGCACGGCACGCTGGGGCACGACGACGACGTTGTCGGCTTGCGCCAGCGGCAGGCGCACGGTCGCGAACTGCCCCGGTAGCAATTGCCGCTGGGGGTTTGGAAACTCGGCGCGCAGGCCCACCGACCCGGTCGTCGGATCGACGGTTGGATCGGAAAACAACACCTTGCCGGGGAGCGGGTACACCTCGCCGCTTTCCATGACCAAGCGCACCGAGGCATCGGCCGGCGCCTTCGCCTTGCCGCTCGCCAATGCCTGCCTGAGCCGCTGGAAATCCCGGCTGGACTGGTTGAAATCGACCCAAATCGGATCGAGCTGATCGATGGTGGCGAGATGGGTCGCCTCACCCCGCCCGACGAGCGCTCCCTCGGTCACCATCGCGCGGCCGATGCGGCCGGCAATCGGTGCGGTCACCATCGCATAGGCAAGGTCGATCTCGCTGCGCGCCAGCGTGGCGCGCGCTGCCTCGACGTCGGCCGCGGTCAGTTTTTCACGCGCGGCAGCCTGGTCAACTTCCTGCTTGCTGACCGCGTTGTCGGCCACTAGCGCCTGCATGCGCTCCAGCGTTTGCCGGGCGACCAGCGCATCGGCCTGGGATTTGGCCAGCGCCGCGCGCGCGGCGGCGACATTCGCTTTCAGCACACGATCGTCGATGCGGAACAGCAGGTCCCCAGCCTTGACCTCGCTGCCCTCCCGATAGACGCGCCTCTCCAGAATGCCTTCGACACGAGCTCGCACCTGTGCCGAACGCACGGCGCGCATCCGTCCCGGCAGTTCCGATGTCGTGGCGACGCTGCCACGTGTCACTTCGATGACGCCAACCTCGGGAGGCGGTGGCGGCGCGGGTTGCGCAGACTTGGCTGCCCCGCCGGGCTGTGTGCTGCTGCCGCCGCAGCCCGCCAGCAGCGCCAGCCCACAGAACGCCAACTTTCGTGTCCAATACCTTGCCGCCATCATCATTGAGCCCTTTCCGATTGACACTCGCCCACCCATCCGAAACCGGACAGAAAAGCGTCCACGATCCACTCCACCCGTCCTGATGGCGGCACATTCGAGGGTACGACCCCAAACAGGCGGCGCACGCGTTCGAAGCCCGCGAGCATCGAAATCAGCATGTCGGCGGCAAACGCCGCGTCGGGCATCGACAGCTCTCCGCGTGCCTCGGCCGCGGACAGTACCTGCACCAGATGAGCATGTGCTACGGCCGGCCCCGCAATGAACACCTCGCGCGCCAGTTCGGGGATACGTGGCGCTTCGGCAACCAACAAGCGGTGCATGGCCAGGCCCTGAGGGGCAAATGCCTGCTGCCGATACGACTCACCCCAACGCACCAGCGCCTCGCGAAGATTCAGCTCGGAATTTGTCAGTGTCGAAGCCAGTACCGCTGCCGACTCCCGCACCACCTCCAGAAACAATTGCTGCTTGCCGGGGAAATGGTTGTACAGCGTCTGCTTCGACACCCCGGCGCGATCAGCGATCTCGTCCATGCTGACGCGGTAACCCTTTTCCGAGAACGCATCCCGCGCCGCCCGCAAAACGTGCTGATGAGTATGGGTATCGCGCATGATGGCCATTCTATAGTGGACTATACGGTCCAGTCTACGGCAAGGCCCGCGTACGTTGGCGAGGCCCACGCGCCGCCGCGAGCCAGGCGGCGCGCCACCGCTGATATCCACAACTTGCCGAGGGCGACGCCTTGACGGTCGGATTCCATGCCATGCCTAGCCGAATCCGGAATCTTGCCGTATTGTTCGCGTGCCGCGCGCACGGACCGCGCAGCGGATTCAAACTACAAACCTACACAACGAGAGCCTGCGCAGACCGGCCCCAACCCCAACAGGAGACAACCCAATGTATGCCTCGATCAAGCGCCTTGCCTCGATTCCCTTACCTTCCGTACATCGCCGAGTGGTTTCCTGGCGAATGGCCGCGTGCCTGCTCGGCATACTGACGATCAGCGCTGCTCAGGCGCAACAGGGCTTTCCAAACAAGCCGATACGCATCATTTCGCCCTTCGCTGCCGGTTCGAGTACCGATCTGATCGCCCGCATCGTCGGCCAGAAGCTGTCTGAAAATATCGGACAACCGGTCATCGTCGACACCCGTCCGGGCGCCAATGGTATCGTCGGCGCCGAACTGGTCATGCGCGCAGCGCCCGACGGCTACACCTTGATCCTGGCCTCGAACGGTATCCTCGGCATCAATGTCAGCCTGTTCAACAAGCTTCCTTACGACCCGCTCAAGGACTTCGCGCCCATCACCGTCGGCGGTTTCGTACCGTACTTTCTGCTCGTCTCCGCCAGCTCGCCGGTGCCTTCGGTCAAGGAGCTGATCGCCTTGGCCAAGGCAAACCCCGGCAAGCACACGCTGTCATCGGCGGCCAGCGTCGCCCATCTGACCGGCGAGCTGTTCAAGTTGAGCGCTGGCATCGACATGACACACGTGCCCTACAAGAGCCCGGCCAACGCCTTTACGGACCTGATCTCGGGCCAGGTCGATGCACATTTCGAGCCCCTGCCTTCCGCACTGCCGCAGGTGAAGGGAGGGCGGGTCAAGGCACTCGCCATCACTACGGCTCGCCGCAGCAGTCTCGCGCCCGAGGTCCCGACCATCGCCGAGAGCGGCTTTCCAGGCTTCGAGTCGACGGCCTGGATTGCCTTCCTTGCCCCCGCCGGCACCCCCAAGGATGTCATCGGTCGACTGAACATCGAACTGACGAAAGCCTTCCAGACGCCGGAAGTCAAGGACAAGCTCCAGCAAAACGGGCTCGAAGTGCAGACCAGCACGCCGGAGCAGCTCACCGAATCCATCAAGGCCGAAATCGCCAAGTGGGTGCGCGTCTTCCGGGACGCGAAACTCAACCGCATGTAGGGCTTGAGTACCGCTCGCGTCGGCCGACGACCGAATCGCGAGCGCGCACGAACTCCTGTAGGGTGAAACCGAGGCTTGCCGTTACGCGCGACGCTCGGTTTCACCCCACGTTAGAACCCGACACCCAAGCGCTCGAATGTATCGATGGCCTCGGCCACGACCTGGGCGACGACATCGCCGGCCCCAATCACGCCGTGAATCAGACCGCTGCTCTGGCCCGCCGGCAGCACACCGTTTTCGATGTCCCCTTCCAGCCTGCCGCGCAGTGTCGCCGGCTCGCCGACTTCGACCATCTGTTTCGGAAATGGCTGGATCTGTTCGGGGTGTGCCTCCCAGTATTCGGTAAAGCGGTTGCGGATCAGCCGGCAGGGTTTGCCGCTATGTCCACGCGTGACTACGGTCCCTTCCTCATCGATCGCCACGATCCGGTTCTTGTAATGATCATGCCCACGTGCCTCACGCGTGGCGATGAAGCGCGTGCCCATCCAGGCCCCGCAGGCGCCCAACGCGAATGCGGCTGCGAGGCCACGGCCATCGGCGAGCCCGCCACCAGCGATGACCGGCACCTTGCGTATCGCGGCCACGGCGTCCACCACCATCGGCACCAGCGTCGCCGTGCCCACGCGCCCGACATGGCCGCCACCTTCGGCGCCGGACGCGATCACCGCGTCGACGCCATCGGCGACCACCTGCCTGGCCTGACGGGCATTGCCCACCACGGACATGATCTTGATACCCAGGGCATGAGCACGCGGGATCACGCCCGACGGATTGCCCAGCCCGGAAATCAATACCGGCACGCGCTCGTCCAGACTCGCCTCGATCTGGTCTTCGACGCGCTGGCTATATCGCTGGGAACCCTGATCGTCCGATTGGACCTGCCCGAACAGGATGTCCACGCCGAACGGTCGACCGGTTCGGGCGCGCACCTTGCGAATCTCGCCGCGCAGCTCGTCGCCGGACATGTAGCCTGCGCCGAGCACACCCAGCCCTCCCGCGGCCGACACCTCACCCACCAGATCACCGTAGGCGACCTGCCCCATGCCAGCCTGCAGCACCGGCCAAGTGATGCCCAGCAGCGAACAAATCGGGGCCTCGCGCAGCAAGGCTTCAGCCTTCTTCATATCTGTCTCCCTTGGTCGCCTTGTCGAGATGGCTGCACCTCACCGTGCGCGGTCGCAAACCATCCTCCTCTTTCGAGGATGTCGGGAAAGAAGGTCACAGTCAATGCCACGCAAAGGAGCGTGTCGCTACCGGCCTGGAGCCACGCGCTGTCCAGCCGGCAACGTGCGACGAACGCATTGTCGGATGGCCTGACGCCCAAGGGGACGCCGCAAGCCATTCGGATCGGATGAGAGTCAGTCCGAATCCAGTTCTGGTTCGAAGGGTGACGCGTCGGAGCGTTCATCGTTCGCCGCGATGGCCGCATCGTTACTGGCCGCCTGCCGCCACCATTCACGCGACAGCGCTTCCACCTGGCTTGCGATGCCCGGTCGCACGGGCAGATACTCGTCAGGCCGCAATGCGCGGCGCGAATTGACGAAGTTGTCCGCTTGTTCCTGCCTTTCCCGTCTGATCATGCGTCCTCCCGCAGGTCGTGAGCCATCCATATCCAAGGCGAGGGTCCCGTCACACCGGCAGGACCCAGACGATGTATCGACGGAAACACGCGCGAGGTTGAGACGCGGAAAGCAAACGGCGGGGGGTGTGAAGCGAGGGTGGCGAGCCTGACCCCCGGCACTTGCAGGGAGCGGCTGGGGCTGCTTCCTTCCGGACCTGACCCGATTCACCACGCTGCAATGCGGGGAGGCCCGCCACGGACAAGCATAGCACGTGCCGTACGACCATGTTCCGAGCCTTGCGTGATGGATGCGGGCGGGACCCGAACCGGCCGGCGGAACCACCATGTCGGAGCCGCGGACGACCTATGTGAGCGGTTTATTCTTGGGATCACGCACCCGGGCCAGCTGCTGTCGCGCAAACAACAGATCTTCCCAGGCCCGGACCTTGTCGGGCAGATTGCGCAACAGATAGGCCGGGTGGTAGGTCACGACCAGCGGTACGCCGCGATAGACGAAGTCCCGCCCACGCGCCGCAGCGATCTTGATCTCAGTATTGAGCAGAGTCTGCGCAGCGGGACGGCCGAGCGCCACGATGATGCGCGGTGCAAGCAGGTCGATCTGCCGCTCCAGATAAGGCAAGCAGGCTGCCGTCTCCGACGCTTCCGGCGTGCGGTTGCCGGGCGGCCGGCACTTCACGGCATTGGCGATATAAACGCCTTCACCGCGACGCAGGCCGATGGCCGCAAGCATCGCGTCGAGCAGCTTCCCGGCCTGTCCGACAAAGGGCTCGCCGCGCGCATCTTCTTCGGCTCCGGGACCCTCTCCAACGAACAACCATTGCGGTTTGCGATCGCCGACACCGAGGACCGCCTGTTTGCGCTGCTCGCACAGGCGGCAGGCGCGGCAGTTCGCCACGGCCTCGGACAATTCGTCCCATCCCATGGCCGCGATCATGCGCCGACGTGAGCCCTCCGCGGCCGCCGAGAAGTCATCCGGGGTCGCGGCCGGTTCGCTCGGTCGTGCGGCCGGGCTCGTCGAATGCTCGCCAGCCATATCGCGCATCGGTTCATCTGGCGGGTCGCGGCGAACGTAGATCGGCGCCAGACCCATTTCGCGCAGGATGCGGTCTCTTCGGGTCACAGCTCGAGCTTCATGACGATGGCGTCCTCCCTGCCTGCGCGTGCGGGGTAATAGCGCGGACGGCGGCCGATTTCGACAAACCCGAAGCGCTGATACAGACGGCGCGCAATCGCATTGCTGGGCCGCACTTCGAGAAACATGCGGCGGGCGCCGGCATCCGTGGCACAGGACAGCATATGGCGCATCAGATTCGCTCCCATTCCGGCACCCTGATGCGCCTGGAGGACGCTGATATTGAGCAGGTGCACCTCGTCAAGCACGCTCATCATCAGCGCATAACCCGCGAGCCGGCCGTGCCGAAGCATCACCCATGATGAATAGCCGGCACGCAAAGCGTCGGCAAAATTGACACTGCTCCACGGAAACTCGTACAGCGTGCATTCGGCGCGTGCCACCGCCTCCAGATCCGCAGGCATCATCGGCGAAAAACTCGGGGCCAAGTCCATGTCGACGGTCATGATCAGTCGCGACGCTGTCCCTGCTCGACCTTGGTCAAGGCGACCTTGTCGCGCACATACAGCGGCTCGACCTTGGCGGGATCGAGGACGTCGCCGCGAACATAGCGGACCAGCGCACGTTCGGCGACGACGGCGGCGGTAACGCGCGCTTCGGCATCGAATGCCGGGATCGTAGACTGCCAGCCATGCGGCAAACTGTCTCGATAGCGTGCAAATCCATCGCCTGCACCGAACCAGGCGCCCGCCGGGAGCGGCAGCGCGGCGGGCGCACAAGCCTCCGCTCCGCGCACGCAAAGCCAGGAATCGTCCGCATGCTCATAGGCGGCAACATAAACCTCTTTCATGCGCGCATCGATGCAGGCCAATACACGCGGATGCCCGCAGCCTGCGGCCAGAGCCTCCAGACTGGGGACCGCGATCACCGGCCGGTCGCAGGCCAGCGCGAGACCTTGGGTCACGGCCGCGGCGAGTCGCAAGCCGGTGAAACTCCCGGGGCCGGCGCCGAACGCATAGCCATCGACCTGCGCAAACCCGATACCCGCTTCATCCAGCAATCGCCGTATCCACCCCAAAATGCACTCCGAATGTTGGCCACGGTGATTCTCGCCCAGTTCGCGCACCGCGCCATCGACATGCAGCGCTGCCGAGCCCCAGTCTCCGGACGTGTCTATGGCGATGATCTTCATGCACTCGCTTCGATTTCGGACGACACCGGCCTGGATCGTGGATCAGGCGCGCGCGCTCAGCGCCGGCCAGGCCTTTTTCAGGTAGTACAGCATCGACCAGATGGTCAGCGCCGCGGCCAGCCAGGCCAACAGGACCCCGGGCGGCCGCGTGGGAATGCCCGCGAGCCGACCATCATAGAGTAGCAGCGGAATGGCGACCATCTGCGCGACAGTCTTGATTTTTCCCGCCACCGACACGGCGACATGCGAACGCGCCCCCAATTCGGCCATCCACTCGCGCAGAGCCGAAATCGCGATCTCGCGGCCGATGATGATGATTGCGAGCACGGCCTCGATGCGATCGAGCTGGACCAGGATGATCAAGGCTGCTGCCACGATGAGCTTGTCGGCAACCGGGTCCAGAAACGCACCGAACCGCGAGGTCTGTCCGAGCGAGCGCGCAAGATAGCCGTCGAGCCAGTCGGTCAGCGCGGCCAGAACGAAGAGGGCGGAGCCCACGATATTGCGCAGAGCCGGCTCCGCGGTCTCGTCGGGCAGATAGTAGATACCCACGATCAGTGGCACGATGACGACGCGTGCCCAGGTGAGCGCTGTAGGGAGGTTCATGAAGATCCGGACTCAGATAGCCGCCCTAGTGTAACTGGCGATGGATCGCTTCGGCCAAACCACGACCGATGCCCGGCACACGACACAGGTCATCGATGGTCGCACCGCTGACACCATGCACGCCGCCGAAATGCGCCAGCAGCAAGCGACGACGTGCCGGCCCGATGCCGGCAACCTCCTCGAGCCCTGACTGCGTTCGGCTGCGCGCGCGCCGCGCGCGATGGCCCGTGATCGCAAACCGATGCGCTTCGTCGCGTACCGCCTGGATCAGATGCAGCGCCGGATGCTCGGCCGGCAGACGGATCGGGGCGCCTTCTGCCGGCAACAGCAGCTCGAGGCCGGGCTTGCGCTCGGGACCCTTGGCGACGCCGACCAGCGGGATATCCTGTATGCCGAGATCGGCGAGCACCTGCTGCGCTACGTTCAACTGGCCGATGCCGCCATCGATCAATACAAGCTGCGGGCGCTCGCCCTCGCCCTGCTCCAGCTTTGTGAAACGACGGGCAAGCACCTGGCGCATCGCCGCGTAGTCGTCTCCTGGCGCCACGCCACGAATGTTGTAGCGCCGGTATTCGGCAACCGCCGGCCGGCCATCGACCCAAACCACCCGGGACGCGACGGTGGCCTCGCCCTGGGTATGACTGACGTCGTAGCCCTCGATGCGTCGCGGCGGCTCGGCCAAGCCGAACACCTGTTGCACGGCATCCAGGCCGAGGTTTCCACGATCGGTTTCCAGACGTCGCCGCGCCAAGGCCAGATCGGCGTTCTGGCGGGCGAGCGCGAGCCAGGCACGCTCACGCTCGTGGGAGGCGAGGATCAACGCTGCCGGCTTGCCGTCCGGCCCGCGCACGCTCATGGCGTCGTCCTCAGGCAGCAACCTATCGAGCAGTATGCGCGGCGGCGCGGGGTGGGTTGCATAGTGCTGGCCGAGGAAGGCAAGCAAGGCATCCTCCGCCGTGGCGGCATTGCCCTGGGTCGGAAAGTGGGCATGATCGCCGAGGTGACGGCCGCCACGCACCATGGCGTGGTTCACGCACAGACGCTCACCTGCGCTGGCGACGGCGATGATATCGACATCTTCATCGCGGGCGCTGTCTCCATATTGCTTGTGCAGCACTTTTTGCAGTGCACGAATCTGATCGCGATAGGCGGCAGCCTGCTCGAACGCCATGCGCTTCGCGGCCGCCTCCATCAGCGCGCGCAACGCGTTCTGTATCTCGTTGGTCTTGCCCTCGAGGAAAAGTATCGCCATACGCAAATCGGCGGCGTAATCCTCGGCAGCGATCAGGCCGACGCAGGGGGCGGTACACCGGCCAATCTGATGCTGTAAGCAGGGTCGCGTGCGATTCCGAAATACGCTGTCCTCGCAGGTCCGCAGGCGAAAGATGCGCTGCAACAAGGCGACCGTCTCGCGCGCGGCATAGGCGTTCGGAAAGGGTCCGAAGTAACGCCCGGGGGCTGTGGTGCTGCCGCGATAGTAGGTGATGCGCCCGAAGGCTTCGTCCGTGATCCGCAGATAGGGATAGCTCTTGTCATCGCGGAACAGCACGTTGAAACGGGGCGCGTGGCGCTTGATCAGGTTGTTCTCGACGATCAGCGCTTCCGCCTCGGACGCCGTGACCGTCACCTCCACGCGCTCGACGCTCGCCACCATCAGCGCGATGCGCGGACTCGCGATCGACCTCTGGAAATACGAGGCGACACGCCGTTTCAGATTCTTGGCCTTGCCGACATAGAGTATCTCGCCGCCCACGCCCATCATGCGATAGACCCCGGGTAGCTCCGGCAGGTGAGCGAGCCCCTCCTTGAGCGAGGACGCGACGTTGCACCGCTTAGTTGCCACAGGAGCCATCACCGCGACCGAGCCACAGCGCGGCCAGCCGCTCGCGGACGGCCTCGGTATCGGGGCCCGTGGCGACCGCGCGCCCACCGCCAGGGCGGGGCTGCAATGCGGCGATGCGCGCGCTTGCGACCGCATCGGGCTCCACCTGCCAACGATCCAGCAAGGCTTCCGCCTGCTCCGGAGCGTTGCAGACCAACACCATGTCGCAACCGGCCGCGACGGCCGCATCGGCCCGTGCAAAGATATCGCCGACCACACCGGCTCCTGCCATGGACAGATCATCGCTGAAAATCACGCCCCGGAATTCGAGCGCGCCCCGCAGGACCTGCTGCAGCCAGTAACGCGAAAATCCGGCCGGAGCCGGATCGGCCTGCGGGTAGATCACATGCGCCGGCATGATGCCCGCGAGACGCGGTGCGAGCCGCCGGAACGGCTCGACATCGCGGGCCATGATGAGCGCGCAGGCGCGCTCATCGACTGGTACGTCGGTATGCGAATCGGCCGCGACACCGCCATGGCCGGGAAAATGCTTGCCGACCGCCGCCATGCCACTCGCCGCGAGACCGTCGATCAGCGCGCCCGCCAAGGTCGCGACCACGGCCGGATCGGCATGGAACGAACGGTCGCCGATGACTTCGGATAGCCCGTAGTCAAGATCCAGCACTGGGGTAAAGCTCAGATCGACACCGCAAGCCAGCAGCTCACCGGCCAGCAGGCGCCCGACCGAGTGCGTCAGCGTCAGCGCCTCGTCGGCGGCCCGCTCCGACAGGCGCCCCAGCGCGCGCATCGGCGGCAGTGCTGTAAACCCCTCGCGAAAACGCTGCACCCGCCCGCCCTCGTGGTCGACCGCGATCAGCAATGGCGGCTCGCGCAGCGCATGTATCTCGCCGCACAGGTGGCGGAGCTGCTCCGGCTCGATGTAATTGCGTCGGAACAGGATCACGCCTCCGACGAGCGGGTGACGCAGGCGATCGCGCTCGATGGCGGTGAGCTCCGGGCCATCGATATCGATCATCAATGGCCCGAAATTGGGCGCACTCACGGCTGAATCTCCCGCATGGGTTCAACGACCACGAAGGCAATCGCGTAGTCGGCCTCGTCACTGATGGACAGATGAGCACGCCAGTGGCGAACGCGCATCCAGTCGTCGAGTTCGGGCCGAAAGCGAAAACCGGGTCGTCCCGCCTGGTCGTGAGCGACAGCGAGCGCACGCAAGGTCGCAGGCGGACGCAAGCCGAGGCCCAGTGCCTTGGCGAAAGCTTCCTTGGCGGCGAAGCGACGCGCGAGGAAGCGTGCCGGCGCGACCGATTGCCGGTACTGTTCCAGTTCTTCCTCGACCAGAAACCGATCGGGCGCACGGACGCCATGACGCTCGATCAGACGATCGAAACGTGCGACCGCGACGATGTCCGTGCCGATGCCGACGATCATGGTTCCCGCGCCGCCAGCATCAGCGACTTCATCCGCCGGATGGCGACCTGCCAGCCGACGAACACGGCATCGGCGACGAGCGCATGGCCAATGTTGAGCTCGCAGATTTCCGGGATACGCACAATGGCCTCGACGTTGCCGATATTCAAGCCATGTCCGGCATTCACACGCAGCCCAAGCGCGTGCGCGCGGCTGGCGGCCACACGGACACGGTCCAGTTCGCGTGCGCATGCCGATGCACTGCGTGTGGCCTCGGCCGTCGGCGACGCGCAACCCGGGTCGACACCGGAGCTCGCCTCGTCTGCCGACTCCGCGTACGCGCCCGTGTGCAGTTCGACGATGCGCGCACCCGCGGCATGAGCGGCCTCCACCTGTCGCCTGTCAGGATCGATGAACAGCGACACGCGAATGCCACAGGCCTCGAGTTCGGCGACGGCCGCGCGCACCGCGTCAAAACCACCGAGCACATCCAGCCCGCCTTCCGTGGTCAGCTCCTCGCGCCGCTCCGGAACGAGGCACACGTCCTGAGGCCGCGTCGCCTTGGCAAAGGCAATCATGTCCGGCGCGATCGCCATTTCCAGATTCATCCGCGTGCGCAACACCGGCCGCAGCCTGCGCACATCCTCATCCTGGATATGGCGACGGTCCTCACGCAAATGCAGGGTGATCAGGTCGGCGCCGGCTTCCTCGGCCAGGGTGGCGCCCAGAACCGGATCCGGATAGCGCGTCCGCCGCGCCTGGCGCAAGGTCGCGATGTGGTCGATATTGACACCGAGCTCGATCATGCCTGCAACAATTCCTGAAATAAGCGCCGCGAGTGTAGCGCCTTGTCGCCGAGTTGCCGGTCGATCAGATTGCGCATGATGCGCATGCCATGGCGTCTGGTATCGGCGGCACTGTAGTCGTCGGCGGCGATGGCGAGCAGCACCGACCCCGGATAGCTGTCATCGTGAGCACCGACATGGCTGACATCGACCAGCCCCTGCTCGGGCAACAGCGCGTACTGCCGATCGGGCCTGATCAAGCCACCGCCGGGAACACGGTCGAAAGCCGGCGCATGGCCGGCTTCGCGCAACAATGCATGCTCGAAAATGCGCAACACCGCCGGCGACAGCTCACCTGCCGCAAGCCGGGCCATGGTGCGCTCGTAAGCATCGAACAGGCCCGGGTGAGCATCCTCGCGGGCAACGAAATTCAGCAGCAGTTCGCTCAGGTAATAGCCATAGAGCAGCGCCCGGCCCGACAACAAGGCCTGCCCGCCCAACCATTCCGCCCGCGCCAGCGTCTTGACCTCGCCCTGACCAAACCAGGCCAGCTCCAGTGGTTGAAACTCCATCAGTGTCCCCCGCAGCTTGGACTGCGGCCGGCGCGCGCCGCGAGCAACCGCCGAAACCCGACCGTGCTCCCGTGTGAACAGCTCGGCAATCAGGCTGGTCTCGCGAAAAGGGGTCAAATGCAGAACGAAGCCGCGCTCGGCATCGATGACGCTGGCTCGTGCCCGGCTCATTCGCCACTCAGACTCAATGCCGCCCGTTCATCGTTGGCCCAGCCGGACTTGACCTTGACCCACACCTCGAGGAAAACCTTGCCGCCAAAACTCTCTTCCATATCCCGACGCGCCGCACTGGCCACCGCTTTCAGCGCCTCTCCACCCTGCCCGATCACGATGCGCTTGTGTGCCGGACGATCGACCCAGATCACGGCGGCGATACGCCTTTGGCCATCACCCTGTTCGAAGCGTTCGATCTGCACCGCCGTACCATACGGAATTTCCTCGCCCAGGCGACGAAACAATTTTTCGCGCACGTATTCAGCCGCCAGGAAGCGCTCGCTGCGATCCGTGACGGTATCCGCATCGAACATCGCCGGCGCGTCGGGCAGATGCGCGGCCACGGCATTCTTGAGCGCCTCGACGTTGTCCCCGGATTCGGCACTGATCGGCACGATCTCGGCAAAGGGATGAAGCTTGCGCACGCTGTCGATCATGGGCAGCAGGCGGTTCCGGTCGGACAGCGCGTCGACCTTGTTCATCGCGAGGATGACTGGCCTCGAGGCCGGCAGTAGCGGGATCAGCTGTCGGTCTTCCGCCGTCAACCTGCGCGCATCGATCAACCAGAGCACGGCATCGACTTCGGCGAGCGCCGACTGAATCTGCTTGTTCATCAGTCGATTCAATGCCGAGCGATGCCGCTGTTGGTATCCTGGCGTATCGACGAACACGAACTGGCGCTCGTCCTCACTCAGCACGCCTAGTATCTTGTGGCGCGTCGTCTGCGGTCGGCTGGAAATGATGCTGAGCTTGAAGCCGACCAGCCGATTCAGCAAGGTCGACTTGCCGACGTTGGGCCGCCCGACGATCGCGATCAGGCCACACTTGAATGCGCTCATCGACGCAGCGCATCCATGGCCGCGCTTGCAGCCGATTGCTCCGCGGCGCGGCGGCTCGGGCCCGAGCCCAGGCAGCGAAGCGAGCGCGCCGGCACCTCGCAGACGACGTCGAACTCCTGCGCATGGGCCTGACCGCGTGTCGCCGCCAAGGTATAAGTCGGCAATGGCAAACCGCGCGCCTGCAGCCACTCCTGCAAGGCCGACTTGGCGTCCTTGCCGGAACGGGTCGGATCCAGCGCCGCGATCGCATCGGCGAACAATCTGGAGATGACCTCGCGGGCCGGATCAAACCCACGGTCCACGAATATGGCCCCGAACACGGCCTCGAGCGCATCGGCCAGGATCGAGGGGCGGCGTGTGCCTCCCGAACGCAACTCGCCGACACCCAGCAGGATGTTCTCGCCCAGCCTCAAGCGTTCGGCGACGCGCACCAGCGTATCCTGCCTCACCAGGCTGGCCCTCAGACGCGACAACTGTCCCTCGCTCAGATCGGGAAAGCGTTCATACAGCAAGGCTGCGACGATGCAATTCAGGACACCATCGCCCAGGAACTCCAGCCGCTCGTTGTGCGGCAAGCCATGGCTGCGGTGAGTCAGCGCATGGCGCAGCAGGTCCTTTTGCTGGAACACATAGCCGATCTCATGCTCCAGCCGCGCCGCCCCCATCTGCACCCCAGTCATCGGCATCCGGAATCAGTCCGATGAAAAGGTGTCCTGGAAATCGAGCACCAAACTCGCGTTCGCGAACAAGGGGATGGTTCTCGAATAGGCGTAGGAAATCGTCACGCCGCGGCCCGATTTGAGAACTTCGAGATCCTTGCCCTCGACACTCTTGATGTCGTCGATCAGCGCACGTCGATCGTAAGCCTTGCGGATATCGACCACCGAGGCATCGCGTGTTTCCGGGCTCTTGATCACGGCGCGGACGTTCTTGGCGATCGTGTAGTACTCGATCACGGCCGGCAATACCTTCATGCCTATCACCGCCACTCCTGCAATCAGCGCCGCGATGAGAATGAAACCGAACAAGCTGAGACCCGCTTCGTTACGTTTCATGGTTTGCCTTTGCCCTCGAGAACCATCCTGCATCCGGAACGTCGCCACCGGAGTCGACGGGGGCGCCACGACCCCCCAAACCACGTAGCCAACCGGCTCAATCTCAATGAAATGGGCCGATACGCCCGAAATTCCAGAAATGCATCCAGATGAAGAACGCCTTGCCGACGATGTTTCGTTCCGGGACAAACCCCCAAACGCGGCTGTCGCTGCTCGCGTCCCGATTGTCGCCCATCATGAAGTAATGTCCCGGCGGAACCTGGCAAATGACGCCCGCGCTATTGTAGAGACATTTTTCGCGCATCGGAAAGTCGTGCACCTCGGGCAGATAGGGCGGCGCATCCCGATCATTGAGCATTGCATGCTCCACGTCACCCAGTTTTTCGACGAAGCGGTTCGAGTAGTACATCCGCTCCACATGCAGGTACTCCCCGTCGGCGCGCACCGGCACGTCGACACCGTTGATGGTCAGTCGCTTGTTCTGATACGCAACGCGATCGCCCGGCAGGCCGACGACGCGCTTGATGAAATCCTGAGACGGATTTTCAG
This sequence comes from Rhodocyclaceae bacterium, assembly GCA_022072095.1. GTDB lineage: Bacteria > Pseudomonadota > Gammaproteobacteria > Burkholderiales > Rhodocyclaceae > JAJVIJ01. The sequence continues at coordinate 110,764 of JAJVIJ010000013.1, forward strand.
GATAGCGAAACACCACGACGTCACCACGCTTGGGCGCTTCGATCTCGACGATCTTGCGATTGATCACCGGCAAGCGGATGCCGTAGATGAATTTGTTCACCAGGATGTAATCGCCGACGAGCAGGGTCGGGATCATCGACCCGGACGGAATCTTGAAGGGTTCGGCGACAAAACTGCGCAGGCCGAACACGACCAGAATCACCGGAAAGAAACTGGCTATCCACTCGACCCACCATGGTTCCTTGCCATCGGCTGCGCGCCGCTTGCGCGCCCAGAATCGATCGATCAGCCAGGCCACGCCGGTGACGACGGTCAGGCACAACAGGATTTCCGCAAAACCGATGCCGAGCGCTTCCATATGTCGAGTCCCGACGACGCGCGACGGGCACTTTCCCCTGTCTAGTTGTCTTCGACGCGCAATACCGCCAGAAAGGCTTCCTGCGGCACTTCCACGTTACCGATCTGCTTCATGCGCTTTTTCCCGGCTTTCTGCTTTTCGAGCAACTTCTTTTTCCGGGAAATGTCACCACCATAGCACTTGGCCAGCACATTCTTGCGCATCGCCTTGACCGTTTCGCGGGCGATGATGTGTGATCCGATTGCCGCCTGGATGGCCACGTCGAACATCTGCCGCGGAATCAACTCGCGCATGCGAGTGACCAGACCCCGCCCCCGATACTGGCTACTGGCCCGATGAACGATGACCGACAGGGCATCGACGCGGTCGCCGTTGATCAGCACGTCGAGCTTGACCACGTCCGCGGGGCGATATTCGAGGAACTCATAGTCGAGCGACGCATAACCCCGGCTGACCGATTTCAGGCGGTCGAAAAAGTCGATCACCACCTCGCTCATAGGGATGTCATAGACGAGCTGGACCTGTCGGCCATGGTAGGACATGTTGTGCTGGCTTCCTCGCTTCAGCTCGCACAGCGTGATCACCGCACCGACATAGTCCTGCGGCACAAAGACGGTCGCACGGATGATCGGCTCGCGGATTTCGTCGACTTTAGAGGGATCGGGCAATTTCGCCGGATTCTCCACGCGCACGACCGAGCCCTCGCGCAGCAATACCTCGTACACCACGGTCGGCGCCGTCGTGACCAGATCCATGTCATATTCGCGCTCCAGCCGCTCCTGAACGATTTCCATGTGCAGCAAGCCCAGGAAACCGCAACGAAAGCCGAAGCCGAGCGCTTGGGACACCTCGGGCTCGAATCTGAGCGACGCATCGTTCAGGCGCAGTTTTTCGAGCGCATCGCGCAGGGCATCGTACTGATTGACCTCGGTCGGATAGAGCCCGGCAAATACCTGGGGCTTGATTTCCTTGAAGCCGGCGAGTGGCGTGGTGGCAGGCCGGTCCGCGAGCGTAACGGTGTCCCCCACCTTAGCCGATGCCAGTTCCTTGATGCCGGAGATGATGAATCCGACCTCACCGGCGGAAAGCCGGTCACATGGAGCCGACTTCGGCGTAAACACGCCGACCTGTTCGCACAGATGCTGCGCGCCCGAGGACATCAGCAGTATCCTGTCCTTGGGACGCATGCTCCCGTCCATGACCCGCACGAGCATGACGACGCCGACGTAGTTGTCGAACCAGGAGTCGATGATCAGCGCCTTGAGCGGCGCATTGGGGTCACCGACCGGCGACGGAATGCGCGCGATTACGGCTTCCAGAATGTCATCCACGCCCTCGCCGGTCTTGGCGCTGGCGAGAATCGCTGCCGACGCGTCGATACCGATCACGTCCTCGATCTCGGCACGTGCCCGATCAGGATCCGCCGACGGTAGATCGATTTTGTTCAGGACCGGAACGACCTCGACCCCCTGCTCGATCGCGGTATAGCAGTTGGCCACCGTCTGCGCCTCGACGCCCTGCGATGCGTCGACCACTAGCAGTGCACCTTCACAGGCTGCAAGCGAACGCGAGACCTCATACGAAAAATCGACATGGCCCGGCGTGTCGATCAAGTTCAACCGATACGTCTGTCCATCGCGCGCGTCGTATCTCAGTGCGGCCGTTTGCGCCTTGATGGTGATACCGCGCTCCCGTTCCAGATCCATCGAGTCCAGCACCTGCGACGACATTTCCCGCTCGGAGAGGCCACCGCAACGTTGAATGAGCCGATCGGCCAGGGTCGACTTGCCATGGTCGATGTGGGCGATGATGGAAAAATTACGGATGTACCGCATGGAGTGCTGGTCAGACGTCGTGGTGGAGTCGGGAAATGTGCCCCGGCGCGCAGGGGCCCCTCATCCGAAGTGGCGCCTTTTCCGAAGGCGCCGGATTCTAACAGGCCTACGAATGACCGGCCGGACAAGGTTCGTTCTTGCCCAGACGAACCCTGAGCCGCCCGATCGCTTCCGAGTCCAGGCGATGCCGACAAATCTCGTCATCGCCACAACAGAGCACCGGGACATGCTCACCATATCGCCCGGCCAACTCCAGGTCCCGGTCTATATCCACGTTTCTAAGCTCGAAGCCAAATTCGCTCGACAGCTGGGACAGCTGGTCGGCCATCTCGGCGCACAGATGACACCAAGCATGGCCGTAGAGCGTCAGCACGGGCATCATGCGTTCATCGGTCTTGCATGCCTCGAATCGTGACGAAAGTCTGCATGTCGCCACGCCGAACGAGCAAGGTGATGTTGGCACTGCGATCGATGGTGGCGAGAATCTTGTTGAACTGTTCGACGGTCCTGATCTCGATTTGCTGGCCTTTGACAATGGCATCAAGAATGACGTCGCCCGGCCGCAGGTCGGTACGCGCCGTCTGACCGCGCAGGTCTTCGACGATCAGGCCATGATTGATCTTCAGTTCCCGCTTCTGCTCGGCACTGGGCTCGACCAGTACAAGACCCAAACGGTTGGCCTGCCCCTCCCCCGGTCGCGTCCGGCCGCGCGCGCGCTGCACCGGACGCTCATCGGGCACCTCACCGACCTGTACGGACAGATCGCGTGCCGAGCCCTGCCGCCACACCTGCAAGGCGATCTTGCTACCCGGCTTCGTCATGCCGACGATGCGCGGCAGATCCGACGACGACGCGATGAGCTTGCCGTCGAATTTCAGAATAATGTCGCCCGACTCGACCCCTGCCTTCTCTGCGGGACCACCTTTTTCTACCGCATTGACCAACGCGCCCATCGGGCGGGACAGGCCGAACGACTCGGCCAGTTCCTTGGTGACCTCTTGAATCACGACACCGATGCGCCCTCGGCTCACACGCCCGTTCGCGCGCAACTGCGATTGGACCTCCATCGCGACATCGATCGGGATCGCGAACGAAAGCCCCATGAATCCGCCGGTGCGACTGAAAATCTGCGAGTTGATCCCGATCACCTCCCCCCGCAGATTGAACAACGGACCGCCCGAATTGCCGGGATTGATCGCGACGTCCGTCTGAATGAACGGGACGTAGTTTTCCTGGGGCAAGGAACGCCCCTTGGCACTGACAATCCCCGCCGTGACGGTATTCTCGAAGCCGAACGGCGAGCCGATCGCCAGCACCCACTCGCCCACCCTCAGCTTGCTCGGATCGCCCAGGCGCAGGGCAGGCAAGCCATTGGCTTCGATCTTGAGCAAGGCGACATCGGTGCGCTTGTCGGCACCGACGACACGGGCCTTGAACTCGCGCTTGTCCGTGAGCTTGACGACGACATCGTCGGCCGCATCGACAACATGGGCATTGGTCAGGACATAGCCGTCCGGACTGATGATGAACCCCGAGCCGAGCGAGCGATTCTCATAGTCGCGCGGTACGCCGGGTTGACGCGGAATGAAGCGCCGGAAGAACTCCCACATCGGATCGTCTTCGTCGATACCCGGAAACTGCGGCAGTGCGCGTGTGCCGCGTACGATCTGTGTCGTGCTGATATTGACCACCGACGGGCCATTGCGCTCCACCAGATCGGCAAAATCCGGCATGTCCGGACGCTGCGCAGATACCGGTGTAGCCACCACGACGAACGCCACCCATATGGTCGCGACACATCCCCGTATAAAGCTCATGTTGCCGAATCCTTTCCCTCGCCGTCCTAAAGCAGTTTTCCCATCGATTTGACAGCCTTGGGCAGGGCTTGCGCCGCTGCCGGCCCGCGGCCGTACCACCACAACACCGCCAACCCAAACATCAGACCCGCCAGCGCGCCGAGAGCCGAACCCAAATCGGCCCGCCAAGTTTGCCCCATCTGCTCTCCAGCGCCATCCACGTATGCGCCGACAAGAGCCCCCACGAGCAGCAGCACACAAGGCAGGCCGTACGCGAACCAAGCCGCCATAGCCACATTCGACGAACTTGATAGCTCCACCTCCACTCGTTCCCCGGCCCTCATAGGCTCGTCCGCAGCGCACCGCAGTCGCCGGGCACGGCCGGCACTACATGCGTGTTCCGCACCACACAACACGCAGCCATCTCCTGTCCCGGATAGTTCGACCAAAGCCGATGAGCGGTCGCTCGAGCACACCCTCCCGAAGATTCTGTCCCGCGCCGCGCCACTCATTTCCGTAACTCGACACCATCACCGATTCGTTGCAACGTGACCATGGGCGCCTCGCCCACCACGGTTACCAGATGATCGGCGACGACACGTTGATAGATCCGAATCGCCCCATACCTGAGCGCACCGCCGTCGCGCTCCGAGCGCGCACCTGCAGGCTCCACGAAAACCGACACTGCGGCCAGACCATCCGAAAAAACCGTTTGCAGCGCCCCCGGCCCATCCTTGTGGATATGCCTGCGTAAACCGGCCATTTGACGAAAACCCGGGACCACCGACGAAAACACCCACCTGTCATCCTCCGGGCGTGGCTCGGCGGCCTGCACGTGTTGCACCCGCCAACCGCTCGTCTTGCCGGAATACGCAGAGCGTACCGAACTCGGATCCGGCGCCTGGCCAAGCTGAATCTGGGTAAAGGCTACCGACTCAAGAATATTTTTTGCATCGCCCATGGTGCGCGCCTTGAGCAACAGTCCCGTCGTCATTTCAACCCAAAACTGGTAGCCATAGCGAAAGGCGTCCCGCGGCTCGAGAATGAGCTGTTGGCTCTCCAGCCCGGCGACTCGCCCGATCTCGCCCTTGCGCAGCGAATAGAACTCGGCGATCGACGCCATTGACTCCGGCAAGATTGCCGGAAACACGCCGGACGATACGCTTCGCTGCTTGATGAGAAGTTTTTCCTTGGGGAGATAACAGGTCAATTCATCGTTGGCCCGAATGATCTCGCGCGGGCTGCCTTCCAGCGACTCGATGCGCTCGACGACCCCTGTCGGTCCCGCGATGTGGGTTATCCGCGAAGTCTCCTCGCGATCGTGGCTCCGATAGACGAACGTACCCGAATAGCTGAGGCGTTGTGTCGAAGACACCATGCGCTGCAACCAAGCTGTGGCGTCTAGGTTTGTCTGCGCATGGACCGCACCGGCCAGCACGCCGAACAACAAAATCGCCGCCAACCGCCTGTAGACCACGCCGGGCATGTCCGACAGCCTAGCGATCATCTTCGCCCTGACTTGAGGCGGCAGCTCCTTCTAGAGCCATAAGAGGCAGGGACCCTTGCAGCTTGCCAATCGGTGAAAACGCCTGATGTGCAACCAGATATGGCTGAATGGGGTCACGTACCGAGCCAACCGGGCCGGACAAAGACGACACCAGGTCGGTCTGATTGCCGACCTTGCTCGCCAAGGTACTCCCCTCGGTCTGTAGCGGACCATCGATGCGCGCATCCCGCATCGTCAACGCCAGCCACCCCAGCGCGGAAACGGCCATCACCGATGCCGCCACAGCCAGCCAGTATTTCTGTGGCCACGGCTTTCGTCGCATCGGGGCAAGTACCGTCGGTTCGGTCTCGACGCGGCTCATGATCTGATCTGCCCGACCGAGATCGTGCGAAAGCTCCCCGCGCAAGGCATCGCCGATCAGATGAAACATTTCCCAGTGTGCCCGCGCATCCGCATCGGCACGCAGCCGGTCCAGCACGCGATCCGCCGCCATGCCGTCGATTTCACCATCAACCAGTGCCGAAACATCACTGCCATCCATTGTGCATCCCTCGTCGCAATCAATCGTCACCACCGACGGTCCGGTGCCGTGCCCAGCAGCGGACGCAAACGCTCCGCGATGGCTTCGCGGGCACGAAATATCCTCGACCGCACCGTGCCGATGGGGCAATCCATCAGCTCTGCGATTTCCTCGTAGCTCAAACCTTCAATTTCCCGCAACGTGATCGCGGTACGCAACTCGACAGGCAGGCTTTCCATCGCTGCACTGACCGTCTCGCCGATCTGTCGGGAAAGCAGGACGCGGTCCGGTGTATCGACATCGGCGCGCGTTACATCTTCGACCACATCACCATCTTCGTCCGCGATCGTGGGCGATATCTCGTTGCGTCGGCGCTGCTGTGCGAGATGGTTCTTGGCCGTGTTGACTGCAATCCTGTAAAGCCAGGTATAGAACGCGCTCTCGCCCCGAAACGATGGCAAGGCCCGATAGGCCTTTATGAAGGCTTCCTGGGCGACGTCCTCAAGCTCTGCCTGATTGCGTATCATGCGAGACAATAACCGATGCAGCTTCCGCTGGTATTTCGTGACCAGAAGACCAAATGCATGTTTGTCGCCATGCTGCGCGCGCTCCACAAGCCGTTGATCGGCTTCCCGTTCTCCCATCGGTCTATTGGTGTTTTGGGGGTCCCACGCCAGTGATTCGAGCGCGGCGAAGTATAACGGAAGCCTGTTTTCGACCGACCGAAACATAGAAACCCTCAATGGACCCCAGGCAAAAAAAATAGTTCAGCCCGCAACAGGGTTTTTCCGCATGCACCGGGGTGCCGGGGTGCCGGGGTGCGCTCAATAGACAATTCTTTCCGCCGATCCATCATGTCCGATTTATCGTTCGACGTACTCATCATCGGCAGCGGCCTCGCCGGCCAAGCCACGGCACTGCATTTGGCCGACCACTGCCGGGTGGCGCTGGTCACCAAGCAAGGTCTGGACGATAGCGCCAGCGCTTGGGCCCAGGGTGGCATCGCCGCCGTCCTGGATCGTCGGGACTCGATCACGGCGCATGTCCGTGACACGCTCATCGCCGGGGCAGGTCTGTGCAACCGACCAGCAGTGAAATTCGTCGTCAGCCAGGGACGCGATGCCGTCGATTGGCTCATCGAGCAGGGTGTACCCTTCACGCAGGATGACAGCAGCGAACTCGGATACCACCTGACCCGCGAAGGAGGACATAGCCATCGACGTGTGATTCATGTCGCCGATGCGACCGGGAGCGCGGTGCAACAGACGCTATCCGAACGCGTGCGCAGCCATCCTCACATACACATATTTGAAAAGCATATCGCGGTGGATTTGATCATAGGTGCCAAGCTGGGCCGCCCCGAATCAGGATGTCTCGGTGCCTATGTGCTCGACAAGGAATTGGATCGCGTGCTCACCTTTTCGGCCGCCAATGTCGTACTAGCCACTGGCGGCGCCGGGAAAGTTTATCTCTACACCACCAACCCGGACACCGCGACCGGAGATGGGATCGCCATGGCCTGGCGTGCCGGCTGCCGGGTGGCGAACATGGAGTTCGTTCAGTTTCACCCCACCTGTCTCTATCATCCACATGCCAAATCCTTCCTTATATCGGAGGCGGTTCGTGGTGAAGGGGGAATCCTCGTGCGTCGGGACGGCACACGCTTCATGCAGGCTCATGATCCCCGTGCCGAGTTGGCACCTCGCGATATCGTGGCCCGCGCCATCGATTTCGAGATGAAGAAGCACGGCGACGATTACGTCTTCCTGGATATCCGCCACTTGCCGGCAGAGTTCATCGTGCGACACTTCCCCAACATCCATGCCCGCTGCCTGAGCTTGGGAATCGACATCACGCACGATCCCATTCCGGTCGTTCCAGCAGCCCATTACGGCTGCGGCGGCGTCGTAACCAATCACGCGGCGCGCAGCGACATCGGCGGCCTCTATGTGATGGGAGAGTCGGCGTGTACCGGGCTGCACGGTGCCAATCGGCTTGCCAGCAACTCGCTACTGGAGTGTCTGGTTTTCGCCGCGGCCGCGGCTCGGGACATCCTGACCGTGCGTCGCGTCACCTCGACGGACTTGCCGACTTGGGACGAGAGCCGGGTCACCGATGCGGACGAACAGATCGTCATTTCACACAACTGGGACGAGCTGCGGCGCTTCATGTGGGATTACGTCGGCATCGTCAGAACGACCAAACGACTGCAACGGGCCTCGCACCGGATCGAGCTGCTCGGGCGCGAAATCAACGAGTTCTATGCGAACTTTCGCATCAGCAACGACCTGATCGAGCTACGCAATCTGGTCACGACCGCGCGACTGATCATCACCTGCGCAATGCGGCGCCGCGAAAGCCGCGGGCTGCATTACAGTCGTGATTTTCCGGAGACCTCGGCGATCGCGCGCAACACGATTCTGCACCCAACCAGAAAGGGCTCGCGCGTCTGACGCACCCTCATGGAATTACGCTCGCTGACGGCGCCGCCGGCGTTCGAGCCAGACCGACATGCGCCGATAGGCATCCGGCGGCATCATCTCCGGCACGACTACGATATGCGCGCGACGACCCGCGGCGGCGCGAAGCGTCAATGACCACAGTCGCCCCAGCCGTTCGGCCGACTCGAAAAAGCCCTCGAATACCGTGTCACCGCGCGCGTCGCAGCCACTGCACCGATCATCGCGGTCGATTGCAAGGCGAGCGATGCGCCGATCGGACTGCGCGCCATAACGTCGATGGCACGAGCGGAGACCGATCACGACAACGGGTAGCAGAAGCACCGTAACCGATACCGGCAGAACTACCGCAGCACAGATCAGCGCTACGATATGCGTCGCCGATACTGCGCACAGAAAGCGGGGCGCAAAGCCAAGCTCGATCTCGACGCACGTCCCACCTCGCGACCGCTCAGGCCCCGATATAGCGGGTAAAGATGATGGTGCTGTTGGTACCGCCGAATCCGAATGCATTCGACATGGCCACTGAAATGGACATCCTGCGTGCTTCGTTGGGGATGTAGTCCAAGTCGCACTGTGGATCGCGTTCCCAGAGGTTGATGGTCGGCGGCGCGACCCGATCATGCACGGCCATGACGGAGAACACGGCTTCCACGCCGCCGGCAGCGCCAAGCAAATGCCCGGTCATGGACTTGGTCGAGCTCATCGCCAGCTTCCTGGCATGCTCGCCAAAGCAGCGCTTGACCGCGATCGTCTCGGCAATGTCACCAAGCGGCGTCGACGTGCCATGCGCATTGATGTAATCGACCGCTTCCGGATTCAAGCGAGCATTGCGCAGCGCGCCTGCCATGCTCCGTGCGGCACCGGAGCCGTCATCGCAAGGCGCGGTGATGTGATTCGCGTCCGCGCTCAGGCCATATCCGGCAAGCTCCGCATAAATGTGCGCGCTCCGCGCCCGTGCGTGCTCCAACTCCTCCAACACCAGTACACCCGCACCCTCGGCCAACACAAATCCATCCCTGCCCACATCCCAAGGGCGGCTCGCGCCGCCGGGGTCGTCATTGCGCGTAGACAAGGCCTTCATCGCCGCGAATCCGCCAACGCCCAGAGGTGACACGGTGGCCTCAGCCCCACCCGCGACCATGACATCCGCATCGCCATACTCGATCAGACGCTGCGCCTCACCGATACTGTGATTACCGGTCGCACACGCACTCACCAGAGCCAGGTTCGGTCCCTTGAAACCAAAGTTGATCGACAGAATCCCGGAAACCATGTTGATGATCGTCCCCGGAACGAAGAACGGGCTGATCTTGCGTACGCCCCCCTCGAGGTAGGTCTTGCTATTGTCCTCGATGACAGGCAAGCCGCCGATTCCCGAACCGATGCAGACGCCGATCCTTTCGGCATCGGCAGTGCCGGCCGAAATACCGGCGTCACGCAAGGCATCGCTTGCAGCCGCCAGTCCATAGTGAATGAACAGGTCGTAGCGCCGGGCCTCCTTCGGTGAAAGGTACGCGGAAACGTCGAAGCCGCGCACCTCTCCTGCGATGCGCACCGGAAACCCGCTGGCGTCGAAGCGGGTGATCGCGCCAATGCCGGAACGGCCTGAGGTGATGTTGGCCCAGGCTTCCTTGACGGTGTTCCCGACTGGAGAAACGATGCCAAGGCCGGTTACGACGACGCGTCTGCGAGTCACGATATCAATCCCGATGTTCAGGCGTTCTTGATCTGACCACGCACGTAGTCGATGGCCTGCTGCACCGTGGTGATCTTTTCGGCGTCTTCGTCGGGAATTTCGCACTCGAACTCCTCTTCGAGTGCCATCACGAGTTCGACCGTATCCAGGGAATCTGCACCCAAGTCCTGGACGAACGACGATTCGTTCTTCACCTCGCCCTCGTTCACGCCCAACTGCTCGGCGACGATCTTCTTGACGCGTTGTTCTATGTTCTCCATGTTACGACTCCTTCCCTTATGCGGACGACCGCGAAATTGGCGGCGCAAGTTTAGCAAAACTACCCTTCATTCCCGATGCGCATCGCGCGCCCTGCGCTAACCTAACTCATGTACATGCCACCATTCACATGCAGAGTGGTGCCGGTGATGTAACCGGCGGAGCGCGATGCCAGAAAACAGACCGCCGCCGCCACCTCGCCGGCGTCGCCCAGACGACCGAGCGGAATCCTGGCGAGCAACGCCTCTTTCTGCGCCTCCGGCAAGCTACGCGTCATGTCGGTGTCAATGAATCCCGGCGCAACACAATTCACCGTCACGCCACGAGCACCCAGTTCCTGCGCAAGCACGCGTGTCATGCCGGCGACGCCCGCTTTCGCGGCGGCATAGTTGGCCTGTCCCGGGTTGCCGGCCGCGCCGACGACGGAAGTGATGTTCACGATACGGCCATAGCGGGCTTTCATCATGCCCTTCATCGCCGCCTTAGACAAGCGGAACACGGCCTTCAGATTGGTGTCGATCACCGCATCCCAGTCACTATCCTTGAGGCGCAGCGCAAGCGCGTCACGCGTGATCCCGGCATTATTCACGAGGATGCGCAACGGCCCCTCCCGGGCTTCGATCTCGCCGATGACAGCGTCGATGGCCGCGGTGTCGGTGACGTCCATGACCACACCGCGACCGGTCAAGCCTTCGGCAAGCATGGCAGCTTCGAGCGCCGAGGCACCTTCGGCGGAGGTCGAGGTGCCGATCACGCGCGCGCCCTGACGCGCCAACCCGAACGCGATGGCCCGCCCGATGCCCCGGCTTGCCCCGGTGACCAGCGTCACATCGTTCTGCTCGAACTGATTCATGACACCCCCAGTTCGGTCCGCAGCTTGCTCAATGCCGCCCTATCAGACAATGTCATGCCGATCACGCCGGCATCGATGCGCTTGGTGAGCGCGCCCAGCACCTTGCCCGGGCCGCACTCCACGACATGGGTCGCGCCGGCACGCACGAGCGTCTGCACGACTTCGATCCAGCGCACCGGCGCACAGACCTGGCGAACCAGCGCATCGCGTATTCGCTCCGGCTCGTTTTCCATCATCACATCGACATTATTGACCACCGGAATCCGCGGTGGACTGAGCTGAACCCCGGCGATCAGGCCGCGCAAGGTCGTCGCCGCCGGTGCCATCAGCGCGCAGTGAAACGGCGCACTCACCGGGAGCAGCACCGCTTTCTTGGCACCCCGCGGGCGCGCAAGCTCGACGGCCCGGCGAACGGCTTCGGCCTGTCCGGCAATCACCGTTTGCCCCGGCGCATTGAGATTGGCAGGTGACACGACCTGGCCCTGCGCGGCTTCGGCACAGACGGCCTCGACGCCGTCCAGATCGAGGCCCAGCAACGCCGCCATCGCGCCCACTCCGGCCGGAACCGCTTGCTGCATGGCCTGTCCGCGCCGTTCCACGAGCCGTATGGCATCGCCGAAGCGAAGTACGTCTGCGACCACGAGTGCCGAAAATTCGCCCAGGCTGTGGCCGGCGAGCAACTGAGGCTCGACTCCACCCATATCCCGCCAAAGCCGGTAAACCGCGACGCCGGCCGCAAGCATGATCGGCTGCGTATTGACCGTCCGACTGAGCTCTTCCTCGCTGCCCTCTTCTGAGAGAGCCCAGAGATCGCGCCCCAAGGCCTCCGAAGCCTCCACGAATGTCGCGCGCACCAGCGCCGGCGCGACGCCGTCACCATATGCCCTCATCATCGCCGTCGACTGCGACCCCTGTCCCGGGAAGACCATCGCCAGTTTGATCTGTTGATTCATTGACTGATTCCCGTCACATCCGAAGAAGAATGGATCCCCAGGTAAACCCTCCCCCGACGCCCTGCAACAGCACATGATGACCGGAGCGGACGCGCCCGTCCCGGATGGCCAGATCGAGCGCGAGGGGCACCGACGCCGCCGAAGTATTGCCGTGGTGACCGACCGTCGTTACGAGCCGCTCCATAGGCAAGCCCAGCCGTTTTGCGGTTGCCTGCAAGATACGGATATTGGCCTGATGAGGGATCAACCAGTCGAGCTCATCAACCCTCAAACCGGCGCGATCGAGAGTCGATTGAGCACTTTCGCCCAACACCTTGACGGCAAGTTTGAAGACCGCCTGGCCATCCATCTGCAAATAGGGAGAACCGACCACCGAGCCGCCGCAGATCTGACCCGGCGTCGACAGGATGTGGCGATAGGAGCCGTCCGCATGCAGATCGCTGGCAAGCACCCCCGGCGCATCGGATGACGCCAGCACCACCGCGCCAGCGCCGTCGCCGAACAACACGCAGGTGGTTCGATCCTGCCAATCGAGAATTCTGGAAAAAATCTCGGTGCCGACCACCAGCGCGCAACGATGGCTACCCGAGCGCATGAATTTCTCAGCGATCGTCACGCCGTAGACGAAGCCGCTGCAAACCGCTTGGACATCGAACGCCGCGGCACCACGATTACCCAGCTTGTCCTGGACGATGCACGCGGTGCTGGGGAAGACCCAGTCCGGCGTGCTGGTGGCGACTATGATCAGGTCGAGATCATCGACATGCTTGCCGGCGGCAGCGAGTGCGGCGCGCGCCGCCGGCACCGCCAGATCGCTGGCCTGCTCGCCCGCGGCGGCGAAATGTCGGAAGCGGATACCCGTCCGCTCGATGATCCAGGCGTCGGAAGTATCGATGCCACGAGCAACGAGATCATCGTTGCTGACAGGATTGCCAGGTAAATGGCTGCCGGTACCCAGAATGCGGGCAAAGGTCATCACGCTGATCCTCCGACGAACTTGACGGGCTCTTGCGACTCGGCGAACGAGGCGATGCGCTGGCCGATGCGATCGATGACGCGCGTCGCAACCGCTTCGTAAGCGCGGTGCAACGCGCACTCGAACGCAAAGGCATCGGCGGAGCCGTGACTCTTCACCGCCACGGCACGCAGCCCGACCAGAGCGGCGCCGTTGTAGCGGCGGTGGTCGACGCGCTCCTTGAACGCCTTCAGCGCCGGATACGCCAGCAGGGCCAGCATTTTTCGGGACCATGAGCGCGAAAATTCGTCGCGCAGATAGGTCGCAAGCATCTGCGCCAGCCCCTCAGAAGTCTTCAATGCGATGTTGCCGACAAAGCCATCGCAGACGACGACGTCGGTCGTACCCTTGTAAATGTCATCGCCCTCGACGTTGCCGCGGAAATTGAGGCCACTCGCGCGCAACAACTCGCCCGCTCGACGAACCGTCTCATTGCCCTTGATTTCCTCGATGCCGATGTTCAACAAGCCGACACTCGGCTCGGGCTTGTTCTCGAGCGCGGCAACGAGCATCGCTCCCATGATGCCGAACTGCAACAGATCCTCCGCGCCACAGTCGACGTTCGCCCCCAGGTCAAGCACATAGGTATGACCCTTCAAAGTCGGCAGGATGGTCGCGATCGCCGGCCGATCGATGCCCGGGAGCGTCTTCAACACGAAGCGCGCGATACCCATCAACGCACCGGTGTTGCCCGCGGAGACGATCGCGTCGGCCTTCCCTTCCTTGACCAGATTGATGGCGACTCGTAGCGACGAGTCTTTCTTTCCCCGCAGAGCAGACGCGACCGATTCGTCCATCGACACGACCTCTGACGCAGGGAAGGTGCTCAGGCGCGGCCCGAATTCGTCGCCCGCCCTGTGCGTCAGTTCCGCAAGTGCATCGGGAAGGCCTACCGCAATCACCGAGGCTGCAACCTGCTTGCGCAGGAACGCACAGACGGCAGGCGACACCACCGGCGGGCCATGGTCCCCACCCATCAAATCTACGGCCAGCGTGACGGGCATAGGCTTATGAGAACAGCGAACGCGACGGCGGCAACAGTCACGCTAACAGCGCAAGCAGACCGCGCCACTCCGCCGGCACTCAGTCTTCCTTGCTGGCAACGACCTTCTTGCCCCGGTAGTAGCCGTTGGGCGAAATATGATGGCGCAGATGAATCTCACCCGTCGTTGCCTCGACGGCAATCGGCTGACCCTTCAGAAAGTCATGGGCGCGATGCATGCCCCGCTTGGAGGGCGATTTCTTGTTTTGCTGAACTGCCATGTGAAGACCCTTTCAAATCAATACAACTCGGACGTTCGCACCGACCGCAACGCCGCCAGCTCCGAAAACGGGGAGGACCCTGGCCCTTGATGCGCCCGCCCGGGCAGTGTGCAGAACTCATGCCTGGGCGATATCGGTAGCGACAACAGCAGCTCGTCCTCCAATACCCGAGAAAATTCGGCGATCTCGGTGACATCCACCCGCTCTTCGTCATCGTTCTCGTCGACCAGGATCAGCTCGGGGTCATCCGCCAACTGCAACCTCAAGCGGACATTCGCGACCGCGCGGAACAGGAACGGGCTCAAACAACGCTGACAACCCAAGACCAAGCTCGCCCCTGCGCGCAAACTCAAGAACATCGCCCCGTGCCCGTCGCACTCGCCGACCAAATCGAAGTCGACACCGCAATCAGCTCGCAACGACCCGAACGGCCCGGACGCGGCCGCCAGGCGCGGCAAATCGTCCAGCGACAGCACGCCGCGAATCGATCCTCCGTTATGCGCCAATGCGACTGGATCGACCGGATCAATAATTTTGATCAAACCACCAATCCCGACAAAGGCGCGGATGATATTATTTTTGCGATTCGCCTGTCAAAGTGCCGTCAAGGAGCCAGGCTCGACAAGGCTCCCGAAGAGCTCAAGCTTGACGAAGTCGGCTTCGATAACACAGACGGCTCACCCCAAGCCATCGTTGCACCCCATCGTGTCCATGACCGCACCGCTGTTTGCATATTCCGTCCCCACCCAGCCTTTGATTCTGGCTTCGACATCGCCTTTCCGCAAAGCACTGCTCGATCGACTAGGGCTGCCATTCGATATCGTCGCGCCCGACATAGACGAGTCGGCACAAGCCGACGAATCCCCCTCCATGCAGGCCTCGCGTCTCGCGCGCACGAAAGCCGCTGCGGTTTCTCTGCGGCATCCGACCGCCTGCGTGATCGGCAGCGACCAGGTTGCACACAGCGGAGGGCGGCGGTATGGAAAGCCGGGGTCTCTCTCGCGCGCCATCGAGCAATTGCTGGAACTGTCCGGCCGCGAGGTCATGTTCGAGACGGCCGTGTGTCTTGCCTTCGGACAACATGGCCCGAAACATGAAGCTCTCGTCCCCACGACACTCAAATTTCGGCAGCTCTCATTGGCCGAGATCGAGCGCTATGTCGATCGCGACGATCCCATTGGCTGCGCCGGCGCAGCCAAGTCGGAAAGTCTAGGGATCGCGTTGCTCGAATGGGTACGCAGCGATGATCCGACAGCGCTGATCGGGCTGCCGCTGATCGCCCTTTCAACCATGCTTCGCCAGGCAGGTTATGTACTGCCCTGAGCCCGCCCCTGACGCCGCCCATGAGCAGAGCTCTCGGTCCCACGCGCCTCGACGGGGTTCGCGCCACGCCGACCGCGTTGACCGACTTGACGTCCGAGCATGGCGGCCAGGTACTTGCCGGTATAGCCGACTGTAGTGGCGGCGACCGTCTCCGGTGTACCCGCCGCAACGATCGTGCCGCCGCCGTCACCGCCGTCCGGGCCAAGGTCGATGATCCAGTCCGCCGTTTTGATCACGTCCAGATTGTGCTCGATCACCACGACCGTGTTGCCATGGTCGCGCAAGCGGTGCAGTACGGTCAGCAATAGTTCGACATCGTGAAAATGCAGCCCGGTGGTGGGCTCGTCGAGAACATACAGTGTGCGACCGGTGTCGCGTTTCGCCAGTTCGAGCGCCAGCTTGACACGTTGGGCCTCCCCCCCGGAAAGCGTGGTCGCACTTTGACCGAGACTGATGTAGCCCAGGCCGACGTCCAGAAGGGTTTGCAGGCGGCGCGCGACGGCAGGGATGGACTCGAAGAAATCCAGCGCCTGCTCGACCGTCATTTCGAGCACCTCGTGGATCGTCTTGCCCTTGTAGCGCACCTCCAGCGTTTCGCGGTTGTAACGCTTGCCCTTGCAGACATCACATGGCACGAAGATGTCGGGCAGAAAATGCATCTCGACCTTGATCAGCCCGTCCCCCTGACAGGCCTCACAGCGTCCACCCTTGACGTTGAAGGAAAACCGCCCCGGGCCATAGCCGCGCGTGCGCGCTTCCGGTACACCGGCAAACAATTCCCTCACCGGCGTCAACAGCCCGGTATAGGTCGCCGGATTGGAACGGGGCGTGCGGCCGATCGGCGACTGGTCCACATTGATCACCTTGTCGAACAAGTCCAGGCCCTCGATGGCTTCATAGGGCGCCGGTTCGGTGGTTGCGCCGTGCAAGGCGCGCGCGACCGCCCGATACAAGGTGTCGTTGATCAATGTCGACTTGCCCGAACCGGAGACGCCCGTCACGCAGACCAACAGGCCGGCGGGCAGATCCAGCGTCACATCGCGCAGATTGTTCCCGTGCACCCCGATCAACCGCAGCATGCGCGACGGGTCGGGGGGCCGTCGCGTCGCCGGAATGGCAATGCTACGGCGGCCGGACAGATAGGCACCGGTGAGCGATTCGGGATGGGCGGCAATCTCGGCCGGCGGACCCTGAGCGACGACGTGCCCACCATGGACCCCCGCACCAGGCCCCATGTCGACGACGTGATCGGCCTCCTCGATCGCTTCCTGATCGTGTTCGACGACGATGACGGTATTGCCCAGATCCCGCAATTGCTTGAGGGTCGCCAGCAGTCGCGAGTTGTCGCGCTGATGCAGGCCGATCGAAGGCTCGTCCAGGACATACATCACTCCGGTCAACCCTGATCCGATTTGCGAGGCAAGCCGGATACGCTGCGCCTCACCCCCCGACAGCGTCTCCGCCGACCGCGACAGCGTCAGGTAGTCCAGACCGACATTGATCAGAAACCCAAGTCGGCTCGTTATCTCTTGAACGATGCGCTCGGCAATCTGCGCCTTGTGGCCGGGCAATACCAGCGCATCGAAATAGCGCTTGCTCGCCGACAAAGGCAAGCCGCTGATCGCGGGCAGGCTGTGCCCACCGACGCGGACATGACGCGCCTCAGGCCTCAAGCGCGTGCCCGCACACGCCGGGCAGGCCTTGCTCGCCTGCAACTTGCCCAGCTCCTCGCGCACGGCCATCGAATCCGTCTCGCGATGGCGCCGCTCCAGATTCGGAATGATGCCTTCGAAGCTGTGTTCGCGCACCACCAGCCGTCCGCCCTCGCCGAGATAACGAAAGGGCAGGCGCTCCTTGCCCGAACCATAGAGAACGATGGCCCGTATGGGTTCCGGCAAGGACCGGAACGGCAGCGTGATGTCGAAGCCGTAATGCGCGGCCAGGCTCGTGAGCAGCTGAAAGTAGAACTGATTCCGCTGATCCCAGCCTCGGATGGCGCCACTGGCGAGCGACAGGTCCGGGTGCGCGACGACGCGTTCAGGATCGAAGAAAATCACCTGGCCGAGGCCGTCACACTCCGGACAGGCCCCCGCGGGATTGTTGAACGAAAACAGACGCGGCTCGAGTTCGGCCACGGAAAACCCGCACGCCGGGCAGGCATAACGCGCCGAAAACAGGTACTCCTCGCCGGTATCCATGACGACCGCACAAGCACGGCCGTCGGCATGGGCCAGGGCCGTTTCAAAGGACTCGGCGAGGCGCTGACGCTCACCGGGCCGCACGCGCAGGCGATCGATGACCACATCGATATCGTGCTTGCTGTTCTTGGCCAGCCGAGGCACCGCATCGATTTCGCAAACCGTGCCATCGACGCGCAGTCTGACGAAGCCCTTGGCGCGCAATTCGTCGATCAGATCGGTCTGCTCGCCCTTGCGCCCTGACACCACCGGCGCCAGAATCATCAGGCGGGTTTCCTCGGGCAGCGCGAGCACTTGGTCGACCATTTGCGAGACGCTCTGAGATTCGAGCGGCAACTCGTGGTCGGGGCAATGCGGCGTGCCCGCACGGGCAAACAACAGGCGCAGGTAATCGTGGATTTCGGTGACCGTACCGACCGTCGAACGTGGATTGTGGCTGCTGGCCTTCTGTTCGATCGCGATCGCCGGCGACAAGCCTTCTATCAGGTCGACGTCCGGCTTCTCCATCAGCTGCAGAAACTGGCGCGCATAAGCGGACAACGACTCGACGTAGCGCCGCTGCCCTTCGGCATAGAGGGTATCGAAGGCAAGCGAGGACTTGCCCGATCCTGACAGCCCCGTGATCACGGTGAGCCGCTGACGTGGCAGGTCGAGATGAATGTTCTTCAGATTGTGCGTACGCGCACCACGTATCCGCAAAAATTCCATTGCTGCACCGCAGAAGCGGCCCCTGGCAAACTGGTAATATTACCGGCGTTGCCGCCACCCCGAGATCATCAGGATACGATGCAGTCCAGCCAGCCATACGCCCGGATGCTCGCGCAACCATGAACCCGACGGAATTACGTACCGGTTTGTCGTTGGCGGCGACCTACGCATTGCGCATGCTCGGCCTGTTCCTGATACTGCCGGTATTCACGCTATATGCGCCGTCGCTGGCGGGCGGCGATGACTTGTCTCTGGTCGGGCTCGCGCTCGGCATCTATGGACTGACCCAGGGAATTCTGCAGATCCCGTTCGGTATCGCCTCGGACCGGTATGGCCGCAAGCCGGTGATCGCCTTGGGCTTGATTCTGTTCGCGGCCGGCAGTTTTCTGGCGGCCGCGGCCAGCACGATAGCAATGATGATCGCGGGGCGCGCGCTGCAAGGAGCCGGAGCGATTTCGTCGGCGGTGACGGCCTTGGCCGCCGATCTCACCCGTGAAGAACATCGCACGAAAGTCATGGCCATGATCGGCGCCTCGATCGGCCTGATGTTTGCGCTGTCGCTCATCATCGCGCCCGGTTTGTACGCCATCATCGGCATGCCCGGTTTGTTCGTGATGACCGGTGTGCTTGCTCTCGCCAACATCGCCCTGATTCGCTGGGGCGTGCCCGCCCCGCCCGCAGTACCCGCCACCGGCACGGAACCGGTAGCTCAGCCCGTCCCGTTCCGTTCGGTGCTGATGAACCGGGAACTCGCACGCCTGAACCTGGGCATCTTTTCCTTGCACCTGGTGCTGATGGCCCTGTTCGTCGTCGTTCCCGGAATCCTTCGTGATACCGGGAATATCCCGCCCCCGGAACACTGGAAAATCTACCTGCCGGTGCTGATCGTTAGCTTCGCGTTCATGGTCCCGGCCATCGTTGCGGCCGAGCGGCGCGGCGCGATGAAAGCCGTTTTCCTGTCGGCGATCGCCTTGCTCGCCGTCACCGAAATCGGGCTGATGGTGGCGTCGGCCCACATCGTCGCCGTCGTCGCGTTGCTCGCCGTGTTCTTCGTTGCATTCAATGTGCTGGAGGCGACCCTCCCCTCGCTCATCTCGCGTGTCGCACCGGCCAGTGCCAAGGGTGCCGCGATGGGCATCTACAATACGACCCAATCGCTGGGGCTGGCGCTGGGTGGCTGGCTGGGCGGACTGTTTGCACACCACGGGGGCGTCGATGGCGTGTTTGCCTTCGGTGTCGTGGTGTGCCTGCTTTGGCTGTGGGTGGCTTGGAGCATGACGGTGCCCACCGTTCTGGCCACACGCGAGTTGCCGATCCCGAGTGGTGTCATCGACCTGGACGGCCTGCGTGCCCAACTGCTCGAAATCCCGGGCGTGCGCGAAGCCGTGGTGCTGCCGGATCGGCGCATTGCCTGCCTGAAACTACAACTCGGCCGCTGCGACGAACGGCGATTGCATGAGACTCTACAAGGAGGAAGGTAATGGCCTCGATCAACAAAGTCATACTGGTGGGCAATCTGGGGCGCGACCCCGAAACGCGCTACACCCCGGACGGGGCGGCGATCACCAACATCTCCGTCGCCACAACCGACAAATGGAAGGACAAGCAGTCCGGAGAATCCAGAGAGGCGACCGAGTGGCACCGTGTGGCCTTCTTCGGCAAGCTCGCCGAAATTGCCGGCCAGTACTTGAAGAAGGGCTCGCAGGTCTATATAGAAGGTCGCCTCAGAACGCGCAAGTGGCAGGACAAGGACGGGCGCGAGCGCTACACCACCGAGATCATCGCCGACCAGATGCAGATGCTGGGCGGGCGCCAGGGCATGGGCGAGGCCCCGCCGGACGACGGCGGCGCGGCCTACCCTGCTGCCAGCAGGTCAGGAGGCCGTCCGGCGGATAGGCCGGCAACGAGCCCGTCTGCGCCCAATCCCTTTGCGGACATGGATGACGACGTGCCGTTTTAACGGGCTGTCAGGTTGGCGTTCGGGGACGGGCTCGGGGCACACCGAGCCTGATCGACAGTCCGCCTACCGCAGTAACTCACCTCTGCTGACTCCCCACCATTCATGAAAATCACCGTTATCGGTACGGGCTACGTCGGCCTGGTCAGCGGCGCTTGTCTGGCCGAGATGGGCAATGATGTGCTCTGCCTGGACGTCGACGCCGCCAAGATCCAGGCATTGGAAGCCGGGCGTATCCCCATCCACGAGCCCGGCCTGGATCAGCTCGTGCATCGTAACGCAGCGAGCGGCCGCCTGCATTTCACCACCGATGTCGAACGCTCGGTGCATTTCGGCACGATACAGCTCATCGCCGTCGGCACCCCGCCGGACGAGGATGGTTCGGCCGATCTCGGCCACGTGCTCGCGGCTGCCCGCCACATCGGTCACCACATGACCGACTACAAGCTCATCGTCGACAAGAGCACGGTGCCGGTCGGCACCGCCGATCGGGTGGACGCGGCGATTGCCGATGCACTGGCCGGGCGTGGCGTAACGATTCCGTATGCGGTCGTCTCCAATCCCGAATTTCTGAAGGAAGGCGCCGCCGTCGACGATTTCATGCGCCCCGACCGGATCATCGTCGGTGCAGAGGACGAGCGTGCGATCCTGATGATGAAGGCGCTGTACGCGCCGTTTCAGCGCAACCGCGAAAAGCTGCTGATCATGGATCGCCGAAGCGCGGAGCTGACCAAGTATGCAGCCAACGCGATGCTGGCGACGCGCATCAGCTTCATGAACGAACTCGCGCTGCTCGCCGAAAAACTGGGCGCCGATATCGAGCATGTGCGCCAGGGCATCGGCGCCGACCCACGCATCGGTTATCACTTCCTGTATGCAGGCTGTGGCTATGGCGGCTCCTGTTTTCCCAAGGATGTGCGCGCGCTGATTCGAACCGGTGCCGAACATGAGCAACCGTTGCGGATACTGCGTTCCGTGGAAGAGACGAATGCGGTCCAGAAAACCGTGCTCATCGACAAGCTGGCTGCACGCTTCGACAACAAGCTCTCGGGTCTCAACATCGCGCTCTGGGGGCTCGCGTTCAAGCCCGACACCGACGACATGCGCGAGGCACCCAGCCTTTCGATCATCGAAGAACTGTTCAGGCGCGGAGCCTCTGTCACCGCCTACGACCCTGCGGCGATGAATGAGGCGCGGCGCATTTTTCGCGACGACCCCCGACTTCGTTACGCGGACCGACCGATGCAGGCGCTCGCGGGGGCCGACGCACTGGTGATCGTCACCGAGTGGAAGGAATTCCGCAGCCCTGATTTCGACGCCATCCGTTCATTGCTCAAGCACCCGGTGATCATCGATGGCCGGAACATGTACGAGCCCGAATTGCCGCGCAGCGCCGGCCTGGAATACCACGGCATCGGCCGCAGGTAAGGCCTCCGGCCCCGTCGCCACCCGAAGACGCTGAATATGTTTCCGGTCGGCTCTTGAAATATCCCGGGATCGCCCGTATGATTGTTAGCACTCTCGTCGGTCGAGTGCCAACAACAGATGGTGCTCCCGGCAGCGAAGAGTGCTCACAGCGCCCCGGTGGTTGAGGGGATTGAACGTCGTTGATTTTCACGAGGAGAGTCATTCATGAAAATCCGCCCTTTGCACGATCGAGTGATCGTCAAGCGCATGGAAGAAGAACGCAAGACCGCATCCGGGATCGTCATCCCGGACAATGCCGCCGAGAAACCCGACCAAGGTGAAATCCTCGCGGTCGGCAACGGCAAGATCCTTGAAGATGGCAAGGTCCGCCCGCTGGCGGTCAAAGTCGGCGACCGCATCCTGTTCGGCAAGTATTCCGGACAGACCGTCAAGGTCGAGGGCGAAGAGCTCTTGGTCATGCGTGAAGAAGACATCATGGGTGTGATCGAGGGCTGAGCCCCGATCTGGCCGAACCTACCTGTTAGGAGAACTCAGCAATGCCAGCAAAAGAAGTCAAGTTTGGCGATTCCGCTCGCCATCGTATGGTCGCCGGCGTGAACATCCTCGCCGACGCCGTCAAGGTAACCCTGGGCCCGAAAGGCCGCAACGTCGTTCTGGAGCGCTCCTTCGGCGCGCCGACCGTGACCAAGGATGGGGTCTCGGTCGCCAAGGAGATCGAGCTGAAGGACAAGTTCGAAAACATGGGCGCCCAGATGGTCAAGGAAGTCGCCAGCAAGACCTCGGATGTCGCCGGTGACGGCACGACGACCGCCACGGTCCTCGCGCAGAGCATCGTTCGCGAGGGCATGAAGTACGTGGCCGCGGGCATGAACCCGATGGATCTCAAGCGCGGCATCGACAAGGCCGTCGTTGCGGTGGTCGATCAGCTCAAGGGGATCTCCAAACCCTGCTCCACCAGCAAGGAAATCGCCCAGGTCGGCTCGATCTCGGCAAATGCCGATGAATCCATCGGCGACATCATCGCTTCGGCCATGGACAAGGTCGGCAAGGAAGGCGTGATCACCGTCGAAGACGGCAAGAGCCTGAACAACGAGCTCGAAGTCGTCGAGGGCATGCAGTTCGATCGTGGCTATCTGTCGCCGTACTTCATCAACAATGCCGACAAGCAGCAGACCATCCTGGAAAACCCGTACGTCCTGCTGCACGACAAGAAAATCTCCAACATCCGTGATCTGCTGCCGATTCTGGAGCAAGTCGCCAAAGCCGGCCGGCCGCTGCTGATCATCGCCGAGGAAGTGGAAGGCGAGGCGCTCGCGACCCTGGTGGTGAACAACATCCGCGGCATCCTGAAGACCTGTGCAGTCAAGGCGCCGGGGTTCGGCGACCGCCGCAAGGCCATGCTGGAAGACATCGCGATCCTGACCGGCGGCACCGTGATCGCCGAAGAAGTCGGTCTGACGCTGGAAAAGGCCACCCTCAAGGATCTGGGCCAGGCCAAGCGCATCGAGGTGGGCAAGGAAGAAACCACCATCATCGATGGTGCCGGCTCGGAAGACAACATCAAGGGCCGTGTGGTCCAGATCAACAAGCAGATCGAAGAGTCCACGTCCGACTACGACAAGGAAAAACTTCAGGAACGCAAGGCCAAGCTGGCCGGCGGGGTGGCGCTGATCAAGGTTGGCGCCGCAACCGAAGTCGAAATGAAAGAGAAGAAAGCGCGAGTCGAAGACGCGCTACACGCGACCCGTGCGGCAGTCGAGGAAGGCATTGTCCCGGGCGGTGGCGTTGCGCTGCTGCGTGCGCGTGCCGCGCTGGAAGGCAAGCTCAAGGGTGACAACCACGATCAGGATGCGGGCATCAAGATCGTGCTGCGCGCACTCGAGCAGCCGTTGCGCGAGATCGTCGCCAATGCCGGCGACGAGCCGAGCGTGGTGGTGAACCGGGTCGCCGAAGGCAAGGGCAATATCGGCTACAACGCCGCCACCGGCCAGTACGGCGACATGGTGGAAATGGGCGTGCTCGACCCGACCAAGGTCACGCGCACCGCGTTGCAGAATGCCGCGTCGATCGCCGGCCTGATGCTGACCACCGATGCGATGGTCGCCGAGCTGCTTGAAGACAAACCCGCCGGCGCCCCCGGCATGGGTGGCATGGGCGGTATGGGTGGCATGGGCGGTATGGGCGGTATGGACATGTAAGACCGGGCGACCTTGCACGCTGTGCAAGGTTTGCCGGTCGGGGCTGTCCTAGCCGACCACTGCTATCCAGAACCCCGCGTGCTGCCTGGCCCGCGGGGTTTTTCTTTTGGCTGCTATTGCCCTCACCGACCGCCCTTAACTTTCGGCATCCGACCCGCGTTCGGCCGGACTGCAAACCGGGCGCATCGAGCACCCCCCTATGTCGTGGGCTCTATTCACTGTTATCGCCGCTGCCGCGCAGACCCTGCGGAATGCGCTGCAGCGCGATCTGACCACCCGCCTGGGCGTCGGTAGCGCGACCTATGTGCGCTTCCTGTTCGGCTTTCCGTTCGCGCTGATATTTCTCGCGCTGATGCGGGCCATGACCGGCGAAGCCCTGCCGGCGCTCGCTCCGTCCGTTTGGCCGCCCGTGGTCATCGCCGCGCTGACCCAGATCGGCGCGACCGGTCTGATGCTGCAGGCGATGCGCTCCAGGTCCTTCGTCGTGACCACCGCCTACATCAAGACCGAGCCTGTCCTTGCGGCCCTGTTCGGTCTGATCTTTCTCGGCGAAACCTTGTCCGTGCCGATGGCCATTGCCATCCTGGTCGCGACAGGTGGCGTGGTGATGACTGCCTGGCCGAAATCGGGCCTTCCGGGCGGCGGGCTGGCGGCACTGGTATCGGGCCTGTCGTCGGCAGCGCTGTTTGCAGTATCGGCCGTCTTCTTCCGCGCCGCCATCCACGCACTCCCCGCCGGCTGCTTTGGCATACGCGCCAGTACCATCCTGGCTCTCGGACTTTTCTTCCAGTCCGTGGCCTTGACGCTCTACCTTGCCCTCTTCGACCGACCCGGCCTCTGCGCGATCCTGCGCCTCTGGCGTCCTTCACTATCCGCCGGCTTCATGGGCGCGGCCGCTTCGCAATTCTGGTTCCTCGGATTTGCGCTGGCGACTGCCGGCCAGGTGCGAACGTTGGCACTGATCGAAGTATTCTTCGCGCGCATCGTCTCCGGCAAGATGTTTTCGGAAAAACCGGCGCCGCGTGAGGCGTTCGGGCTGGTACTCATCGTGCTCGGCGTTGCGCTGCTATTCAATTCATAGAGGCAGGCAACGCCATCACGCGACTGACAAGCAAGACAAAGACGCCGTTGCAACACGATCACGTACGATCGTTCATCTCACCGCTCGACCCCGACCGAGGTTCCGTATCGCATAGGGGCCCGCCCCCGAACCGACTTGGCACGCCCCGCTATAATCACCGGTTTTGAATCCGGCAAAAACGATGGAATCGAGCGACCACTCCCAGCATGCGCCAAGACGCGATTCGGCGAAATACGACCCCATCCGGATCGAGCAGGCTGCGCAACGTCATTGGGATACAAGCGGAACATTCCGCGCGCGCGAGGCCAAGGATCGCCCCAAGTACTATTGCCTGTCGATGTTCCCTTACCCGTCGGGCAAGCTGCATATGGGGCACGTGCGCAACTACACCATCGGTGATGTACTCGCCCGGCATTACCGCATGAAGGGCCATGACGTGCTCCAGCCGATGGGCTGGGATGCATTCGGCCTGCCCGCCGAAAACGCCGCGATGGCGAATGGCGTACCGCCGGCGCGCTGGACCTACGACAACATTGCCTACATGCGCAAGCAGTTGAAGGCGCTCGGCTTCGCCATCGACTGGGAGCGCGAACTCGCCACCTGTGAACCGACCTATTACAAATGGAACCAATGGTTGTTCCTGCGCATGCTGGAACGCGGCTTGGCCTACAAGAAATCCGGAACGGTGAACTGGGATCCGGTCGATCAGACCGTGCTTGCCAATGAGCAGGTGATCGAGGGTCGGGGCTGGCGCACCGGAGCCCCGGTCGAGAAGCGCGACATCCCAATGTACTATCTCGCGATCACCCGCTACGCCGAGGAGCTGCTTGCGGACCTGGACAAGCTGCCGGGCTGGCCTGAGCGCGTGAAGACAATGCAGGCCAACTGGATTGGAAAGTCGTTCGGCGTGCGTTTTGCATTTCCCTACGAGCTGGATGGCCAGTCCGACAGACTCTGGGTGTTCACCACGCGCGCCGACACGATCATGGGCGTAACCTTCTGTGCCCTCGCTGCCGAGCACCCGCTCGCCGAGCGCGCTGCCCGCGACAACCCTTCCCTCTCGGCATTCATCGAGGAGTGCAAGCACGGCAGCGTCATGGAAGCCGACCTGGCGACGATGGAAAAAAAGGGGATGCCGACCGGATTTTCGGTTCGCCATCCACTGACCGGGGAAACAATTCCGGTCTGGGTCGCCAATTACGTGCTCATGAGCTATGGCGACGGCGCCGTGATGGCCGTTCCGGCCCACGATGAGCGCGACTTTCATTTCGCGCGCTCGCACCAGCTGCCGATCAAGCCGGTAATTGCCATCGACGGTGTGCCGTTTTCCGACCAGGTCTGGCAGGATGAATACGCCGACAAGCTACATGGTCGCTGTGTCAATTCCGGCAAATATGATGGCCTGGCCTTTGCCGAGGCGGTGGACGCGGTCGCCAAGGATCTGGAGGCGCTCGGGCTAGGCGAAAAGCGTGTGCAATGGCGACTACGCGATTGGGGCATATCGCGCCAGCGCTATTGGGGTTGTCCGATCCCTATCATCCACTGCCCGAAGTGTGGGGACGTGCCGGTACCGGAGAAGGATCTACCCGTAGTCCTGCCTGAGGACTGCGTCCCGGACGGTTCCGGCAACCCGCTCGCGAAGCGTGCGGATTTCGTGCACTGCGCGTGTCCGAAGTGTGGGCAGGCGGCGCGGCGCGAGACCGACACGATGGACACCTTCGTGGACTCCTCGTGGTATTACGCACGCTATGCCTGCCCGGATCTGGCCGCAGCCATGGTCGACTGGCGGGCGCAGCACTGGCTGCCGGTCGACCAGTACATCGGCGGTATCGAACACGCGATCCTGCACCTGCTCTATTCGCGCTTCTGGACCAAGGTCATGCGCGACCTGGGTCTGGTCACATGCAGCGAACCCTTCACACGCCTGCTGACCCAGGGCATGGTGTTGAACCACATCTTTTCCCGGCGCAACGCGCGCGGCGGCAACGAATACTTCTCTCCCGACGAAGTGGACCTCACGCATGATGCCCACGGCAAGATAACCGGCGCTGTCGCCCGATCAGATGGCCGGCCCGTACTCTACGAGGGGGTGGGCACGATGTCGAAGTCCAAGCGCAACGGCGTCGACCCGCAGGCACTGATCGATCGCTACGGTGCGGACACGGCGCGTTTTTTCATGATCTTCGCGAGCCACCCCGAGCAGACGCTGGAATGGTCTGACAGCGGCGTGGACGGTGCGCACCGGTTTCTGAAACGTTTATGGGCGTATGGCCTGCGCCATGTCGAGTTGGCTACGCTAGCCGTAGCGCCGGAGACGTCTGCCGACCGAAGCGCACGGCGCGAGTTGCACAAGCTCTTGAAGCAGGCGAACTACGACTTCGAACGCGTGCAGTTCAACACCGTCGCCGCGGCCTGCATGAAAATGCTGAATCTGCTCGAAGAGCATCCACATACGCTCGAAACACGCCCCTTCACCGATGAAGCGCTATCGATCCTGCTGCGCCTGCTGTCCCCGATCTGCCCGCATGTCTGCCACGAACTGTGGCGGCTCGCAGGCTTCGGGGAGGATATCGTCGACGCCCCATGGCCGCTGCACGATGACTCGGCATTGCTTGCAGACGAGATCGAACTCGTGTTGCAGATCAACGGCAAGCTGCGCGGCAGTCTGCGCGTCTCGGCCAACGCCGACCGCGCGAGCATCGAAGCCTGTGCGCTGGCCAGTGACCCGGCACAGCGTCATCTCGCCGGCCGCGCCCCAAAGAAGGTCATCGTGGTCCCCGGCCGGCTGGTCAATGTGGTGGCCTGACATGAGTCGTCTGGCTGCCCATGCGCTCGCGTTGATCGTCGTCCCGCTGCTGCTTGCCGGTTGCGGCTTCCATCTGCGCAGCCCGCAACCCCTGCCATTCGCAACGCTCTATGTGGCGGCGCCGGAAACGTCCGAATTCGCCATCCAGCTGAAGCGCCAGCTGCGCACGCTGGGCTCTACCCGCGTCGTCGATCGCGCGCCGGAGGCCGAGGCGACATTGAGTCTGGTTTCGGAGGCCCGCGAGAAGATCATCCTCAGCGTCAATGCCGAGGGGCTGGTACGGGAGTTCCGTCTGGGACAAAGGGTGACGCTGCGGCTGACCGATGCCAAAGGCAACGAGTTGATGCCCGCAATCCCGCTCCAGGTCACCCGGGATATCAGTTTCAACGACTCACAGGTGCTAGCCAAGGATCAGGAAGAGCAGCTGCTGTTTCGCGACATGCAAAACGACCTGATCCAGCAGTCCTTGCGTCGGCTGGCTGCCGTGCGCGCCGGCGCGCGTTGATCGATCGCGATGCCGGCCCTACGCGCCGCAGCGCTAGCCGGGCAGCTCGCGCGCGAGTTGGCACCCCTGTATGTGTTGCATGGGGCAGCGGCACTGCTCATCGTCGAAGCGGGGGACGCGATTCGCGCCGCCGCGCGCGCAGCCGGATTCACCGAGCGCGAGGTTCTGGTCGCAGGCGCTCATTTCGACTGGGGCCGGCTTGAGGAAGCCTGCGCGAATCTTTCGCTGTTTGGCGGCGACAAGCTGGTCGAACTGCGCATCCCCACCGGCAAGCCCGGACGGGATGGCGCAGCCAGACTTTCAGCCTTTGCAGCCACGCTGCCACGCGGTGTCGTCGTGCTCATCGAACTGCCGGAGCTGGACTGGTCGACACAGAAATCCGCCTGGTTCCAGGCGCTGGTCGCAATGGGCATGGTCGTTGAATGTTCGAACCCGGCCCCGTCAGCGCTCCCCGACTGGATCGCGGAACGCGCCGCGCGCAACAGGCAAGTGCTGTCCGCCGAAGCACTGCAATTCATCGCCGAACGCATCGAAGGCAATCTGCTCGCAGCGCATCAGGAAGTCGAAAAACTTGCGCTGATTTACCCGGCGGGCGCGCTGGGACTGGCCGAGGTTCGCGCGGCGGTGGCCGACCTTGCACGTTACGATGCGGACGATCTGCGTGCGGCCTGGCTCGCCCGCGATAGCGGCCGCTGCCTGCGTCTGCTCGACGCCCTGCGTGCCGGCGGCGAAGCATTGCCTTACCTGCTGTGGGCGCTGACGCAGGAGCTGACCATCCTGGCGCAAGCACGCGAGGCCATGGACCACGGACAAGGTGCCGACGAGGTACTTGCTCGCAACAGGGTGTTCGGTTCGCGGCAAAATGTCTATCGCTCGGCTCTGCGACACTACAACACCACGCTGCTGTACCGCGCCTTGGCGCAGGCCGCGCAGATCGACCGTATGATCAAGGGCGTCGCCGACGGCGACGCCTGGCTTGCGCTGCAACGATTGAGTCTGGCATTGTGTACCGTCGGAGAATCCCGATGACTGCCCAACACCCGCTTTCTTCATCCCGCATCGCTGGCGACGAACTCGCGCAGCGCATGCGCACGCTTGGCGCCGCAGCGCGTGCCGCGTCGGCGGAGCTTGCACGGGCCTCGACGCGCGTGAAAAACCACGCCTTGCTGGCGATCGCCGCGTCGCTGCGCGCACGCGGCGGCGAACTGCTCACCGAGAATGCGCGCGACCTCGACGCTGCCCGCTCGACCGGGCTCGAAGAGCCCATGATCGACCGACTGCGCCTCAGCGAAAAGTCGATCGAGGCCATGGCCGATGGGCTCGAGCAGGTGGCCGCGCTGCCCGACCCGGTGGGCGAGATCAGCGACTGCAAGCGCCGCGAAAGCGGCATCGTCGTCGGCCGCATGCGTGTACCGCTGGGCGTGGTTGGCATCATTTACGAATCGCGACCGAACGTGACCGCCGATGCCGCCGCTCTGTGCCTCAAGTCCGGCAACGCCTGCATCCTGCGCGGTGGTTCGGAGGCGCTGCACAGCAATCAGGCCATCGCCATCAGCGTGCGCGCCGGGCTGGCCGAAGCCGGGCTGCCAGCCGCGGCGGTACAGGTGCTCGCGACCACCGACCGCGCAGCGGTCGGTCACCTAGTGGCCATGCCGGAATACGTGGACGTGATCGTCCCGCGCGGAGGCAAGGGCCTGATCGAGCGCATCAGCCGCGAGGCGCGCGTGCCGGTGATCAAGCATCTGGACGGCAATTGTCATGTGTACCTGGACGACAGCGCGGATGCGACACGCGCCCTCGCCATCGTGCTCAACGCCAAGACGCAACGTTACGGTGTCTGCAACGCGGCCGAATCCCTGCTCGTCGCCCGATCGGCCGCTGGCCGGCTGCTGCCCGACATCGCCCGACAGCTCGCCGGGATGGGCGTCGAATTGCGTTGTTGCGCCGATACACTGGAGCTGCTGCGACAATCGGCGGTCGACGCCCGCCTGCTGAAACCGGCCACCGAGGCCGATTGGTATGAGGAATATCTGGCGCCGATCCTGGCGGTCCGGATCGTAGACGGCATCGACCAGGCGATCGCCCACATCAATCACTACTCGTCACACCATACCGATGCCATTGTCACCGACTCGCACGAGCACGCAATGCGCTTTCTGCGCGAGGTGGATTCCAGCTCGGTGATGATCAACGCCTCGACCCGCTTCGCCGATGGGTTCGAATATGGACTGGGCGCCGAAATCGGCATCTCGACCGACAAGTTCCACGCGCGCGGTCCCGTCGGCCTTGAAGGACTGACCAGCCAGAAGTGGGTCGTGTTCGGTAATGGCGAGGTGCGCGGAGGCTGAGCCGGTCTCAGTCTTCGCCAACCGAAAACAGCCGGCGATGCTCGCGGATGGCGTAGCGGTCTGTCATGCCGGCGATGTAATCAGCCACCGCGCGGGGAGTATCCCGGAGCGCCCGCGCCTGATACTGCGGCGGTAGCAGACGCGGCTCGGCACTGAAGGCCTGGAACAGATCGGTAACGATACGACGGGCCTTCGCGGTCATGCGCAGCACCTGGTAGTGTCGGTACAGGTTGTCGCGCAGAAAGCGCTTCAAGGCCCGGCTTTGCGTGCCGATGGCCATGCTGAAACCCGGGAGTGGTGATCCGCCACGGACATCATCCACGGACTGCGGAGCCAGATCATCCAGCCACCGTCGGGTTTCTCCGATCAGATCGGTGACCAAGGTATCGATCATGCGCCGTATCGTCTCGTGGATCAGTCTCCGACCGGACAAACCGGGGTGGCGCACACACACCATCTCGGCATGGACCGCATACAGTTCGATACCTTCCAGCTGTTCCAGCGTCAGCAAACCGGAGCGCAGACCATCGTCGACATCATGATTGTTGTACGCGATCTCGTCGGCGATATTGCATAACTGCGCCTCGAGTGACGGCTGTGTGGCGTCGACAAAACGCCGCCCGACGTCGCCTAGCGTCCGCGCCGTCGCGATCGCGCAGTGTTTGAGTATGCCTTCACGGGTCTCGAAACAAAGATTCAGGCCGTCGAACTCTGCATACCGTTCTTCCAGCAGGTCTACGGTTCGTAACGATTGCAGGTTGTGCTCGAAACCGCCATGCGCGCGCATGCAGTCGTCCAGCGCGTCCTGGCCGGCATGACCGAACGGCGTGTGCCCGAGGTCGTGCGCAAGCGCGATAGCCTCGACCAGATCCTCGTTCAGCGACAGCGCACGTGCCAGCGAACGCGCGATCTGCGCCACCTCCAGACTGTGCGTGAGCCGCGTGCGGAAAAGGTCGCCTTCATGATTGACGAACACCTGGGTTTTGTACTCGAGCCGCCGAAACGCCGTCGAGTGCACGATGCGATCGCGGTCACGCTGGAACTCGCTGCGCAGCCGCGGAGCCGGTTCCTGAAACAGGCGCCCACGGGAATAGTCTGCGCTGACGGCGTAACAAGCCAGCTCAGCCATCGCCACCACACGCAGCGATCGCGGCGCCGATCTCCGATACCGGGACATCCGCGGTGACAAACGCACGGCCGATTGCCTCGAGCAGGATCAGTCGCAGACGTCCATCGGCGACCTTTTTGTCAGCGGACATCAGATCGAGGTAACGCTCGACACCCAGTGCCGGCACCGTGACGGGCAACTCCGCTCGTGACAGCAGCTCACGGATGCGCCCGACGGAATGCTGATCCAACAAGCCCAGACGCCGGGACAGCTCGGTCGCGATCATGATGCCGCCCGCGACGGCTTCGCCATGCAGCCAGTTTCCATAGCCGTGGCCGGCTTCGATGGCATGGCCGAAGGTGTGTCCGAGGTTGAGCAGCATGCGCACGCCGGACTCCGTCTCGTCCTCGGCGACGATGTCCGCCTTGTTGCGGCATGAGCGCTCGATCGCATGAGCAAGCACCTCTGCCTCGCCCGCGAGCAATGCCGGCATGGCTTCTTCGAGCCAGTCGAAGAATGCGGCATCACGGATCAATCCATATTTGATCACTTCGGCGAGGCCGGCATGCAGTTCGCGCGCCGGCAGCGTGGCAAGCGTATCGGTATCGGCCAGCACCAGCCGCGGCTGATAAAAGGCTCCGATCATGTTCTTGCCACGCGGATGATTGATACCGGTCTTGCCACCAACAGACGAATCGACCTGGGCGAGCAGCGTCGTCGGAATCTGGATGAACGGAACACCGCGTTGATAGGTCGCGGCCGCAAACCCGGTCAAATCGCCGATCACGCCCCCGCCCAGCGCGATCAACGTCGTCGTGCGCTCGGCACGCGCCGCGATCAGCTCATCGAAAATACGATTCAGCGTTTCCCAGTTTTTGTAGGCCTCGCCATCATCTATGATAATAGCATGAATATCGATGGACACCTCGCGCAGACCTGCTTCGAGGCGTGCAAGATAGAGGGGAGCGATGGTGGTGTTGGTCACGATCGCGGCGCGCCGGCTCGGTAGATGTGCCGCCACCAAGGCAGGCTGATACAAAAGTCCGGGCGCAATCAGTATCGGATAGCTGCGCGTGCCCAGATTTACGTCGAGGCGGCGCATCGCGTGCGGATCTCCTGCTCAAGCTGACGCGCGAGCAGCGAGACCGTACCCTGCCCGCTGTCGATCGTAATGTCGGCGACGTCGTTGTATAAAGGCTCGCGCAATGCAAGCAGTTCGCGAATACGGGCACGCGGATCGGAAACGCGCAACAGAGGTCGGGAGGCATCATGCCGCGTACGCGCGTACAAGAGCTCCGGCGTTGCTCGCAGATAGACGGTGAGTCCGGACTGGCGCAGCAGCGCACGATTGTCTGGATCGATCACGATGCCGCCACCGGTGGACACGACCACGCCCGACAAACCGGCCAGCTCGCGCAGCAGATTGGCTTCACGTTGTCGAAAGCCGGCCTCGCCCTCGATTTCGAAAATCATCGGGATGCTCACGCCGGTTCGGGCCACGATTTCATGGTCACAATCGATGAAACGCAGGCCCAGACGGCGGGCAATCTGACGGCCCAGCGTCGTCTTGCCGGCGCCCATCATGCCAACAAGAAAAATTCGGGCACAGTTCGACACGGCCGAATTGTATCAGCCGGCCAGCGCATGCCAGCACGCGGAAATGCCCACGGCAGGCGCTTCGGTAATACCAAGCCGACGCCATGCAGGGCGCGACGCTCAGCGCAGGCTCAAGGTGTCATTGGCAATGCGTGGCGTGACGAAGATCAGCAACTCGCTACGGTTGTCGCGGCTCTCGGTATTGCGGAACAGGAAGCCGACGTACGGCAAGTCGCCGAGGAACGGCACACGCGCCTGTGTACGCTGCTCGTTCTGGGTATAGATCCCGCCGATCACGACCGTACCGCCGTTCTCGACGAGCACATCGGTCTTGACATGCTTGGTGTCGATCGCAACGCCTGCGCCCGTGGCGATCTGCGTATTCGGCGAGTCCTTATTGATGTCCAGCGCCATCTGCACGCGCCCATCCGGGGTAATCTGAGGCGTGACCTTGAGTGACAGGTTCGCCTTCCTGAACGAGATGCTGGTCGCCCCGGAACTCGTCGCCTGCTGATAGGGAATCTCGACACCCTGCTCGATCAGCGCCTCCCGCTGGTCGGCGGTCATGACCCTGGGACTCGAAATAACCTTGCCCTTGCCATCCTGCTCCAGAGCGCTAACCTCGAGCTGCAGGAAACGGGTTGCGGCGCTGTTGAACAGACTGAACGAGAACGCGCCCGTCTGCCTGCCGGCGATCGCCGAAGCGGGCAGGTTGACCGCGAGCCCTTCGGTCTGATATTTCGGCACCGGATCGGCCAGCACGCCGGAATTGTAGGCAGTGCCCTCCAGACGGCTGCCGAGGTTGATCCGGGCGACATCGAGCAGCGGATTGCCGGACCCGCCAAACCGCGGCGCGTTGAAATCGAAGAAGCCGAGTCGAGCACCCAGGTTTTTGGCGAAATCGTCATTCGCCTCGACGATGCGCGCTTCGATCAGGACCTGACGCGATGCGATATCTATTTCGCCGATGAAACGCCGGACGTTGTCCAGCCGGTCGGCCGTATCGGTCACAAACAGCTTGTTGGACTTGGCATCGAAGATCGCCGTGCCACGCTTGGACAACAGCGTTGCCGCCTTGTCCTTCAGCAGCGTCGCCACTGCCTCGGCGCGCTGGTAATTCAATTGAAAACTCTCTGTCCGGGTGGGTTCGAGTTCGCCAATCTGCTGACGTGCTTCCAGCTCGAGCTTTTCCTTGGCCGCCAATTCGTCACGGGGCGCGATCCAGATCACGTTGCCGTTCTTGCGCTTGTCCAGTCCCTTGGCATCGAGGATGATGTCCAGCGCCTGGTCCCACGGCACATCCTTGAGCCGGAGTGTGAGCGCTCCACCGACGGAATCGCTGGTGATGATGTTGTTGTTGGTGAAATCGGCGATCACCTGCAAGACCGCGCGCACATCGATGTTCTGAAAATTGAGCGACAACTTCTCGCCCTGATAGCCCGGTTTGCTGCCCTGAACCAGCTTGTTCGGATCCTCCTTGACCTGACGGACCTCGACGATGAACTGATTGTCGCTCTGGTAGGCGTTGTGCTCCCACAGACCCTTGGGCGTGACGACGATACGCGCATTCTGGCCCACTTGGGACGCCTCATAACCGGATACCGGCGTCGCAAAATCCTGCACGTCATAGCGACGCTGCATGTCCTTGGGCAGGCTTGTTTTCAGGAAATCGACGATCAGCCGCGAACCCTGCTGGCGGATGTCGATACCGGTATCGGCATCCGAGAGATCCACGACAATACGACCTTCGCCATCCTTCCCGCGACGGAAATTGAGTCGCTTGATGTCGTGTGGCGCATCTTTCGCCTGCGGCACTGCAAAATGGGTGGTCTGGGCCGCTACCGCCTCGGAGGTCGGCTGCGCCAACGAGATCATCACCGTACGGCCATCCATGCGAGTCTCATAGCTCGAAAGACGGTTCAGATTGAACACCACACGTGTGCGATCGCCCACCTCGACGATATTCACGCTGCGCAAATGTCCCTCGTTGAGCGATTGCGCCGATTTGCCCAGCGCGTTGCTCGCTCCCTGAAAGTCGAATACCAGCCGTGCGGGATTGGCAACCGTGAAGCTGCCAGGTGGCTGCGCCAACGGATGACGCAACGTGATCTTGACGAGCACCTGCCCGGCCTGCTGGCCCGTTTCGATGTTCTCGATCGCATTGGTGCCCGCGACCGGGGTCGGTTGCGTCTGAGCCGACACGGAAGGCATGACGATCTGGGCCAGCGCCAACATGCCGCCCAGCGCCCATGCGCGCAAAAAAATTGTCCTCATTTCTTGGCCTCCTGCTCCTGCAACAGCAGCGAGCTCGTGCGCTCGACCCAATCTCCGGCCGAATCTTGAACCAGCTCCTTCAACGTGACCTCGTTTTCGGAGATGGCGGTGATGACTCCGAAATTCTGGCCTATGTAATTGCCAACCCTGGATTGATAAATGGATTTGTCTGCCTGGATCAGCGCATATAGATTCTTGCCGCGCTGCAGGGCTCCGACCATTTTCAAAGACTCGAGGGGAAAGGCTTCCAGCGGCTCCTTCGGGCGGTTCAGGTCGGGGCGCAAGCCGCCTCCCCCACCTGGCTTGCGCGCGGTTTCAATCTTCGCCGGACCGAAGGGATCAGGCAGATTTCCCGCACCGTAGGTGACAACAGCGGTCGGCTTCATTTCCGAAATGGGCGGAACCCGCCCGACCATGTCGCGCGTGGACTCCTGGATCCACTTTTCCAAATCTTCATGTCGATCGCCACAGCCACCGATGAGGAGCAGCGACAACATGCACCACCACCTCATTTTTTCGCCCCCTTCTTGGCCTTCTCGGCCTTTTCACGACGCTGGCGAGCGATCTCTTCGTCATCCAGGTAGCGATAGGTCCGAGCCACGCCGTCCAGTCGCAAGACACCGGCGTCCTTGCTGGCCTCGATCGTGAGATCACTCACCGTAACAATCCGCGAGAGTTGGGCGACATCGCTGACGAACGCTCCCAGGTCATGATATCCACCCGTCACGCGAATCTGAATCGGCAACTCGGCATAGAAATCCTGCAAGGTGTCGACGCCCGGTTTGAACAACTCGAACTTGAGCCCCCGCCCCAGTCCTGCCTGATTGATATCGACGATCAACGCATCCATCTCGGCCTTGTTCGGAAGTTGTTTCAACAAGGCGCCGAAGGCGCGATCGATCTCGCCAAGCTGCTTGCGGTACTCGGCAAGATTCACGGCCTGGCGCTTCTTGGCAAGAAACTCGTCCTTGAGCTTCAGTTCCTGCTGTTCCTTTTGCCTCAGCGAATCGATCTGCTCGCGCCAATCAAACCACCAAGCCGCGAGCACGCACAGCACAAAGACCAACACCAACACGGTCACTCTCGGCACGAATGGCCATCCGCCCACATCTTGCGGATCCAGGGACTTGAAGTCCGCCAGTACTGCGCCGAGATCCAAAGAACGAACTCCGGCGAGACTAGGCATCTTCATGTCTTGGCCCCTCCCGTCGTGGCTCCCGCCGGCATTGTCTTGAGCGCATCCTCCTTGGCCCGCGTGATCGTCACGCTCAAACTGAACTCGGAAACGCTTCGTTTATCGACCGTTGCCGCCTTGATTTCGACTAGATCCGGTTTTTCCAACAGCGGCGAAGCCTCGAGATTGCGCATGAGCGTGGAGACCCGCGCGGAGGATTGGGCGTATCCCGCCAAGGCGACCTTCGATCCGGTCTGCTTGACAGACTTCAGGTAAACCCCTTCGGGGGTTTGCTTGGCGAGTTCATCCATCAATCCGACCGCCTCGAACCGATTGCCCTGCAAGGATTCGATCACACGCTTGCGTGATGACAGGGCATCCATCTGTTCGCGGAGGCGCTTGATCTCGTCGATCTCCCGATCCAGTTCGGCAATCTTCTTGGTGAGAAACGCGTTCTTGTCCTCTTGAGCATCGACATAGCCGGCGATCACGCCGTGCACGAGACCCCAGACGACCACGCCACCGACGGCGGCCCCAACCGCTGCGACGTAGAACTGAGTTCGTCGCTGCTTGCGCTTTTCCTCGCGATGCGGCAGCAGATTGATCCGGATCACGGGTCGAACCTCCTCAACGCCAGGCCGCAGGCGACCAACAATGCCGGAGCATCGGACGCCAGGCTTTTCGGACGCACCCGATCGGACAACTGCATCTCGGCGAAAGGATTGGCGACAACAGTCGAGACTTGGGTGCGGCTCGCCACCACCTCGTCCAGCCCCGCGATCGCCGCACACCCCCCGGCAAGAACGATCTGATCGACCTGGTTATATTGCGTGGAAGTAAAGAAAAACTGCAATGCCCGTGAAATTTCCAGCGCAACGGTATCCATGAAGGGCCGCAACAGATCGGACTCGAAGTTTTCCGGCAAGCCATTGCTGCGCTTGGCGGATTCGGCTTCGTCGTAGTTCATGCCATACTGGCGCACGATGTCCTGCGTCAGTTGGCTGCCGCCGAATGCCTGCTCCCGAGAGTAAACCGACTGATCGTTGCGCAAAACCAACACGTTCGTCACCTGGGCTCCGATATCGACCATGGCGACGACTTTGTTCTTGCCCCGGGTGGGCAACGAGCCCTCGATCAAATTGAAGGCAGCCTGCGCGGCGTAGGACTCGACATCCATCACGACTGGCTTCAGGCCGGCCGCCTCGGCGACCGCGACGCGGTCCTGGACCTTCTCCTTCCGCGAGGCTGCGATCAGGACCTCGACCTCGTCCGGGCTTCCGGGTGCCGGACCCAGAAGCTGGAAGTCCAGATTGACCTCGTCGAGCTGAAACGGAATGTACTGATTGGCCTCCGACTCGACCAGAGCTTCGAGCTCCTGCTCGCGCTGACCGGCCGGCACGATGATCCTCTTGGTAATGACCGCGGCAGACGGCAATGCCATGGCCACGAGGCGAGTACTGGTCTGCATGCGCCGCCACGCGCGTCTGACCGACTCGGCCACCGCATCGAGATTGGCGATATTGCCATCGGTCACGGCATCACGCGGGAGGGATTCCAAGGCATAGCGCTCGACACGGTACTTGCCCTTGCTCGGCTCGGACAACTCGACCAGCTTGGCCGCCGAGGAGGACAAGTCCAAACCGATCAACGGTCGAGACTGGCTTGACAACAGCGAGAACATCGATAAGTTCACGCGCGCTTTTCCTTTAAATCCTTATAGATCATAATCTTGCACGATCTACGTATAAATTACGTTAGATGCTAACAGCAAGCCCAAAAGCTGTAAAGCGAAATTGCCGTCGGACAGGTGAGAGATGATCATCGCTGCGCGCCGATCCAGCGAGATGAAGCCCTATAATGCCCGTCCGATTGACTCCGCCCACGACATTGTCCCCCGTCATCCGCCGCACCCTACTGGCCCTGCTCATACTGGCCGGCCTGCTTCTCTCAGGCCTGGCGCTTGTCGCCACCGTCACCATCATCATCTACCCGCAGCTACCGTCTCTGGCGGTGCTGACGGACTATCGGCCAAAAATCCCGTTGCGCATCTACAGCGCCGACGGCGCACTGATCGGCGAGTTCGGCGAGGAACGACGCTCTATTGCCCCGATCGCGACCGTTCCCCCGG
This sequence comes from Rhodocyclaceae bacterium, assembly GCA_022072095.1. Taxonomy (GTDB): domain Bacteria; phylum Pseudomonadota; class Gammaproteobacteria; order Burkholderiales; family Rhodocyclaceae; genus JAJVIJ01. The sequence goes on from JAJVIJ010000013.1 coordinate 150,112, forward strand.
TCCTCAAGCTAGCCATTCTCGCAGCGGAAGATGAGCGCTTTTATCAGCACCCCGGTGTCGACACGCTGGGCTTGATGCGTGCGGCCGTCGCCAACCTCACCAGCGGAGGCAGACAGCAAGGTGCTAGCACCATCACCATGCAGGTCGCCCGCAACTTCTTCCTCTCCAGCGAAAAAACACTGACACGCAAAGTCTATGAGGTGTTGCTGGCTTTCAAAATCGAAAACAACCTGACCAAAGACCGCATACTCGAGCTATATATCAATCAAATCTATCTAGGACAACGGGCGTACGGCTTTGCTGCGGCCGCGCAGATCTACTTCGGCAAAGAGTTGCGCAGCCTTACGCTCGCCGAGGCGGCGATGCTTGCCGGACTGCCGAAGGCGCCATCCAGTTACAACCCGATCGCCAACCCGAAACGCGCGCGACTGCGACAGCACTATGTATTGCGGCGCATGCATGAGCTCGGCTGGATCGACGATGCGACACAGAAATCAGCCCAGCAGGAAACGCTGCGACTGCACAGCAATCCGAATGAATTCGCCGTCAACGGGGAATACATCGCCGAGATGGCGCGCCAAATAGCTTATGAGCGCTTCAAGGAAGCCACCTACACCAGCGGCTTGCGCGTCATCACCACCATCCGGCAGGCCGACCAGGCCGCTGCCGTTGCCGCCGTCATGCGCGGCGTGCTGGACTACGATCGGCGCCACGGCTATCGCGGAGCGGAGGGTTATATCGATCTACCGAAAGGGGATAACCGCGAAGAAGCCATCGAGGACGCGCTTCAACCTTACGCGGAGATACCCGGTCTGCCCGTCGCCGTCATCCTGGAAGCCAGGCCCACCCTGATCAAGGCCTATGTGCGAGGCGGCAATCAGATCGATATCCCGACTGACGGCCTGAAGTTCGCGCGCGCGATGCTCGATGACAAGTCGCCGACCGACAAGCGCTTGCGGACGGGTGCCGTGATCCGAGTGGCGCATGACGCACGTGGTACCTGGCAGGTCGTGCAACTGCCGCAGGTCGAGGCCGCTTTCATTTCGGCCGACCCAAGGGATGGTGCCGTGCGCGCGCTCGTGGGCGGCTTCGACTTTGGTCGGAACCAGTTCAATCATGCCACGCAGGCCTGGAGGCAACCTGGTTCGAGTTTCAAGCCGTTCATATATTCCGCTGCGCTGGAGAAGGGCTTTCATCCAGGTAGCGTGATCGAGGATGCCCCGTTCGTCGTCCCGGCCTCCGAGACCGGGAGTACCGCGTGGGCACCACAGAACTACGACGGAAAATATGAAGGCCCGATGACCTTGCGCATGGCGCTGGCGAAATCAAAAAACATGGTGTCGATACGACTGCTTTCCGCGATCGGTCCGCGCTACGCTCAGGAGTATGCGACGCGATTCGGGTTCGATGCCGACAAGCACCCGCCCTACCTGACCATGGCGCTTGGTGCCGGCGCGGTGACGCCTTGGCAAATGCTGCGTGCGTATTCGACCATTGCCAACGGTGGCTATCGCGTCGAGCCCTACCTCGTTGCCGAAATTCGCGACCAGAAGGATCGCGTGTTGGCTCGGTTCAACCCTCGCACCGCAGGTGACGAGGCATTGCGTGCTATCGACGCCCGCAATGCTTACGTGATGGACAGCCTGATGCAGGAGGTCGTCCGGCGGGGCACCGCCGCCAAGGCCATGGTGCTTCAGCGCAGCGACTTGGCCGGCAAGACCGGGACCACGAACGATTTCATGGACGCCTGGTTTTGCGGCTACCAGCCAGCGCTGGTCGCGATCGCCTGGGTCGGATTCGATCAGCCGCGCAGCCTGGGTCAGGGCGAAACCGGTGGGGCGGTCGCGCTGCCGATCTGGATCGGCTATATGTCCAAGGCCCTGCAGGGAATCCCAGAGACAAGGCTGCCACAGCCGGAAGGTCTGATTACCGCTTCGCCACCAGCGATCGACCCGCACGTGCGCGATTACCTATATCGCGAACACATGCCACCCGTGGATCCTTTCTCCGGCTCCACCTCGCCATGAAGAAACGCCATGGGCCGACAGCCGGGCCGCATGCTCAGGTCAAGGTCCCGCCTGAGCAAGCGGATCGCCGAGCAGGCGGCGTATGGTAGCGATCAACTCCTCACCGTTCCGGGTATCGACCCAGCGATCCGCATCGAAGCGGAAATGCCAGCCCCCGCTCGGCGCAGCGACCCATATTTCCCTGGCCGCAACATGTCTGTTGATAATGATGCGCGACGCATCCTCGCACACGACCTCGAGGATGCCGCCAGGCTTGCTGTCCACGTCCAGGCCATCGATCCCGTCCAACATCTCTTGCAAGGACGCCAGCATCGCGTAAGCACGATCCAGAAAAGACTGCTCGTCCATGCTACGCTCGGTCCTCTGCTTGATTCGTTTCCAATCGACTCATTCCCAATTGACGCATTCCCAATTGATTCGTCCCAGAATTCGTCCCCGCTCGCACGCCGCCATCCGCTTGGTCGCGGCAGCCGGGTCATCGCTGGTCATCGCCACACTTTGCGGTTGCGGCACCAAAGGTCCTTTGGAAATGCCGCCCCCACGCGGCACCTCTGCGGAGTCTAACCCGCACACTCCGTCAGCGCCCTCGCAGACGCTGGACGCCAGCAAACCCTCGACTGAGCGATGACAGCCTTCCATTACCACCGAGGCACCCTGTTCGTCGAAGGCGTCGACGTCCATTCGATCGCCGAGCAATATGGTACGCCCTGTTACGTGTATTCACGCGCAGCATTGATCGCGGCTTATGATGGCTATCGCGCAGCCTTGGCTGATCGCGACGCACTGATTTGCTACGCAGTGAAGGCGAATGCCAATCTCGCCATACTGAGCCTGTTTGCCAGACTGGGAAGTGGTTTCGACATCGTCTCCGGCGGCGAACTCGCGCGCGTCTTGGCGGCCGGCGGACAACCTGGAACAGTCGTGTTTTCCGGGGTCGGCAAGCGGGTTGAGGAAATTCGCGCTGCACTGACAGCGGGCATCTATTGCTTCAACGTCGAGTCCGAAGCCGAGCTCGCACGCATCGAGGACATCGCGCATGCGCTGAACGCGCGCGCCCCGATCGCGATCCGAGTCAACCCCGATATCGATGCGGGCACGCACCCCTATATTTCCACGGGCCTGAAGCGCAACAAGTTCGGCATTCCGCTGCCACAGGCCGAGGCACTGTATCGACGTATCCATAGTTCACCCCACTTGGAAATCAAGGGGATCGCTTGCCATATCGGTTCCCAGTTGCTTGACCCGGCCCCGGCTGCCGAGGCCGCTGCCCGCATCGCCGATCTGGCCAACCGCTTGTGCGCCGCCGGAATACGCCTGCAGCACCTTGACCTCGGTGGTGGACTTGGCATCAGCTATCGTGACGAACACGCCCCGAGCCCGGTCGAATTCATGCGACCGATCCTGGCGGCGATCGCCGGGCGCACGGAAAAACTGCTGATCGAGCCGGGCCGCTCCCTGGTGGGCGCGGCAGGCATGCTGTTGTCGCGTGTGGAATACCTGAAGTTCGGCGCTGAGCGCGACTTCGCCATCGTCGACGCGGCCATGAACGACCTCATGCGCCCGGCGCTCTACGATGCCTACCACGACATCATTCCGGGCCACCGGCGCAGCGATCCGGCACGCGAGTTCGATATCGTCGGTCCGGTATGCGAGAGTGGCGATTTCCTCGGTTTGGCACGACCCTTGGCCATCGCGGCAGGCGACCTGCTGGCGGTGACATCGGCCGGCGCATACGGCATGGCCATGAGCTCCAACTACAATTCGCGTCCCCGAGCTGCCGAAGTAATGGTCGACGGATCCCTCACCCATCTGGTCCGGGAACGTGAAACGATTGCGCAGCTGTTTGCCAATGAGCATTCGCTGCCGTATTGAGACCACCGTAAGACCACCGCGACCTACGCGGATCGACGCCGGACAGTCGAAATGTCCGAAGTAGCATATTGCATCGCAGCGCCTTGAAGCATCGTCGCCTTGCCGGTATATTCCCGACTTCGTCCCCGCATTCGACCACCGGGGTACTGAACTAACCCAAAAGCCGGTGCGCCTAGCGAGCCGGCTTTTTTTCCGGTTTTCGGCCCCGTTCACGCCGTGCCGCGAGCGTTTTCACGAGGAACAAACAGTATGGGTCTGCAGTCGCGCCAGGGTCTTTATGACCCTCGCCTGGAACATGACGCCTGCGGTGTCGGTTTCGTCGCGAACATCAAGAACGTCAAGAGCCATGGGATCGTTCGCCAGGGCCTCCAAATCCTCGAAAACCTGACCCATCGAGGCGCGACCGGCTACGACCCATTGCTTGGCGATGGCGCCGGCATCCTAATCCAAACCCCCGATGCCTTTTTGCGCGCTGAAGCCGGCGTATTGGGTATCTCGCTCCCACCCATCGGCCGATATGGAACCGGCATCGTCTTCCTGCCTCGGTCGGCGAATGGACGCCTGGCCTGCGAATCGGTCGTCGCGCGCATCGTCGATCAGGAAGGCCAGCGGTTCCTGGGGTGGCGCGACATCCCTAGAGACAATAGCGGTCTAGCCAAGGCGGCGCGGGCGATCGAGCCGGCGATGCGCCAGGTTTTCATCGGCATGGGGGACGATGTCGACTCGCAGGATGCCTTCGAGCGCAAGCTGTTCGTCATCCGGAAACGGGCCGAACACGCCGTCAAGGCCTTGGCGCTAGGCGATGGCGATCAGTTCTACATGCCGTCGTTGTCGTCGCGTACACTGGTCTATAAGGGCATGCTGCTCGCGCACCAAGTCGGCGAATACTATCTCGACCTGCAAGACAGTCGTCTGGTATCGGCGCTGGCGCTCGTACACCAGCGATTTTCGACCAATACCTTCCCCACCTGGGATCTTGCGCACCCTTTCAGAATGATCGCGCACAACGGCGAGATCAATACGCTGCGTGGCAATATCAACTGGATGGCCGCTCGCCAAAAGACGATGGCGTCCGCTCTGCTGGGCGCCGATCTCGACAAGCTTTGGCCCTTGATCGTCGAAGGGCAATCGGATTCGGCCTGTTTCGACAATGCGCTGGAATTGCTGGTGATGGGCGGTTACTCGCTCGCGCACGCCATGATGTTGCTCATCCCGGAAGCGTGGGCCGGCAACCCGCTCATGGACGAGGAGCGGCGCGCCTATTACGAGTATCACGCAGCGCTGATGGAGCCCTGGGACGGACCGGCCGCCGTGGCATTCACAGATGGACGTCAGATCGGCGCCACGCTCGACCGCAATGGACTCCGCCCAGCACGCTACCTGGTGACTTCCGACGACATGGTGATGATGGCCTCGGAAATGGGTGTGCTGCCCGTTCCGGAAGAGAAAATCGTCAAAAAATGGCGTCTGCAACCCGGCAAGATGTTCCTGATCGACCTGGAGTCAGGTCGCATCATCGACGATACCGAAATCAAGCAGCAACTGTCGAATGCACAGCCCTACCGCGACTGGATCGAGCGCTCGCGCATCCTCGTTGCCGAACTACAGACTGCGACGCTCGCGCCCGGTGCCCCACCCCCTTTGCTGGATACGCAACAGGCGTTCGGCTATACGCAGGAGGACGTCAAATTCATCCTCGTGCCAATGGCCTCGGCCGGCGAGGAGGCGGTCGGGTCGATGGGAAACGACGCCACGCTGGCCGTGCTGTCCAACCGGACACGATCGCTCTACGACTATTTCAAGCAGCTCTTCGCTCAGGTGACGAACCCGCCGATCGACCCGATCCGCGAAGAAATCGTCATGTCGCTGACCTCGTTCATAGGCCCAAGGCCCAACCTCCTCGGCATCGATGAATCCGATCCGCCACCGCGACTGGAAATCGATCAGCCGATACTCGGCCCAGACGAACTTGCGAAGCTGATCGAGATCGACGCCCTCACGGGGGGGCGCTTCCGCTCCCTCGTGCTGGACATCACCTATCCCTGTTCCGATGGCACGGCGGGCATGGAGACGGCCCTTGCGCGACTGGCGAAAGCGGCCGAGGACTCGGTCAGCCAGCACTACAACATCGTCATTCTCTCGGATCGCGCGGTCGCGCGGGACCGCATAGCGATTCCCGCACTGCTGGCCTGCTCGACGGTGCACCACCACTTGGTCAAGACGGGCCTACGCACCAGTACCGGTCTGGTCGTCGATACCGGCAGCGCACGTGAGACGCACCACTTCGCGCTGCTGGCCGGCTACGGCGCCGAGGCCGTCTGCCCATGGCTCGCCTACGCGTCGATCGAGGAACACCTGGATCAGTTGCCTCAAGGCGTGTCTGCCAAGGAAGCGCGCAAGCGCTATGTCAAAGCGATCTGCAAGGGTTTGCTCAAGGTCATGTCCAAGATGGGCATATCCACCTACCAGTCCTATTGTGGCGCGCAAATCTTCGAAGCCATCGGCCTGAACAGCGAGTTTGTAGATCGCTATTTCCGCGGTACGCCGACTAATGTCGAAGGCATTGGACTGGAGGAGATCGCGAGAGAAACCTTGCTGATACACGAAGCTGCTTTCGGGGACGATCCGGTTCTCGCGATACAACTGGATGCGGGCGGACAGTACGCCTTCAGGATTCGCGGCGAGGCCCACATGTGGACGCCCGATTCGATCGCGAAACTTCAGCACGCGACGCGCTCGGGCCGCTTCGATACCTACCAGGAATATGCCCAGCTGATCAATGATCAGAGTGCGCGGCTGATGACGCTGCGCGGCCTGTTCGAGATACTCCCGGCCGGTCCGCCGATTCCGATCGAAGAGGTGGAACCAGCGGTCGATATCGTCAGGCGATTCTCCACCGGCGCGATGTCCCTGGGCTCGATCTCGACGGAGGCGCATGTCACGCTGGCGATCGCGATGAACCGCATCGGGGGCAAATCGAATACCGGCGAGGGGGGTGAAGACCCGGTACGCTATGCCGCCGTCGAAGAGACCACCTCATTGTCCAGGCTGATCGGAAACTCGCGCATCGAGGCCGACATCCAGGTACGCAAGGGCGACTCGCTGCGCTCCCGCATCAAGCAGGTGGCCTCGGGGCGTTTCGGCGTCACTGCGGATTACCTCGCTTCCGCCGACCAGATCCAGATCAAGATGGCGCAGGGAGCGAAACCTGGGGAAGGCGGCCAGCTCCCTGGGCACAAGGTTTCCGAGTACATCGGCTTTCTGCGCCACTCGGTGCCCGGTGTCGGCCTGATTTCGCCACCGCCGCATCACGACATCTATTCGATCGAGGATCTGGCCCAGCTCATTCACGACCTCAAGAATGCCAACCCGGAAGCGTCCATCTCGGTCAAGCTGGTATCCGAAGTCGGTGTCGGCACGGTTGCGGCGGGCGTTGCCAAGGCCAAAGCCGACCATGTGACGATCGCCGGTCATGACGGTGGCACCGGTGCTTCGCCGATCTCATCCATCAAGCACGCCGGTACCCCCTGGGAAATCGGCCTCGCGGAGACGCAGCAGACACTGGTGCTGAACGGCTTGCGTGGACGCATCGCGGTGCAGGTGGACGGCCAACTCAAGACGGGCCGAGACGTGCTGATCGGAGCGCTGCTCGGGGCCGATGAGTTCGGCTTTGCGACCGCGCCACTGGTCGTCGCCGGCTGCATCATGATGCGCAAGTGTCATCTGAATACCTGCCCGGTCGGTGTAGCGACACAGGACCCCGTTCTGCGTCGCCGCTTCACCGGCCAGCCTGAGCACGTGGTCAACTACTTTTTCTTCGTCGCGGAAGAAGTCCGGGCCCTGATGGCGCAAATGGGCATACGCCACTTCGAAGAGCTGATCGGACGTTCCGACCTGCTGAGCAAACGTGCAGCCATCGACCACTGGAAAGCGCGTGGCCTCGATTTTTCGCGCGTTTTCTATATGCCGCCGGTCGGCGACCAGGTCGCACGCCGCCACCTGGAAACCCAGGATCACGGCCTGGCGCGCGCGCTCGACCATGAAATCATCGCGCGTGCGCGGCCCGCGTTGGAGCAGGCGCAGCATACGACTGTCGAGTTGCCGATTCGCAACGCCAACCGCACCGTCGGCGCGATGCTGTCTCACGAGATCGTCAAACGCCATGGCCCGGCGGGCCTCCCGGACGGCACGCTCACCGTCAAGTTGTCGGGTACGGCCGGACAAAGTTTCGGCGCCTTCCTCGCGCACGGGGTAACGCTGGAGCTCGATGGCGAAGCCAATGATTATGTCGGCAAGGGCCTTTCCGGCGGCCGCATCGTCATTCGGCCGGCGCGCGGCTTTCGTGGCCGTCCCGAGGAAAACATCATCGTCGGCAACACGGTGCTGTACGGCGCCATTGCCGGAGAGGCCTTCTTCCGGGGCGTGGCGGGTGAGCGGTTTGCGGTGCGAAACTCCGGTACCGTGGCGGTGGTCGAGGGCACCGGCGACCATGGCTGCGAATACATGACCGGTGGCGCGGTCGTGGTACTGGGCAAGACCGGCCGCAACTTCGCGGCCGGCATGTCAGGCGGAGTCGCTTATGTGCTCGACGAAGACGGCACGTTTGCGTCGCGCTGCAACCTTTCGATGGTCGCGCTCGAACCGGTGCCGGAAGAGGCCGAGGCAGCCGAGACCGGTGAAGTCGAAGCGCATGGCAAGGTCGACGTCAACCCGCTCGGCCTGGCCGATGAGGTGCTGCTGAAAAACATGATCGGCCAGCATCTGCACTACACCGGCTCCGACCGCGCCCGCATGATTCTTTCCGACTGGAGCACTTATCGCATACGCTTCGTCAAGGTCATGCCCCACGAATACCGGCGCGCCTTGCGCGAAATGGCCGACAAGCAGGCGCCCACCGGCGCCATGCGCGCCGCTTAGGACACACCATGGGAAAACCGACCGGTTTCATCGAGTATCAGCGTCTGAACGAAGCCTACGCCCCCGCCGCCGAGCGCATTCGGCACTATCGCGAATTCGCGTTGCGGCTGGATGACCGTCAGGCCTCGTTGCAGGGTGCGCGCTGCATGGACTGTGGCATTCCGTTCTGCACGCATGGCTGCCCGGTGAACAACATCATTCCGGACTGGAACGACCTCGTATACAGGAATCGATGGCGCGCGGCGATCGACGTTCTTCATTCCACGAACAATTTTCCGGAACTCACCGGGCGCATTTGTCCGGCACCGTGCGAAGCCGCATGTACGCTGAACATCAATAGCGAGGCGGTCGCCATCAAGTCGATCGAACGCTCGATCATCGACCACGCCTGGGAGCAAGGCTGGGTCGTGCCGCAGCCCGCGTCCGTCAAGACCGGAAAGAAAATCGCCATCGTCGGCTCCGGCCCGGCCGGGTTGGCTTGCGCGCAGCAACTCGCCCGCGCCGGACACGCGGTCACCGTGATTGAAAAGAACGATCGCGCGGGTGGCCTGCTCCGCTATGGCATCCCGGATTTCAAGCTGGAGAAGGTCCAGATCGATCGCCGCATCGAGCAGATGCGCGCCGAAGGGGTCGAGTTCATGACCAGCACGCTGGTTGGCGCGCTGCCCGCGGGCAGTGTCGTCACCAATCTCGCGACCCGGCGACTCGATCCCGAGACCCTGCTGGGCGAGTTCGACGCACTTGTGCTGGCGGGTGGTGCCGAGCAGCCGCGTGACCTGCCGATTCCCGGCCGTGAGCTGGACGGAATCCATTTCGCGATGGAGTTCCTGCCGCAACAGAACCGTGTCAACGCCGGCGATGCGCTCACTGGCCAGCTCCGCGCCGACGGCAAGCATGTCGTGGTCATCGGTGGTGGCGACACTGGCTCGGACTGTGTCGGCACGTCGATCAGACAGGGCGCCGCCTCCGTCAGCCAGTTCGAGTTGCTGGCGCAACCCCCGGAACAGGAAGACAAGGCGCTGGTCTGGCCGTATTGGCCGATCAAGCTGAGGACATCCAGTTCTCACGAGGAAGGATGCCGGCGTGACTGGGCCGTCACCACCAAGGCGTTCCTTGGCGAGAATGGCCGGATCAAACGCTTGCTGGCAGCGCGTGTGCGTTGGGAGAACGGCAGAATGTCCGAGATTCCGGGCAGCGAATTCGAGATGCCGGCCGATATGGTCTTGTTGGCCATGGGGTTTGTGGGCCCGGTAGCCAGCGTCCTGGACACCTTCGGCGTCGAGAAGGATGCACGCGGCAATGCCCGCGCCGGCACCGAAGGCCCGGGCTGCTACGCCACCAACGTGCCCAAGGTTTTTGCGGCCGGCGACATGCGCCGTGGCCAGTCGCTCGTCGTCTGGGCGATACGCGAAGGCCGGCAGTGCGCGCGCGAGGTCGATGCCTTTCTCATGGGCCGGTCTGATCTGCCGCGTTAGGCGCAGGCGGGCCTGGCGCCGGTGGGCCGCGGCGCTGCTGCCGAGCGCGCTGCTGCTGGGCGTCGGTTTGGCGCTGGCCACCTCGCCTGCCAATCAGGGGTTGTTCATGCTCGGCAATGCCTGGAGCCGAACCCTGCCCGATGCGTTCTGGTCCGCCCTGACATTGCTGGGGACCGCGGCCGGTGCCTTCGCGCTGTTCGGCCTGCTGCTCAGGGCCCGTCCCCAGTACTTTGCTGCCGGCATGCTTGCCGCCCTTCCCGGCAGCCTTTACTCCTATGGCCTGAAGCGCATCATGGACTTGCCCAGACCGGCCGCCGCGCTCGCATCCGGGCAGTTCCACCAGATCGGCGAGGTGCTGCGACACCACGCCTTTCCTTCGGGTCATGCACTCACCGCCTTCGCCTTCGCCGGCATCGTCCTGTGGCTGCCACCACGCCGGCGGGTGGTGCCCATCGCGCTCGCGGTCGCACTGGCTGCGGCCGTGGCGGTGAGCCGCATCGCGGTGGGAGCACATTGGCCGGCAGACCTGCTCGCCGGTGCCGCGGGAGGCTGGCTGGCGGCCGCGATCGGCGTCGCGTGGAGCGAACATTGGCGCTTCTGGGAGTGCCGCCGCGGCGTCGTGGTCATGGCCACCGTCCTGGCGGGCATGGGTGTCTACCTGTGCTATCAGGATCTCGGCTACCCGCTCGCCGGCGAATTCCAGTATGGGCTGGCCGCTCTGGCATTCATCGGTTGTGTCGCCGCCCTGCTGCCATCGCGGCCGGAGGCCGCCCGGCCACCAGCGCATCCTGTTCGGCAACAGGAATGATCCTAGAAACCTCAGTTGATTGCTCCATGCCGTTGCGGACATCAGCATGCACGCTGACTTTTCTGCCCTTGCTCGCCTTCACCTGTTGGGCGAGATCGCTACGTACCCGCTGGCACGCCTGCTCACGCGCCTGCCTTTGTCGCGCCTCCTTGCAGGCCCCGGCCTGCGGCGTCGTTGCTTCGTGGCAGGCACGCGATCAGACGCACCATCGGGCGCGTCCAACTGCGGCTTCTAGGATGATCGAAACAACATGATCCGACGCATCGGCACGGTCGCGCTCACCCTCGCGCTCGTGCTCTGGGTGCTGGCACAAAGCTCGCCCGGAAATTTCGAAACATTGCTCGCGCGCGCCGGCTGGTCGGCGATGCTGCCGGCCGTGCTCGGGCTGTTCGCGAGCTATGCGCTGCGTGCGCTGCGCATCTGGGACGAGTTCCGCCACGACACCGCATTGAGCTATCTGGACTGCTTGCGTCTGATGCTGATTCATAACGCGTTCGTGAACCTGTTGCCATTGCGCAGCGGCGAGCTGGCGTTCCCGGTACTGCTCAAGCGTCACGCCGGGATTGGCTACGCGCGCTCGACCGGTTCCCTCCTCTGGTGGCGACTCCAGGACATCAGCGTGCTCCTGGGCATCGCCGCGCTGGCCTGGCCGGAACTGCCCCCCGCCATGCGAGTGCTGGTGCTGGCGGGCTGGTTTGCGCTGATATTCGCCGGTACTGGCTACGCACACCGCTATGAGTCCCGGCTGGACACTCTGTTCGCTTCCAGCCCCGGGATGCCGACGACGGGCCTGTTCGGCAAGCTGCTCGTCGCGTTCGCTCAGGCGACGCGCGCGTCGAGACGCGGCTGGCTATGGACCATCGCGAACTGGAGCGTCAAACTCGTCGCCCAATCGATACTGTTGGCAGCCCTGTTGCCCGGTGAATTGCGCGTCGCGGCAGTGGGTGTGCTCGGCGCGGAAGCGGCCGCCGTGCTGCCCGTACAAGGTGTGGCCGGCTTCGGCAGTTTCGAGGCGGGCGCCGCGGCCGCGCTTGCCACCCAGAGCTATGCGTTTTCCGACGGGCTAAGGGTCGCGCTGCTGCTGCATCTGTTCGTTCTCGCCTGTGCCGTGCTGGCTTCCTTCCCGGCCTGGCTACTCCAGCGATCTTCGACTGCATCGCTGTTAAGCTCAACCGAAAAAGCCGGACGATCCGGAGACACACCGACACCATGAACACTGCTACCGGCCCCGCGACGCCCGGCCAATCAACCGCTCCCGCTCACCGCCTTTCCGTTGTCATCCCGATGTACAACGAAGTGGACAACTGCGCGCCGCTGCTCGAACGCATGCATGCCGCGCTCGCGTCCTACCCCCACCCCTGGGAACTGATTCTGGTCGATGACGGCAGTACCGACGGTACGGTCGAGGCACTGTCCTTCCTGTCGGCCGAATACGGTCCCCATGTCCGGGTGATCCCGCTGGTGCGCAACTACAAGCAGACCGCAGCCATGCAGGCCGGACTCGATGCCGCACGCGGTGACGTCATCGTGACGATGGATGGCGATCTTCAGAACGACCCGGAAGATATTCCGCGCATGGTCGCGCGACTGCTGAACGAACAACTGGACCTGGTCGCCGGCTGGCGCAAGGACCGCAAGGACAACTGGCTGCTTCGTCGTCTGCCCTCGCAGCTGGCCAACCGGCTGATCGCACGCGCAACCGGTGTCAGGCTGCACGACTATGGTTGCAGCCTGAAAGCGTTCCGCGCGAGCACCATCAAGCGAGTGAAGCTCTACGGCGAAATGCACCGCTTCATTCCTGCGTGGCTCACGACGGTGACGCGACCTGGACGCATCGCCGAGGAGGTGGTCAATCACCATCCGCGCATACTGGGCCAGTCCAAGTACGGGCTCTCGCGCACCTTCCGCGTCGTGCTCGATCTGGTATCGGTCTATTTTTTCATGCGTTACCGCAGCCGGCCGGGCCATTTCTTCGGCGGCATCGGGATCGCGCTCGGGCTGATCGGCGGCGCCATTCTGTCCTATCTGATGGCGCTCAAGCTGATCTATGCCGAATCCATCGGCACGCGACCACTGTTCTTCCTTGGATTTTTCCTGGTCATCGCGGCACTGCAGATGGTCACCACCGGCGTGCTCGCGGAGATCGTCGCACGCGTGTACTTCGAGTCTGGGGCCAGCCAGCTCTACCTGGCCCATGATGAGGACAATCTCCCGGACGAACAGGCCGGCTGGCATCAGCCCAATCCATGAGCGCACGCGGTGGGCTGTGGCACTGGCTGGTGTTGGTCTTGCCGCTGGCAAGTTTTCTGCCATGGCTCGGCACGCCGCCGCTGTTCGACGTCGATGAAGGCGCGTTCGCGGAAGCCACGCGCGAGATGTTCGAGCGCGGCGACTTCCTGTTCACCTATCTGAACGGCTCGCCGCGCTTTGACAAGCCTATCCTGAGCTACTGGCTCCAAGCCTTGTTCGTTGCGCTGCTGGGTCCCAACGAATGGGCCTTCCGCATGCCGTCCGCGCTCGCGGCTTGCGCGTGGTCCTGGGCGGTCTGGCAATTCGCCAAGACGTATTTTTCCGAAGACACCGCGAATCTGGCACTGGCCATCACGGCGACCGCGATCGGCCCCTTCCTGATCGGTCGCGCGGCGACCGCCGACGCCTTGCTCAATCTCTGGCTCGCGCTCGCCTGCTTCGATGCCTGGCGTCATGTCAATGGTGGCGGCAAGGCACCGCTGCGGCGCTGTTACCTCTGGGTCGGCCTCGGGTTGCTGACCAAGGGCCCGGTGGCCGCGCTCATCCCGATCGCCGTCACGCTGATGTACGCGCTGAGCACGCGGACGAGCGCCTCCATCAAGATCTGGCTTGCCGCGATCCGTGACCCCGTGGGTTGGCTGATCCTGCTCGCCGTCGCCGCCCCCTGGTATGGGTTCGCCTGGCAGCGTCATGGCATGGATTTCATCCGCGGATTCCTGCTGCATCACAACCTGTCGCGCTTTTCCGGCCCGCTCGAAGGCCATGGTGGCGGCCTGTTCTACTACCTGATCGTGATTCCGCTGCTGCTCATGCCCTGGAGCGGGTTGTTGGTCCCCATGCTAGCCCGTTTGCGACATGATCTGCGCGATGCGCTCACCCGCTTTCTGTGGCTATGGGTCGGCTTCGTATTCGTGTTTTTCACGCTGTCCGGAACGAAGCTGCCGCACTACGCACTGTACGGGACGACACCCTTGTTCCTGCTGCTCGCCCGACGGACGAACGCGCACCATGGCCTGTGGTCGCTCGTGACGCTCGCGCTGCCGGCGCTCTGGCTGCTGGTGCTGGCCTTGCTGCCGTCGATCATCACCGTGCTGACAGCGCAGGTTTCCGGCTACTACCAAGCCCAGTTCGCGCGGGCCGCCCATCAGCTCGCGCCTGGCTACTACCCAATGACACTGGGCGCCCTCGCCGTCTATTTCGTGATCGCCAACCGCAAGGCCTGGCCGATCGGTCGCAGGCTTGCAGGCGGAGCGGCTTTATCCTCCCTCACGCTGGCGGCAGTCGTCGCACCATGGATCGGCGATGTGCTGCAGGGCCCGGTCAAGACGGCCGGACTCCGGGCGCGCTTGCAGCCCGCCGTGCTTTGGAACTTCGGCGCGCCCAGCTTCAGCGTATACCGTCAAGCGGTAACGCCCGTGCGTCCGCCACAGCCCGGCGAACTCGCACTGACTCGTAGCGATCGCCTCGATGCCGAAGCCTTGCGGCAAGTCGAGATCGTCTATCAGGCCGGCGGTGTGGTGTTGGTCAGACGTCGATGAGCCGGCGTACGGCCTGGGCGCTGCTCATGTCATTCGCAGCGGCCGTGACCCTGTACCGGATCTGGCTGGTCGGGCATCTGGGCATCGATCTTTACGTCGACGAAGCCTACTACTGGTCCTGGTCGAAGGCGCTGGACTGGGGCTATTACTCCAAGCCGCCCGCCATCGCCGCGGCCATCGCGATGTCGACCGCTCTGTTCGGCGACACCGCACTCGCAGTCAAGGCTCCCGCGTTCCTGCTCTACCCGGCCACCGCACTGGTGCTGGCCGGGATCGCACAAAGCCTGTTTGGCCACCGGGCGGCGCTGGCGGCCGGCGTGATGTTCCTGTCGCTGCCGATCGTTGGCGCGCTCGCGCTGTTCGTCTCGACCGACGCGCTGCTGATGTTCTTCTGGGCCGCGGCCATGGCCTGCTTTCTGCATGCGCTCGCACACGGCCGCTGGTCGTCATGGCTGGCAACCGGCGTACTGGTCGGCCTGGGCCTGCTCAGCAAGTACACGATGGCGATCTTTCTGCCGTCGGCACTGCTCGGCATGCTCTGGGTCCCGGCCTACCGCCGTCAGCTGGCGACGTGCAAGCCATGGCTGGCGGCATTGGTCGCCATCGCGTTGCTTGCCCCCAATCTCCATTGGAATGCCCGGCATGGCTTTCCAACCTTTGCCCACACCGCCGACATCACGCATCTGGGCCAGCCCGGCGGTGCGGGCAGCGCTCCGCTCAGGTATGTCCTTGAGCAATGGCTCGCGTTCGGGCCGCTGCTCGCGCCCTTGCTGGTCTGGGCGCTGCTGCGCAATCGACCGATCTGGGCGGACCCGCGCATTCGGATGCTGGTTGCCATGTCATTGCCGCTGCTCGGTCTCGTCGCCGTGCAGGCGCTGCGCGCCGAAGTCAACGGCAATTGGGCCGCCCCCGCCCTGCTGGCGCTCGTCGTCATCGCGGCGGGACGCATTCCGGGACGTTGGCTCGCCCCGGCGATCGCGCTCAATCTCATGGCTGCGGCCGCGCTCCATCACTGGCCGGATCTGGCCCCGGCTCTCGGCAGACCTCTCGACGCGCACAACGACCCGTACAAGCGCGCACGTGGCTGGCGGGATTTCGGCGAGGCCGTGGCGCATTACCTGCGCGCCCATCCGCAAGCCACCGTGCTCGCCAGCGACCGTGAACTGCTGGCGGAAACCTTGTTCTACGCCCGCCCGCAGGCGATCGCCGCCTGGCGCCCGCAGGCGCACTCCGCCGATCACTACCAGCTGGTCGCCGCACTCGATGCTCCGCGCACCGGCGATTTCCTGCTCTTGGCGCGCGGTCCTGACAACGATGCGATCACCCGTCACTTCCGCAGCAGTCAGTCGCTCGCTCAGGTCCGCATCCGCGTTCATGCGGATCTCGAACGCACGGCGCATATCTTTCTGTTGCGCGACTTCAAAGGCTATTCGCCATGAACATCGAGAGGATCGTGTTGATCGCGGCCGTTGCGGCCGGCCTGCTGTTCACGCTGCTGCCACAAATCGACCTCGCGCTGACCAGCCTGTTCTTCACCCCTGGACGTGGCTTTCCGGCAAACGACTCGTCCTGGGTCATCGCGATCTATCGCGGCGTGCCGATCGCGACGCGCGTCCTCGTCGTGGGTCTCGCCATCGGACTGATCGCGAGCCTGATCACGAGCCTGGTCCGGCGCTCGGCGGCAACCCGGACACGATGCGTACAGCTCGCGTTTCTGCTCACCGCGATCGCGCTCGGACCGGGACTCATCATCGACGCCGGCCTGAAAGATCACTGGGGGCGTGCCCGCCCGGCTCAGGTGCAGGAGTTCGGCGGCGCACGCCGGTTCACACCGGCATTGCAGCCGGCAAACGAGTGTCCCGACAATTGTTCCTTCGTCAGCGGGCACGCGGCCTTCGGCTATCAGCTGATCGCGCTGGCCTATCTGGGCGATGCGCGTCGGCGCCGCCGCTGGCTGCTCATCGCATTGCTGGCCGGATCCTCGCTGGGCCTGCTGCGCATTGCGCAAGGCGCGCATTTCCTGTCCGACATCGTGTTCAGCTTCTTCTTCACCTGGCTGGGAAGCTGGACTGCCTATCTGATCTGGCGGCGCGCTCTCGTCAAATGAACACGCCGGACGAATCACGCCGGCCGCGCGCGGAAAAAAACTCGATCAGGTGCCGATTCACCTGTTCGGGCTGCTCGAACGCGACCCAATGGCTGGCGTCCGGCACGATATGGCAATCCAGACGCGGCGCGTTGGCCCTGAGGTAGGCCGCCCGCGCCGCGGCATCGGGCTGGGGCAAGGGGTCGCGTTCGCCCAGCACGGCCAGTACCGGACAGCGCGTCTCGCGCAGACTCGGCGCCAGCGTGTCGCGATAGCCGAGAAAGCGCGACTTGAAGCGCGTCAGGCTGTGATTGCGACGCTGCATCGCGACCGTCAACGCGTCGATGCGGCGCGGGTCACCCACCATCATCAACTCAAGATTACGGCGATGCACCGCATTCTCCTCATCGTCGGAGGCCCCCTTCGGGACGGACTTCAGTGCCGGTCGCGCCCAGCTTCCGGGAGAGAAGCCACCGGGACCGAGCAGGCCGATGCCGGACACACGCTCGGGCCACTGCGCTGCCAGCCAGGCGGTCACCACCGCACCGAAGGAAAAACCGGCCACCATGAACGGCTCGTCCACTGCTAGCAGCCCCCCCTCCAGAGCCGCAAGCAGATAGCGACCGTAGCCGTCGAGATCGATATCCAGCGGCACGTCCAGCGACTCGCCCATGCCGGGCAAGTCGGGCACGACCAGGCGGAAGTGGCGTGCCAGCGCATCGATGTTGCGCACCCAGTGCGTCCATGAGCCGGTTCCTCCGTGCAACAGCAGCAGGGTCGGCCCGCGACCCATTTCACGCGCGATGACGCCGGCAGCATGTCGCGTCTCGATCGCGAGACCGGGAAACAAAGTGCGGGGCTCGATAGCGGGGAGCGGTTCAGGCAAGGGCGTATGCGGGTTCATGGCGGCACTCGGAAACGCAGAAAGAACGAGATCGTCCGTGGATGCGCAGTCGTGAACTTTCGGCGCAGGCGATTAGGCATTGCGAAAATTCGGCGGTCGCTTCTCCAGAAACGCGGCCATGCCCTCCTGCTTGTCGGCGAGGCCGAACGCGGCATGAAAACTGCGTCGCTCGAACAGCAAGCCCTCGGCCAGCGGAACCTCGAAGGCACGCTGGATCGATTCCTTGATCATCATGACGACGGGCAGCGAAAACCCGGCCATCGTCCGTGCCGCGGACAGCGCTTCATCGAGCAGGCGCTCGCGAGGGATGACCCTGGACACCAGCCCGGCCCGCTCCGCCTCCTGCGCGTCCATCATGCGCGCGGTCAGACACATGTCCATCGCTTTCGCCTTGCCGACGGCTCGCGGCAGGCGCTGGGTGCCGCCCGCCCCGGGCAATATTCCCAACTTCACCTCCGGCTGCCCGAACTGGGCATTGTCGGCGGCAAAGATCATGTCGCACATCATCGCCAGTTCGCAGCCCCCACCCAGTGCGAAGCCCGCCACCGCGGCGATCAGCGGCTTGCGGAACTCGCGCACGCGGTCCCAGTTGCGGCTGATCAGGTTGCCCTGGTAGGCGTCCATCCAGCCCAGGTCCTTCATGCCGGCAATATCGGCTCCGGCCGCGAACGCCTTGTCCGATCCGGTCAGCACCACAGCGCCGATACCGGCATCCCGGTCGAACGCGGTCAGCGCTTCGGCCAGCTCATCCATCAACACATCGGACAGCGCATTCAGCTGTTTCGGTCGATTCAGCGTGATGAGACCCACTTTGTCGCGGGTCTCGACGATCAGGCAGGTGAAGTTCATGGCTGCGCTCCAGGCGTGACGGGGGAAGCGAGTTCTCGGGATGGCTTGAGCTGCCCGCCGGCCGGTGCCGCTGTCGGCGCGATCGGGCCGTCCTTGCGTTTGGGCTGGATCAGCGCACGCACCCGGTTTCCCGCGCCGGCGCGCGGAACCGTGGTCGCATTCGGCCCGTTGGTGACGACGTAGTTTTCGGTGATGCCGTCATACTCGATGTATTGACCCCGCACTTCGTCGTCGCCGTTCCGCACCCAGGCGCGGTCGAAAAAGCGCGCAAGCTCGGTCTTGGCATCGTGCTCGATGCGCTCGGCTTCGCCTTCGAACCAGATGTCCTTGCCCTCGCGCTTCTGGCGAAAGCGCGCGAGACTGTTCGCACTGCCGTAGGCGACTCCGCGCTGGTAACCCTCGGCGTCCTGGGTGATGACGATCTTGTCGCCACGTATCGTCAGTGTGCCCTGGGTCATGGTCACCCGTCCCTCGAATACCTGGATCTTGTTGCGGTCGTCGACCGTCACCTTGTCGGCCTCCAGATTGACGGGCTTGTCGCGATCCGCGCGCTCGGCGAAGGCCGTGACCGCAAACCCCAGACACAGCATTCCCAGACAGCCTTTCAGTACGATTCGATCGATCATGACTTCTTGCGCTCTATGGTTGCCTGCACGTTATTCAGAAAACGAAATTCGCCTTTCAGATTGTCTGCGACCATACCCTCGGCCGAACCATGCGAGTTGCCTTCGACAAAACGGACCGGCGCATCGGTGCGTGCGAGCTCATCATCGGGAAACACGGTCAGCCGCTCGGTCGTGAGGCGGAACTCGGCACGCTCGCCCCTGGCTTCACGGACGACGAGCACATCGCCGTGCAAACGGACCTCGACACCGTCAGCCGAGACCCAGGCCGCGCGCGCGCTGATGCGTGTGGGCCGATCCGGACGCACATAGCGCAACTGAGGCGATTCCAACTCGGTGCTGTCGTCGTCCGGGAAATGCGTCATGGCCCGGGCGTTGAGCCGATAGCGCAGCGCCCCGGATTGGTCATAGCGTTCGAGCATCATATTCTTCGCGATGAAGTCCGGGTCGTGCCGGTGTGCCCCCTTGCTGGCGACGCCATCGAAGTCGACGACCTTTTGCAGCCAGTAAGTCGCCAGCGCCAGAACCCCGACGATCAGCAAGGGGAACAGGCCGGAGGCCGATGCCCTCACTCGAGCCATGGTGCCAGCACCGCGTCGAGGCGTCCTTGCGCCAGTAATATGGCTTCGCAGATCTCGCGTACCGCACCGCGCCCACCCGAACGGTTGGCGACCATGCCGGCGCGCGCGCGCACGAGTGGATGGGCATCGGCCGGACATGCACAGAACCCGCAGGCCCGCATGACGGGAAGGTCGACCACATCGTCACCCATATAGCCACACTCCCGCAAGCTCACGCCCGCCTCTTCGGCCAGCTCGGCCAGCGCACGAACCTTGTCGGCCACACCTTGACGCACAAACCTGATGCCCAGTTCGTCGGCGCGAATGCGCACGGCTTCCGAGACCCGTCCGGTCACGATCGCCACCTCGATGCCACCCGCGCCGAGCAGCTTGAGGCCGTGGCCATCCAGCGTATGGAATGCCTTGTAGGTGTCGCCGGCGGGTCCGAACCACAACGTGCCATCCGTCAGCACGCCGTCCACATCGAACGCCATCAGGCGCACCGCATCCATGCCGGCAAGCTTGCCGCTCAACGCTCGCGCCCACTCGATTCGAGCCGCAGCACGGGCGATGTGTGACCGCGATCCAGTCCGGCAAAGGTCTTGTGCAAGGGCTCTGCAAAGCCAGATTTACGAACGGTTATCATCGGCAACGAGTGTAGCAGAGCCCCAGACGCCGCCCCCAGTGCCATGACCGACGCCATCACGCAAATCCTGCTCCTCCTGCTCGCGGCGGTCATCTCGGTCGGCTATCTCCATCGGCTCGGCATGCCACCGATACTCGGCTACCTCTTCCTGGGGGTCGTCCTCGGCCCCCACGCCCTCGCGCTGATGGCCGACTCGCCCGCCGCCCACTATGCGGCGGAGGTCGGCATCGTCTTTCTGATGTTCTCGATCGGGCTGGAATTCTCGCTGCCCAAACTCTATGCGATGCGGCGCCTGGTGTTCGGCCTGGGGCTCGCCCAGGTCGTGCTGACGCTGGCCGGCGCCACACTGAGCGCACTGATGATCGGGCTGGACTGGCGCACCGCGGTCACGATCGGCGCCGTGCTGTCGATGAGCTCGACCGCGGTGCTGTCCAAGCTGCTCGCGGAACGGACCGAGCTGGACGCACCGCATGGTCGCGCAGTCATGGGCGTGTTGCTGTTTCAGGATCTGGCAGTCGTCCCCATGCTCGTCCTGATTCCGTCCATGGGCCTGAGTGCCGAGCGCCTGGTGCTCGAACTGCTGGCGGCGGGGCTCAAGGCGGGCATCGCACTGATCATCATCTTGTATCTCGGCCCGAAGCTGATGCAACGCTGGTTTTTTCTGGTCGCCAGACGTCGCTCGGCGGAGCTCTTCATGCTCAATGTCCTGCTCGTGGTGCTGGGCCTGTCCTGGGTGACCGAACGAGCCGGCCTGTCTCTGGCGCTGGGCGCCTTCCTGGCCGGCATGCTGTTGTCCGAAACCGATTACCGCTACCGCGTAGAGGAAGACATCAAGCCGTTTCGGGACGTCTTGATGGGCCTGTTCTTCGTCACCGTCGGCATGCGGCTCGACTTGCGTCTGGTGGTTGCGGAACTGCCGGCCGTCCTGGGCACGCTGATCGCTCTGCTCGTCGGAAAATTCCTGCTGATCACCGGCCTGTCCAAAGTGTTCGGCGAAACGGGGGGCACCGCGATCCGTACCGGAGTCTGGCTGGCGGCGGGCGGCGAATTCGGCTTCGTGCTGCTGTCGCTTGCCGGGCAGGCCGAATTGCTGCCACCAGCGATCATGCAGGTCGTGCTGACCGCGCTGATCCTGTCGCTGTTGATGGCACCGATCCTCGCCCAGTATGCCGACCATATCGCCTTGCGTCTGCTGCCCTCGGAGTGGCTGATGCGCTCGATGCAACTGACCTCGATCGCGGCGGGGTCGATGGATATCGATCGCCATGCGATCCTGTGCGGCTTCGGACGCAATGGCCAGTACCTCGGACGGCTGCTGGAGCAGGAAGGCATACGCTACATCGCGCTCGACCTCGATCCGGACAGGGTGCGCGAGGCCGCCGCCGCTGGCGAGACGGTCGTCTATGGCGATGCCGCGAAGCGCGCAGCCTTGATCGCAGCCGGCATCCATCGCGCCGCCGTCGTCGTCGTCACCTACGCCGACACCACCTCCGCGCTGCGTGTGCTGCATCAGGTGCATGAACTGCGGCCGGAGGTCCCGGTCATCGTGCGCCTGCGCGATGAACGCGACATGGATCGCATCCTGCAGGCCGGCGCGGCCGAAGCGGTGCCCGAAGCGATCGAGTCCTCCATGATGCTGGCCTCCCATGCGCTGCTGCTCTCCGGGCTACCGTTAAGCCGCGTGGTGCGCCGCATACAGCAGGTCCGCGGCATGCGCTATCACCTGTTGCGTGGCATCTACCAAGGCGCGGAACAACTGCTGGAAGAAGCACTGGGACAACATCAGCACAAGCGACTGCACTCGGTCCCGCTGAACGAACACGCGCAAGCGGTCGATCATTGCCTCTCGGCGTTCGAGTTGGGCGCCATCGATGTCGAAGTGACGGCGATCCGGCGAGGCAAGGTCCGCATCATGGCTCCGGGCGCGGATTTTCGCCTGGGTGCGGGTGATGTCGTCGTCCTGCTCGGTGAGCCGGCGGAGCTGGCTGTTGCCGAGGCCCGGCTGCTGCGCGGTCTGTGACGGGTCCACGCTGAATCGGTCCGCGGCACGAAAACAGGCTCGACAGCCGCTCCGCGATGTTTGTTGAACCAACCGACTTTTTTCGCTACCCTGCACGCCCGCGACGCAATGTCTGGACATGGCCCGTTTTCTTGAGCACGCTTGCGCCGCCTAGCTCGCTTTCAACCCCGGCACCGGGCCGAGTGATCGCTGGGGAATGAATGCGTTTTTTCAGTACAAGGAGAACTGGATGCGCTTCCTACGCCTGGCGGTGGCAGCCGTATTGTGCACTTGCGGACCGATTTCAATCCAGAATGCATTTTCGGACACTTATCCGAGCAAACCGATCAAAATGATCGTGCCGCAGGGGGCAGGGGGCAGCACCGACATCCTCGCCCGCCTGGTTGCGCAAAAGCTGGGTGAAGCACTGGGTCAGTCCGTCGTCGTCGAGAACCGCCCCGGCGCCGGAGGCATCGTGGGCGTAGACGCCGCGGCGAAGTCCGCGCCGGATGGCTACACGATCCTGTTCGGCTCGAGCACGACCATGGCTGCGAACGTCAGTCTTTACAGCAAGATTCCGTTCGACCCGGTCAAGGATTTCGCGCCGATCGCGATGACCGCGGCCGCCTATTTCACCTTCATCGTCCCCCCCAGCCAGCCCATCAAGAACATGCAGGAGCTCGTCGCACTGGCCAAATCCAAACCGGGGCAGCTCAACTTCGGATCGGGCACCGGGTCGGCGCAGATCTGTACCGAGATGCTCAAGTCTCTGGCCGGCATCAATCTCACCGTCGTCCCCTATCGCAGCTCGCCGCAGGCGCTCAACGACCTGCTCGCCGGCCAGTTGCAGGGGCTGTGCGAGCCACTGACGACCTCGGTGCCCAATGCCAAGGCGGGCAAGGTGCGCATGCTGGCGGTCACCAGTGCCAAGCGCACGTCGATGGCACCCGATCTGCCGCCGGTCGCGGACACCGTGCCCGGATTCGAATACATCGCCTGGGTTGCCTTCTTTGCGCCGGCGGGCACGCCCAAGGAGGTCACGCAGCGGCTGTCCGCGGAACTGGTCAAGCTACTGAAGAATCCGGACAACATCGAGCGCATCAAGGGCATCGGCTTCGAACCCATCCCCGGTGGTCAGGAAGAACTTGCCGCCGCGCTGAAAACCGAGATTGCCCGCCTTGGCAAGGTCATTCGCGAGGCTGGCATCAAGGCCGATTGATCGGATCGAGCATCCGTCGCTAGTACAGAACACTGGAGGAGACAAGCAATGCGTACATCACTATCCAACACTTGCTGTGCGTGGCTGCTGACCGGCACGATCGTCGGCCTTCCCCAACTCGCGCAGGCACAGGACAAGAAGCTGGTCCTGCGTGTGGCCGACCAGTTTCCGCTGACGCACTTCATGCCGCGTTATGCGATCAAGCCCTGGATGGAACAGGTCACGAAAGCGACCAACGGCATGGTGCAATTCGAGCACTACCCGGCCGAACAGCTCGGCAAGGCCAAGGATCTGCTGTCACTGGCCCAGACCGGGGTCGCCGACGTCGTGCTGTTCGCGCCGTCCTACGCCTCAGACAAGATGCCGCTGACCGCGGCGTTCGAGTTGCCCGGGCTGTTCGAGGATTCTTGCCAGGGCACACTCACGCACTGGAAGATCTCGCGCGAAGGCGGCATCATGGCCGAAAAGGAATATGGCCCGAACGGCGTGCGTGTGATGTTCTCGGCCGTCTATCCTCCCTATCAGCTGGTCTCCGCCAAACGCAAGATCGAAACGCCCAAGGACATGGAAGGGATGAAGCTGCGCATCCTTGGTGGCGCGATGGACATCACGATGCGCAAGCTGAAGGCCGTGGGCGTGAAGATGCCCTCGACGGATGCGTTCGAGGCGATGAGCCGCGGCACGCTGGATGGCGCGATCTTCTCCTATGGCGTGACCGCCAACTACAACATCCCGGCGAAATATGCCACCGTCGGAGCCGGCTTCGGCTCGGCCGCGGCGGTGTTCCTGATCTCTGAAAACCGCTGGAAGCAACTGCCGGACAATGTCAGGAAAGCCATGATGGATGCCGGCGAAATGGCCACGCGCAGCGTCTGCGCCGGCATGGACAAGGAAGAGGCCTCTGACGGCGAGAAGCTGAAACAGCGCGGCGTGACGATGGTGCGCTGGAGCGCCGCCGACAAGAAGTACATTGACGACGTCACCGCCTCGGTCGCGTCCGAGTGGGCAGCGGGCATGGATGCACGCGGCAAACCCGGCTCGGAGGTATTGAAGGCGGTGCTCAACGCCCGCGGCGGCCGCTGATCGCGGGTGCCTCTATCATGAACTTCGAACCGACCGCGGAGCAGTCCGCCGCACGCGAGATGGCGCGGACCTTCGCCAGCAGGGAGATCAAGCCCTATTGGCGGGCGCGCGAGGCCGAGGCACGCTTCCATCGCGACCTGATCGAAAAAATGGCCGCGGCCGGCATGTTCGGCTGCCTGTTCCCCGAGGATTTCGGCGGCAATGGCCTGGGTTTTGTCGCGCAGGTGCTGATCATGGAGGAAATGATGCGTGCCTCCATCGAGTCGGGCATGCCCTTCAATCAGCAAGGCGTCAATGTGCCGATGGCCATCTACCGCTGGGGCACCGACGAGCAGAAGCGCCGCTACGTGCCCGGCCTGGTGTCGGCGCGCTATATCGGCGCTTTCGGCCTCACCGAACCTGGCGGCGGCTCGGACTCGGCGGGCATGAAGACGCGCGCGGTACGCCATGGCGATCGCTACGTCGTCAATGGTGCCAAGCTCTGGATCACCTATGGCTCGGTGGCCGATGTCATCCTGCTGTTCGCGAAGACCGACCCGGCCCGCGGTCATGACGGCATCTCCGCCTTCCTCGTCGAGACCCGGGACCTGAAGGGCTTCAGCTCCAAAGCGATCGCGGCCGACATCGGCACGCAATGCGTGCCCACCGCCGAGCTGTTTTTCCACGATGTCGAGATCCCGGCCGACAGCCTGCTCGGCGGTGTCGAAGGCCAGGGCTTCAAGGCCGCCATGAGCACGCTGCACTACGGCCGCGTCTGCGTTCCAGCCCGCGCGATCGGTATCGCCCAGGCCAGCCTCGATCTGGCGATCGACTACGCCAAGGAGCGCACCGCGTTCGGCAAGCGCATCGGCGAGTTCCAGGCCATCCAGCACACCATCGCCGACATGCTGGCCAAGACCGAAGCGATGCGCTGGCTGGTCTATCGCGCTGCCGCGCGCGCGGACCAGGGCCTGCCCTTCGGCCGCGAAGCCTCGATTGCCAAGTACTACGCCGGCGAAGCGGTGATCGACATCACCGAAAAATGCCTGGAAATCTTCGGCGGTTTCGGCTTCGCACGCGAACTACCGGTGTTCCGCTATTTCACCTGTGCGCGTCTGATGCGCACCGGTGAGGGCTCGGCGAACATCCAGAAAAACCTGTTGGGCATGGACGCACTGGGCTGGAAGATGATCGATCGACACGCCAACTGAATCAGCCGGATTTCGGGCCGTCGACGAGGCGGCTTCCCGATCACAACGATAACGAGGAGACCTCCGTATGAAGATCCTGCCGGCCTTTCACCAGGGCGTGCTGGCGCTGGAAAAAATCTGGATGACCGTGACCGCGATCGCGCTGTTCCTGATCATGTCCATTGTGTTCGTGGACGTCGGCTTGCGTTACTTCTTCAATTCACCGCTCGCCTGGTCCTACGACCTGATCTCGATGTATCTGATGGCCTCGCTGTTCTTCCTGTCGCTGTCCGCGACGCTGCGCGAAAACCACCATGTCCGGGTCGACCTGATCTTTCGCCGTGTTTCAAAAAAGACCCGGCACGTGCTGGAACTGATTGCCTACGCATCGACGCTGGTGGTCATGGTCGGGATCTTCGTCCAGGGGTATAGCCGCTTCATCGACAGCTATCGCGCCGGCGATGTCGTCGCCGGCGCGATTCCATGGCCCAGCTGGCTGTCGGCGGTGCTGATCCCGCTGGGTGTCGGTCTGCTGATCCTGCGCCTGGTCTTCGGCATTTTCTCGCTGCTCAGTGCGATCGCTTCGGGTGCCGACGAAGCTCTCGGCATCACCGAACTCAGCGAAGACGGCGAGGAGATCTGACATGCTCGCACTCTTCGTGACCATCCTGTTGCTGGTGATGCTGGCGATCGGCGTGCCGGTCGGGTTCGCACTCGCCATTGCCGGCGTCGTCGGCCTGTATTCGCTGGGCGGCCTGAACATGGTGCTCGGCGTGATGAACACCGCACCGCTTTCTGCGGCCAGCTCCTATGAACTGATCACCGTGCCGATGTTTTTGCTGATGGCCGAGTTCGTGATCCTGAGCGGCGTCGCCGACGACCTGTTCGATTCCGCATCGAAATGGGTCGGCCGGATCCCGGGCGGGCTCGGCATCGCCACGGCCTTCGCCGGCGCCGGTTTCGGCGCGATCTCGGGCTCGTCGACGGCGGCCGCGGCGACGCTGTCCTCGACCAGCATCCCGGCGATGTTGAAGGCCGGCTACGAGCCCAAGCTCGCCTGCGGCGTCGTCGCCATTTCCGGCACGCTGGCGATGCTGATCCCGCCCAGCATCGCGCTGGTGCTGTACGGCATCATCGCCGACGTCAGCATCGGCGAGCTGCTGATCGGCGGCATCGTTCCCGGCCTGATGGTGACATTCGCCATCGCCTTGACGGTGCTGTTCCTGGTCTGGCGCGACCCCAGTCGTGCGCCGGCCGGCCGGTCTTACACATTCATGGAAAAGGTCGCTTCACTGAAGGTGGTCTGGCCGATGATCGTGCTGTTCATGGCGGTGACCGGCATCATCTACATCGGCATCGCGACGCCGACCGAAGCGGCGGGCATCGGCGCGTTCGGTGCATTCGTGATCGCGCTCGCGAAGCGCCGGGTCAATGTCGGCACGCTGTCGCACGCGCTCACGCGCGCCGCGCAGACGACCTGCATGATCATCATGATCATTCTCGGCGCGCAATTCTTCGGCTATTTCTTCACCGTCACGCAGACCACGCAGCAGATCGTCGCCGCCATCGGCGGCCTGCCGGTCGATCGCTGGGTGATCATGGGTCTGATCGTCCTGATCTACCTGATCCTGGGCTGCTTCATGGACCAGGCAGCGATCCTGATCCTGACCATCCCCATCATGCTGCCGGTCGTGAAGGCGCTGGGTTTCGACCCGGTCTGGTTCGGCGTGCTGGTCGTGGTCACGGCCGAAGTGGGCATGGTCACACCACCGGTCGGGCTGAACGTGTTCGTCGTCTCGCGCTATACCGGGCGACCTCTGGACGAAGTCTTCCGCGGCGTCGGCCCGCATGTCGTCGCCCACCTGATCGTCATTGCGCTGTTCTGCCTGTTTCCGCAGCTCATTCTGTGGTTGCCGCAGACCATGCGCTGATCGACGCCAACCCACCCACTGGACGCAACGCACATGAAAGACTGGAACGCCTTGTCGGACGACGCCTTCCGCAGCGAGGTGCGCGCCTTTCTCAGGCAACACTATCCGCCCGAGCTGCGCTATCCCGCGCGTCGCCCTGGACTGGATCAGGTTCGAGGCTGGTGGCAGACCCTGTATCAGCAGGGCTGGATCGCGCCGGCCTGGCCCCGCGAGCACGGCGGCATGGGCTTGTCGCCCGCGAAGCTGCTGATCCAGATCGAGGAATTCGAGGATCATGGCGTCGCCCGCATCCCGGATCAGGGTCTGATCAACCTCGGCCCACTGCTCATCCGCTTCGGCACCGACGAACAGAAGCAGCGCTATCTGCCGCCGACGCTGTCCGGCGAATACATCTGGTGTCAGGGTTATTCGGAGCCGAACGCGGGCTCGGACCTGGCCAGCCTGCGCACCGAGGCGGTGCTGGACGGCGACGAATACGTCATCAACGGCTCGAAGATCTGGACGACGATGGCGCACCATGCCAGCCATATCTTTCTGCTGGTGCGCACCGACAAGTCGGCCAAGAAACAGGAGGGCATCAGCTTCCTGCTCGCCGACATGCGCTCCCCCGGCATCACCGTGCGGCCGATCCGGAACATCGTCGGCGACGCCGAATTCTGTCAGGTGTTCTTCGACAATGTCCGCACCCACCGCAGCAACCTGGTCGGACAACCGAACCGCGGGTGGACCATGGCCAAGGCCCTGCTGGGCTTCGAGCGCATCTTCATCGGCAGCCCGCGCTTCAGCCAGTTTGCGCTGCACCAGCTCGCGCACCTCGCCACCGAACGCGGTCTGATGGATGACGCCGCCTTCGTCGATCGCTACACCCAGCTCAGGCTGGACACGGCCGATCTCGCCTCGACCTACGCGCGTTTCGCCGAGATCATGCGCCGCGGCGAGACGATCGGGCCGGACGTGTCGATGCTGAAGATCTGGGCAACGGAGACCTGGCAGCGTGTCACCGAACTGACACTGGAGGCGCTGGGCAATGCCGGCGCGATCGCAGCGGACCTGCCCTGCGGCGAGCGCACCGCCAACCCGTTGAACAGCTTCTATTACGCCCGCCCGTCCACGTTCTACGCCGGCTGCAATGAAGTCCAGCGCAACATCCTCGCCAAGAACGTGCTCGCGCTGCCGGACGCCTGAGCGGACACCTCCACTTACTCGACCTGACCATCACTTCACCGGAGCACCACCATGAGCAGAACGACCAAAACCCTGAAAAGCGATATGGGCTGGAGCAAGCCCGACAAGATCGTCGTGCGCGGCCGCGACCTGTGCGAGGACCTGCTCGGCAAGATCAATCTCGGCGACATGGCCTGGCTGGAAATGTTCGGCCGCATGCCCACGCCGCAGGAATCGATCCTGTTCAACGCCGTGTCCGTGACGCTGGTCGAGCATGGCCTGACGCCGAGCGCGCTGGCTTCGCGCATCACCTACATGGGCGCCCCGGAAGGCATCCAGGGTGCGGTCGCCGCGGGCCTGCTCGGACTGGGCACCGTGTTCGTCGGCACCACCGAAGGCTCCGCGCGCCTGCTGCAAGAGGCGCTGCCCGATCCCAAGGCGAACGTCGATCTGGCCGAGCTCGCGCGCACCATCGTCGCCGACTGGCATGGCCGCCGTGCCATCATCCCCGGCATCGGCCATCCGGTGCATAAGCCGATCGACCCGCGCACGCCCAGGCTGTTCCAGATCGCCAAGGAGACCGGTTTCCACGGCCGCTACATCGAACTGATGCAGCAGGTGCAAAAGGAAGCCGAGCGCGTCTACAACAAAGAGCTGCCGATCAACGCCACGGGCGCGATTGGTGCCTGCTGCTCGGAAATGGGCATCACCTGGAAGGTCTGCCGAGGCATCGGTGTGTTTGCACGCGCGATCGGCCTGGTCGGCCACATCATGGAAGAGATGAAAAACCCGATCGCTCGCGACGTCTGGTACCGCGCGGAAGACGAAATCACGCAGAACGCACTCGCAGATCTGGCCGCCGGCAAGAAATAGGCAAACGTCAAGCGCTTTGCACCGACGCCTTGCGGCGCCGGCGCAAAGGCTCGAAGAAGTTGCCGATGAACGGGTGATCGGCGTCGATCACCTGTTCGATGGGCCCCTCGGCAATCACCCTGCGCTCGGCGAGCACGGCAACCCGTGTCGCCAGGGCCTCGAGCGTGTCCAGATCATGCGTCACCAGCACCACGGTCAGACCGAGTCGGCTGCGCAGTTCGCGAATCAGCGCAATGAAGCGCGCGCTGCGGTCCGGGTCCAGTCCCGCCGTCGGCTCATCCAGGAACAATAGTTCGGGCTCCAGTGCCAGCGCGCGCGCGAGCGCTACGCGCTTGATCATGCCGCCGGACAACTCCGCCGGCATCAGCTGCCCGTGATGCCGATGCAGCTCGACCTGTGCGAGCTTCAGGTACACCAGCTCGGCGATCAGCTCCTTGTCGAGCAGGCGCAACTCGCGCAAGGGGAAGGCGATATTCTCGAATACGGTGAATGCCGAGAACAGGGCGCCCTGCTGGAACAGCACCCCGAAGCGTCGGCGCAGCGCTCGATGTGCCAGCCGGCCCTGACCGAACAGCGGTGACCCGAACACGCGCACCGACCCCTCATCCGGTTGCAACAGTCCGATCATCTGCCTGAGCAGCGTGGTCTTGCCACTCCCGGAGCCGCCCACCAGCCCGACGATTTCACCGGACTGCACCTGAAAATCCAGATTCCTGTGCACCCAGTGCTTGCCGAAACGCGTACCCAGTCCCTGAACGCTGATGATCGGCGCTGGGAGACTCACCCTGGGACCCCGACATTGCGCGTGGCGATCGCGAAGATCGCGTCGACGAGTATGACCACAGTGATGGCGACCACGACCGAGCTGGTCGTGCAGGCGGACAGGCTCTCGGTGTTGGGACGCACCCGCAGGCCAAAGTAGCAGGCCACGGCGGCGATCAGGATGCCGAACACCACGCCCTTGCAGAGCCCGATCACCAAGTTCGCGACCGGCACCACACGCGGGATCTGGTCGATAAAGAATGCATAGCTGATATCGAGCTGGTAATACGCGGACACCATGCCACCCAAGAGCGCCATGGCCGTGGTCCATAGGACCAGCAGGGGCATGGCCAGCGCCAGCGCGAGAATCTTCGGCAAGACCAGTCTCTGGGTGCGCGAGATGCCCATGACCGCGAGCGCGTCGATTTCCTCGGTGACACGCATCACGCCGATTTGCGCGGCCATGGCCGAGCCGGAGCGGCCGGCGACCAGCACGGCAACCAGCACCGGGCCGAGCTCGCGTGTCGTGCCCAGCCCGAGGATGTTGACGATGTACAGATCCGCACCGAAATTCCGCAGCTGCAGGGACGACAGGTAGGACAGCACGACACCGATCAGGAAGCCGACCAGCGCCGCGACCGGCATCGCCCTCACGCCGGCCTTGTAGATCGTCGCCGAGAGCTCGCGCCAAGGCAGCTCGCGCGGATGACGCATCGAGTACAGCGTATCCAGGGCGAGCTGCCCGAACAGCGCAACGGCCTCGATCGAATCACGTACCAGCGCTCCGGCACCTGCACCGAGCCACCGGAGACCATGTCTTCGGCGCCGATACGGCGCCGCACCTGTCGCATCACCTGCAGCCGGGAGCTGTGCAAAAAGCGCGTCATGCTCGGGACGCAGCGCACAGTTCGGCGGCTTCGCGCCACCCCAGGCACGCCACAGGATCAACGCGCCCGCCGAATCCAGTCGTTCTATTTCGTCGAGATGCCAGTGCGCTTCCGGCCCCACCGCATGCGCCTCTTTTTCGAGAGTCGCCGCCATCCCACCGATACCCGCCAGCGTCCAGCTACCCACGACACGGACACGAGGTCCGGTGCCCTGATCGTGATCGATTTCGAGGCCGGCCCGGGGCTTAGCCATCTCGATCTATTGCGAGAACCTTCTTCTTGCGTTGTGCACGCAAGGACAGTTCAAAGCCGATCTGCGCCCATTGCTGGATCTCCGCCGACAGGCTGGCGGCGGTCAGCGGATTGGCCGCAAGCCAATCGTGGTCCGCTTCGATGACGAAGCCTGCGCGCGCGCCGCGAGCGAGCGACACGCTCGGCAGCGGAATGTCCTGGCGCGCACGATGCAGGATCGCCGCGACGCGCAGGGCCAGAATCAACAGCCAGTCCCGACTTTCGCGGTCGATCGCCTGCACCCGCTCCAGCTTGCCCCGATGCGCGAGCACGACACGCGCCAGTCGACCCTGATCCATGCGTGAAAAACCCGGCATGTCGGCATTGGCCAGAATATAGGCGCTGTGCTTGTGATACCCCGTGTGCGCCACCGAGATGCCGATCTCGTGCAGCAGTCCCGCCCAGCTCAGAAACTGCATCTCGTGCTGGCCATCCTGCAGCAGACCGGTCAAGAGATGGCGGCCGGTCGTCGCAACGCGCTCGGCCTGTCGACGATCGACCTGATAGCGCCGCTGAAACTCGGCCACGGTGGCATCGCGCAGATCGTGATGGTGGTAGCGCCCGAGCAAGTCGTAGAGCACGCCGAGACGCAGCGCCCCCTCGGAGAACGACATCTGCGACAGGCCGAGCTCCTCGAACACTGCGATCAGTATCGACAGCCCGCCCGGCAACACCGCCACGCGGTCCGCGCGCAGATCGCCGAAACCGAGCCGCTCGGCGTGCCCTGCCCGAATCAGCTGCCCGCGCAGACGCTCCAGTGCCTCGCGCGTGACGACACCATGGAGACCCCAACCCCCGGCCTCGACCAGATCCAGGATCGCCTTGAAGCTGCCGCTGGTGCCGATCGCCTCGTCCCATCCGAGTTCCCGATACGGCTGTGAAATCGTCTGGATCTCGCGACGCGCGGCAAAGACGGCATCGGCAAAGCTGCGCTTGTCGACCTGGCCGTTACGAAAGAATTGCAGGCTGTAGCCGACGCAACCGACGTACAGTGACTCGAGCGCCTGCGGCACAAAATTGGCACCGATGATGAACTCGGTCGAGCCTCCCCCGATATCCACGACGAGCTGCTGTTCGGCCGGGCGCGGCAAGGTATGCGCGACCCCCAGATAAATCAGCCGGGCCTCCTCGCGGCCGCCGATCACTTCGATCGGGAATCCGAGCGCAGCCTCGGCCTGCAACAAGAAGTAAGCGGCGTTTTTCGCGACGCGGAAGGTATTGGTGCCCACTGCACGAACGGCGCCGGGCTCGAAGCCACGCAAACGCTCGTTGAAGCGCCGCAGCGCCTCGGTGGCGCGCAGCTGTGACGCGCCATCCAGCATTTTCTGGGGCGTCAGGCCGGCCGCGATGCGCACCGGTTCACGCAGCCCGTCGAGCGGATAGATTTGGTCTCCGACCACCCGCCCGACTTGCAGCCGAAAGCTGTTCGAGCCCAGATCGACCGCCGCCAGCAACTCGTATTCCATGCCTTGCATTCACCTGGGATTGGCGCGCGGATTCTAGCAGGCCGACGCTCGGCGCGCCCGCTGATTGCATGCGTCGATATCCCATTCGGATGGCTTACCGGCGTATGACCGGCAGGGCTTCCACGCGCCGCTCGATCTTGCCCATGATATCCCGGTAGGCAGGCGCATCGACGCCGCCGGTGCGGCGTCTGAATTCCGCCTCGGACATCGATACCGGCAGATCGGACCAGGCCGGCATCCAATCGGCATCGCGCGCGCTGGCTTGTGCGCGCCGTTGGATGCGATGCGCGGACGCTCCGTCTGCCACCGCCGCCTCACCGAATCGAGTCCCGGCACGATCGGCGGCCAGATCATCGAAGGAAAACCCGCTCCCGTATTGGGAGTCGTCGACTTCCTTGTACAGTCCGACGACATCGGCGAGCCGGGTATCGGCATAGGCGGCGATCGCCGCGGAGACCAGAAAATGTTTCGCCAAGTCGGCACGGCGATCGAGCGTCACGGCACGCTCGGCGACGTCCGGCCACTCTTCCTTGGGCCAGAGCAGGCGGGGGGATTTGCCGATCGCATGGAACATCGCGATCAAAATGGCCGCACGATTCTCGGCGCGCGCATCGCCGGACGCCGAATGTCGTTCAGCCAGACCCAGCAGCGGTCCGAGCAGCTCCGACACACTCGACGAGCGCTCGCGCCGATCGCGAAGCAGCGCCGCCAAGGCCGACTGGTATCGAAGCAGTCGTTCGCGCTCGCCCGCGTCGATGGCGACGGCCCGAACATCGTCGATCAGGTCCGGCTGCCATTGATAGACGGCGCGTACGCCGGTGGGGTCGAAGCGCACCCAGCCCAGCGCAGCGAGCAAGGACCGATACTCGCTGCCATACCCAAGCCAGATGGGAAGTTGCGAAACGAGGTAGTTCGTCACGGCATCGGGCAGGCGCAGCCGACCGATCGACAGCGAGCGCAAGACCGGCATGCCTTGCGAGGTGGCAACGAGGGTCGCGTCCACATTCAGATACCGGCTTTCCGGGGAGCGGACGGGAAAACTGCCCTGCACGCGCACCGCGCCGGCACCGAACACGAGGCGCGCGTTACCTTCCGCGTAGCGCTGCGCCAGATAGCCTGCCGCCGTATCGGCATCCTCGGCGGACAGGTGCAGCGACACCCAGCCGCCCGGCCTGACGCGGTAGCGATGCTGTTGCACGATGTCCTTGGCACGCCCGACCTGCTCGACCGAGAGCGTCAGCGGGCGTTCGACCAGCGGCCGGTCGTCCGTGGCCAGACGCCAGCCAGCAAACAACGCAAGCGCCATCGACACCAGTCCCGCCAGACTACCGAGAACGAACTTGCGCATGGGATCAAGCGCGAAAGAAGCGGCTACACACCGTTACCACGAAGGGCAGCTATCATCCCGGGACCCGTGTGCTCGGACAAACTCATGCATCGCATACCCCTGTACAGTCGATTTCCCACTGAACACTTTCTGAACCGCGAGCTGACCCTGCTCGCGTTTCAACGCCGTGTGCTTGCGCAAGCTGCGGACGAGCGCGTGCCACTGCTCGAGCGCCTCCGTTTCCTGTGCATCGTGTCCAGCAATCTGGATGAGTTTTTCGAAATCCGCGTCGCCGGCCTGAAGGAGCAGATGCGAGCCGGCGCCATGACGACCTCGGCGGATGGCCGCTCCGCACAGGAGGTATTCAACCACGTATCGGTCGAGGCACACGACATCATCGCCGAACAGTATCGACTGCTGTACGAAGTGATACTGCCTGCCCTCGCGCACGAGGGGATCGTCTTCCTCAGACGCACCGACCTGAGCTCTGAGCAGGCGGAGTGGATCGGCGACTACTTTCGCCGCGAGGTGATGCCGGTGCTGACGCCGATCGGACTCGATCCGGCCCACCCATTCCCGAGGGTTTTGAACAAGAGCCTGAACTTTGCCGTCGAACTCGATGGCCAGGATGCCTTCGGTCGCGACTCCGGCTTTGCCATCGTGCAGGCGCCACGGGCGCTGCCGCGCGTGATCCGGCTTCCGCCCACGCTGGCCGGTGTCAAGTACGGCTTCGTGTTCCTGTCGTCGGTGCTGCATCTGCATGTCGATCAGCTGTTCGAGGGCATGAGCGTGCGCGGCTGCTATCAGTTCCGGGTCACACGCAACTCCGACCTGTTCCTGGATGAAGAGGAGATCAAGAATCTGCGCCTGGCGTTGCAGGGAGAATTGCCGCAACGCCACTTCGGCGATGCCGTGCGCCTGGAAGTGGCCGATAGC
Organism: Rhodocyclaceae bacterium; assembly: GCA_022072095.1. Lineage (GTDB taxonomy): Bacteria > Pseudomonadota > Gammaproteobacteria > Burkholderiales > Rhodocyclaceae > JAJVIJ01. The sequence continues at coordinate 185,774 of JAJVIJ010000013.1, forward strand.
TGTTCCGATGCGATGGCCGATTTTCTGCTCCAGCAGTTCAATCTCGGGCGCGAAGATCTGTACCGGACACCGGGAATCGTCAATCTGGTGCGTCTGATGCAGGTACCGGACTGGGTCGACCGCCCCGAGCTGAAATACGCGCCGTTCACGCCCGGCCTGCCCAAGGCGCTGATCAAACGCTACAGCATATTCGACACGCTGCGTGCCGGCGACGTCCTGCTGCACCATCCGTTCCAGTCATTCAAGCCGGTGCTCGACTTTCTTCAGCAGGCCGCCGACGACGACAAGGTGGTCGCCATCAAGATCACGGTTTATCGCACCGGTATGGATTCGGAGCTGATGCAGGCGCTGATCCGTGCTGCACAGAAGGGCAAGGAGGTCACGGCCGTCGTCGAACTCATGGCGCGGTTCGATGAGGAAGCCAACATCAATTGGGCCAATCGGCTGGAGGAGGTCGGCGCCCACGTGGTGTTCGGGGTGTTCGGCTACAAGACGCATGCCAAGGCAGCGATGGTGGTGCGTCGTGAGGAAGGTCGCTACCGGCGCTACTTCCATCTCGGCACCGGCAACTATCACCCGCGTACCGCCAGGCTCTATACCGACTTCGGCCTGATGAGCGCCAACGAGGAACTGGGCGAAGACATCGATCAGGTCTTCAAGCAGCTCACCGGCCTCGGCAAGGTGCGTGCGCTACGTCACCTCTGGCAGGCGCCCTTTACCTTGCACGCCAACATGCTGACGGCGATACGTGCCGAGACCGACATCGCGCGCGCCGGCGGCAAGTCTCGCATCATCGCGAAGATGAACTCGCTGCTCGAGCCCGAAATCATCGAGGCACTCTATGAGGCGTCACAGGCCGGGGTCGAGATCGATCTGATCGTGCGTGGGGTGTGCGCGCTGCGGCCCGGCCTGCCCGGACTTTCGGACAAGATCCGGGTTCGATCGATCGTCGGCCGCTTCCTCGAACATGCGCGCATCTTTTACTTTTGGTCGAATGGCGCCGAAAACCTGTATTTGTCCAGCGCCGACTGGATGGAACGCAATTTCTTCCGCCGGATCGAACTATGCTTTCCGATTCTGGACGAACGTCTGAAAAAGCGCGTGCTCAGGGAAGGTCTGCGTCTTTACCTGAACGACAACGCCCAGTGCTGGACGATGGACGCCCAGGGTCACTACAGCCGCCGGGTCACGCGTGGCGCCCGCCATGGCGCACAGGATGCGCTGCTCGCCGATCTCGCCGAGAACCGCGCCGACATGGCAATCGCCAAGACGCAGCAGTCATGACACGGAAGACGATGAGCCAGCCGGTGCCGCGATCGGCCTCAGGCCATCCTCCAGCATGTTGAGGATGTCGCCGAGCTCGCGTCGCAAATCGGGCACCCCATGCTTCGATGCGACCCGCTCCGCGACATCATCGTCGCCTGGTTCGTCCATCTCCGCCAGGCGGTTACGCGCACCGTTGATCGTAAACCCCTCTTCGTAGAGGAGGTGACGGATGCGCCGCACCAGCAAGACCTCGTGGTGCTGATAGTAACGCCGGTTTCCTCTGCGCTTGACCGGCCGCAGCTGCGTGAATTCCTGCTCCCAATAGCGCAGTACATGCGGCTTGAGCCCGCACAGATCGGCGACCTCGCCGATCGTGAAATAGCGCTTGGCCGGAATGGGCGGGAGCGCCCCTCCTTCACGCTCGGCCTCAGTCTGCCCCATGAGGATGCGACTCGCTCGCCAGTGTCTTCAACTTCTGACTCGCATGAAACGTCACGACACGGCGCGCACTGATCGGGATCGCTTCACCGGTCTTGGGATTGCGCCCCGGTCTCTGGGGCTTGTCGCGCAACTCGAAGATCCCGAACCCCGAAAGCTTGACGCTCTCGCCGCGTTCCAGCGCCATCCGGATTTCCTCGAAAAACGCTTCCACCATATCCTTTGCTTCGCGCTTGTTGAGGCCGACGGTCTCGAACAGGATATTCGCCAACTCGGCTTTGGTGAGTGTCATCGTATCGATCGACTCTGGGCGGGGCACCCTGCGGTCAGGCCTGGTCAACGTAGCCTGGCCCCGAATTGGCTGCGCACGGCGTCAACAAGGGCAGCAATCGCCTGATCGGCATCACCATCCTCAAGTGTGCGTTGATTGTCCTGCATAACTATACGAAAAGCTAGGCTTTTTTCCTTTTCAGACAGTCCAGGCCCACGATACAAATCGAACAATTCCACCTCTTTGACATAATGCGGTGCAGCATCCAACAGCACCGCTCGGACATGCTCGGCCGAAACCTCGTCACCAACGATCAACGCGAGATCTCGGCGCACCGCCTGGAACATCGAAACCGGATGATAGTGCGGCAAGTCGCGTGCCCGCAGGCTCGCCAGATCGAGCTCAAACACGATCGCGGCGCGCCCCAAATCAAACAACTGCACCCAATACGGATGTAGCTCGCCGATCACGCCGACGTCTTCGCCGGCGACCCGTACCCGTGCCGCCCGGCCAGGATGCAAGAAGGGGTGGACAACCGGCTCGCAGATGACGGCTCGGGGCGCATACATCACCTCTAGATCGGCCTTGACATCGAAAAAATCGACATCTACCGCCTCGACACCCCACTGTTCGGGCTCACGCTCGCCATAGGCTGCTCCGGCCAATCTTTCCGGCTGGGAATACCCCGCGACCGGCTGACCGTTCACATCGCGCAAGAACACGCGCCCGATTTCGAACACCCGCACCCGGTGCTGACTGCGCCGACGGTTGGCCGCAATCGTGGCTACCAGACCTGGCAACAGCGACGATCGCATGACCGACATGTCGCTCGCGATCGGATTCTCCAGGACGATCGGATCCTTATTCTGGAGCAGTTTCTGCTCCCACTCGAGCGCGACAAACGCATAATTGATGACTTCCTGATAGTCGCGGGCTGCGATCAGGCGCCTGAGCTCCGCCACCGGCCTCGAGTCCTCCGGAGTCGGAAGCATTGCCTGCGGCACGCTGGGCAAGCATTCGTGAATATTCTCGTACCCCCACACCCGGCCGATTTCCTCGATCAAGTCGGCTTCCAGGGTGATGTCGAAGCGATAGGAAGGCGGCGTCACCTGCAGAACACCCTGCTGGCCAGCGACATCGCTGCAATCAAACTGCAGTCGCCGAAAGACATCTCGAATCGCCGCCACGCCGAGATCGACACCCAGCACGCGGCGGACCCGATCCGCGCGCACGGCAACCGGAACTCGCTCCGGCAAGGCCCGTACCTGATCGTCCAGCGGTCCGGCCTCGCCGCCGCAGATATCGAGGATGAGCTGCGTGATGCGTTCGACACCGCAAACGGTGTCCGCATAATCGACGCCACGCTCGAAGCGGTGAGCGGCCTCCGAGGCCAAGCCATAGCGTCGCGCCCGACCACGAATCGCACCCGGCCACCAGAAGGCCGCTTCGACATAGACCGCGTACGTTCTGTCGGTGACGGCACAGGAACTCCCGCCCATGATGCCGGCGAGGCTGACCGGCACATCCTCCGCGGTTGCGATCACTCCCACCCGTTCGTCGAGCAACACCGTCTGCCCGTTGAGCAGCGTCAGCGTCTCCGCCGCCCGTCCCCAGCGCACGGTCAGCCCACCGGCAACGTGATCGAGATCGAAAATGTGGTTCGGGCGGTTCAACTCGAGCATCACATAGTTCGATATGTCGACGAGCGCGCTGATCGAGCGCTGCCCGGCGCGCTCCAAGCGATTTCGCATCCACTGCGGCGTCTTCGCGCCGGCGTTCACACCACGAACGATGCGGCCGGTAAAGCGCCCACACAGGTCGTCGGCCTCGATCCGAATCGGCAGTCGATCGGGCGTGGCCACGGTAGCCGTGGGGATGTCGGGCACGCTCAAGTCCGCACCGGACAGTGCACTGAGTTCGCGCGCCACGCCCAACATGCCCTGGCAGTCCGCGCGGTTGGGTGTCAGCTTCAACGTAAGAACCGTATCCGGCAGGCCCAGTAGATCATCGAGGGCCGTACCCGGATTCAGCGCCGCATCCAACACCATGATGCCATCGGTCTCATCGCTCACGCCGAGCTCATGCGCCGAACAGAGCATGCCATGCGATTCGACACCGCGAACCCTGACTTTCTTGATGCCCATCCCGGGCAGCTTCGCTCCCACCCGCGCGCACGCGGAATTCATACCCACAGCCACATTCGGCGCACCGCATACGATGGTCAGGATTTCACCCGAACCGTCGTCGACCTCGCACACCCGCAGTCGATCGGCATTGGGATGCGGGCGCGCGCTCAATACTCGGCCGACGACGACGTCGCTGAACCCGGCTTGCACGGTCGAAATCGATTCGACCTCGAGCCCACCCATGGTCAACATGTGTGCGAGCGCCACCGCGTCCAGCTCGGGGCTGACAAAAGTCCTAAGCCACTGCTCCGATACACGCATCGCGACCCCGGTCCCTCAATGAAACTGGCTCAGAAAACGCAGGTCGCCTTCGAAAAACAGACGCAGATCGCTGACACCGTAGCGCAGCATCGCCAACCTGTCCGGGCCCATGCCGAACGCGAACCCCACGTAGCGCTCCGCGTCGATTCCGCACTGGCCGAGAACGTGGGGGTGGACCATGCCGCTGCCGGCAATTTCGAGCCAGCCGGAATGACTGCATACCCGGCATCCTTCGCCATCGCAGAACACACAGGACATGTCGATTTCCGCGGACGGCTCCGTGAATGGAAAGAAAGAAGGCCTGAAGCGCGTACGAAGCTGCGGCTTTTCGAAAAAACACCGCAGGAAATCCGAGAGTATTCCCTTCAGATTGGCAAAGGACACCTGCTCGCCAATCCAAAGCCCCTCGACCTGATGGAACATCGGTGAGTGCGTTGCATCGGAATCGACGCGATATACCCGCCCCGGCGCAATGATCCGTATGTCCGGGATCGGCTCGCCGCGCGAGATCAAGGCCTGGAATCGCTCCACATGTGCCAGCATGTAACGCACCTGGATCGGACTGGTATGCGTACGCAACAGCAGATCCGGCTCACCTTGTATGTAAAACGTATCGTGCATCGAACGTGCCGGATGATCCGCCGGCGTGTTGAGTGCCGTGAAATTGTGAAAATCGGTCTCGATCTCGGGGCCCTCGGCGACCTCGAATCCAAGGGTACGAAAGAGCGACTCGATGCGATCGAGCGTCCGGCTCACCGGATGCACGCCACCGACGGATCGTCCTCGTCCGGGCAAGCTTACATCCAGCGCCTCGGTCAAGAGCTGCGCTTCGAGCGCGGATTTCTTCAGCGCCTCACGGCGCAACTCAAGCGCATGCTCGATCTGATCCTTGACGCGGTTGACCACCATGCCTTGCGCACGGCGCTCCTCCGGAGGCAAGCCGGCCAAGCCCTTGAGCCGCGCGGTCAGCAAACCGGACTTGCCCAGAAAGACCGCTTTTGCCCGCTCGAGAGCCGCGATGTCCTCGGCCACCGCGAACGCATCCACAGCCGACCGTTCGAGCTCTTCCAGTTTCATAGATGGCGATTCCTGCATGAAGCCCATCCCAACGACAAAGGGCCTTCAAAGCCGGCCAACCCGGGGAAGTCGAAGTTTCTTCAGTACTGAGCCGAGTCTGACCCGACCCGTCTCAGGTCGACACGACCGCAACGATCAGGAAACGACTACCGGCTTGGCAATGTGCGGACGCGCCTGCTCGGCGATCGCCGCAAACGCAGCCTTGTCGCGCACCGCCAGATCCGCCAGGATCTTGCGATCGATCTCGACCGCAGCATGCTTGAGGCCATTCATGAGTCCGGAATAAGTCATGCCCAGCTCGCGCGCAGCCGCATTGATACGCGTGATCCACAGCGCACGGAATTGTCGCTTGCGCTGCCGGCGATCCCGGTAGGCATACTGACCAGCCTTCATCACCGCCTGCTTGGCGATGCGATAGACGTTCTTGCGCCGGCCGCGGTAGCCCTTGGCCTGATCCAGCACCTTCTTGTGACGCGCGTGCGCCGTCACACCACGTTTGACTCTTGGCATCGCTAAGACCCCTCAATCAGGCAAAAGGCATCATGGCGCGAACGCGCGCGACATCCGTCGCGTGCACACCCGCCATGCCGCGCAGCTGACGCTTGGTCTTGCTGCTCTTCTTCGTCAGGATATGACGTTTGAACGCCTGCGAACGCTTGATTCCGCCACTTCCGCGGATCTGGAAACGCTTCGCCGCGCCTCGTTTGGTCTTCATCTTGGGCACGTACCCACTCCTTTATTTCATCACGCCAGGTGACGCCCGGCCGGGGCGCGCTTGACAACCCGTAGTGACTTGTCATCAACAACTCTTACTGTGGCGAGCCGCCCGCTCGTATCGCCGGGCGTCCCACGTCGCGCAGGCACTGCGGGGAGCCACGCGAACAAGCGCTACTTCTTCTTGTGCGGCGCAACCACCATGACCATCTGACGCCCCTCCAGCCTCGGAAACTGCTCCACCACGCCATAGCCATCCAGATCGGCCTTGACACGATCCAACAGGCGCATGCCGAACTCCTGATGAGCCAGCTCGCGCCCCCTGAAGCGCATCGTGACCTTGGTCTTGTCACCCTCCTGCAGAAACCGGATCATGTTGCGTAGCTTGATCTGGTAGTCGTTCTCGTCGGTACGCGGCCGCAGCTTGACTTCCTTGACCTGGATCTGCTTCTGCTTGAGTTTGGCCTCGTGCGCTTTCTTTGCCTCTTGATATTTGAACTTGCCGATATCCATCAGCTTGCAGACGGGCGGATTCGCCAAGGGCGCGATCTCCACCAGATCCAGATCCTGTTCGTCGGCCAGCCTAAGCGCCTCCCTCAAACTGACGATACCCACCTGCTCACCGGATTCGCCGACAAGACGGACTTCCGGCGCCTGGATTTCGTCATTGATCCTTTGCGATTTCTCCTGTGCGATGCCAGTTACTCCCTACAAACAATTAGGCTGCCGCAGCGCGGCAAGCGATTTCCCGCAGCAGGCGCGCAAGCAAGTCATCAAGGGACATTTGCCCGAGATCGACGCCACCACGGGCACGAACCGCGACCAGCCCTTCTGCTCTCTCCTTTTCACCGACGACCAGCAGATAGGGCAATTTCTGCAAGCTATGTTCCCGAATTTTAAAGCCTATTTTCTCATTTCGCAAATCCGATCGCGCACGCACACCAGCCGCCCGACAACGTGCCGTGACCTCCTCGGCGTAACCCGCTTGCTGATCCGTGATATTCGCCACCACCACCTGCACCGGTGCAAGCCACAGCGGCAGAGCCCCCGCATGGTGCTCGATCAGGATGCCGATGAAACGCTCCATGGAGCCGACGATGGCCCGATGGAGCATCACCGGCCTCCTGCGCGAGTTGTCATCGGCGACGTATTCCGCGTCGAGGCGCTCGGGCAAGTTGAAATCGAGCTGAATGGTTCCGCACTGCCACGAACGCCCGATACTGTCCTTCAGCGCAAACTCGACCTTGGGCCCATAAAAAGCACCTTCTCCCGGCTGCAACGCGTACGCGAGCGCATTCTGATCGAGTGCCGCGGCCAGGGCCGCTTCGGCCCGGTCCCAGACCTCATCCGACCCCATGCGCTTGTCCGGACGCGTCGACAGCTTCACCTGCACATCGCGGAACCCGAAATCCGCATAGACCTGCTGGAGCATGGTCACGAAACCCGCCACCTCCGACTGCACCTGCTCCTCGGTACAGAAGATGTGCGCATCATCCTGCGTGAAGGCACGCACGCGCATCAGCCCGTGCAGTGCGCCCGATGGCTCGTTTCGGTGGCACGATCCGAACTCCGCCAGGCGCACCGGCAAATCCCGGTAGCTACGCAGCCCGGAGTTGTAAATCTGCACATGACCCGGGCAATTCATCGGCTTGACGGCGTAGTCGCGGCTCTCGGAAGCCGTCGTGAACATGTGCTCGCGGTAATTGTCCCAGTGCCCCGATCTCTCCCAGAAAACCCGGTCCATCACCAGCGGCGTGCGCACCTCCTGATAGCCATGGTCTCGGAATTTCACGCGCAGATATTGCTCGACTTCCTGCCAGATCACCCAGCCCTTTGGATGCCAGAACACCATCCCTGGCGCCTCTTCCTGCATGTGAAACAGCTCGAGCTGCTGTCCAAGGCGGCGATGATCACGCTTCTCGGCCTCCTCCAACATGCTCAGATAGGCTTCGAGTTCTTCCCTTTTCGACCAGGCAGTGCCGTAGATGCGCTGCAACATCTCGTTGCGCGAATCACCGCGCCAGTAGGCACCCGAAACCTTCATCAACTTGAACGCTTTCAGCTTGCCAGTCGAGGGCACGTGCGGCCCGCGGCACAGATCGATGAAGTCGCCCTGCCTATACAGAGAGACCTCCTCACCTGCGGGAATCGCCGCAATCAACTCCGCCTTGTAACGTTCGCCCTGAGACAGAAAGAACTCGACCGCGCGGTCGCGCGCCCAGACCTCGCGCGTGACCGGGATATCGCGCTTGGCGAGCTCGGCCATGCGTGCCTCGATGGCACGCAAGTCGTCGGGGGTAAAAGGTCGCTGATAAGCGAAATCGTAGTAGAACCCGTTTTCGATCACCGGCCCGATCGTCACTTGCGCCTCGGGATACAGCTCCTTGACCGCATGCGCCAGCAGGTGCGCGGTCGAATGCCGGATCACCTCGAGCCCATCCGCATCACGCTCGGTAACGACGGACAGAGAGCAATCCCGCTCGATGACGCACGAGGTATCGACCAGCCTGCCATCCAGCTTCGCCGCCAGCGCCGACTGGGCCAGCCGGGGCCCGATATCGGCGGCCACCTCGGCCACCGTTTTGGGCGACGCGTATTCGCGCCTCGATCCATCGGGCAACGTGATCACCGGCATGGCCACAACCCCATCCATAAAAGGCAAGGAGTCAGGACAGGTACCACCAAGTGGCCATGTCCTGACTCCCGAATTCTGGTAGGCGCGGACGGGGTCGAACCGCCGACCTCTACCATGTCAAGGTAGCGCTCTAACCAACTGAGCTACGCGCCTAGCGAAGCCGCGCATTATAGCGGAATCCGTCCGGACTGACACACTGGTGCGCGGTGGCGCTCGCGTCTTCGAGTAAAATTCGCGCTCCAAAAAACTACACCTCAGTCGAGCCCATGGCTTTGATCGTTCAAAAATACGGCGGTACATCGGTCGGGAGCTCGGAGCGGATCCAGGCGGTCGCCAGGCGAGTATCCCGGTACTGCGCCCAGGGACACCGGGTCGTCGTCGTCGTGTCGGCGATGAGTGGCGAAACCAATCGCCTGATCGCTCTCGCGCGGGACATTCAAAGGGAGCCCGATCCACGCGAACTGGATGTGGTGCTGGCGACCGGCGAGCAGGTGGCCATCGGACTGACCGCGATGGCCTTGCAGGCGCAGGGCCTGAAAGCACGCAGCTATACCGGGTCACAAGTCCGCATTCTGACGGACAGCGCGCACACCAAGGCACGCATCGTCGAGATCGACAGCCAGCGCATTCTGAACGATCTGCGAGAAGGATTTGTAGTCGTCGTTGCGGGTTTTCAGGGCGTCGATGCCGAAAACGACATCACGACACTGGGCCGCGGTGGTTCGGACACCACCGCAGTGGCTTTGGCGGCAGCGCTGCGCGCCGACGAAGCGCAGATTTATACCGACGTGGACGGCGTCTACACCACCGACCCGCGCATCGTGCCCGAAGCCCGCCGCCTGGACCGGATCACGTTCGAGGAAATGCTGGAAATGTCTAGCCTGGGCTCCAAGGTACTGCAGATCCGCTCCGTCGAGTTTGCCGGCAAGTACCAAGTGCGCCTGCGCGTGCTGTCGAGTTTCGAAGCCGACGACCGGGAAGGCCCGGGCACCCTGATTACCTTTGAGGAAGAACAAGTTATGGAACAGCCGATCATCTCGGGCATCGCCTTCAATCGCGACGAGGCCAAGCTCACCGTGCTGGGCGTGCCTGACAAGCCCGGGATCGCGTATCAGATATTGGGACCGATCGCCGATGCCAACATCGACGTCGACATGATCGTCCAGAACGTCGGCCACGATGGGTCGACCGACTTCAGCTTTACCGTCAATCGCGGCGAGTTTGAGCGCGCGCGCACGATTCTGGAGGAGCAGGTCAAGCCGCACATCGGCGCTCGCGAGGTATCCGGTGATCCGCGCATCTGCAAGGTATCGGTGGTGGGAATGGGCATGCGCTCGCATGTCGGCATCGCCAGCAAGATGTTTCGCACACTCGCCGAGGAAGGCATCAACATCCAGATGATCTCGACATCGGAGATCAAGATTTCCGTGATCCTCGATGAAAAATACCTTGAGCTGGCCGTCCGCGTATTGCACAAGGCGTTCGAGCTCGACCAGATCGGCTAGCCAAGCGGTTTCCACTGCGGGCCGGTTTGACCGGGATGGGGTGCCCGGGCTAACATCGCTCCCCGCCGGGATCGGAGAGATGGCCGAGAGGTCGAAGGCACTCCCCTGCTAAGGGAGCATACGGGCAAAACCTGTATCGAGGGTTCGAATCCCTCTCTCTCCGCCAG
>JAJVIJ010000003.1 GCA_022072095.1 Rhodocyclaceae bacterium
TCGCCGGCATCAGCGCCCGGCTCACCTGGGGCCTCGTCGCCGATCGCTGGATACGCGGCAAGTGGCTGCTCGTCCTGTCCGGTTTCGGCATGGCTGCGGCCGCCTGCCTGCTCGGCTCGATGACTGAAGCCTGGCCGTATCTGGCCATGGCCGTGGTCAGTGCATTGTTCGGCGCCACCGGCATCGGCTGGAATGGCGTGTATCTGAACGAGGTTGCACGCATCGCCGGCCGCGAGCGCATCGGCCTCGCCACCGGTGGCACGCTGTTCTTCACCTATCTGGGCATGGTGATCAACCCGCTGATCTTCGGCCAGTTGGTCACCCACACCCACAGCTATGCGATCGGCTTCATCACGATCGCCGTACCGGTGCTGATCTCGACGTGGTTTGTCGCGCGGATGCGACCATCGGTCAGGCCATGACATTCCTCCCTCCGCATCGCCCCGTAACGATTTTCCGTTGATACCACCATGCCGCTATCCACCCCAGCCCCCCGCGAGCTCAGTCACCACCGCAGCATCCATTGCCGCGGTTTCGAACGCAAAGATGGTCTGTGGGACATCGAAGGCCACCTCGTGGACACGAAAACCTTTCCGGTGCCGTTCGTCCATCGCGGTGGCATGATCGCGGCGGGCGACCCGATCCACGAAATGTGGCTGCGCCTGACGCTGGACCTGGACTTCCTGATCCACGATGTCGAAGCCGCCACCGACTGGCATCCACACAAGACCTGCAACGAGGTCCCGCCCCGCTTCCAGCAACTGCGCGGACTCGTCATCGGCCCAGGATGGAAGAAGAAGATCGGCACGCTGTTCGGCGGCACGCTCGGCTGTACCCATCTCGTGGACCTGCTCGGCGCCGTCGCCACCACCGCCTATCAGACGCTGTACCCGATGCGCAAGCAGCGGGACATCGCGGCCGGCAACTATCGACCACCGGTGATCGATACCTGTCATGCACTCGCCGCCGACGGCGAAGTCGTGCGCATGCTCTGGCCCGAGCACTACACCGGACCGAAGCACGACGCCGGCGGCTGACGCCCAGGCAGCCGCTGCGCGCTGGCCAGCGAGGGGTCAGACCGGCTTCCTCAACGATCGGCGAGACCGACCAGCCGGTGATGGGATCCGTGTGCATTCTTCACGGCTTGCGGCCCAAGCGAGCCGACCACCATGCCGACCGCCGACAGCAGCATGCCAACCAACTGCGCAGGCAGCGCCTCGCCAGCCGGCGTGGCAAGAAACAGCAGCCAGGACAGGATGCCCAGCGTCATCGCAAAGATCGCGCCCTGAGTGGTCGCACGGCGCCAGTACAGACCGGCCACGAGTGGCACGAAGGCCCCGACCAGCGTCACCTGATAGGCGCCTGACACCAGCTCGTAAATCGGCGTACCTTGCGAGACGATGGCGTAGGTACACACGCAGGCGCTGAACGCCAGCACCGTGACGCGCATGGTCCAGAGTTCCTTGCGATCGCTCTGGCGCGGCCGGAACTGGCGCCAGATGTTCTCGACGAAGGTCACGGACGGCGCGAGCAATGTCGCCGATGCCGCCGACTTGATGGCGGAAAGCAGTGCGCCGAAGAACAGCACCTGCATGATGAACGGCATGCGCTCGAGCACCAGGGTAGGCAAGACCTTCTGCGGATCGTCGGCGAGCAAGGTGGTGGCGCGGTCCGGCATGATGACCAGCGCGCTGGTGACGAGAAACATCGGCACGAAGGCGAACAGGATGTAGCACACGCCGCCGATGACCGGACCCTTCGTTGCCGCACCGACGTCGCGCGCCGACATGACGCGCTGAAAGACGTCCTGCTGCGGGATCGAGCCGAACATCATCGTGATCGCAGCCGCGACGAAAAATGCGATGTCGTGAAAGTTCGGCTCCGGCAGGAAATCGAACAGCTCCCGGCTCATCGCCAATGACATGACGCGATCCGCCCCACCCGCCTGCTGGCCGGCAAACACCGCCAGAATCAGCAGCCCCGCCACCAGGATGATCATCTGCACGAAGTCGGTCACCGCCACCGACCACATGCCCCCGAACAAGGTGTAGGCCAGAATCGACACCGTGCCGATCACCATGCCCGCGGCAATCGATATCGCACCGCCGGACAGCAGATTGAACACCAGGCCCAGGGCCGTGATCTGCGCCGAGACCCAACCCAGATAGCTGATCATGATGATCAGCGAGCAGGCGACCTCGACCACGCGGCCATAGCGTTCGCGGTAGTAATCGCTGATCGTCAGCAGGTTCATCCGGTACAGCCTGGCCGCGAAAAAGAGCCCGACCAGGATCAGGCAGGTCCCCGCTCCGAACGGGTCCTCGACGACGCTGTGCAAACCGTTGGTGACGAACTTCGCCGGAATGCCTAGCACCGTCTCCGAACCGAACCAGGTCGCGAAGGTCGTGGTCACGATCATGCTCAAGGGCAGGTGCCGGCCGGCAATGGCGAAATCGGCGGTGTTCTTGACACGCTTCGCCGCCCACAGGCCGATGACGATCGTGATCAGCAGATACAGTATGACCAGAGACAACAGCATGAGGCATGGGCTCCCGGACGATGATGTCGAATGGGCGGCGCCACATGCGCCAAACAGCCTGCAGCCGCCCCATGAAAGCAATTATCGCTGCATTGGTCGGCGCCGGCGGGCCGACCCTTCTTCAACCCCATCATGGCAGCGCTTGACCAAGATCAAGTCCGCAAGGAATTCCGCTTGCGTGACCCTCGACAGCAGGGGTAGTTTCCCGCGGTCTCCCTGATTCGTACGCCACTCTGCACTTGGCTGGCCCGATACCGGCCACATTGCTCCCATATTACGAAGCCCCACTCCATGACTCGGACCGACCCCGTTAGCCCAACGATGGCACCCGGCGCGCGCGCCCCCGCCAAGCGACTCGAGCTGGTCTGTCCGGCCGGCTCGCTGCCGGCGCTGCGCACCGCCGTCGACCAAGGCGCCGACTGGGTCTACCTGGGACTGCGTGGAGCGACGAACGCGCGCAACTTTCCCGGGCTGAATTTCGACGAAAACGGTTTGCGTCAGGGCATCGCCTATGCGCATCGGCATGGCGTGCAGGTCCTGCTGGCCTTGAACACCTATCCGCAACCACAGTCCTGGACGCTGTGGACGCAAACAGTCGACCAAGCCGTCGAACTGGGTATCGACGCCATCATTCTTGCTGACCTGGGTCTGATGCAGCATGCCCGGCAGCGCCATCCCGAGCTTGCTCTGCATTTGTCGGTGCAGGGTTCGGCGACCAATTACGAAGCCATCAACTTCTACCACGAACGCTTCGGCATCCGGCGCGTGGTGCTGCCCCGGGTGCTGTCGCTCGCACAGGTCGAGCACACGGTCGCGCACACGCCCGTGGACGTGGAGGTCTTCGGCTTCGGCGGGCTATGCGTGATGCTGGAAGGGCGTTGCACGCTCTCGTCCTATGTCACCGGCGCCTCGCCCAACACTGCGGGCGTGTGCTCGCCACCGGAGGCGGTACGCTGGTACGAACGCGACGGCGCACGCGAGACACGCGTGGGCGGACTATTGGTCGACCGTTACGAGGCGGGCGAGAACGCCGCCTATCCGACGCTGTGCAAGGGACGATATGTCGTCGGCGGCCAGCGCTATTACAGCTTCGAAGAGCCCGCCAGCCTGAACACACTGACCATGCTGCCGCAGTTGCTCGCCGCCGGTGTGCGCGCCATCAAGCTCGAAGGGCGGCAGCGCAGCCCGGCCTATGTCGCCCAGGTCACGCGCATCTGGCGGGCGGCGATCGACGAGTGCTGTGCGGATCCGGAGCACTTCGTCGCGCGCGCGGAATGGCAGCAGGACCTGGCCACTGTCTCAGAAGGCGGCCAGTGCACGCTCGGCGCCTACCACCGACCATGGAAATGAAGCAGCGATGAAACTCGCCCTTGGGCCGGTGCCGTACTACTGGACCGCCGAACGCCTGCACGCCTTCTATGACACCATCGCCGACACGGATGTCGACATCGTCTATCTGGGCGAGCAGGTCTGTTCGCGGCGGCACAGCTTGCGCCTCCCTGACTGGTTGTCGCTGGCCGAGCGCCTGGCCGATGCCGGCAAGGAAGTCGTGCTGAGCTCGCTCATCCTGGTCGAATCCGAGTCCGACCTGAAATCGCTGCGCCGGCTCGCCGCCAACGGGCGCTTCCGCGTCGAAGCCAACGACATGGCGATGGTGCAACTCGTCGCAGGCCATGCCGAGTTTGTCATCGGGCCACACGTCAACGTCTATAACCCGGCCAGTCTGGGTCTTCTGATAGAAGCCGGCGCCGTGCGCTGGTGCGCGCCCACCGAGCTTTCGGCCCAGGCCCTGGCCGGCATCGTATCGACCCTGCCGGCGACGGTGGCGTGCGAGGTGATCGTGCTGGGCCCGCTGACACTCGCGCTGTCGGCACGCTGCTTCACGGCCCGACACTACAACCGCCAGAAGGATGATTGCGGCTTCATTTGCATAGACCATCCCGCAGGTATGCCGTTGACGACACAGGACGGGCAGGACTTTCTCGTGCTGAACGGCGTGCAGACGCTGTCCGCCAAGATCCATTCGCTGCTGCATGATGTGGGCAGCTTGCGACGCCTCGGAGTCGCGGTCGCGCGCGTGGTGCCGCTCGGCGAAAACATGGCACCCCTGCTCGCCCATGTGCGTGCGCGGCTGGACGGTCGCATCGGGGACGACACCGGCCAGGATGCGTTGGCAGGACTCGTGACCGGTGAATGCTGCGGCGGCTACTGGAACGGGCTCGCCGGCATGCAGGCCGGCGTTTCCGGGGTGCGGGGCACACCATGAAGCCGCCACCGCTGCCCGGCCCGCTCGCGGCCCTGCTACGGACCTTGCCCGAAGGTCCACCGGCGCTGGCATTCTGCACGCTGCTCAACCTGGCCTTGGGACGGTGGCTACCGCTGGAGCCGCTGGCCCCGCTTGGCGGCCTGCGCCTGCGACTTGAACTTGCCGATGCGGGCGTGGGCTTCGATTTCATGCTGCGCGAGGGCCGCTTCCGCCCCTGCCCGAAAGGCGGCGAACCGGCATTGCGAATTCGCTCCGGCCTCGCCGATTATCTGGATCTGCTGTTCCGGCGGGTCGACCCCGATACCTTGTTCTTCAAGCGGCGGCTGGAACTGGTCGGCGACACCGCGCTTGCGCTGCAAGTCAAGAACACACTGGACGCAATAGACTGGCCACCACGCTTCGGGCCATTGACGTAAGGAAGAACACCCACGTAATTCGGGTCGAGACTGCGCCATAATCGATCTTGCCCACCTTCGCTCTCTGGAAACGTCAATGAGAATGTTGTTCCGGATTCCATCGGCTCACCCATTGCGGTTGCTGGCGTATGCAGCGATCTCGCTCGCGTCATTGGCCATGACGACAATTTCACGCGCGGACTTTCCGGATAAGCCGATCCATGTCGTCGTACCTGCGCCGGCGGGGGGCGTCACCGACATCGTCGCCCGCCTGCTGGCGAAGAAACTGTCCGACGCATTCCGCCAACCGGTGGTCGTCGACAATCGGCCGGGAGGTGGCGGCAACGTCGGTGTCGGCTCCGTGGCGCGTGCGGCAGCGGACGGGTACACGCTGGCCATGAGCACCGTCGGCCCGCACGGTGCCAATCCCGCACTCTACGGCACCATGCCCTTCAACCCGGTCGCCGATTTCGCGCCCATCAGCCTGCTCGCTGCCTTCCCGAACATCATTTCCGTACACCCGGCCGTTCCGGTCAAGAACCTGTCGGAACTGCTGGCACTCGCCCGGAAATCGCCTGGCGGTCTGAGCTACGCATCGTCCGGCAACGGCACTTCCGGACATCTCGGCATGGAAATGCTGAAATCGCAGACCGGTGCGCCGCTGCTGCACATTCCCTACAAAGGCGGAGCCCCCGCGATTGCCGACGTCATGGCCGGCCACGTTCCTGTCCTGGTCGATAGCGTGGTGTCCTCGCTGCCCCAGCTGCGCGCCGGGAAGTTGCGCGCCATCGCACATACCGGTACCGGCTCCATTTCGGTCGCGCCCGAGATCCCGGCCGTAGCCGACACCTTGTCGGGCTTCGAGGCCACCTCTTGGGTCGGGCTGCTCGCGCCGGCCAGGACGCCGCCGGAAATCATTCGCCGGCTCAACGAGGAAACCGTGAAAGCCGTGAATTCGGACGAATTTCGTCAGACACTGGCGAGCCGCGGCGCCCAGGCCTTGAGCAGTACCCCCGAACAGTTCGCCGCCTATATCCGAGCCGAGATCGACAAATGGGGAGCCGTGGTACGCGCCGCGAACATCCGTGCGGACTGAGGTCTGGTGAAGCTTGCGCCCCTGTTGCACTCAGATGAGCAGCGACAGCGTCGCCAGCAGTGACGCGGCAAACAGGTTGTGCAGCAGCACGGCGCCCATGGGCAGCGCGAAGAACGTGATGGTCAGGCCCAACACGACCTGCGCGCCGAGCAGCACGAGCAGCGTCGCACCGATATGGCGGCGGCCGCTGCGCCATGCCAGCAAGCCCAGCGCACCCAGCATCGCCGCCACCGGCAGCGCAAGGTAGCGATGCAGGCCCAGCGCCACTGCCCCGGCCGGGGGCTGGCCTGGCCGCACCGAGTCGAGCACCGGCTCGCGCCATGGATCGAGCCCGCTCCAGTCGGTGATGCGCAGCAGTTCCGCCGCACTGCAATGGCCCATGTCGCAGCTCAGGCCGGCATGGGATGCGCTCACGAGACCGCCGAGCATGATCTGCGCGGATAGCAACAGCAGCCCTGCCACGAACGCATGGCGACCCGTCGAGGCTCGCTCCTGGCGCCCAGCCGTTGCCGCGAGGCGCACGCAGAGCGCCAGCATGGCGAAGCCCCCGAACAGGTTGGCCATGGCCACCGCCGGCACGCGTGCGTCGCTGCTCCAGCGACCGAGCACCGCGAGACCAACAGCGAGCGCCAGCAGCGCCAGCACGATCCCGCCGTCCCGCACGAGGAACGGCCGCGCGCCAAAGCACACCATCAGCATGATCGCGATCCAGAGCAAAACCAGCGTCGCGACGATTCGATGCGCCAGGCGCGCCACCGCCGTCGTGGCCTGCTCGGCCGCCGCCGGCGGCTCACCTCGCTGCGCCGCACGCAGCTCCTGGCCATAACACGCAGGCCATTCCGCGCAACCCAGACCGGCCTTGGCGTGGCGCAGAAACGCGCTGAGCGTGGTGACGGCCAGCACCGACACGACGCACAGCAGCGCCACGCGGTGCAGCACCAGCAAGCGTCGGTCGTCAATCAGCATGGAGACTCCGTCGTCGAAACGACGTGCATCTTAACGCCGCGATGGCGTGCAGGTACCGCACAAGGCGACGATCCCCCACTTTCTTGAACTGCTTCAAGTCGTGGCGCCCGCTGCCCTCGCAGAATGCGGCACATTGTCGCAGCCTGGGAGGACGAACATGCACCCCGCAAACAGTGAAGAGCCGGTCCCTTTCATGCAGCAATTGCTGGACAACCCCTTCTTGCTGCTGTTCCTGGGCGTGATGATCCCGATGCTGCTGTACACGCTCTGGGGCGTGATCGACATCCTGACCATCCCGCTAGCCAAATAGGCGCGGCACGCGCCACCACGAACTAAAGGACACACCGATGAGCGCCATCCTGCCGCCGTCAGAACGACTTTGGTGGAAACATCCGCTTGATCGCGTCGAGGGGACCTGGATCGTGATCGCGCTGATCTGGTGCCTGATCATGTTTTTCATGATGGTCGGCTGGCACCTGTACGGCAAGCAAAACCTGTCGACTGAAACCTACAAGACCACCCCGGACAAATTTTCGGCCCATGCTCAGGCGATGGTGGACAAGTACACGGTGCGCACCGAGACCGCAGACAAGGTACCGGTGGTCGCGCCGCCGGCGGGCAGCGACATCTACATGATCGCCCGTCTGTGGAATTTCTGGCCCATTCTCGAACTCGAGAAGGACAAGACCTACCGGCTGCACCTGACCTCGATGGACTACAACCACGGCTTTTCGCTGCAACCGGCCAACATCAACATCCAGGTGGTGCCCGGCTACGAGCACGTCGTCACCGTGACGCCCAACCAGTCCGGGACCTACTCGGTGGTCTGCAACGAATACTGCGGCATCAACCATCACACGATGGTCGGCCGCATCTACGTCAAGTGAGCGGGGAGACGACCATGTCCAGCACGACCACCTACCGGACCTGCCCCCGCTCGGGGCTGCAGTTCGAAGCCAACGCCGAGAAGCTGATGCTCGCCAACGCCGTCGCGGCGGTGGTGTTCCTGCTGATCGGCGGCATCCTCGCGGTCGGCGTGGTGCTGACGCGCTGGCCGGCGATTCACTGGCTCGAGGCCGACACCTTCTACCAGGTGCTCACCGCGCACGGCATCGACATGCTGATCTTCTGGATCATCTTCTTCGAGATCGCGGTGCTGTACTTCTGCTCGTCGACGCTGCTGAGGTGCCGGCTGGCCACGCCGAAGATCGCCTGGCTGGCCTTCGCGCTGATGGTGATCGGCGCGATCACCAACAACGTCGCGGTCTACCAGGGCGGCTCGAGCGTGATGATGACGTCGTACGTGCCGATGATGGCCGCGCCGTCGTTCTACCTCGGCCTGATCCTGTTCGCGGTGGGCGCCCTGATCGGCTGCTTCGTCTTTCTCGGCACGCTGGTCGTGGCGAAGAAGGAGAAGACCTACCAAGGCTCGGTGCCGCTGGTCACCTTCGGCGCCATCACCGCCTGCATCATCGCGGTGTTCACCATCGCCTCGGGCGCGATCATCCTGATCCCGACCTTCCTGCTCTCGGTGGGCGTGATCGACAAGGTCGACCCGCTGGTCTACCGCACCATCTGGTGGGCCTTCGGCCACTCGTCGCAGCAGATCAACGTGGCGGCGCACATCTCGATCTGGTACGCGGTGGCGGCGATCGCCTTCGGCGCCAAGCCGATGAGCGAGCGCGTCAGCCGCGGCGCCTTCCTCCTCTACATCCTGTTCCTGCAGCTGGCCAGTGCCCACCACCTGCTCGCCGACCCGGGCCTGTCGACCGGCTGGAAGGTCGTCAACACCAGCTACTTCATGTACTTCGCGGTGCTGGCCTCGATGATCCACGGCCTCACCATCCCCGGCGCGATGGAAGTCGCGCAGCGTGCCAAGGGCTTCAACAAGGGCCTGTTCGAGTGGCTGCGCAAGGCGCCCTGGGGCAACCCGGTGTTCTCCGGCGTGTTCATCTCGATCATCGGCTTCGGCTTCCTGGGCGGCATCTCCGGCGTGATGATGGGTACCGAGCAGCTCAACATGATCATCCACAACACGATCTACGTGCCGGGGCACTTCCACGCCACGGTGGTGGTGGGCACCACGCTGTCGTTCATGGCGCTGACCTACTTCCTGATCCCGGTGCTGTTCAAGCGCGAGATGATCGCCCCGGGCCTGGCGAGGATCCAGCCCTACCTGTTCGGCCTGTCGATGTACTTCTTCTGCCTGGTGATGATGGGCGCCGGCACGCTCGGCGTCTCGCGGCGCCACTGGGACATGGCCTTCGAGGGGGCGGCGCTGGCCTACCAATGGCCCGGTGCGGCCTACCTGATGATGGGCCTGGTCGGCATCGCCGGCGTGGCCGCCATCGCCGGCGGTGCGATCTACCTCTACGTGACGGTGGGTTCGCTGCTGTGGGGCAAGAAGCTCGAGGCCGGCGCGGCCAGCACGACCTTCACGCCGATCCCACGCAGCGCGCCGACGGTCGTCGCGCAGAGCTACGGCTCCGCCGGCTTCGCCGCGCCCGGTACGTTCATGCTGGCCATGGTGTTCCTGGTGGCCTTCGTGCTGTACTACTTCATCAACTGGAAGTACCTGTCGCAGGTCTGGGGCCTGAGTTAAGCGGGCCTGCGCCGCACGCCTCGGGTCCCGGCCCACGGAAGGACGATCGCGATGAACACGCACACGAACCCCTGCACAAGTGCTGTCACGCGCGGTCCGATGCGCACCATGCAGCTCGTCCTTGGCTTGTGCAAGCTGCGCATCGGCGTGATGATCATGATTACGGCACTGGTCGGACTGCTGGTGACGCCGGGCCCGACCCCGGCCGCTATCCAGGTCGTCGTCACCGCGCTGTCGGTGTTGCTCGCTTCGGCCAGCGCCGGCGCCTTCAATCAGTATTTCGAGCACGAAAGCGACCGCCTGATGGCGCGCACGCGCACGCGCGCGTTCGTGACCGGCGAACTGCCGCACACCGCTGTCTGGCTCCTGCCGATCGGCGCCCTGCTGTTGCTGGCCGTCGCGATCGCCTGGTGGCTCGTCAATGGCATGACCGCCCTGTTCGTGTTCCTGGGCGCATTTTTCTATGGTGTGGTCTATACCGTCTGGCTGAAGCAGCGCAGCGCCATGAATATCGTGATCGGCGGTCTGGCCGGCAGCTTTGCCGTGTTGGCGGGAAGCGCGGCCGTCGCCCCTGCCGTCGACCCATTTCCGGGCGCACTGCCCCTGACATTGGCGGCCGTGCTGTTCCTGTGGACGCCGCCGCATTTCTGGAGCCTGGCCATCGCCAACCGCGACGAATACGCGGCCGCCGGCGTACCCATGCTGCCGGTCGTGGTGGGCGACGCCCGCGCCGCCCACATCGTGTTCGCGAGCACGGCCGCGCTGGTCGCCGTTTCGCTGCTGCCGGCAATGCTCGGCGCCGGCCTGATCTATCTGGGCGGCGCGCTGCTCGGCGGTGCCTACTTTCTCTATAAGTCCTGGCTCCTGGCCCGGAGTCCTGACCGAGGCACCGCGATGGGCTCGTTCTTCGCGTCACTGGTACAACTCAGCCTGCTACTGGCCGGGGCCAGTATCGACAGCTGGATCAGTTAGCCCGCTGATCATGCAGAGTGACCGATTGCGGCGCGGGAGCTGGCGCAGGCTTGCACGTTGGGATTTGCTGTGCCTGGCCGCCACGGCCAGCGCCATGGCGGCGGCACCTGCCGTGGCGCCATCTGCTGGCCGGATGCCCACCTACACCGCTGAGGCAGCCGACGAGCCGCCGCCGGCACCGACGCTGGATCGTGATGCGGCGCTGCGCGCAAGCCAGGCCGCAATCGGCAGGACCATCACCGAGTATGCGCTGCTCGACCGTCAAGGGCAGCCGCTGCGCCTCGCCCAATACCGCGGCAAACCACTGTTGGTCAGTTTCGTTTATACGGGTTGCTTCCAGGCCTGTCCGACCGGCACACGTACGCTGCAGGAATCGCTGCGCGTGCTGAACAAGACCTTCGGCGCAGACCGCTTCAACGTCATCAGCATCGGTTTCAACCAGCCGGCCGATTCGCCACAGGCGATGCGCGCTTTCGCCGCGCACCACCGCATCGACGCGCCGAACTGGGATGTCCTGAGCCCGCCGCCGGCCAGCGCCGAGGCGCTGACGCGTGCCTTCGGCTTCAGCTACCTCGCCACGCCCGCCGGCTTCGATCATGTGGTCGGCGTGACCGTGGTCGATGCCGACGGACGCATCTATGCGCAGGCCTATGGCGAACGCATGACCCCGGACCAACTTGGCGAGCCGCTGCGCCAGCTGTTGCGCGGCGCGCCGATGCCGCAACGTCTTGATATCGCCACCTTGGTCGAGCGTGTGCGCTTGGTATGCACCATCTACGATCCGGAAACCGGCAGCTACCGCTACAACTACGGACTGATCTTCGAGATCGCGGGTGGTGTGACCTTCATGCTGGCGATGCTGGTGTTCTTCGGTCTCGAGGCGCGCTCGCGCCGGCGGTCGCGGCTTGCGCCCGACAAGGCGATACCGCCCGCGGCCGGACTGTCGCACTGAGGGCAGGGATGGCACAGTCGGACCCGCTCGCCACGCATCGGCACGCCCCAGGGCGCCTGCGCGGGCTAGCGCTGAATGCCTGGCGCGTTCTTGAACATCGCTTCGACGCCGTGTTCGGCTCCGCCTGCAACCCGCTGCGCCACCTCGGCGCCCTCGGGTTTCTGATGTTCTGGCTGCTGGCGATCAGCGGCATCTATCTGTATGCCGCGATCGATACCTCGGCCACCGGCGCCTGGCATTCCATCGACAGCCTGTCGCGCGAGCAGTGGTGGCTGGGTGGCGTGCTGCGCAGCCTGCACCGCTATGCCGCGGATGCTTTTTTCATCGTCATGCTGGCGCACCTGCTGCGCGAATGGCTGTTCGGCCACGAGCGGGGCTTTCGCCGGTTTTCCTGGTTGACGGGCATTCCCTTGCTGATTTTCGCCTCGGTCAGCGCCATCGGTGGTTTCTGGCTGAACTGGGACCAACTCGGGCAGTTCTCCGCCGTCGCCACCGCCGAATGGCTGGACTGGCTGCCGATCTTCGGCTCCCCCTTCACACGCAACTTTATCCGTGGCGCCGCCGTCAGCGACCGCCTGTTCTCGCTGTTCGTGTTCGTCCATCTCGGCATGCCGCTGCTCCTGGTGTTCGGACTCTGGTTCCACATCCAGCGCATCAGCCGTGCCGCGGTATTTCCGCCGCGACCGCTGGCGCTGGGCACCCTGGCCGCGCTGCTCGCGCTGGCACTCGCGCGGCCGGTCATGAGCCAGGCGGCGGCCGACCTCGCCATCGTGCCGACGGCACTCGAATACGACTGGCTGCTGCTGGCGGTCCACCCCCTCACCTATGCGATCTCGGCCGGCGGCGTCTGGATGCTGCTCGCCGGCACGCTCGGGTTGCTGCTTGCGCTGCCCTTCCTGCCCGGCAAAGGCGGGACGGCACCGGTCGCAGTGGTCTCTCCGGCCGATTGCAATGGCTGCCGGCGCTGCTTCGACGATTGCCCCTACGCCGCGGTGACCATGATCTCGCACCCGATACGTCGCATGGGCCGGGAGCTGGCGCAGGTGGACCCGGTCCTGTGTGCGAGTTGTGGCATCTGCACCGGCGCCTGCCCTTCGTCGACACCCTTTCGCAGCACGGCGACCTTGACCACGGGCATCGACATGCCACAGGCACCGATCGATGCGCTGCGCGGGCGCCTGCGGCGAGCGCTGGCGGTGATGAAAGCCCCCCAGCCGATCGTCGTGTTCGGCTGTGATCATGGTGCGCGGGTCACGTCCCTGGCTACCGACGATGTGGCCGCGTTCAGCCTGCTCTGCATCGGCGCACTGCCACCCGCGTTCGTTGAATATGCGCTGCGCGACGGTGCCGCGGCGGTGATGGTCAGCGGTTGCCGCGCCGGTGGCTGCGAGTTCCGCCTGGGCCAGCGCTGGACCGAACAACGCCTGGCCGGAACACGCGAACCGCATGTGCGCGCCTCGGTTCCGCGCGAGCGGCTGGTCACGGTCTGGGCCGACCGCGGCGACGAGGGCGCGCTGCACGCCGAGCTGGACCAGCTGCGCATGCGCGTGCGCACATCCTCCGCACCGGTCCGCCATGTCTGACGGCAAGCCTCAGCTTGGCGCAACGGCCTGGGCCGGCCAGGTGCTGCTCTACGCATTGTTTGCGCTGCTGGTCGGTGTCTTTTCGAACTGGCCCACATATCGCCATCTGGCCGAGGGTCAGTCGCTGATCAAGCTCAGCTTCAGCCATACCGGAAAACCAGTCAGCGAATGCCACACCCAATCAGCCGAGCAACTGGCCAAACTGCCTCCGAACATGCGCGCACCGGTTCGCTGTCCGCGCGAGCGTTCCCCGATCGTCGTCGAACTCGATATCGACGGCACAGCCGTCTTTCGGCACACCGCGCTACCCTCCGGGCTGGCCAAGGATGGCGCCGCGTCGGTGTATCACCGTTTCCCGATCGTGTCGGGTTCCCATCGGCTGGTGGTACGCGTGAACGATGACCTGCGCCGCACCGGCTTCACGCATGTGCGCGAAGACAGCGTGACGCTCAGTCCGGCCCAGATCCTGGTGATCGACTTCGATCCCGCCACCCAGACCATCACACTGCAATGAGTACCCTCTGGCCGCCTGCGATCGACCCCGCCTCGGCACGCGATCACCTGGCCGCGTCACCCTGTCACTACGCGTTGCCCGTCCCCACCGACGCTCGCCGCACGCTCGCGCGCGGCTGGCTGTGGCTGGGCCTGATCGCACTGATCGGTTCCGGGCTGTTCTCGATACTGCTGGTGCTCTCGCGCACGCCCGGGCTGAATGGCCTGTTTCCCGTAGCCGAATTCTTCCGCGTCGCGCTGGTCGTGCACGTCGATCTGTCGGTATTGGTATGGTTCATCGCACTGGCCGGGCTGCTGTGGAGCCTCAACGGCCCGGTGCGCGGCCTGTTCTTTGGCTGGCTGGCGCTCGCGCTCTGCGCCGCAGGCATGGTACTGATGTCGCTTGCCCCGTTCATCGACAGCGGGCAAGCGGTGATGGCCAACTACATCCCCATGCTGGACAGCGCGACGTTCACCGTCGGCCTGCTCGTGTTCGCGGCCGGCGCGACGGTGCTGGTGTTGCGCGGGCTGTTCGCGGCCCCGAAGATCGGCGTGGCCTTCGACGGCAGCGGCGCACTGCGCTTCGGCCTCAACGCCAGCGTCGTCGCCACGGCCGTCGCGCTGCTGGCTTTCGCGTGGGCCTACGCGGTGCTGCCGACGAACCTCGAAGCCAAGGTCTATTACGAGATTCTCTACTGGGGTGGCGGCCACGCCCTGCAGTTCACCTGGACGCTGCTGATGCTCGTAGCCTGGCTATGGCTGGCCAGCGCCTGCGGCGCCAAGCTGCCCTTGAGCCCACGCCTGACGCTCGGGCTGTTCGCGCTCACGCTCGTCAGCGTATTCGTTACCCCCTATGCCTATCTGGCACACGACCTGAGCTCGGTCGAGCATCGCAGCCTGCATACCTGGGCGATGCGTGTCGGCGGCGGGCTGGCGATCCTGCCGATCGCGCTCGCGGTCGCACTCGGCTTGCGGCAGACCACGCTCAGGTCAGTGGAGCACGCTCCCCTGCGCAACGCGCTGATCGCGTCGATGGCGCTGTTCGCATTGGGGGGGCTGATCGGTGTGTTCATCGCCGGCAGCAACGTGCGCATTCCGGCCCATTACCACGGCTGCATTGTCGGTGTGACGCTGGCGCTGATGGGGCTGGTCTATCGGCTGCTGCCGGGACTCGGCTATCGTGCGCCGACGGGGCGGCTCGCGACTTGGCAGCCCATGCTGTATGGCGCCGGCCAATTGATGCACATTCTCGGCCTGGTCTGGTCCGGTGGCTATGGCGTGCAGCGCAAGGTGGCCGGCGCCGAACAGGTATTGAAAAGCGGCGCCGAGGTCGCCGGCATGGGTCTGATGGGTCTGGGCGGGCTGATCGCGATCGTGGGCGGGCTGCTGTTCGTCGTGGTCGTGATCGGCGCGATGCGGCCGCGGCCATCGACTGGTGCGGACGAGCGATGATCGGCCTCGTGCAGGCACTGCTGCAGAAGGCGTTCATGCGCGTCGAGGCGCTGTTCAACGCCGCCTTCGGCGACCGCCTGAACCCGCTGTATCACTTGGGCACGATCAGTTTCTTTCTGTTCTGGGTGGTCGGGGCGAGCGGGCTGTATCTCTATGCGTTCTTCGAGACCGGCGTCAGCGATGCCTACGCGTCGGTCGAGTCGCTGACGCATCGCCAATGGTTTGCCGGCGGCATCCTGCGCAGCGTGCATCGCTACGCCTCGGATGCGCTGGTGTTCACGATGCTGCTGCACCTGCTGCGGCATTTTGCATTCAACCGTTTTCGCAGCTTTCGCTGGCTTTCATGGGTAACCGGCATCGCGCTGATCTGGGGCATCTACGCCTCCGGCATCAATGGCTACATGCTGCCATGGGACCGTATGGGACAGTACGTGACGGTGGCCGTTTTCGAATGGCTCGACTGGCTGCCCGGCTTCGGCGGCACACTGGTGCGCAACGTCATTTACCCATCCAGTGTCAACGATCGCTTCTTTTCGCTGCTCACCTTCATGCACATCGGCGTCTCGCTGTTCGTGCTGCTGTTGATGTTCGTGCACGTGCAACGCGTCCCGAAAGCGCGCACGCTGCCTCCGCCCGCGGTGATGTTGGGCCTGCTGGGCTCGCTGCTCGCGCTGGCACTCGTGCACCCGGCCCTGAGCCAGGGCGGGCCTGCCGACCTGAGCCGGGCGGTCACCGAACTCAGGCTGGACTCCTGGCTGCTCGCGATCTTTCCGCTCCTCGATCTTTGGTCGGCCGGGCGCGTATGGGCGCTGGTCGCCGTCGGCACCGCCCTGCTCGGCATGTTGCCATGGTTGCCGCCGAGATTTCGCCGCGAGCATGCCGGGGCTTTCCGGATGATGCTGCATCCGTCGATGCAGCCGATCGGCGTGCGCCGTGGCGAAACACTGCTCGATGCCGGTTTGAGGCAGGGCCTGACGCTGCCCTACGAGTGCCGCAACGGCGGCTGCGGCGTCTGCCTGTGCACCATCCTGCACGGCGAGGTCGACTACGGGCATTATCAGCGCCTTGCCCTGCCCGACGCCTTACGCGCGCAGGGCAAGGCGCTGATGTGCTGCGCGACGCCGCTGTCCGATCTGGACATCGAGGTCGCCGGCCAGCGCGCGCTGCAAGCACGCGCTACGCTGCCGGTGCGCGAATATCTGGCCCGGGTCGATCGCATGGAGCAGCTGTCCGCCGACGTCATGCGCCTGACGCTGACGCCGATCGCACACGAAGCCATCGACTTCAAGGCCGGCCAGTACCTGAACATCGTGCTGGACGACGGGCAGCGCCGCGCGTTTTCATTTGCCAATCCACCCGGGGAAACGGCTCACATCGAACTGCATGTGCGGCGCATTCCGGACGGGCTGTTCACCGGCCACGTGTTCACACGCATGCGCGTTGGCGATACCGTGCGCTTCGAGGGACCGCTGGGTGACTTCACGCTGCGCGAGAGCGTGCGCCCCATACTGTTCGTCGCCGGCGCGACCGGCTTCGCACCGGTCAAGAGCATCGTCGAGGATGCCTTCGCCCGAGGCCTGACCCGTCCCATGATCCTGTACTGGGGCGTGCGCAAACGCGCCGACCTGTATGCGTTCGACCTGGCCGAGCAGTGGCAGCGGCAGCACCCGAATTTTCGCTTCGTGCCGGTCCTGTCCGAGCCCGACCCGACCGACGATTGGCAGGGCCGAACCGGGCTGGTCCATGCGGCCATGCTCGCCGATTTTCCAGACCTCAGCGGCCACGAAGTCTATGTGTGCGGTTCGATCAGGATGGTCGACGTCGCCGTGCCGGCATTCCTTGCGCAAGGGCTGGACGAGACGGCCTGCTTCAGCGATGCCTTCATGCCATCGGCCGCGGCACGGCACCCGAGTGGAGGCTGAGGCCCGGACCGTCGGCTAGCGCGCCGCAGCCGGCTGGTACAACGGCAGGACCTTGGGCAGCTGGCGCTCGATTTCCTCGATGCGCGAGCCGCTGGACGGGTGCGTGGACAACCACTGCGGCGGCGCGCGGCCATCCGCGGCCTGCATTTTCTGCCAAAGACTGACGGCCGCACGCGGATCGTAGCCGGCGCGTGCGGCCAGCTCCAGCCCGATGACATCGGCCTCGATCTCGTCCTCCCGCGAAAACCGCAGCGTGAGCAGGTCTCCACCGATGCGAAACAGGTCGGCATAACGTCCCTGACCGATGATCTGCCCGAGCACGCTCGCTCCCAACTCGGTCAGCTGGCCCTTGGCGATACGCGCGCGCGCATGCTCGCGCAGGGCATGCGCGACCTCGTGCCCCATGACCGAGGCGATCTCGTCGTCGGTCAGCTTCAGGCGGTCGAGAATGCCGGTATAGAACGCGATCTTGCCACCCGGCATGCAGAACGCATTGACCTGCTTCGACCCGATCAGATTGACCTCCCACTGCCATCGATCGGCCTTGGCATTGAAGCGATTCGCATGTGCGATCACGCGCCCGGCGATCGCACGCAGGCGCACCAGTTGCGGATGCGCCTCGG
Organism: Rhodocyclaceae bacterium; assembly: GCA_022072095.1. Classification (GTDB taxonomy): domain Bacteria; phylum Pseudomonadota; class Gammaproteobacteria; order Burkholderiales; family Rhodocyclaceae; genus JAJVIJ01. The sequence goes on from JAJVIJ010000003.1 coordinate 17,861, forward strand.
GCGCGAGCGCACGCTGTTCGCGTGCCTGCGCGAGCAACTGCGCATACTGCTGTTCGGCCATGCGCTCGACCTGCGCGGCCGGAACCAGGCGCATCACCGCCGACGGTCTGCCGACATCGACTCCCTGTGCGTGCGCGCCCGTGATCGTCAGCGCCCAGGCCAATACGCAGACGACACTCCGGGTCGCCGCCATATCGGCAAGGGAAGGGATTTTCGGTGCTTTCATTGGCTTCATTGTATGGTCCGCTGCGCGCAGCACCGGAAATGGTACTGCCCAGCATGCGGGCACGCACATGTTGCGCGCACGGCGATCAGCCGTAGGGAGAGCCGACCGTCGTCTTGTTGATGAATACGGCGCGCTCGATCGGCACCACCCAGACCAGTCCGTCACCGGTCTGCCCGGTACATGCGACCGATATGATGCACTGGACGATGGCGTCGACCTGCTCGTCCGGCGACACGATTTCTACCCTGGTCCTGGCCGAATAATCGGTCAATTCTTCCTTGATGTTGTGAGGCATGTGCCGACTGGGCGCGCCGAACCCTTCTGCCTTGCTGACGGTCATACCCGGAAATCCGGGCAGATGCCGCAGCATGGTGCGCAGCTTTGGCAATTTGTTCGGCCGGATGATGGCGCGAATTTCTTTCATGTCCTCGCTCCGTGCGGTAAATCGGTCATGCCTCGTATGGCTTGTCGTCGAACCAGGTATATAGCGCGGGCACCACGACCAGTGTCAGCAGCGTGCAGCTGATCAAGCCACCGATGACGACGATGGCCAGCGGACGCTGCACCTCGGCGCCAGGGCCAGTGGCAAAGAGGAAGGGCACCAGGCCCAGCATCGCGACCGTCGCGGTCATCATGACCGGCCTGAACCGCATCTTGGCCCCCTGCACCACGGCCTGCATCAAGGCCATGCCGTCGTTGCGCAGTCCACGTATATACGACACCAGGACCACGCCATTCAAGGTCGCGATACCCCAGAGTGCGATGAACCCCACGGATGCCGGCACCGACAGGTATTCCCCACTGACGAAAAGCCCGACCACGCCACCGATCGATGCGAACGGCAGGACGGTGATGATCAGCGTAGCGAAGCGCAGCGAGCCGAAAAGCAGGAACAACAGAAAGAAGATGGCCGCCACCGTAATCGGCACGATGATGGCCAGATGGCTCAAGGCCCGCTGCATGTTCTGAAATTGCCCGCCCCATTCGAAATAATAGCCTTCCGGCAAGCGCACCTGACGGCCAACCTTCTGCTGCAACTCGTCGACGAAGCCGCCGAGGTCGCGATTCGCGACATTGATACCGATGACGATGCGCCGCTTGCCGGATTCGCGCGAAATCTGTGCCGGCCCGTCACGCACGTCGATCGATGCCAAACTGGACAAGGGAATGACCGCGCCATCCGATGTCGGCACCAGCAGATTGCGGATGGCCTCGATGTTGTCGCGAAACCGCTCGGGCAGACGCACCACGGCGGCAAAGCGTCGCTCGCCCTCGAATACGTCGGTGACGTGGCGTCCGCCGATCGCCGCCTCGATCAGGTCGTTGACGTCGCCGACGTTCAGACCGTGACGCGCGATCGTCGGCCGATCGATCGCCACCGTCAGATATTGCTGACCGCTCACGCGTTCGACCTTGATTTCGCTTGCACCCTTGATCATGCGCGCAATGCGCGCGATCTCGTCGCCCTTGGCCTTCAGGAGATCCAGATCGTCGCCGAATATTTTCACCGCCACGTCGGCCCGCACTCCGGTCACCATCTCGTCGACGCGGTCGGAAATGGGCTGCGCCATGATGATGTTGACCCCTGGCAGCGCCTTGAGCTTGTCGCGAATCGCATCGGCGATGGTGTCCTGATCCCATCCCTCGGGCCATTGATCGCGTGGCTTCAGCGATACGATCGGCGTCGACTCATTCTGCGACTGAGGATCGGCCGGGGACTCGCCGCGACCCACCCCCGATACCGCCGACCGCACACCCGGAACCTGCATCACCAGACGCATCGCCTCGGTTTCCATGCGCAAGGACTCCTGCAGGGAGATATTGGGCACGCGGTCCATGGCGGGCACCACCGAGCCTTCCTTCATTTCCGGGATAAATGCCGTCCCGAGAAACGGTAGCAGCAGCACCGCGCCCACGAACAACGCCAGCGCAATGCTTACGGTCTTTTTGGTGTTTCCCACAGCCCATTCGAGCATCGGCACATAGGGCTTCTTCAGCAGCGCGATCAGCCATGTGTCATGTTCGGCACCACCCTTCAGCAGATAGGAGCACAGCACGGGTGTCAAGGTCAGCGAAAGCACCAGCGACACGGTCAGTGCAATGGCGATGGTGTAGGCCAGGGGAGCAAACATCTTGCCCTCCATACCGGCCAGCGTCATCAATGGCAGGAATACCAATACGATGATGCCGATGCCAAAAATGACCGGGGAAGCCACTTCCATGACTGCAGACAGAATGACGCGGACGCGGCTCGCACCCTCTTCCTGCGCATGGCCGAGGCGTCCGAAGGCGTTTTCGACCACGACCACGGAACCATCCACCATCAGGCCGATGGCGATCGCAAGACCGCCCAAGGACATCAGATTTGCCGACAGGCCGATCTGGTTCATGAACATGAACGTGACTAGCGGCGTGATCACCAGCGTGGCGATGACGATGAGCGATGAGCGCAGGTCACCCAGAAACAGGTAGAGCACGATCACGACGAATATCACGCCCTCTATCAGCACCTTGACGACCGTACTCAGCGCGGCATCGACCAGCTCCGAACGATCATAGTAAGGCTCGATCTTCAGGCCCGCCGGCAGTATGTTGCTGTTGTTGATGTCGGCGACCTTCTTCTTGATGTCCGACACCACCGCTTTGGCATTGCCGCCAGCCATCATCATGACAACCCCGCCAACCGCCTCGGTGACACCATTCCTGACCACGGCGCCGACCCGCACGGCGTGACCGAAAGCCACCTCGGCGACATCGCGGATATAGACCGGGGTACCATCGATTTCCCTGACCACGATCATACGAACGTCATCGAGATCGCGGACCAGGCCGACACCGCGAATCAGATACTGCTCGGCGTTTTGCGGCAACACGCCCCCACCGGCATTCGCATTGTTTCGCGCCAGCGCTTCGTAGACATCCTTGACGGTGATGCGGTAATGACGCAAACGGTCGGGGTTGACGAGTACCTTGTACTGCTTTTGATATCCGCCCTGAGAATTGATTTCCGCAACCCCTGTGATCCCGCGCAGGAGTGGACGGACGATCCAGTCCTGGATGGTGCGTCGTTCGGTCAGCGCCTCCTGCGAAAGCGGCCGATCGCCATCGTCGGGGTGGACCAGCGTGTACTGATACACCTCGCCCAAGCCAGTCGACACCGGTCCGAGCACTGGCACGACGCCCACCGGCATGCGATCGCGAACCTCTAGCAGCCGCTCCATCACCAGCTGGCGCGCGAAGTAGACATCGGTGGCATCGGTGAACACCAGCGTGATCAGCGATAGCCCCGGCTTGTTCAGGGAGCGCATTTCAATCAGGCCCGGGAGGCCCGTCATGCCGATCTCGATCGGCACGGTGATGAAGCGTTCGACCTCTTCCGGCGAACGACCGGTGGCGTCGGTCGCGACCTGAACCTGGACGTTGGTCACATCCGGGAAGGCATCGACAGACAACTTTCGTGCCGCATGCAGGCCGAAAGCCAGCAGGCACAGCGCGACGACGACCAACACCAGGCGTTGCTTGAGTGCGCCACGCACGATCGATTCGATCATGTCCGGCTCCCTTCATCCGATCCCGGGCGATTCGCATGTGTGCTCATTCGAGTTCCTTGCGCTTGCGCTCGTTGTTCAGATGGAAGGCCCCGTCCACGACGATCCTCGTGCCCTCGGTGACGCCGCGGATCACCGGCCGCTTGCCGCCCACGGATTGGCCCAGGACGAGTTCGGTCAGCCGGTAGGTGTTCGGACCCACCTCCACGAACAGGTAATCCTTGTTGTTTTCGCGTACCACCGCCGCATCGGGCACCACCACTCGCTCCGTCGGCGGCCCCTCGATCAGCACGGTCGCGAGCATGGCCGGCTTGAGCGACCGATCACGGTTGTCCACCTCGCTGCGGACCAATACCGTGCGCGACGCCGGATTGACGGTATCGGCGATATAGATGAGCTTGGCGGTCAGGCTGCGCCCCAGCGACGGAATCTCGACCGAAATGTTCTGCCCGGAGCGAACCGAGGCTGCCTGCTGTTCGGGCACCTCGGCCTCGACCCAAACCCGCGACAGGTCGGCCACGGTGAATATGACATCGCTGGGCTGCACCACTTGTCCTTGCGTAACCGGGCGCTCCACCACGGTGCCGCTGAGCGTGGCCACCACCGGCGATATCGAGTTGATCTTGCCATCCTGAATCAGGCGCTCGAGTGCCTGAGTCGACACACCCAGCACGCGCAGCTGATCAGCCGCAGCGCGCTGTTCGGCGAGCGATATCGACAGTTCGCTTTCGCGGCGCTGAAGCTCGGCGCTGCCGATGACGTCGGCCGCAAGCAATTGCTGAGCACGCTCGACATTGCGTTGATGCAACTGGGCCTGGGCCCTCGCCTTCATGTAGGCCAGCTGGGCCGCTCCCAGCTCTGTGCTGTTGAGGACCGCGAGCGTGTCGCCGACCTTGACCTGCTGCCCCAGCACAGCCACCAGCTCGGTCACGCGGCCGGTCACCGTCGCACCGATGCGGGCCACCCGCTGCTCGTCGAAATCGACCTGCCCGGCCACGCGCAAGGTCTCCGACAGCGGCAATTTTTCGACGACCCCCAACTTGACGATGGGGCCCAGATTGTCGCCGGCCTTCACGAGGTTCGGATCGGGGCCGAGTTCTGCGACAGCAGTGGTCGCCTTGCCCGAAGTCTTGTCGGATTTGTCGTCGGCATCCCTGCCACAGGCTCCGACCAACAAGGTGACCCCAACCAGGCCGAAGAGAGGCACCAGGCCTCGTACTGATTTCATGTTCATATGAGTCCGAAGGGATGACGACTGTGACCAGAGAGGTGCTACAAGAAAGACTAGCGTGCGGGGCTGATCCGCTCGATTTCGGCGAGGGCGCTCATCAGTTCATATCGGGCACTGATCAGTTCGTTTCGTGCCGCGCGAAACACACGCTGTGCGTCGAGTACGTCCAGGATGCCGCGCTCGCCGAACTTGTACGCCGCTTCGGCGACACGCAGAGCCGCCTCGGCCTGACGCACGATGCCGCTTTCCAGTGCCGCCACCTGCGTACGCGACAGCTCGTATTGCCGAAATGCGGCATCCAGGAACTGTTCGAGTTCAAAGATCCGGCCTTGCAGCGCGATTCGGCTGCGCTCGCTCAACGCGCCGGCCTGTGCGATCTGTCCCTGGCGTCGATCGAACAGTGGGATGCTCACGGCGATCCCAATGCGATGTGCCTCGTATTCGGGATCGCGATCGCGCGCCAGTTTGACGGCTACCTCGGGCATGCGCCGCAGATTTTCCAGGTCGAGTACACGCCGTGAGCGTTCGACTTCGGCGCGCAGACGAGCGAGCTCAGGATTGCGTTCGAGCATGCGCTGACGCAACTGATCGATGCCTGGCAGCTTGAATTCCTCGACCAGCGAGCCGTCGACATCGAAGCGCTCGGGCAACGCGCTGCCGACCACGGACCGCAACCTGAGCTTGGCCTGCGCCAGGCGCAACGCGGCCGAGTCGGCGTTTTTCTGCGCGTTCTGCAGCTCGGTGTCGGCACGTATGAGTTCATACCTGGGCGCCTCCCCGGCGTGCACGCGCACCTCGACACGATCACGAATGGCCTGCGCCAGATCGAGATCCTCGCGAGCTGCGCGCAGCTCGCTTTCGTGACGAATGACAGCGTAAAAACCTTGCTTCAGGCGTGTGACGAGGTCGACTTCGAAGGCTTGAGCGCTGGCCTGGGCCATGCTGATCCCGGCGCTGGCCACATCCCTGCGCGCTTCTCGCTGTGAAGGGTAATCCAGCCGCTGCGAAAGCGCGAAAGACTGCGTACTGCCCGGTGCGAGGCCTGGTCCACGCGCCGAGCGATCCCCGCCCATGATCTCGATCTCCGGGTTCGGGTAGGCACTGGCGATCACTGCCTCGGTCTGACTAACGTCGATATCGGTCCGGGCGGCCCTGAGCAAGGCATTCGACCCCAGCGTCATCGCGATCAACTGATCCACGGTATAGCGCTCGGCAGCCCCTGCACGAGGCTGAACAAACGGGTTCAGAGCCAGCAATGAGATCAAGGCGACGGCTGTTCTTTTCATGATTGGGCACGAATACGAGTGGCGAGTGGATGCCCCCGATGGAATCGGGTACACGGTATTGCAAGAAGGAAGGTCGGCGGCTAGCGCCGCTCAGGTGGCATCCGGCGGGCGTAGAAACACGGCAGGCGGCTCGGTTGGGAGTTGAGCAAACCAAAGCAGCGCGTACTGAGCACGGCCTGGCTCCCATTGCGCATGGCTGGTATCGATGACAACGTGATCAGACGCGTCGTCCATATCCAATTCGGCCGCGCCCCAGGCGTCGACGTTCGCGAACCACGAAGCCGATGAATCGCGCTCGCCGTGTTCGACGCCCCAGCCTGTCGCGCCGACCCGGGCGTCGGGAGCCAACAGCGTCATCGACAGCACGAGCCACAAGCCGGCCATCAACCATGTCGTTCGTGCGAATATCATCCGGCTTCCGATGAATGGGACGACGAATAGTTCCCGCATATGCCGCCATCGGAATAAAGCCTATCCGGGCCGCGACCGGATGTCTCGGCATCCGGCACGACGCTCCGACGCCGCAGGCAGGCGCTCAGCGTGCCGCACTCAAGGCTTCCATGTAGGCCTTGAGCGTTTCACTCCCGGGCTTGCCGCGCTTGTCGAGTGCCTCCGCCCATTCGGTACGGACCGTCGAAGCATAGGCCGCAATCTCCTTGTGGTCCGTCTCGGGCAACCGCACGACACTGACGCCTTTCGCGCGCAGCTTGTCATAGTCGGCCTCCACGTTCTTGTCGGCGAACTCGCACATGTTGCGGCTGGCCGCCTCTCCGGCCTGCAACATGACTTTTTGCACCGACTCGGGCAGTCTTTTCCAGCGAGCTTCGCTGATGCCATACACCGCCACGATGCTGCCGAAGTTCTCTCCGGCCGTGATGTACTTGGCCGGCCCCGGCAGGTTGTACGACAGGACACTTCCGGTCCCGAGCGTACCGCCGTCGATGGTGCCACGGGCGAGCGATTCGTAGATCTCCGGAGCCGCCATGCGGATCGGCACCGCCTTGAGCTTGCGCAACATGATCTCCTTGGCGCCGCCTGCGGTTTGCAGCTTCATCCCTTCCAGACCCTTTGCCGACTCCAGTTTGTGGCGCGAGAAAACCTGGTAAGGCGGCAGCGCCACCACGATCAGAGGTCGATACCCCAGCGGTGCGTATTCCTTGGCTGCGATCACGCCTCCGTCGCGCGTCAGACGCATCAGTGCCAGCGTCCCGGCGCAGGAGGTCTCGAACCCCCCGGGAAGCTCGGCAACCACCGACAGTGGCAGCTTGTCGGAAATATAGGCCGGCACCACGCCGGCGACATCGGTGACGCCCGACAGAGCCAGCGACAACATGTCCTTCGCCTTGCCCAACTGCTCGGCCGGGTAGTACTCGAACTCCACCGCGCCAGCCGTAGCCTTGGTGACAGCGCTCATCCAGTACCTGACCATCGGCTCCATCAGGAAATGATTGGCCGGCAGATGATCCGCGACACGCAGCACGATCTTTTTGTCCTGCGCGTGTGCGCCGGAGCAAGTCAGCAACAACGACAACGCGACCACCCTCGCAATCAAGCTTGCTCGCATCACGGTCTTTTCTCCTCGTCCAATGCTTCGGTCAAGTGCGAAGGATCGTTCTCATGGCTCGGTAGCGGATTGCCAATGAAACGGTGTCGCTCGTCAAGCTTACCCGGCACCCCATGATGATCGGGTAACCCGACAGGCCGGGAACTACAGGCGCTCGATGATGCCGGCGATACCCTGGCCGCCGCCTATGCACATGGTCACCAAGCCATAACGCTTGCCGGTACGGGCCAGCTCGTGCAGCAGCTTGATGGTCAGGATCGCGCCCGTGGCGCCGATCGGGTGGCCGAGCGCAACGGCGCCGCCGTTCGGATTGACCTTGGCCGGATCCAGATCGAGGCCCTTGTTCACACACAGCGCCTGCGCGGAAAAAGCCTCATTCGATTCGACCAGATCGATATCGGCGAGTTTCAAGCCGGCCCGTTGCAACGCCAGCTTGACCGCAGGAATCGGGCCCGTACCCATCACGCTTGGTGCGACGCCGGCGTGCGCATAGGCCAGCAGTCGCCCCATCGGCTTCTGGCCAGCGCGCTCGGCGGCACCGGCCTCCATCAGCACCAGCGCCGCTGCGGCATCGTTGATCCCGGAAGCGTTGGCCGCGGTGACCGAACCATCCTTCTTGAACACCGGCTTGAGTTTGCTCATCGTGTCCAGCGAAACATCCGCGCGCACGTGCTCGTCGGTATCGAATAGGCGCACGCCCTTCTTGCCGGGAATTTCGATAGGCAGTATCTGCGACTTGAAGTGACCGGCCGCGATCGCGGCCGACGCGCGCCGATGCGACTCCACCGCAAATGCATCCTGCTCTTCGCGTGAAATTGAAAACTGCGCCGCCACGTTTTCCGCGGTGATGCCCATGTGCACCGAGTCGAATGGATCGGTCAGCCCACCCACCATCATGTCGATCACCTTGGCATCATTCATGCGAGCACCCCAGCGCGCACTGGGCATCAGATAGCCGGCCCGACTCATCGATTCGGCACCACCGGCAATGGCGATGTCGGCATCGCCGAGCTGGATCGCATTGGCTGCCGAAACGATGGCCTGGAATCCGGATCCGCACAGGCGGTTGACATTCATCGCCACGCTTTCCTTCGGCAATCCGGCCTGAATGGATGCCACGCGTGACAGGTACATGTCCTTCGGCTCGGTGTGGATCACCGAGCCGAACACGACATGTGACACCTGGGCGGGGTCGACCTTGGCCCGGGCGAGTGCTTCCTTGACCACCCGCGTAGCCAAATCGGTGGGCGCAAAATCCTGCAACGAACCACCATAATCACCGATCGCGGTGCGCGCCCCGCTTACGAATACGACTTCCCTGTTTGTTGCCATGATTGCACTCCAATGACTCAGCGGCCCACCCAACCCGCAATTCCCACGAGCCCTAGGAGCAAAAGGATCAGCAACAGCGTGCGCCAGACCAGGCCCACCGCACTTTGCATGAACTCGACATCGGCCTCGTCGCCAAGGCCGATTTCCGGACGATCGGTGATCTCGCCCGAGCGCTCCACGGGCAACCCGAGACGGACACCCATTGCTCCGGCTCCGCCCGCGATCAGTATACCGAATGCCGCTTCCGGCCAGCGAGCTGCCTGAGTACGCAGACAATATACCGCGTCCTCAAAGTCTCCGACGATGGCAAAACAGGCAGCCGTGACCCGCACCGCGGGCCAGTCGAGCAGCGCCAACGCGCGACGTGCGAACTCGCCGAACGTGGCAAACTCCGAACCGACGTCCCCCCGCCAGCGCCGGCCGAAATGTTCGGCCAATCGATACAGCACGACACCGGTGGGCCCGGGCAGAACGACGTACCAGAATGAAAGCGCGAACACGTGCCGATAGGAATCGATCAGCGCCTGTTCGATGGCGAGCCGGGCTATATCGCGGGAGCCCAGCGACTCTGCATCGCGCCCCGTCCATTGGTAGAGCAAATGCCGGGCATGCGCGAGCTCGCCCATGCGCAAAGCCATTTGAATATCGGTGAAGTAATGACTGAAGTGCCTGAAACCCATGGTCATGTACAGGCAGACGACCGAGAATGCCATGGACAGCAGCGGATGCACCCAGAAGGCCATCCGGTCGATCAGCAGCACGAGGATCGTCGGCAGCAACACGGCCAGACCCCAGGCGAGCATGCCCTGCCCCCGCTCACCGGCGTTTAGCCGGCCTTCCAGCCACGCGGACAGGCGATCCAGCGGCAGTTCAACCAGATACCGGTAAGGAACCGGGCGCACCTGCTCCAGTACTAGCGCCAGGACCAGTGAAATCAACGTCATGAACTGATTGTCCGTAGTCTTCGGCGCCGATGAAGATAGCACAGCACTTGGCGCCGGCTGGCGGAACGCGCACGGGCGAAGCCGTCACGCGCTCGCCGGCGAGCAGTGCTAGCCGCTCTCGGCCATGAGAAATCGATACAGGCCGACCAGCATCCCGGCCGTCGCGCCCCAGATGTAATACCCCTCCCATGGCATCGAGTAGAACTGACGCTGCTCGCCGCGCAATTCCGCGCTCTCGTACTGGTGGTTGCCCGGATCCATCAGAAAGCTCAACGGCGGCTCGAAGACATCGGCTACCTCGAAATCGTCCAGACGCAGATTCAAGGGCGGCGTGATGATCCCGACCACCGGCGTCACCAGGAAACCGGAACCGGTGCGATATCGACTCAGGCGCCCCAGGATCTCGACCTGCTCCGGACGAATGCCCACCTCTTCTTCCGCCTCGCGCAGCGCGGTCGCCTCCGGGCCGCTGTCGGCCTCCTCGGCCCGCCCTCCCGGAAAGGCGACCTGTCCCGCATGATCGGCCAAATGCGCCGTCCGCTGCGTGAGCAACACGGTCAGCCCATGCTCCCGACGCACCAGCGGCACGAGCACTGACGCTGGCGTGCCGCTCAGCGTGGGGGTCACGTCCGCATCGCCGCTCGGACCGACGTCCGCGACCGCGTCGGCGAAGCGACGCCGTATCCAGGACTCCGAGACCTGCGCGGCGCGCCCGGGCAAAGGCATCAGTAGCGCTGCCTCAGCGTCATCGTGCCGCCCTCACGGCGCATGTCCATACGGTTCAGAAAGCTCATGCCCAGCAACGCTACCGGCAATTCCCCGGCATGCACAGCGGCGTCGACGTCGCGCAACATGACCGAGCCGATTTTCACCGTACCGAGCTTCACGCGCCAGATCGGCGTCATGCCGTTTGCGGTTTGCGCGATCCCCTGCTGTGCCTGGCTCAGATCGACGCCGATACGCCGGGCGTCCGTGGCACCCAGCGCAATAAGCGTGGCACCCGTATCGACCATGAAGCGAACCGGCGTACCGTTGATCGCGCCCTCCGTGACGAAATGTCCACGACCGTCTGCCGACAGCGTGACGACGCGCCCGCCGCCCTCTCCGGACGCGGCACTGCTGTAGCCGTGACCGAGGGCCACCCGTCGGCGCTGGCCATCGATTTCCAGCAGCGCACTGCCCTCCTCCAACGACAACACGCGGACCCCGGCAACCCGGGGACCTCCGGCCACGAGTGTTCGCGGCGCGCCGCCATCGATGATCAGCACTGCCTTGCCCGGGAACATCCCCACCACCTGCACGTCGGTCGCGTACGCCCAATTAGCGACCCAATAGACCGCGAGTGCTAGAATGGTGCGCATGAAACCCATTGCCATATTTCGCCATAGCCCAGGTGAAGGACCGGGCTATTTTGCCACATACCTCGATGCGCACTCGCTAGCCTGGGAATTGATCGCGGTCGATGCCGGGGAACCGATACCTGCGACCCATGCAGACTTTTCCGGACTGGTCTTCATGGGCGGGCCGATGAGCGCCAACGACGCGCTGCCATGGATCGCGCCTGTGCTCGATCTCATACGCAGCGCCGTTGCCGCCGACAAGCCTGTGCTCGGACACTGCCTGGGCGGTCAGCTGATGGCGAGGGCACTGGGCGGCTCGGTCAGCCGCAACCCGGTCAAGGAAATCGGCTGGGGCGAGGTGATGGTCGAGCCTGGGCCGGCCGCCGACGACTGGCTGCCGGGACTGGATCGATTCGCGGGATTTCACTGGCATGGTGAAACCTTCACGCTGCCACTGGGCTCGGCCCGATTGCTGAGCAGCCCGCACTGCCGGAACCAGGCTTTCGTACTGGGCAATGCGCTGGGCATGCAATGCCACGTCGAGATGCTCCCGGAGATGATCGAGCACTGGTGCGAGATCGGCGCAGGCGAGATCGAACGAGCGCGCGCCAAGGGCATGACCGCTTCGGTGCAGACGACGGCGGAGATGGCGCTCGAATCGCCGCGCAGGATCCCCGCCTTGCACAAGGTCGCCGCACACCTGTACGCACGCTGGATACGCGGCATCGGCGCCTAGGCGCGCGCGGCTACCGCCCCGCGTCGACACCCTCGCCGGCTCCGCGCTCGCCGACCGGAAACAGCTTCTGGAGCGTGCGAGCAAGCACGACCCCGAATTCATAAAGCAGGCAGAGCGGGATGGCGAGCAACAACTGCGAGATCACATCCGGCGGCGTGACCACCGCCGCCACCACGAAGGCGCCGACGATCACGTAGGGTCTGGCCTCGACCAGTTTCGATATGGTAACGACGCCGGTGCGTACCAGCACGATCTGCAGGAGCGGGACTTCGAAGGTCACGCCGAAGGCGATGAACATGGTCAGCACGAAACTCAGATAGGCCTCGATGTCCGGTGCCGGCGTGATGCTCTTTGGCGCAAATTCGGCGATGAAACGAAACACCCAGCCAAACACGATGAAATAGCAATACGTCATGCCGGCGAGGAAAAGCAGCGTGCTGCCCACCACGACCGGCAAAGCCAGGCGTCTTTCATGACGGTACAGGCCCGGAGCGATGAATGCCCAGGCCTGAAAGAGGACATAGGGCAAGGCGCACAGGAAAGCCGACATCAGGCCGACTTTCAAGGGCACGAGAAAGGGCGTGATCACGCCGGTCGCGATCATGCGCGTGCCCTCGGGCAGGTTGTGCAACATCGGCCGCGCCAGCAGATCGTACAAGGTCGACAAGCCCGGCCAGAACCACAGCACCAGGAAGCAGATCAGAATCGCTGCGACCGAGCGCAACAAGCGGTCACGCAGTTCGACCAGATGCGAGATGAAGCTTTCGCCGTCCGGATGGCTCATCCCTTGCCCGCGGCGTCATCACGTGTTGAAGGTTCGGTGGCGCTGCCCCCGGGTGTGACGGTCTGATTGGGGGGCAGATCGGCGGGCAGGATGCTGCGCTCGACCTCGGCCAGTCCGAGCTGGACCGAGCTCTCGGCCGAACGTACGTCGGCTTCAATCTGTTGCCCCAGTCGTTTCAATTCGGCGACGTGCATTTCTCGCTGAATATCGGCCTTGACGTCATTCACGTAACGATGCAGGCGCCCAAGCAGCAGACCCGCCGTGCGCGCAACCCGGGGCAAGCGCTCCGGGCCTAGCACGAGCAGCGCGACAAGCCCGATGACCAGGAACTCGGAAAAACCGATGTCGAACATGAAGGAGGAATTGACCGTAACGACCGTAACAGCGGACCGCAACAACGCCGGCGCCAAGTCCCGCGTTCTACACCGGGATCAGCGCACGCGGGACGATACGTCCGGTACCGGCCAGTGTGCACGATGGCCGTCAGGATGAGCGGTTTTCCCGCTTCTCGGCCTCATAGGTCGTGCCGGCGCGATCCACGACCCGAGGCGGTGCTTCGGCAGGCGGTTCGCCCGTCTCCTTCATGCCATCCTTGAACCCGCGCACGGCCCCACCGAGATCGGCACCGATATTGCGCAGACGTTTCGTTCCGAACACCAGGAGCACGATGATCAGGACGATCAACCAATGCCATATGCTGAATGATCCCATGAAGACTCTCCCAATCAACCCCGACCGGTCGCTACTCCACGCGGTCCGTCCTGCGCCGCACCAACATGGGCGGCAAGGGCTCCGGGCCACCGATGATGTGCATATGGACATGATACACCTCCTGCAGGCCCACCTTGCCCGAGTTGATGATCGCGCGAAAACCCTGGTCGGCGCCCTGCTGGCGGGCGAGCGGGCCCGCCATCGTCATGATCTTTCCGAGCGCGAGCTGGTGCCCGGGGGCGGCGTCGCCGAGCGTAGGGATGTGGATCTTCGGAATGATCAGAAAATGAACGGGCGCGATCGGACGGATATCGTGAAACGCCAGAATATCGTCATCCTCATAGACTTTGCGCGACGGGATTTCGCCACGCACGATCTTGCAGAAAATGCAGTCTTCCATGGGTTCGTCCCCGAGCTCAGGTGCGCGCACGCTTTTCGTCGATACCCGAGATGCCCTCGCGGCGGCGCAGTTCCGCGAGGACGTCGTCCGCACCCAGCCCGAAATGCGTCAGCAACAGCAGGCTGTGAAACCACAGGTCGGCGGCTTCACGAACGATGTGCAGATGCGAATCGTCCTTGGCAGCCATGATCAGTTCGGCGGCTTCCTCGGCCACTTTCTTGCATATCGCATCGGTACCCTTGGCGTACAGGCCTGCGGTATAGGAACTGGAGGGCTCGGCATGACGCCGCTCGGCAAGCGTCGCGCACAGCCGGTGCAGAATTTCGGCATCGATCATCGATAGATCTCCTCTGGGTCCTTCAACACCGGATCGGTGGTGATCCAGTGGCCATCGACCAGGCGGCGGAAAAAACACGCTTCGCGGCCGGTGTGGCAGGCGATATGGCCGATCTGCTCGACCTTGAGCAGCACGACGTCGCCATCACAATCCAGGCGAAGCTCGCACACCTTCTGGACATGACCGGACTCCTCGCCCTTGTGCCAGAGACGATTACGTGAACGGGACCAATAGAACGCCTCGCCGGAGGATGCGGTCCTCTCGAGCGCCTGACGGTCCATCCAGGCGACCATCAGTACGCGGCCGCTGTGCGCATCCTGGGCAATTGCCGGCACCAGTCCGTCCCGATCCCAACGCACCTGATCGAGCCAGTCCTGATTCACAAGCGCACCTCGATGCCCCGTTCGTGCAGAAAGGCCTTCGCCGCACGGATACTGTACTCACCGAAATGGAAGATGCTCGCCGCGAGCACGGCGTCGGCGTGGCCAATGCTCACCCCCTCATACAGATGCTGCAGGCTGCCGACACCACCGCTCGCGATCACGGGCACCTCGACGGCGTCGCTGACCGCTCGTGTCAGCTCGAGATCAAAGCCCTGTCGGGTGCCGTCTCGATCCATGCTGGTGAGCAGGATCTCGCCGGCACCAAGCGCCACGACCCGTCCTGCCCAATCGACCACCTCCATTCCGGTCGGGCGCCGGCCACCATGGGTGTACACCTCCCAGCCGCCCTGCGGGCGACGCTTGGCATCGATCGCGACGACGATGCATTGCGAGCCGACCCGGCCGGACGCCTGTTCGACGAGGCCGGGATCGAGTACCGCAGAGGTGTTGATGCTGACCTTGTCGGCGCCGGCATTGAGCAGGCGACGCACGTCCTCGACGCTGCGCACGCCCCCCCCAACCGTGAGCGGAATGAACACCTGATCGGCGACCTGCTCGATCACATGCAGAATCAGGTCGCGCGCATCGGAACTCGCGGTGATGTCCAGAAACGCCAGTTCATCCGCACCTTCCTGATCGTAGCGGCGGGCCACTTCGACCGGATCACCGGCATCGACCAGTGATACAAAGTTGACCCCCTTGACCACGCGCCCCGCGTTCACATCCAGACAGGGAATGATGCGTTTGGCAAGCACGGAACCGCCCTCAGCCCGGAGCCAGACCGATCCGGTCCGCCAGCGCCTGTGCCTCGCGAAACTGAAACTTGTTTTCGTACAGGGCCCGCCCCATCACGGCAGCGACCACGCCTTCGCTCTCGACCGCACACAGTGCGGCGATCTCGTCCAGCGACGCGAGGCCACCACTGGCGATGACCGGGACCTGAAGCGACTGCGCCAGCTTGAGCGTGGCATCGATGTTTACGCCCGTAAGCATGCCGTCGCGCCCGATGTCGGTATACAGGACAGCCTCGACGCCATAATCCTCGAACTTCCTCGCAAGGTCGATGACGTCATGGCCGGTCATCTTCGACCAGCCTTCGACCGCGACCTTGCCATCCTTGGCATCCAAGGCGACGATGACATGCCCCGGAAAGGCCCCGCAGGCGTCATGCAGAAAACCGGGGCTCCGTACCGCGGCGGTACCGATGATGATGTAGTCGATGCCGTCATCCAGATAGCGCTCCATGGTATCCAGATCGCGAATGCCGCCGCCCAACTGGATGACGAGCTGACCGCCTACCTTGTCGACGATCTGTCGGATGACCGGTTCGTTTCGCGGCCTGCCCGATACCGCACCGTTGAGATCGACCAGGTGCAGGCGCCGCGCACCCTGTTCGACCCAATGCGCCGCAACGGCCGCGGGATCATCAGAAAAAACGGTCGACGCCTGCATATCGCCCTGGCGGAGTCGGACGCACGAGCCGTCCTTGATGTCGATGGCGGGAATCAGAAGCATGGAAGTACTTGAGAAACGCGGAGTGAAATCTGGCAATCGGGTGGGGACACGAAACCTCAGCGGGTAGACGAATCAACCCGAATCAACCGGGCTGCCAACGCAAAAAATTGGCCAGCAACGTCAAACCCGCGTAAGCGCTCTTCTCCGGGTGAAACTGCACTGCGAAGATATTATCCGTGGCGATGGCGCAGGTAAAGTCCAGACCGTAATGGGTGCGTGCTGCGGTCAGCGCAGGATCGGCCGGCTGCACGAAATAGCTATGCACGAAATAAAATCGGCTGCCGTCCGGTATGTCGGCCCAGAGCGGGTGGCTGCCGAGCTGATGCACCTCGTTCCAGCCCATGTGGGGCACCTTGAGGCGCCCGCCTCGCGCATCATGCATCGCGTCCTGAGGAAATCGGCGCACACAGCCTTGCAACAGTCCGAGTCCCCGACAGTCACCCTCCTCACTGAGTTCGAACAGCATTTGCAGCCCTATGCAAATACCGAGGAATGGCTTGGTGCGCGCCGCCTCGCACACGGCTTCGTCCAGGCCCCGACCCGCGAGCTGTGCCATGCAGTCCGGCATCGCTCCCTGACCTGGAACCACGACCCGGTCGGCCGAACGCACAATGTCGGGATCGCTGGTCACGACGATGTCGAAGCCGGTACCTGCGTGTTCGAATGCCTTGGCAACGGATCGCAGGTTGCCCATGCCATAGTCGATCACGACCAGCCGCCGCATGATGGCTCAGAGCGTACCCTTGGTGGAGGGCACGACGCCCGGCGCCCGCGCATCGACGGCCACAGCCATGCGCAAGGCCCGCGCCCAGGCCTTGAACAGGGTTTCGCATTGATGGTGGGCGTTGGTCCCGCGCAGCGTATCCAGGTGCAGGGTGACCTGGGCATGGTTTACGAAGCCCTGAAAAAACTCACGCACCAGATCGACATCGAAATCGCCGATGCGGGCCCGGCTGAATTCCACTTGGAAAACCAGTCCGGGACGACCGGAAAAATCGATCACCGCACGACTGAGTGCCTCGTCCAGCGGCACATAGGCATGGCCATAGCGACCGAGACCCTTGCGGTCACCCACCGCCATCGCGATCGCCTGACCGAGCGTGATACCGATATCCTCGACGGTATGATGGGCATCGATATGCAGATCGCCACGAGCCTCGATGTCGAGGTCGATCACGCCGTGTCGCGCCAATTGTTCGAGCATGTGGTCGAGGAAGGGAACGCCCGAGGCGAGCCGGGACGCGCCTGACCCATCCAGATCGATTTTGACCCGCACATCCGTTTCCAGCGTCGTGCGGCGCACATCCGCGCTGCGTGGCGCGCTCATTTCAGCAATTCCTGCATGGCATCCAAGAACATATCATTTTCGCCGGGAGTGCCAACGGTAACGCGCAAACAGTCGGCGAGCAACGGGTGGCTACCCAGAAGCTTTCTGATCAGGACGCGGCGCGCGCGCAGCCCGTCGAAAACCCGCTCGGCGTGCGCAACCCGGAACAGCAGAAAATTGGCCTGGCTGGGGTAGACATGAACACCACGCAGCGTGCCCAGAGCGCTTGCCAGGCGCGTGCGCTCATCGAGGATGGACTGGATCTGCGCGGCGAACAGCGCCGTTTCGCCCAACAGCCGCGTCGCGAAAAGTTGTGACAGGACATTCAGGTTGTAAGGCAGGCGCAGCTTGTCGAACTCCGCCACCCACTGCGCCTGCGCGATCAGCACGCCGATGCGCAAGCCGGCCAGCCCGAGCTTGGACAAGGTGCGCAGTACGACCAGCCCGGGTTCGCTGGGCACGCGATCCAGCCAGCTCGTCTGCGCGTAGGCGTGGTAAGCCTCATCGATGACCACCAGGCCGGGCGCTGCGGCCAATATGGCCTCGATCGCGTCTGTCTCGAACAGATTGCCCGTCGGATTGTTGGGGTAGGCGAGAAACGTCAGGGCCGGTCGTTCGCGCTCGATCGCCGCGACGAAGGCGGCGGCATCGAGGCTGAAATCCGCTCGCAGCGGCACGCCGACGTAGCGCAGCCCGCACCACATGGCGATCAGACGATACATCGAGAACGACGGTTCGGGCGCCAGAACCGTCGCCCCCGGGCGCGCGACGGACATCGCCAGGATCTGGATCAATTCGTCGGAGCCATTACCCAACAACAGCATCTCGCGTTGCGGTACGCCAAACGCCACCATCAAGGCGGTCTTGAGCGCCTGTGCCTGCGGGTCCGGGTAACGATTCATGGTCGCCGTCGCGGCGATCCGGCCCAACTCCTCCCGAAGGGGACCGGGCAAACCATGCGGGTTCTCCATGGCGTCCAGCTTGATCAGACCGCCGGCATCGGCAACGTGATAGCCCGACAGCCCAAGAAGCTCCGGACGAACAAGCCTATCCGGCGACACCCCGGCGGGCGGCAGAGGCGAAGAACGCAAAGACATCGTGCTCAATCCCACATGCGCAAACTTGCCGCCTCGGCATGCGCGGCCAGACCCTCGCTCCGCGCCAGGTTAGCGGCGATGGGGCCCAGTCGCCGCGCCGCCGCCGGCGACACCGTGATCAAACTGGTTCGCTTCTGGAAATCGTATACGCCAAGCGGAGAGGCGAAACGCGCACTGCCCGCTGTTGGCAGCACATGGTTCGGGCCGGCGCAGTAATCGCCGATCGACTCGGACGCGTAGTGCCCCAAAAAGATGGCCCCTGCATGGTGAATCGATGCCAGCCAACGCTCCGGATCAGCCACCGACAGCGACAGATGCTCAGGCGCGATACGGTCCGCGAGGGTGCAGGCCTCAGTCAGATCGCGTACCTGAATCAGCGCGCCGCGCGTGGCGAGCGCCTGGCCGATGATGTCCGCGCGCGCCGCCTGCGGCAGCAACCGTCCTATCGCCGCCTCGACGGCATCGAGCAATCCGGCATCCGGGCACAACAGCACCGATCGCGCCATCACATCGTGCTCGGCCTGCGCAAACAGGTCCATGACCACCCAGTCCGGATGCGCGCTGGCATCTGCAATGACCAGTACCTCGGACGGGCCGGCGACCATGTCGATCCCGACCGCGCCGAAAACCTGACGTTTCGCCTCCGCGACATAGGCATTACCCGGGCCGACAATCTTGTCCACACGTGGAATCGAAGCGGTGCCGAAAGCCAGCGCGGCGATCGCCTGCGCGCCACCGATGGCGAACACTCGCGAGACCCCTGCCAGCGCGGCGGCCGCCAGCACGGCCTGGCTGCGTTCACCGCGCGGGGTCGGCACCACCATGATGAGCTCCCGGACGCCGGCCACCTTTGCCGGCAACGCATTCATCAGGACTGAACTGGGATACGCCGCTCGGCCGCCGGGGACATACAGCCCGACCCGGGCCAGCGCGGAGATGCGCTGACCGAGCACCATGCCATCGGGCTCGGCGTACTGCCAAGAATGCGCCAGTTGATGGCTGTGAAATGCGCGAATGCGTTCTGCGGCGGTATTCAGCGCCTGACGGATGGCATCGGGCAAGCCCTCCAAAGCCGCCGCCAGATCGTCCGCGGACAGTTCGAGCGCGGTCGCATCGGCCACGTCCAGCTGATCGAACTGTCGCGTGTAATCGAGCAAGGCCTCGTCACCGCGCGCGCGTACATCGGCGATGATCTCGCGCACCCGCGCCGCGAGCGCCCGATCCTCGGTGGCCTCCGCGCCTAGCAGTGCCGCAAAGCGCGCTTCGAAATCCGCGTCCAGCGTGGAAAAACGCGCCGGGTTCATGCGCTCAGGGGCCGGAATGCCTGTATCAAGGGGTCGAGCAGCGCCTGCTTCGTCTTCAATGACGCCGGATTGACGATCAGGCGGGCGCTGATCGGCATGATTTCCTCGACCTCGACGAGATGATTGGCGCGCAGCGTGCCACCGGAGCTGACCAGATCGACAATCGCATCAGCCAATCCCAGCAAGGGTGCCAGTTCCATCGATCCGTACAGCTTGATCAGGTCGACATGCACCCCCTTGCCGGAAAAAAACTCGCGGGCCGACGCGACATACTTGGTCGCCACGGCGAGGCGAGCACCCGGCCGGGTGGCACGCGCGTAGTCGAACCCGGCCCTGACCGCGACACAAAGCCGACAGCGCGCAATGCCCAGATCCAGAGGCTGATATAGCCCGGCGCCGCCGTGCTCCAGCAAAACATCCTTGCCGGCGATACCCAGGTCGGCCGCTCCGTGCTGGACATAAGTCGGAGTGTCGGTCGCCCTCACGATCGCCAGCCGGATGTCGGCACGATTGGTGCCGATGACGAGCTTGCGCGAGGACTCCGGATCTTCGGCCGGCACGACGCCGGACCGTGCGAGCAGCGGCAGGGTCTCCGCAAAAATTCGCCCCTTCGACAGGGCCAGCGTGACGACGCTCACGGGAACATCTGCGCTAAAGACGGGCTGTCAGTCTACCATCGGCCGGCTTTGGAACCAGCCGCTGCCGGACGCGCACCACGATGGCGCTCCTCGCCCGAGCGTGACGGCGGACGCCCGCCCGGCGCGGCAGTGCGCGTGCCTGTCCACTTTCGCGGCGGCCGGGGACGACGCTCGTCCACGGGTCGTTCCAGACGGCTTTTCGGCTCCAGTCCTGGCAAGGTATGCATCGGGATTTCGAGCCGCAGATAGCGCTCGATCGACTTGATCTGACGATACTCCCGATTCTCGACCAGCGTGATCGCGATCCCGGCGCGACCGGCACGTCCGGTTCGCCCGATGCGGTGCACATAATCTTCGGCACTCTTCGGCAGGTCGAAGTTGATGACGTGGCTGATGCCCTGCACATCGATGCCGCGCGCCGCGACGTCGGTCGCCACCAGGACACGCAAGCGACCGCGTCGCAACTGATCGAGCGCGCGATTCCGCTGACTTTGCCGCATGTCGCCATGCAAGGCCGCGGTCAGAAATCCACTTTGCTCGAGATCGCTGGCAAGCAAATCCGCGCCGCGTTTGGTCGAAGTGAATACGATCGCCTGCTGTACATCGGTTCCGCGCAGGATGTGCTCCAGCATGCGGTTCTTGTGGCCGAGCCCGTCCGCGAGCAGCAGGCGTTGCTCGATGTCCGGCTTCGCTTCCTGGGACGCAATGTTGATCGCAAGCGGGTCTCGAAGCATGTTCCGTGCAAGGCGCGCGATGCGTACATCCAGCGTTGCGGAAAACATCAGCGTCTGGCGCTCCGTCGGCAGTTTCGCGACCACCGTCTCGATGTCCTCGATGAAACCCATGTCCAGCATGCGATCGGCCTCGTCCAGCACCAACACCTCGACACGCGAAAAATCGATGCGCCCTCGGTCGAGTTGATCGATCAGGCGACCCGGCGTGGCCACCAGGATCTCGTAACGGCCCGCCAGCATGCGGTTCTGCGCCGGGTACGGGACGCCACCGACGACGCTGACGACGCGGGAATCGCGAACGTAACGCCCATACTTCTTGGCTGCCCCGGACACCTGCGCCGCCAGTTCACGCGTTGGCGTCAGCACCAGCACACGTGGCCCGCGCACTTCGCCGCAAGCGACACCCGACAGGCGATGCAGGGACGGCAGCATGAAGGCCGCGGTCTTGCCCGATCCGGTACGACTCGACACGAGTAGATCGCGCCCGTCGAGCGCCGCCGGAACGGCATCCTGTTGCACCTGGGTCGGTGCCTCATAGCCTGATTCGGCCAGCGCACGCAATATGAAAGGGTTTAGGCCCAAAGCTTCGAAGCTCATGATCTTCCTTCAAAAAACACGGCAAAAATCCGGCACGCAAACCTCCACAACCGGGTCGTGGACGCGAATGCGCAACTAGGCAACGGCCGGGCACGGCACGTATCGGCACCAACCGGACACGCAAACCGCGTTCTTGAGGGAACGACTGAGGAAGGGCTCGAGAGGGGGTCAGGGACGATAACAGCCTCGCGCGCCCATCAATGGACGGCGACGCGAGACGCGCATTATATCTTCAGGCGTGGACAAAAGAGAAGCGAAATTGTGCGCAGCACAAGCGCTGTGTACCTGTCATTCCGGGACTCATCACGGCCGACCCATCGATCAACGCCAGCCGAATCCGGACAGGCGGCTGGCCAACTCCTCGGCGACGCCCGCACCGAGCCGCTTGGCGAAACGTTCAGCCAAATTCTGGCGCTGCGTGTAATCGAGGATGTCCTCGGCCTTGATGACGTCGCGCGCCACGCTCTCGACGCTGCCCAGACCGTCCGTCAGGCCGAGCTCGATGCTGCGTGCGCCGGTCCACATGAGCCCGGAAAACATGTCGGGGGTTTCTTTCAGCCTGCGCCCACGGCCGGCCCTGACGACGTCGACGAACTGCCTATGCACGTCATCGAGCAGGATTTGCGCATGCTGCCTGTGCCTTTCCTGCTGCGGCGAGAAGGGGTCGAGAAAGCCCTTGTTTTCGCCGGCGGTCAGCAATCGGCGTTCGACGCCGAGTTTATCCATCGCGCCGGTAAAGCCGAACCCATCCATCAATACACCGATGGAGCCTACGATGCTGGCCTTGTCGACGAAGATCTTGTCGGCCGCGACGGCGACGTAATACCCGCCCGACGCGCAAATATCCTCGACCACCGCATACAGCGGGATGGCCGGGTATTTCTTTCGCAACCGCCGGACTTCGTCATTGATGATGCCTGACTGCACCGGGCTGCCGCCCGGGCTGTTGATCCGCAATATGACACCGGCTGTACCCTTGGCCTCGAACGCGCTCTGCAAGGATGCCATCAGCCGCTCGGCGCTGGCTTCGCCGGACGCTCCGATGACCCCGCTGACGTCGACCAGGGCACTGTGTTTGTGCCCCTCGAAGGTTTCGCCCTTCCAATCGAACTCCCCGAACACGATGATCAGGAAGCTCAGATAGGCAAACCCGAGAAGCTTGAAAAAAATACCCCAGCGGCGGCGACGTTTCTGCTCGGCCAGCGTTTCCAGCGCGAGCTTGCGCAGCACATCCCGCTCCCAATGCGCGTCGCTCGACTCCGCCTCAGCCATGGTCTACATCCATCAACACAATGTCCCCTTCGCGTTCCGTCACCGCAATCGGCCTGAGCCCTGCCAGCCCCCGCCCTCGGCATGGGCCGCCCAAGCAACGGCCATTTTCCGGGTCATACAGCGCGCCATGGGTCGCGCAGATCAAGTATAAGCCGGAGCGATCGAAAACCTGTCCCGGCTGCCAATCGAGCTCGACCGGAATATGTGCGCACTGATTGACGTAGGCACGCACGGCTCCACGATGGCGGACGACGAAGGCGGGCAACGGTCGCGGATCGGCATCGATTTCGAAGCGGTATGCCGTGCCGCCGTCCTGTACATCCTCGGATCGGCAGATCACGCGTGCTGCGCGAGCCATGTCTCAAGTTCCGCAATGGAATGCAGCACCGCCCTGGGCGCGGCCGCTTGCAGCACATCGGCCGCATGCGCACCATAGCTGACCGCCACGGCATCGGCGCCGGCCGATCGCGCCATCTGCAGATCGTGCGTCGTGTCACCGACCATCAAGGTCCTGGCGATATCCACGCCCAGCATCGTCGTCAACTCCAGCAGCATCGCCGGGTGCGGTTTTGGATGGGTCTCGTCGGCGCAACGTGACGCATGAAACAGGCCCGACAGTCCGGTGTGCCGCAGGCTGCGATCGAGGCCGACCCGACTCTTTCCGGTCGCGATGGCCAAGCGAAAGGCCGCCGCGTGCAGGCGTGACACCAAGGCCTCGGCCCCTGCAAACAACCCTAGCTCGGTGTCTTGACGCATGAAATGTTCGCGATAACGCAGCGAGAGACGCTTGTAATCCGTCACCGGCAGGCTGGGGGCGACGATGGCCAGACTGTCCTTGACACCCAGGCCGATGACGTGGCGTGCCGTCTCCAGGGCTGGCTCGGGCAGCCCCAGATCCCGACAGGCGGCCTGCAGGCAGGCAGCGATGGTGTCGGTGGAATCCAGCAAGGTGCCGTCCCAGTCGAACACCACCAGATCATAGCGACGCATGCACGGACCCCTTCTCCAGCAGCGCCCAATAGTTGGCGAGCGCCGCCGGCAACGGCGCATCCAGCCTGATGCGCGAGCCCTGACGCGGATGCTCGAACTCTAGCATGCAAGCATGCAGGAACATGCGTGACAAGCCCTGGCGCCTGGAGCGCCGATTCAACTCGAAGTCACCGTACTTGTCGTCGCCCATGATCGGAAAGCCGCTATGGCTCAGATGCACGCGGATCTGGTGTGTGCGCCCCGTTTCCGGCCGCACGCGCAACAGACTCATGTCGCCACGCACCCCTTCCAGCCAGACCCGGCTGACCGACGCCTTGCCTTCATGGTGCACGGCGACACGACGCTCACCCTGAGGGGTCAGGAACTTATGCAGCGCGAGGTCGATGCGGTCCAAGGTCATCGGCCAAGTACCACTGACCAAGGCAAGATAGTCCTTGTGCACGTTGCCATCGCGAAACTGCTCGTGCAAACAGGACAGCACGCGCCGGCGCTTGGCCAGCAGCAAGACCCCGGAGGTCTCGCGATCGAGGCGATGGGCAAGTTCAATATAGCGCCAGTCGGGATGCCGCCGACGCAGCGTTTCGATCACTCCGAAGCTGATGCCGCTGCCGCCATGCACCGCCAAGCCCGCCGGCTTGGCCACCGCCAGCAGATCCTCATCCTCGTACAACACCGGCAGCTCGGTCGCCGGCGGTGCGCCACCCGGAGCCGTGCCGCGCGCCAGACGCAGGGGCGGGATACGCACGTCATCGCCCTCGCGTACCCGATAGTCGGGGGCAACGCGGCGTCCATTGACGCGGACTTCTCCGGAACGCAGTATCCGATAGACGTGACTCTTGGGCACGCCCTTGCACAGTCTGCACAGGAAGTTGTCGATGCGCTGGGCGTCATCCTCGGGACCGGCCCGCGTGTGCCGGACCGCAAGGTCAACTTCGGCATCTTTACCCAAGTCCTTCATTTCAAATATACTCGAGCCGTCTTTCGGCAACATTTCCCAAGCAGGGCTGGTCTGACTCGGTCAGCCGGAGCCTATCCAGGGAGGCGCTTCAGGATATCCGCATTACGATCGTCCTCTCGAACAACGGACGATGTTCGGTGTGTTGACCTCAAGGCGCGCTGGCTTGGCAGCCATATACATATACATATCTGCATATGGCGACTACTGCCCTCCCATGATGATGACCGCCAGAAAGATGGTTAATTTCGCTCACCAGCAAGTAGCGAGTCTAATGGAACTACGCGTGCAGTGGCAAAACGAGGCAAGGCCCATGTCCAATGTGGCTGGACGAATTTTCGTCGCCCCCGTAATCGATGAGCGTCAGCGTGACGCCGCAACTCGCTAAGCCGAGCAGCTCGGACACGGAATACCGCCGGCGAAAACGACCGCCCTTGCCATGCGCGCGGGGGTGTAACAATGAAACGTATGCTTTTCAACGCGACACAGGCGGAGGAACTCCGTGTCGCGATTGTTGATGGACAGAAACTGATCGATATAGACATCGAGTCTTCAAGAAAGGAACAACGCAAGGGCAATATCTACAAAGCCGTCATCACACGCATCGAACCCAGTCTCGAAGCCTGCTTCGTTGACTATGGAACCGAGCGACATGGTTTCCTGCCCTTCAAGGAAGTTGCCAGGGAATACTTCAAGTCCGGTTTGGGGACATCCCGCCCGCGCGTCCAGGATGCGCTGGAGGTCGGACAGGAGCTGATCGTCCAGGTCGAGAAGGACGAACGCGGCAACAAGGGCGCCGCGCTGACCACCTATGTCAGCCTCGCCGGTCGCTATCTCGTGCTGATGCCGAACAACCCGCGTGGCGGCGGCGTATCTCGTCGTGTCGAAGGCGAGGATCGCAACGAGCTGCGCGACGCGATGGATCAGTTGTCGACTCCAGACGGGATGAGCCTGATCGCGCGTACCGCGGGAATCGGTCGTTCCGTCGAAGAGCTGCAGTGGGACCTCAACTACCTGATGACGCTGTGGAACGCCGTTTGCGACGCAGCGGCGCCCCAGCATGCCGAAACCGGTGGCAAGCGGCTCAATCCGGCGCCGTTCCTGATCTTCGAGGAGAGCAATCTCGTCATTCGGGCGATCCGCGACTACTTCCAGCCCGATATCGGTGAGATTCTGATCGACACCGACGACATCTTTGAGCAGGCGTCCCTGTTCATGGGACACGTCATGCCGCAGAACGTCGCCCGGGTCAAACGTTACCGTGACGATGTACCGCTGTTCTCGCGCTTTCAGATCGAGCATCAGATCGAATCGGCCTATACGCGCCAGGTCACGCTGCCGTCCGGTGGCGCCATCGTCATCGACCACACCGAAGCGCTGGTGTCCGTGGACGTCAACTCAGGCCGCTCGACCAAAGGGGCGGACATCGAGGAAACCGCACTGCGCACCAATCTGG
The DNA here is from genome assembly GCA_022072095.1 of Rhodocyclaceae bacterium. Classification (GTDB taxonomy): domain Bacteria; phylum Pseudomonadota; class Gammaproteobacteria; order Burkholderiales; family Rhodocyclaceae; genus JAJVIJ01. The sequence continues at coordinate 44,568 of JAJVIJ010000003.1, forward strand.
AAGCGGCCGACGAAATCGCGCGACAGCTGCGCCTGCGTGACCTCGGTGGCCTGATCGTCATCGACTTCATCGACATGGACGCCGGCAAGAACCAGCGCGATGTCGAAAGCCGTCTGCGCGACGCCTTGCATCATGATCGCGCCAGGGTGCAGATGGGCAAGATCAGCCGCTTCGGACTGCTCGAGCTTTCGCGCCAGCGACTGCGCCCGGCGCTCGCGGAAACCAGCTACATCACCTGTCCGCGCTGCAACGGCACCGGCCACATCCGCAGCACCGAGTCGGCTGCGCTGCACATCCTGCGCATCCTCGAAGAAGAAGCGATGAAGGAAAACACCGGTGCGGTCCATGCGCAGATCCCGGTCGATGTCTCCACCTTCCTGCTCAACGAAAAGCGCAACGAGATCCAGTCGATCGAACTGCGCCACAAGGTCAATCTGGTCCTGATCCCGAACAGACACCTGGAAACGCCGGCCTATCAGATCGTGCGCATGCGACATGACCAGCTGAATCAGGAAGGGGTCGCACCGCCCAGCTACCAGATGGTTGAAACTCCGAGTACCGCGATGGCCTATGAGCCGCCGACCGCGCGGCCCGCGCAAGAGGGCGCGGCCCGCCCGCAAGCCGCCGTCAGGGGCATCACTCCGGAGGTGCCGCCGCCGGCAGCCAGTTCCCGGCCGGAGGCGGCCGCCACGAGCGTGGCCATACCACCCGTGCAAGGCGGCATTCTTGCACGCATCAAGGCCTGGTTCGCAATCCCGTCGTCAACGGCTGAGGCACCACCGCCAGCGGCATCGGATGAACCCCGCCCCGCGACCCGACGGCACGATGCGGCTGCGCAACCACGGGAGCGTGGGGAACGCAAGGGCCGAGGTAGCGACCAGCGCCCACAGCGTGGCGAACGTCCGCGTCGTGGCAACGAAGCAAAAACTGCTGAGCCCGCTGGTGGACCGCGGAGTGCCGACCGTCCCCAGCGCGCGGCCGCGCAGCCGTCGCCCACTGCGGTGGACGAGACGCGCACAAGGCGCGAGCAGCGTCCCCCGCGCGTCAAACAGCGACCCGAAGGTGAAATGGCTCAGGCGAATGTCGACACAGCAGCCGCCAAACCTACCGAAGACCGATCTGGCCAGCAGGTCTCGTCCCAAGGGGATGCCGAGCACACTGGCCCGTCTACCGAAAAGCCCGCTCAGGGCCAGGGACGCGGACAGGGTCGAGGCCGACGCGAACGCGGCGGACGTTCTCGGGAAGGCGCTTCGGCGCAGACCCCGAAACCGGCCGACCATACCGACGAGCTGTCGCTGTTCGAGCGCGCGTTCGCGCAGGAGTCGCCGCCGGTTCGAGCTGTCGAATCGGCCGAGCCTCCAGTCCCTGTGAGCACGGAGCCGACGCCACCGGAATCGGCGCGAACGGACGCCAGCACAGCCCCCGCCGTCGTTCAGCTTGAGGCCCCGGCGCTCTTGCCGTCGCCGAAAGCGGTGCCTGCCGAAGTGCTCGCACCGCCGATGGCACCCGCGCCGGCGGCCATTCCGACCGTAGCCGCTGCGACGCCCGAGCCGATCGTCGCGAAGCCCAATCTCGACCTGGATCTGGGCAACCTGCAAAGCGAGCTGAAGACCAAGGGGCTGGAGTTGGTCGAAACACGTGCTGACAGTTCACCGTCGGTGCAACTTTCTCCGGTGACTGAAGTCGCTCAGCCCAGGGTGCCGCGTGCCCGAGCCGTGCGGCCGCCCGCCAACGCTCCGGTCGCTGAAGAACCGCTCGTTCAGATCGAGACGCGCACACCCGAGTGAATCGTCATCCGGGCAAGTTCCCGGAGACCAGCGCGCGCAGCAAGCCCGCAGTCGCGTCCTGGACCAGATCCAGGACGCGCTCGAAACCCTCGACACCACCGTAGTAGGGATCGGGCACTTCGTCCTGGTCGAATCGGGACGCGTAGCGCATCAACAGCCCGAGTTTGGCCACGTGCTGCGGTGGACATTGCCGGGCCAGCTGGCGCAGATTCTCTCGGTCCATCGCGAGAATCAGATCGAAACCCTCGAAATCGGCGGCCACCACGCGCCGCGCCGCCAATCGACTGATGTCGATACCGCGGCGCTTCGCGGCCAGCTGCGCGCGCGCATCCGGGGCCTCGCCAACATGATGAGCGTGAGTACCCGCCGAATCGACCACGAATCGACGTTCCATGCGGCTCATTTTGAGATGCTGCACGAAACATCCCTCGGCGGTCGGAGAACGGCAGATATTGCCCATGCAGACGAATAACACCCTGGTCATCACGTTCCCGATTCCATTTCTGTACCCCGGCCTTCATCGCGCACCGCCCCCACCCCGACGGCATCACTCGATTCGGCTCGCGGCGCGCGCCGCAGATCGGCCGGCGTATCGACATCGAACGCGATGCCGTCGTCGTCCACATCGACGAAAATGATCCGGTCTTTGTTCGCCTCCAACACGCTACGTGCACCGCGGTCGCCTTGCAGGCGGAGCAACTCGGGAAAATAGCGCTGCCCGAATCCGACCGGATGCCCCCATCTGCCACACCGGCGCGGGACGATCAAGGCATCGCCATGCAAGCGCTGCCACAGCATGGCGAAGGTCCGACGGCGAAGCGCCGGCATGTCGCCCAGGCACACCAGGCAGGCTTCGTAGTGCCCGGCGAGCAAGGCAATGCCATCGGACAGCGTCTGTCCGATGCCCCGATCCGCATGAGGACTGAGGTGGGGCTGCGCACCCCACGCTTCGACCAGGCGCCATCGTTCCGGTGCATCCGCGCGCACCATGACGTGAACATCGCCCTTCCATGGCACGAGCGGCCGCAGCGCCGCCGCCAGCAACGTCTCGCCGCCTTCGACCGTCGCCATCAACTTGTCGCTCCCGAAGCGTCGACTCCGGCCCGCGGCCAAGACCAGAAACGCCCGCCTGGGCTCACGCCCCATGTATGCAGCTCCGCGTCGTCTCACTGCCGAAATGGGCAATCGCTTCGGGTGTCGCACCCACGAGCCTCGACTCAATCGACGAATTTCGAAATGCGCTCGGGATCGAAATCATCGGCAATCGGCTCCTGGGCATCGATGCGCACGCCAGCGGCCGCCAGCGCCTGCACGATTTGTTTCAGGCGCCGATCCTGCGCAACTGCATGATCGAGCAGCGCATGCAATGCTTGCGCGATCGGATCGGGCAAGTCCTGTGCAACGCCGTAAGCGGAGAACCCCAGACTCCGGGCCATCTCTTCGCGCTGAATGTCGTCCGACTTCTCAAGGATGCGCGCCGGATTGCCAACCGCAGTCGCGCCAGCGGGGACAGGTTTCAGTACCACCGCATTCGATCCGACGCGCGCACCGTCCCCCAGCGTGAAACCGCCCAGAACCTTGGCCCCGGCTCCGACCACGACTCCACGCCCCAGCGTCGGATGTCGCTTGGTACCGCGGTAAAGCGAGGTCCCACCCAGCGTGACCCCTTGGTAGAGCGTGCACTCCTCGCCCACCTCTGCGGTCTCGCCGATCACCACTCCCATGCCATGATCGATGAACACGCGACGCCCGATGCGCGCGCCCGGATGGATTTCGATACCGGTCAACCAGCGCGCGACATGGGAGATGAATCGCGCCAGCCATTTCCAGTCGCCGGCCCAAAGCCGATGCGCGCAGCGGTGCGCGATCAGCGCATGCACGCCGGGATAGCAGGTCAATACCTCCCAGCGACTGCGCGCCGCCGGGTCGCGTTCCAAAACGCTGTCGATGTCTTCGCGTATCTGTCTGAGCATGATGTCCGATCGATGGTCCGCGCGAGCCGGTGTGCAGCGCACGGCAACGGGATGAACGAATATATCAGTCGGAATTTGTTCTTCGTTCCCACGCGCTCAGCACCCCGTGCAACAGTCGCAGCTCGTCCGCGTGAGGGCGGGCACGCAACAACAGGCGACGCAAGCGCACCATGTGCCGATCGGCATGAGCCGGGTCGGGCAGATCGGTGCCGGCCAGCAGCGTCCGCAGGCGCGCAAGCCAGGCCTCCGTGTCCTCGAAACGTGCCAGCGGCATGCGCTCGCGACCCAGCGTTCCGGTTGTACACGCCGCCTGCCGCAGCTCGTAACAGACAATCTGGACCGCAGCCGCCAGATTGAGGACGGGATAGGTCGGGCTGGCCGGGATGGTCGCAAGCTGCCCGCACAAGGCCAACTCCTCGTTCGACAACCCCGCTTGCTCGTTGCCGAACACCAGCGCGACCTCGCCACGCTGCGTCTGCGCAATGATGTCGGCCCGCACATCTGCCAGCGGCAGCAGACGATCATTGCCGCGTCGAGCGCGGGCCGTAAACGCGATCGAACCGACCGTTCCCCGCAAGGCCTCGGCAAGCGAGCCCACCACGCTCGCTGTAGCCAATAGTCCGGCCCCGCCAGCCGCCATGGCCGTCGCTTCGTCGGATGGAAAGTGTCCAGGACGCACCAGTATCAGCCGCGACAATCCCATGGTGTGCAGCGCGCGCGCGGCGGCGCCGATATTCCCGGGATGGCTGGTCGCGATCAGCACGACACGCAGGCGCGCCAGCGGATCGACCCGATCGGTGTCGCTCATCTGCGCACCACGGAGACAGCGCGCCCGGCCGGGCGGCTCTCCCGCACTGCTACAATCGACCCCCTTTGGCGGCGACGATGCCCGCTCATCCTCGCGCCCGCTCATCATTCATCATGCACCCCACACTCAGTATCGCCATCAAGGCTGCTCGCCGTGCCGGACAGATCATCAACCGGGCTTCGCTGAATGTAGACCTGCTCACCGTCTCCAGCAAACGCAAGAACGACTTCGTCACCGAGGTCGATCAGGCAGCGGAAGCGGTCATCATCGACACCCTGCGGGAAGCCTATCCGGATCATGCGATCCTGGCCGAGGAAAGCGGCGCCAGCGGCGATTCGGACTCGCAGTGGATCATCGACCCACTGGATGGCACGACCAACTTCATCCACGGTCTGCCACAGTTCGCGGTATCCATCGCACTGCGTCAGCGCGGCGTGCTCACGCAGGCGGTCGTATTCGACCCCTCCCGCAACGAGCTGTTCACCGCTTCGCGCGGCCGCGGTGCATTTCTCAACGACCGACGGCTGCGCGTGTCCCGCCGCGATCGCCTCCAGGATGCGCTGATCGGCACCGGGTTTCCGTTCAAGGTCTGGGATCAGGTGGATGCCTATCTGGCCATGTTGCGCGATCTGATGCAGCGCTCGGCAGGTGTGCGCCGGCCGGGCGCCGCGGCGCTGGACCTCGCCTATGTCGCAGCCGGCCGTTACGACGGCTTCTGGGAGCTGGGTCTGTCGCCCTGGGATATCGCCGCCGGCGCCCTGCTGATCACCGAAGCCGGCGGGCTGATCGGCGACCTGCGCGGCGAGGAGGGCTTCCTGGAAGGTGGCCAGGTCGTGGCTGGAAACCCGAAGATATTCGCGCAGATGCTCGCTACCATCGCGCCCCACTTGCCACCGAATTTGCCACCGACGCCAAGAGCCCCACAGACCGACTGAAGGTGCCTCCGCAGCAAGCCGGAAACACCCGGTCTGCCACGGCGGCACCGCAAGGCAGCGCGTTCAGTCGACCTTGACCCCGGCTTTCTTGACGACGGCAGGCCAACGCGCCAGGTCGGCCTTGATCACCGCACCGAACTGCTCGGGCGTGCCACCGCCCGGTTCCAGCGCCGCGGCCGCCAGCTTCTCGCGCACATCGGGCATCTGCAGGATCTTGTTGATCTCCGCATTCAGGCGCTGGACGATTTCCTTCGGCGTGCCGGCCGGTGCCAGGAAGCCCAGCCAGGCGTTGATTTCGAACGGCAATCCGGCCTCGGCCATGGTCGGCACCTCGGGCAATGCGCCGAGACGCTTCGCGGAACTAACCGCGATCGGCCGCAGCTTGCCGGACTTGATGTGCGGGATCGACGTCACCGGTGTATCCAGTGCAAACTGCAACTGTCCGCCGAGCAGATCGGTCAGCATCGGCGCCGTGCCCTTGTAGGGAACATTGACGGTGCTGATTCCCGCCACATCCGCGAACAGCTCGCTCGCCAGGTGGGTGATGCTGCCGCTGCCGACCGTACCGTAGTTCAGCTTGCCCGGGTTCGCCTTCGCGTACGCGAGGAATTCCTTCAGCGTCTTGGGCGGCAGCGACGGATGGACGACCAGGACCAGGGTCGAGAAACCGGCCTGGATGATAGGGATCAGATCCTTGTTCGGATCATAGGGAAGCTTGAACAGCGAGGGGTTGATCGCATAGGTGCTGGCCACCAGGATGAAAGTGTGGCCGTCCGCCGGCGCCTTGGCCGCCAGATCGGTGCCGATGATCGTGTTGCCGCCGGGACGATTGTCCACGACCACCGGTTGTCCGAGACTCTCGGACAGCTTCTGCGTGATGATGCGCGTGAACGTATCGGTCGAGCCCCCCGGCGGATAGGGCAGGAGCACGCGAATGGGCTTACTCGGGTATTGCTGGGCAGACACCGTACCGAGTGTGCACAGGCACAGCAGGGCAGCGGCAAGGCAGCGCCAATAACGGGACATCGGGTTTCCTCCAAGAATCGGGTCCGGCCGGTGCCGGAAACTTCCGTGGCGCCGATGCTGCCACAAGCGACCTCGCCTTGCACCTATGCATCAACCCGGCGGTGTCGTCATCCCCCAGCCGAACATGTGCAGGGCCAGCGAACCGTACAGCCAGTTGCGATGCAGCACCTGGCACGGATCAGCCTTGCCCGCCGCGGCGGCAACCACCAGCGGCAGGTAGTGCTCCACCGTCGGGTGCGCCCTGCGGCCGAACGGCTGCGACCAGGGTGCCAGCAGGCGATCGGTCATGCCGGTCGCGAGCGACCCTTCCAGCGCGTCGGCGAACTGTCGCGCCCATGCCACCGCCTGCCCCTCGGGTGCATGCCAGTCGATCTCGCCGAGATTGTGCACAGCCCCGCCGCTGCCGATGATCAGCACGCCCTCGTCGCGCAGCGGCGCCAGCCGCCGCCCCAAGTCGAAATGCCAGGCCGCACCACGCGGCTGGACGAGGGACAGTTGCAGCGATGGCACGATCGGCTCGGGCCACATGCACCGCCCCGGCACCCAGACGCCGTGATCGAGCGCCCACGCCGGCTCGGCGCTGACCTGGATGCCAAGCTCGCCCAAGCGCGCGAGCAACCAGTCGGCCTCATCCACGCCGGATGGCGTCGGCCATTGAAGCCGGTAAAACGGCTCTGGAAATCCGAAAAAATCGTACTGTATGCGCGGCTCGGATACGCCGCCGGCAAGCCGGGCGCGGTCGCCATCCCAATGCGCAGAGATCCACAGCACCACGCGCGGCCGCTCGATCAGGGATGCGGCAAGAGACTGCCAGGCCGCGGTCGTCCGGTTGGGCTCCAGCGTGAACGTCGGCGCGCCATGCGAAATGAACAATACCGGTTGCACGCTCCCCTCCTTTCCGACTCAAGCCGAGAACAAGCCCGGTAACACCCTGCACGCATTGGCGGTGGTGACAGCGGCGACCTCATCGCAACCGACGCCGCGCAGTTCGGCCAATACTGCGGCGATGCGGGGCAGATACTCGGGCATGTTGCGCCCGCGACCGACGAACTCGGGTGGAATGTCGGGCGCATCCGTTTCCAGCACCAATGCGTGGGCCGGCAAACTCGTGGCCAGCGCGCGTATCCGCGTCGCCCGTGTCCAGGTCATTGCGCCACCGAAACCGAGCACGAATCCGAGCCTGATGAACTCGTCCGCCTGCTGGCGAGAGCCATTGAACGCATGCGCGATACCACCCGCAACCGGAATCTCGCGCAAGCACTTCAACACCGCGTCCAGGGCCTGCCGCCCATGCAGGATCACCGGCAGATCGTAGCGACGCGCAAGTTTCAGCTGCGCCCGGAAAAACGCCGTCTGCCGCGCGCGATCCGCATCCGGCACGAAAAAATCGAGACCGATCTCTCCGACCGCGATTTGGCCGCCATCGGACAGCGCCTGATCGAGCCTGTCCAGATCCTCATCGACCGCTACGCCTACGTACAGCGGATGAATCCCCAAGGCATAACGACATGCCGGATAGAGCGACTGCATCGACTGCGTGAGCGCAAATCCGCTCACGCTCACGGCAGGAACGACGAATGCGGTCACTCCCCCACGCATCGCCGCCGCCACCACCGCGCCACGATCAAGATCGAATTCGGCCGCATCGAGATGGCAATGCGTATCCACCAAACCGCATGCGGCCGTGTCAAGTGGAACTGCTCGCACTTCGCTGGTCATGGGCCCATTTTGCCAGCAAGCGCCACGATCCCGGCGTCTGCATACGCAACGCTGGGCCAACGGAGAGCCGAAGTTCGATCAAGGATGCATGGCCAGTTCAGGGCTGCTAAAATTCGCGCCCCGCGCCAAGGCTTGGGCCAACGACGCGCGAGCCCCCGGGCGACAGCCCCGGCGGGACACGGAGAGGTGGATGAGTGGTTTAAGTCGCACGCCTGGAAAGCGTGTTTGGGGTAATACCCCAACGCGGGTTCGAATCCCGCCCTCTCCGCCAGGACACCTTGAACGACGGCCCTTTCCGGGCCGTTTTTCATTTCCACCCGTCACTTGACCCATCATTTTCGATGGGCCGTAGTGAGACGGAGTGATGCTATTCAGCCGGAACTGCCAATTCGTTGGCAACGCCGCTAACGACATGGCCGACCGGGCCAGCAAACGCTGCCGATGACAATGCCGGGTCTGGTCATCGAAGAAGAAGTCAGGCTCGAATTCCTTTAGGAACGGCCCTTTCTCCAGCCCGCCCAGGAACAACGCCTCTTCGACGCTGATATTCCAGCCCATCACCGTCCGGATTGCTCGTTCATGGGCGGGGGCGCTTCCTGCCATGACCAAGGCTGTTCTGATCTTGATCGGGCTGCGGCGCTCACGGCTCGCCGGACAGCGCCTCTTCGACCTCGTCGGGTTCGATGCTGCCGGCCACGCGTTCGGCGGCGCGCACGGTATTGCGGATCAGCATGGCGACCGTCATCGGCCCGACGCCGCCGGGGACCGGGGTAATGAAGCCGGCCTTGTCCTTGACACTGGCGAAGTCCACGTCGCCGACGACACGACCGTCGGGCAGGCGATTGATGCCGACGTCGATCACCACGGCGCCGGGCTTGACCATGTCCGGCCGGATCAGGTTCGGGCAACCGGCCGCGACCACCAGGATGTCGGCGAGCACGGTAAATTGCGCCAGATCGCGCGTCTTGATATGGCAGATCGACACCGTCGCTCCACGTTGCAGCAACATCAGTCCCATGGGCTTGCCGACGATGTTGCTGGCGCCGACGACGACCGCGTTCTGGCCTTCGATGGCAATGCCGGCGTGCTCGAGCAGGCGCATGACACCGTACGGGGTGCAGGGCGGAAACACGGAATCGCCGTGACCGATGACCAGCGCACCGACGTTGTACAGATGAAAGCCGTCCACGTCCTTGGCAACCGCGATCGATTCCAGAATGGGACGGATTTCCAGATGCGCGGGCAAGGGCAGCTGGACGATCATGCCGTGTATCCGTGGGTCGTCGTTCAGCTCGCGTATGCGCTGCACCACCACGGCCTGGGCGACATCGGCTGGAAACGCGTGCACTTCAGCATGCACCCCCACCTCCTCGCAGGCACGCGTCTTCTGCCTGACATACACGGCCGAGGCCGGGTCGTCGCCGACGATCAGCACGGCGAGGCCGGGCACGATGCCGCGTGCGCGCAAGCGGCGGGTCCGCTCGCGCAGTTCGATGCGTACCGCCTGTGCGACCGCACGACCGTCGATCACCTGGGCCGTCATGATGGTTTGCTCCCTGGTTGATTGTCGACACGCGGCGACGCCGCCGTGACCCCTGCTCGGCCGACAAGCACGCGATGGCTGGCCAGAACCAGCAGATGGCAGGCGAACATGGCCAGCGCCATCGGCGCCGGGCTTTGATCGTAGGCATGGCCCAGCGCGAGCCCCACGCTCGCAGCGAGCGTCATCTGCGTACAGCCCACCAGCGCCGAGGCCGAGCCGGCCATCCTGGGGTAATTCACCAGCGCCGCGCCCGACGAGGTCGGCATGATCAGGCCGATGCCGACCATGCACACGAAAGCGGCCAGCAGCACGAGCCAGGCGCCACCCAGCGCCGCCAGCGGCAGCATGGCGAGCGCCGCCGCGGCACCCAGTGCGCCGCCGACGCGGATCATGGCATCGGCCGGCGCCCGGCTCGCCAGCCGCCCGGACATCAGCGCGCCGAGAATGTAGCCGAGCACGGCCAGCGCGAACGAGGCGCCATACCACTGGGGCGGCACCCGGTAGATCTCGATGAACACGAAGCTGGACCCCGAAATGAACGAGAACAGGGCGCCATAGGCCGCGCCGAAGCACAGGCTGTAACCGACGAACACGCGATCGGCGAACAGCGTGCGAAAGTTGCCGACGATGCGCGCAGGCGAAGTGGCCTGCGGATCGCGGTGGGCGTTGCTTTCCGGCAGCCAGCGCCAGGCACATGCTGCCAGCACCAAGGCGATCGACAGCAGCGCGGCGAAATTGGCGCGCCAGCCAAACCACACCGTGAGCCAACCGCCGATCACCGGCCCGAGCATGGGCGCGATCGCCATCGCGCTGCTCACATAGGCCAAGATGCGCGCCATGTCGGGCGGCGCGTACAGATCGCGGATCATCGCTCGTCCCACGACCGGCCCGGAGCAGGCACCGACCGCCTGCACCAGACGCGCCAACACGAGCGATGAAATGTTCGGCGCCAGCAGGCAGCCCAGAGAGCCGATCAGATAGACGAGCAGCCCGGCCAGGAGTACCGGCTTTCGCCCCAGACGATCGGACAGCGGCCCCAGGACCAACTGCGCCGCGGCGAAGCCGAACAGATAGATGGACAGCGTCAGTTGCACGTCGGCCACCGAACCGCCCAGCTCGCGCCCGATCAGCGGCAGTGCCGGCAGGTAGAGATCGGTGGTGATCGGCCCCAGCCCGAACAGGCAGACGATGAGCAGCGTGCGGGTCAGGGCGATCGCGTCCATCCCGAATTCTAGCCGGACCGGCGACATGCCCCGCCCTCAAGTTCGTTGCCGCCTCGCCGAAACGATGCCTAGCGCCATCGCCATCGACTGAGCCTGCCGCGATCCGGCCGGCCAGCGCCCTCCACGGAATTGCCACAGCATGAGCTTCAAGACCCTGCCCCATCTTCTGGTCACGGCATCGCTTGCCTGCCTGCTCACCGCCTTGCCGATGCCTTCGGCCAATGCGCTGGGCCTGGGCCCCATCCAAGTGCGCTCGACGATCGGCGAGCCGCTGCGCGCCGAGATCACGCTCGTCGGTGCGGGCGACACCGTGCCGTCGGACTGGTCGCCCTCGGCCTGTGTTCGCGTCGTCATGCCGCGGGCGCACGACGAACTCCCGTGGCTGCCAGACGCGAGGCTGTCGCGTACCGCCAGCACTCTGCTCGTGCAAACCAAAGAGCCGATCGACCACCCCGTCATACGGCTGGCCTTGCGCGTGGGCTGCGGTGCCGAGACCACGCGCGAGTACACGCTGCTGATATCGCCGTCGGACAGCTCGACGCTTGCCGTCGAGACGGCCTCAAAGCTCGCGGCGCCTGCTCCGAACCACAAACCTGCGTCACGATCGGCTGCTACGGAGCGACCACTCCGGGAAGCGCCTCCCACACGCGTGGCCCTGGGGGCGTCCACGAAAACAGGTCATGCCAGCCGGACGCAGCCCAAGCCCGGGGTTTCGTCTCGGCATCCCGAAACGGTCGCGGGCACCGGCGTGGAGCCCGGTCTGAAGCCGGACTGGACCCTGGATGAAACGCGCCTGCAAGCACCGGCCGACCCACTGCGGCGTGCTCATTTGCGCTGGCTAGACGCCCTGTCGAAGGCTCTGGAGCGCCCGCCGGGGGAGGCCGGTTCGTTGACGGCCAGCCTGGCGCTGATCGAGAGCGCGGTCAAATCCTTGCGTTCGGACATTTCGGCGACGACCACGGCGGTGGCCCCGCCACCGCAGCCACCGGCACCAAGGACGCCACCGCAATCAGGCGACACTGTGGAAGCGGACACCACCCTAGCCTACGCGCCGGCGCCCGCGCCCGACCGGACGGCGTCGGCGCTGTTGCTGGCCGTGGCTGCGCTCGCGTGCGTCGGCGGGGCCGCGTTGTGGCGGTGGCGAAAGAAGCGATCCTCCAGCGCACTCGCGCCGACGCCCGGCGCAACGCGGCAGGCGGCTGACCCGGGTCCGGCGACGTCGTCGACCACCGCGCACGAGTTCGCAGCGGGGCCGGACATGTTGCTCGGCTACTGCGATCAACCCATGGACGCAGCTCCCGTCACCGTGACGCCCGCCGCCCCGATCGCCGTGCCCCCCGTCCGCGCCGGCGAACCGGCAAACATGTTTTCGCCTGAGCACGTTGCCGTCATGGAGCTCGCCGAGATCATGCTGTCCTTCGGACGCGGCGAAGGCGCGGCCGACGCACTCGCCGAGTACCTTCGCGCACACCCGCGCGACGCCATCGAACCCTGGCTCGGATTGCTGGATCTTTACCGCCGCCTCGGCAAGCGCGCGGATTTCGAGGAGTTGGGGCAGCGCATCGGCCTCGCGTTCAACATCAGCGCGCCCCGCTGGGACCCCGACGGCGAACCCGTTGCAGCGCCGGATTCAACGGTGCCCGGCCTGGCGGCCATCGAAGCCCATGCTCACATCGTGGAACGCCTGACCACGCTCTGGGGAACGGTCGACTGCGCGCCGTACCTGGACAAGCTACTTCGCGACAATCGCGACGGACGGCGCATGGGTTTTCCCGCCACCGTCATCGATGAAATCCTGATGCTGCGCGAGCTGGCCGAGACCTCAGCCCCACTGCGCGATGACCAGGTCGCCCGTGACCAAGCCGCCTAGCGCGCTATGCAGATGCGCCTGGGCAATCGGACGTCACCGCCCGATTGCCCAGGGCGCAGCGAAACTCAGCAACACTCAGCGCAGCAACCCTTCCGCCTTCAGCATCGCCGTGACAGCGGGACGCGCCGCCACCCGCTCACGCAGTGCCGCGACATTCGTGAAACGCGACGTATCCACGCCGGTGAACTTGCCCCAGCCGCTGACCACGAACAGGTAGGTATCGGCAACGGTGTACTGATCGCCGAGCAGATAGGATCGATGTGCGAGTTGGCCGTCGACATAGGCGAACTTGGATTCGAGCTTCGCGCGCGCCATCGACTTGTAGGCATCGGGGACGTCGGGTTTGAACAAGGGACTGAATCCCTGATGCAGGTCGGACGTGATGAAGTTGAGCCAGGATTGCAGGACGTAGCGCTCGCGCGAGCCGGCCACCGGCGCCAGACCGGATTCGGGCTTGAGGTCGGCGAGATACTGGTCGATGGCCGGACCCTCGGTCAGCACGAAGCCGTCATCGAGCCCGAGCGCCGGCACGCAGCCTTTGGGGTTGATCGCCAGATAATCCGCGCCGCTTTCGGTCTTCTTTGCCGCCAGATCGACCCTGACCAACTGGTGCGGCAAGCCGAGCTCGTGCAGCACGATATGCGGCACCTGCGAGCAGGCACCCGGCGAGTAATAGAGCTTCATGTTTCCTCCTGATCACTTCGAGTCAAGCGCGGCGGCAGCTCCGTCGCGTCAGACCGGATTATCCAGATCGACGAATTCGCAGTCCAGACCGTGCTGCTCGCTCAGATGACGACACAATGCGCGCACGCCATAGCGTTCGCTGGCATGGTGGCCGATGGCGAGGTAGCCGACCCCGCTCTCGCGCGCGAGATGCACGGTCTGTTCCGAGATTTCGCCGCTCAGAAAGGCGTCTACGCCGGCCTCGATCGCGATCTCGAAATGATCCTGCGCCGCACCCGTGCACCAGGCAATACGCTGTACCGGTCGATCGGACTCGCCGATGACCAGTGGCTCACGCGCCAGACCCGTGGCGACGTCCCGTGCGAGCGCCGCGAGCGTGCCCGGCGAAACGGGCCGACCGAGACACACGAGGTCGTGCCCACCGGTGTGGCCGTCGATCTGCCAGCCCAGCTCACGCGCCAGCTGGGCGTTGTTTCCCAGCTCGGGGTGGGCATCGAGCGGCAGGTGATAGGCGAACAGGTTGAGTCCGTGCGCGAGCAGGGCGGCGACGCGCTGCCGACGCGGACCGACCAGACGGCGGTCTTCGCCGCGCCAGAACCAGCCGTGGTGCACGAGGATCGCGTCGGCATCGCGCCGGGCGGCCTCATGGATCAGCGCCAGACTCGCGCTGACGCCGCCGATCACACGCCGCACCTCCGCACGACCTTCCACTTGCAGACCGTTTGGGCAATAATCCTCGTAGCGCTCGGTCGCCAGCAGTTCGGCGAGCAGGCTTTGCAATCGTTCTCTGTGCATGACTAGCTCCGAAGCGCTCGGCCAAGCAGGCAGGATGCTAGCCGATCAGGTACTCGTCCAAACATCTTTTAACCCTCATCATGCAACGTCTGTGGCTCGTGTTTGCGCAAGCGGTCACCGTTTGCGTCGCCGCGCTGTTCGTCGTCGGCACATTCAAACCGGAATGGTTGCCCTGGCCACCACCTTACGGGACCGCGGTGCCCGCGGGCACCGCCGCGCCGCCGTCTTCCGCCGCGCCCACCCAGCCGGTCAAGGTCGTCAGCTATGCGGACGCGGCGCGCAAGGCCCTGCCCTCGGTCGTACACATTTTTACCAGCAAGGAAGTGCGGGCGCCGCAACACCCCTTGTTCAACGACCCCATTTTCCGGCATTTCTTCGGCGATCAATACCGCAATCAGCCGCAACGACAGTCCGGCCTCGGCTCCGGCGTCATCGTCGGCGCGGACGGCATCATTCTGACCAACAACCATGTGATCGAGGCCGCCGACGAGATCGAGGTCGCGCTTCACGACGGCAGCAAGCTCCCCGCCAAGGTGGTGGGCACGGACCCGGACTCCGATCTGGCCGTACTGCGCATCGAGGCAAAAAAACCTCTGGCGGCCATTTCCTTCGCCGCCGCCGACGGGCTGCGCATCGGCGATGTCGTGCTGGCGATCGGCAATCCGTTCGGGGTCGGCCAGACGGTGACGATGGGGATCATCAGCGCGCTGGGGCGCACGCACCTCGGCATCAACACGTTCGAGAACTTCATCCAGACGGACGCCGCGATCAATCCGGGCAACTCGGGCGGCGCCCTGGTCGATGCCAATGGCAATCTGCTCGGCATCAATACCGCGATCTATTCGCGCTCGGGCGGGTCGCTCGGCATCGGCTTCGCGATCCCGGCAAGCAATGCCCGCGCCATCATGGAACAGATCGTCCGCACCGGCTCGGTCACGCGCGGCTGGGTCGGCGTCGAGATCCAGGAAATCACGCCCGAGCTGGCCGAATCGTTCGGACTGCCCGCACAGCAGGGCGCGCTGGTCTCCGGTGTCATGCGCGGCAGTCCGGCCGATCAGGCCGGCATCCGGCCCGGCGACGCCATCGTCGCCATTCAGGGGAAAGCGGTCGGTGATGCCAAAGGCATGCTCAACCTGATCGCCGGCCTGGCGCCCGGCGACAAGGCTACACTCACACTGCGCCGCAACGGCAAACAGCTCGACGTACCGGTCGAAGTCGGACGCAGGCCGGTCATGAAACGGACGAAAGCCGCGGAATGAGCGACGTGGCGGGAACCCCACCACGTCGGAACGCCGCCGCCCGCCTCTCCAGCAGCCCCCGCCGACACTGGAAGCGGGAACACTAGCCTTGCGAGACAGGGGTCGCTTCCGGGGGATCCCGGAAAACGACCCGCGGTGGTCCAGCCAACGCCTCAGACCGTGTCGTACTGCGGGTTGACGCGGGTGGGGCCGTGCGCAAGCTTGTTGACTGCGTTCAGATAGGCTTTGGCCGAGGCGACGATGATGTCGGTGTCGGCACCCTGGCCATTGACCACGCGCCCGTCCTTGCCCAGACGCACGGTCACCTCGCCCTGCGCATCGGTCCCGGTGGTGATCGCATTGACCGAGTACAGCAGCAACTCGCTGCCGCTCTCGACGATGCGCTCGATGGCCTTGAACGACGCGTCCACCGGGCCGCTGCCGACCGCCTCGGCCTTTCTCTCCCGGCCATCGGTACTGACCGTGATCCTGGCCTGCGGGGTTTCACCGGTCTCCGAATGAACCGTCATCGACACCAGCTTGTAGTACTCGGGCGCGGGCCCCTGCGCGTCATCGCCGACGATCGCCTGCAAGTCCTCGTCATAGATGTCGCGCTTCTTGTCGGCCAGCTCCTTGAAGCGGATGAACGCCGCGTTCAAGGCTTCCTCGCTGGGCATCACGATGCCGAGCTCGATCAGACGGGTCTTGAACGCGTTGCGTCCCGAGAGCTTGCCCAGCGTCAGGCGGTTGTTGTGCCAGCCGACATCCTGGGCGAGCATGATTTCATAGGTCTCGCGGTGCTTGAGCACGCCGTCCTGGTGGATGCCGGATTCATGCGCGAACGCATTGGCGCCGACGATGGCCTTGTTCGGCTGCACCGGGTAGCCGGTGATCTGCGAGACGAGTTTCGAGGTCGGCACGATGTGGGCGATGTCGATGCGGGTCTCGACCGGCATCAAATCCGCGCGCGTCCGTATGGCCATGACGATCTCCTCCAGCGAGGCGTTGCCGGCGCGTTCGCCGATGCCATTGATCGTGCATTCCACCTGCCGCGCACCATGGGCCACCGCAGCGAGCGAATTGGCCACGGCCAGGCCGAGATCGTTGTGGCAGTGCGTCGACCACACCGCCTTGTCCGCATTCGGCACGGTCTCGCGCAGGCGCCGGAACAGCGCGCCCCAGACCTCGGGCAGGTTGTAGCCGACGGTATCGGGGATGTTCACCGTCGTCGCGCCCGCCTTGATGACCGCTTCGGAAATTCGACACAGAAAATCGAACTCCGAACGCCCGGCATCCTCCGGAGAAAACTCGACGTCATCGGTGTATTGCTTCGCCAGACTGACGGCACGCACCGCGGCCTCGAGCACTTCCTCGGGACGCATGCGCAGCTTCATTTCCATGTGGATCGGGCTCGCCGCGATGAACACATGGATGCGTCCACGCGCGGCCGGACGGATGGCCTCGCCCGCCTTCTGCACGTCCAGGTCGCTGGTTCGCGTCAGCGCACAAACCGTCGAATCCTTGATCATGCCGGCGATGGCGCGGACGGCCTCGAAATCTCCCGGGCTCGAAGCCGGGAACCCGGCCTCGATGACATCGACCCGCAGCTTTTCCAGCTGGCGCGCGACGCGGATCTTTTCTTCCTTGGTCATCGCCGCGCCTGGGCTCTGCTCACCATCGCGCAACGTGGTATCGAATACGATCAAATGGTCTTTCATGCCGTCTCTCCATGCGGAATACGGATTGCGAACTGCAAGGATCCCCGCCGACCCGTCGGCGGAGGCGATACTGCTTGATTGTGGGGGGAGGTCGTGTCAGCGCGCGAGGCGCAGCAGCGGCCGTGCGAGCAGCAGGCCGCGGAGGGAGAAATAGCCAGCGAGGAGCGAATGATCACGCATGGGCGCAGAGTCTAGCGGACGCTCGCGGCGCTTGCAAGCGTCCGCTCGCGCCCTCAATCGGGGGTAAACATCGGCATGGGTGGTCCGCCGTCGGTCGGCTTGAACGTCACCCGTACCTTCTGGCCGATCCGGATCCCCTTCAGGTCACAATCGACGATATTGGTCATCATCGACACGCCCTCGTCCAGGGTGACATAGGCGATCGCATAGGGAACCGGTGTTCGCCACAGCACGCTGTAGGTGTAAATCGTGCCCGTGCCGCGCGCCTCGCACCATTCGGTGTTGTCGCTGAAGCAATGCGGGCAGATCGAGCGCGGGTAATGGTGGTACTCACCACAATCGCGGCAGCGCTTGACCATCAGCTTGCCCTTGGCGGCCGCCTGCCAGTAGACCTCGGTCTCGGGATAGACGGCCGGGGCGGCGAGTTTGCGTTCCTGGGTCATGCTCTCACTCCCTTTCCAGAATGACGGTACCACTGCCGTGACGGGTGCCGATCGAACCGCCCGTGCCATGCGCAAGGGCCAGCTTGCAGTCCCTGACCTGGACCGCCGGGTGCGCTTCGCCGCGCAACTGACGGACCGCCTCGACCACTTTCGTGAGTCCGCCCCGGTTCTGCGGATGGTTGTTGCACAGGCCACCGCCATCGGTGTTCACCGGCAGCTTGCCGACGCCCGAGATCAGATTGCCGTCGGCGACGAACTTGCCGCCCTGGCCCTTCTCGCAAAAACCCAGGTCCTCAAGTTGCATCAGCACCGTGATCGTGAAACTGTCATAGATCGAGGCATACTGGATGTCGGACGGCTTCACGCCCGCCTCGGCAAACGCCGCCGGCCCGGACCAGACCGCGCCGGTGTAGGTCAGGTCGACCTTCCCGCCCATCTGGCCTTTCGGGCTCTCGCCCGCACCCATCACCTTCACCAGCGGACGCTTGAGGCTCTTCGCGATTTCCGGACGGGTGACGATGATCGCGCCACCGCCGTCGCTGATCACGCAGCAGTCGAGCCGGTGCAGCGGATCCGCGATCATCGGCGAATTGACCACATCCTCCACCGTGACGACATCGCGCATCACCGCGTTGGGGTTGTGCTGCGCATGATGCGAGAAGGCTACGCGTATCCAGGCGAGCTGCTCGCTGGTGGTGCCGTACTGGTACATGTGGCGCATGGCCGCCATGCCATACATATTGGTCGTCACCGGCCCGTAGGGAAACTCGAACGGCATGTCGGCGGTATTGCCGAAGACGCGCGGCGCCGTGCCCGTGGCCATGCCTTCGGCCTTGGGTCGCCCGGCCAGCGTGATCAGCGCGACATTGCACTTGCCCATGGCGATCGCCTCGGCCGCATGGCCGACGTGCACGACATACGAGGACCCGCCGGTTTCCGTCGAATCGACATGGCGCACCCTGAGCCCCATGTAATCCACCATGTTGATCGCACCCAGGCCGGGCGCATCGCCGGCGCAGAAATAGCCGTCGACATCGCGCATCGACAGCCCGGCGTCCTCCAGTGCCCCCTTGGCTACCTCGGCGTGCAGCTGCATCACCGATTTGTCCCGCGCCTCACGCGTCGGGTGTTCGAACACCCCCGCGATGCAGGCCTTGCCCTTGATGCTCATGCTCTCGTCTCCTGTCGTTTGGATATGGAATGCGTCGATTCTATCGTTCTACCGGAAGACCCTGCCATGCGAGCGACGCACCTCTCGTCTATCATGCCTTGCTCCAGTCTCGACTTCGCGTCGCCTGAACCATGCCCGCCGACTCAGCCACGCCCGGTAGCGAACCAGCGCGCCGCCCATGGCATTGCCAGACCGTCGAGGCCGCGCTCGACCGGCTCGGCACCGATCCGGCACAGGGACTCGAGCATGACGAGGCCGCGCGCCGTCTGCTCCGATATGGTCCGAACCGTCTCGCCGAGGCGCGCTCGCGCGGGCCCTGGCGCATGCTCGCGGCGCAATTCGCCGACCTGATGATCGTATTGCTGATCGGCGCGGCCCTGATCGCGGTCTGGGTCGGCGAGACCGCCGACGCGCTGGTCATTCTTGCGATCCTGGTCGCCAACGCCGCCATCGGCTTTGCCCAGGAATACCGTGCCGAGCGCGCCATGGTGGCGCTCAGGGCGCTGGCGGCACCGCAGGCCCGTGTGCGTCGCAGCGGTCAGCCGACGACGATCCCGGCCGAGGATCTGGTGCCCGGCGACGTCGTGCTGATCGAAGCCGGCGATGGCATCCCGGCGGACCTGCGGCTCATCGATACCGCGGGCCTGCAACTCGCCGAGGCCGCGCTCACCGGCGAGTCGGTGCCGATACTCAAGAGCGCTGCCGTCGTCGATGACCCCGACGCAGCGCTCGGCGACCGCCACAACATGGCATTCAAGGGCACGCTGGCCGTTGCCGGGCGGGCAAGCGGCGTGGTCGTCGCGACCGGAACCGAGACCGAGCTGGGGCGCATCGCCGGCCTGCTCGCACATGCGGAAGGCGTGCGTACGCCGCTGCAACGTCGTCTCGCCCAGCTTTCGGTCCGGCTCGCGTTCGCGGTGGTCGCCATCTGCGCGGTCGTTTTTCTGTTCGGCATGCTGCGCGGCGAGCCTCCGCTGCAGATGTTTCTGACGGCGCTGGCGCTCGCCGTCGCCGCCGTGCCCGAGGCCATGCCGGCGGTCGTCGCGATCACGCTGGCGCTGGGCGCGCGGCGCATGGCGGCGGAACGGGCGCTGATCCGCCACCTGCCCGCAGTGGAGACGCTGGGCTCGGTGACCTTCATCTGCAGCGACAAGACCGGCACGTTGACCGAAAACCGCATGCGCGTCGTCGACCACCGGGCGGTGGCCGACGAACGCGAGTTGTTCTGCGCGCTCGCTTTGAACAGTGACGCCACCGGGACCTCGGGTGACCCGACCGAGATCGCGCTGGTCGAGGCCGCCGACCAGCTCGGGATCGATGTCACGACGCTGCGTCGCGAGCGAGCGCGTATCGCCGAGCTGCCGTTCGACTCGGCTCGCCGGCGCATGCTCACGCTGCATCGGGTACACGACGACACCCTCGTCGCCTACGCGAAGGGGGCACCCGAAGCCGTGTTCACGCTTTGCCAGGCGTTCGACGAGGACTGGCAGCGACAGTCGGAGGCCATGGCCCGATCGGGCCTACGCGTCCTGGCGGTCGCATCGAAATCGCTCGCAGCCATCCCGAGCGAACTCGCGGATGCCGAAAAGGACATGGCCCTGATCGGCCTGGTCGGCCTGCTCGACCCGGAACGCCCCGAAGCACGGGGCGCAGTGGCCCAGTGCCTGCATGCCGGCATTCGCCCCGTCATGATCACCGGCGACCATCCCGCGACGGCGGCAGCCATCGCCCGCAATCTGGGCATACTCGATCGCGCTGGCCGGGTGCTGACGGGCGTCGAACTCGCGCGCCTCGGGCAACGAGAACTCGAAGCGATCGTCACCGACATCGCGGTCTATGCCCGTGTCGATCCGGAACAGAAGATACGCATCGTGCGTGCGCTGCAAGCACGCGGCGAATGTGTCGCGATGACCGGCGACGGTGTGAACGACGCACCGGCGCTGAAGCAGGCCGACATCGGCGTCGCCATGGGCAAGGGAGGCACGGAAGTCGCTCGCGAAGCCGCCGACATCGTATTGCTCGACGACCATTTCGCGACCATCGTCTCGGCGGTACGCGAGGGTCGGCGCATCTATGACAACATCCGTCGTTTCGTGCGCTACGTGCTGGCCTGCAACGCCGGCGAGGTGTGGACGATCTTTCTGGCGCCATTCTTCGGGCTGCCGGTGCCGCTGTTGCCTATCCACATTCTCTGGGTGAATCTGGTCACTGACGGCCTGCCCGGGCTCGCGCTCGCCGCCGAACCGGCCGAGCGCCGTGTCATGCAGCGCCCGCCGCACCCTCCGAACGCGAGCCTGTTTGCGCAGGGCATGGGCGTGCAAATCATCTGGTCCGGCCTGTTGATCGCGGCCTCATGCCTGCTCGCGCAGTCCTGGTGTCTATATACCGGCGGCCCATGGCAGAGCATGGTGTTCACGGTGCTCACCTTATCCCAACTTGGCAACGCCATGGTGATGCGCTCCGAGCACGAGACGCTGCTTACGCGCGGCCTGCGCGGCAATCCGCTGCTGTGGCTGTCGATCGCCGGCACGCTGATCGTCCACCTCGCCATCCTGTACCTGCCGGCGCTCAATGCGATCTTTCGCACCGATCCGCTGTCGGCAAGGGAATGGCTGGTCGCACTGTTGCTATCCGCGCTGGCGCCTGTCGCCATCGAGCTGGACAAGCTGTGCCGCGGGCGGCGCCGGAGATCCCGCCGTGACGGATAATCCGCGACCATGACGTGAACGAGGAGACCGAGAACATGAGAACGACGATCCTGACGAGCTTCGACGAAGCCATCGCCGACTTCCGCGACGGCGCCTCGCTGATGGCTTTTTCGTGGGGCATGGCCGGCACCCCGCAAAACCTGTTGCGTGCGTTGATCGCGCGCGGCAGCCGCGACTTGACGCTGATCGCGCATCACGTCATGCCGGCGATCGTCGGCAAGTCCGTCTTGCCCGGCGTCGTCACCCTGTTCGACCTCGCCCACCAAGTCAGGAAACTCATCACCGCCTGGCCGGGTACGTCCTACATCGGCCTGGTGTCACCGATGGAGCAGCGCATACGTGCCGGGGAAATCGAGCTCGAGCTGCAAAGCCACGGCCTACTGACCGAGCGCATGCGCGCCGGCGGCGCCGGTATCGGCGGCTTTTACGCGCAGACCGGTCTCGGCACGCTGATCGCGGAGGGCAAGGAAACGCGTGTGATCGATGGCAAGACCTACCTGTTCCAGTTGCCGCTCACGGCCGATTTCGCATTCATCCGCGCGCATCGCGCCGACCGGCTCGGCAACCTGACCTATCGCGGTGGCGCGCGTGGCTCCAATCCCTTGATGGCCAAGGCTGCGCGCACGGTCATCGCCGAGGTGGACGAGATCGTCGAGCCCGGCGAGCTCGACCCTGAAACCATCGTCACACCGGGCATCTACGTCGACCGCCTGATCCAGATCCCCGACGGCGCGTTGGGCAGTGCCGCGCATCGCCGCACAGCTCTGGCGAAGCTGACCGGGAACGCGTGAGGCGTTCCCGCCGCTAGCCGAAGGGAATGGACCCCGGCGGTCAGGCGACGGCTAGCTGCCGTCGTGGTGTCATCGTGACCACCGAACGCCCGCCGGCCTCCGGCGCGACACCCCTTCTCGCCATCTGGATGAACTGATCCCGGAACCAACGCGCTTCTTCGCCGTAGTGATTCCTGTCATGCCAGAGCAGGTAATAACGCACGGCCGGACAGATCGTCGGCAGTGGTGCCAGCGTCAATGGCAGGAATGACATGTAGTGTTCTGCGAACATGCGTGGTCCGGTGAAAATCATGTCCGAACGCAACAGCAGGTGCGGGATCAGATGGAAATGGGGGACCGATGCGACGACGTTGCGGCGCAAGCGTTCCCGCGACAGGTGCAGATCGATCACGCCGCGCTGCCCGACCGAGTCTGGCGTCGGCACCAGATGCTCGGCCTCCAGATACTGCTTCAGGCTCATCCTTCCCCCCGACAGCGGGTGGCCCAGGCGCATCACGCAGACCAGTTCGTCCTCGAACAGCGTGGTCGTGCGCAGATGTTCGGGGGGCTGCGGCCAATTGGCGACGACCAGATCGAGCTCCCCACACTCCAGCGCCTGCACGTAGTCGTAACCGGCACCAAACGCCTGCAACGCCAGTTGCGTATGCGGGGCAAGGCGGCGCAGTCGCCCGACGATGTCGCCAAACAGGTCGGCACTCAGATAGTCCGGCGTCGCGACATTGAAGATGCGCCGCGATTTGGCCGGATCGAAATGCACCTGCTGCAATGCGATCGATTCGATCTGTTGCAGTGCAACGCGAACGGGCTCGAGCAGCGATGCCCCGCGCTCGGTCGGCGTCATGCCGCTGCGGCTGCGAACCAGCAGCGGATCGCCCGTCATCTCGCGCAGGCGCCGCAGGGCCGTGCTGACCGCGGGCTGAGACTGATTGAGCCGGCGCGCGGCGCGCGACACGCTGCATTCCGTCAGCAGCGCGTGCAGCACGCGCAGCAGATGCACATCGATCGATTCCCAAGCACAGTGTGCCATCGCGACCTCCCTTTGATCTCATGGACTCGTCGACTTCTGTAAAGCAAGAACCTTTCCAGCCCTGCCGACACCTCGGTTCCCATTCTTCGAACAACCGACGATATTGCATCGCAACATCGTCTTGTGCGCCTCGAGCCGGTGCGCGCAGACCGTGTGCCGGCCGATCAGCGGGCCGCGCCAGGGACCTTCGTGCAAGCGTCCTGGGCTTGTCGGTCGGGACGACGAACACGGACCGTACCCCGCTGCCCCGCCCTGGTGCCAACCGGCCATGGCCTGCACCACCAGCGAACATCGTGCGAACCGAAGCCGGGTCTCACACGCGGGGTTCGAGCCCCCCGTGACATGGCATGAGTCTTGCTGGATGATCCGGACAGACCGTCCATGGCCGCGTCGGTCTTCGACCCAGGGACGATCGATGACGCAGGGAAGCTCTCTTGATAGACTCGACACAGATCAACTTGCCCCAGGTCGTCGCCGAGGTGGAAATGGCCTTTCAGGCCTACGAAGCGGCCTTGATGAGCAATGACCTGGCCGGCCTCGACGCTCTGTTCTGGGAGGACGACCGCACCGTACGCTACGGCAGCCACGAAAACCTCTACGGCATCGCAGCGATCAGGGCTTTCCGCGTCCAGCGCCCGACCGCGAACCTGGCCCGACGGGTCACGCGCGTCACCATGACGACCTATGGCCACGACTTCGCGACGGTCGACATCGAGTTTTCCCGCCACGACGAACGCGGCCGTCAAAGTCAGACCTGGGTCAGGATGGCGCGTGGCTGGCAAGTGGTCGCGGCGCACATCAGCCTGTTGCCGAACGTCGACCCGTCGCGCTGAGCGTCGGGGTGACCCGCTGCGATGCCGGAAGCCGGCCGGACTACGCGGCTGCGCCGGCCAGCATGCCCTGATGCTCGACGAAGCGGACGATCTCGGTCAGCCCTTCGCCGGACTTCAGGTTGCTGAACACGAACGGCCGCTCACCGCGCATCAGGCGCGCGTCGCGCTCCATGACGGCCAGCGACGCACCCACCATGGGTGCGAGATCGATCTTGTTGATCACCAGCAGATCCGACTTGGTGATGCCGGGCCCGCCCTTGCGCGGGATCTTGTCGCCGGCGGCGACGTCGATGACGTAGACGGTCAGATCGGAAAGCTCGGGGCTGAACGTCGCCGCCAGATTGTCGCCACCGGACTCGATGAAGATCAGTTGCAGGTCCTGAAATCGCGCCTGCAGACGCGCAACGGCTTCCAGGTTGATGCTCGCGTCCTCGCGGATCGCGGTATGCGGACAGCCGCCGGTCTCGACACCGATGATGCGCTCCGGCGCGAGCGCCTGATGTCGCACGAGAAACTGCGCATCCTCTTCGGTGTAGATGTCGTTGGTGACGACCGCGATGCGGTAACGCTCGCGCAATGCGCGACACAGTGCCAGTGTCAGCGCCGTCTTGCCGGACCCGACCGGGCCACCGATACCGACTCTGAGAGCTTGCGAACTCATGACAGGCGCTCCTTTCCGAACTTGCAACTCACGACCGGAACAGCCGCGAGTATTGTCCCTCGTGCCTCGCCGACGCAATCGCGAAGGCGGGGGCGAAATTGCTCCACTCATCATCGCCAATCGTCGCCGCAGCATCTGCCACTTCCGCCACCAGCGGCATCAACCGGGCAAGCAGGTCCTGACCCTCGCTCTGCCCCATGGGCACGAGCTTCACCGCCGCCAGAACCTGGTTTTCCAGCCACGACCACAGATACCCCAGCCTTGCGTCCGACGCCGGGATCGCGAACGCGACCGCCGCGCATGACCAGGCCGTCGGATAAGCGGGCTCGGCGCAGGCGCTCAATGCGTCGACGAAACGCCGCTCGACCGCCGGCAGGCGCAGCAGCCAGCGACGACAGGATGCGCCCATCTGCACGGTTTCGGCACGCAGCTCGCCACTTTCGCGACTGGCCAAGAAGCGCGCATTGAGCGCAGCGACGCGGTCCTGATCACCCAGCTTCCAGGCGGTGATCAGGGCGTGCAACAAGGGCGCCTCGCAGCGGCCGAGCGCATGACGCAACACGCCCTCCAGCCAGCGCCCGGCGCTGTCACGATCGCGCACCGCGCCGGTCTCGACCTGCCATTCCAGGCCCTGCGAGTAGGCAAAGGCGCCCACCGGCAAGGCCGGACTCGCAAGCCGCAACAACTGCATCAGGGCCAGCGCGTCGCTCATCGGTGATAACTGTGGATGCGCGCCGGCCCGGCCTCGTCGCCATGTCGATGGTCGCCGGCATAAGCGCCCGCCTCCGGCTGGAACGGCGCACGTTTCTCGGCGACCTCGAAACCCAGCCCCACCAGCATGCGCGCAAGCACCGGATCGGCGACAAAGCGCAGGCGGCCGGGTCCGATCTCCACCGCTACATGGCGGTTGCCCAGGTGGTAGGCCGCACGCACGAGCCTGAGCGCCTCGGCACTGCCGACCTCCATCAGCGCCTCCGGCGCCGCTCGCACCTCGACGATGCGGCCATCGCGCGCGCGCAGCCGGTCACCATCGCGCAGGACGCTACCCCGCGGCAGGAACAGGCCGGCCTCCTCGCCACTCGCGAGCCGGGTCCGCAAGCGGCTCTTGCATCGGTCCGCGTAGCCGAGCAGCAGGCTGTCCGCAGCGGGCTCGGACCCCTCACAAAGCGACTCCAGCACCACCATGGCCGGCCTATTATGCGTGGACGGGCGTCATCGGCGGCGCCGTCAGAACAGGAAGTAGCGTTGCGCCATGGGCAGCTCCGCGGCCGGCTCGCAGACGAGCAGTTCGCCATCGGCGCGCACGGCATAGCTCTGCGGATCGACCTCGATCACCGGCAGCGCATCATTGTGGATCATGTCGCGCTTGGCCAGCCTGCGCACGCCTTCGATCGCGACCAAAGTCTTGGCCAGCCCCAGCCCGGCCAGTTCCGGCGTGTCCAGCGCCGCCCGTGACACGAAGGTGAGCGCGCTGGCCTGGACCGCGGCGCCGTATGCGGCGAACATCGGCCGCAGATGCACTGGCTGAGGCGTTGGAATCGACGCATTCGGGTCCCCCATCGCGGCATGCGCGATCATGCCGCCCTTGATCAGCAATGAGGGCTTGACCCCGAAGAAGGCCGGCTTCCACAGCACCAGATCGGCGAGCTTGCCGGGTTCGATCGAGCCGACGTGATGGGCGATGCCATGGGTGATCGCCGGATTGATCGTGTACTTGGCCAGGTAGCGCTTGACGCGCGCATTGTCGGCACGCGCACTGTCGGCCGCCAGGCTTCCGCGCTGCAACTTCATCTTGTGCGCCGTCTGCCAGGTGCGCAGCACGACCTCGCCGACGCGGCCCATGGCCTGCGAGTCGGACGACATCATCGACAGCGCGCCGAGATCATGCAGGATGTCCTCGGCGGCGATGGTCTCGCGCCGGATGCGTGACTCGGCAAAGGCGACGTCCTCGGCGATTGCCGGGTCCAGGTGATGACAGACCATCAGCATGTCGAGGTGCTCGTCCAGCGTATTCACCGTATAGGGCCGCGTCGGATTCGTAGACGATGGCAGGATGTTCGGCAGGCCCGCGGCGCGAATGATGTCCGGCGCATGGCCCCCGCCCGCACCCTCGGTGTGGAAGGTGTGCAGCGTGCGCCCGCCGATGGCCGCGAGCGTGGCCTCCAGGAAACCCGACTCGTTCAGCGTATCGGTATGAATCGCGACCTGGACATCCATCTCGTCGGCGACGCTCAGGCAATTGTCGATCGCCGCCGGCGTCGTTCCCCAATCCTCATGCAGCTTCAGGCCGATGGCACCGGCGCGCACCTGCTCGCGCAGCGGCTCGGGCTGGCTGACATTGCCCTTGCCCAGAAAGCCGAGATTGATCGGAAATGCCTCGGCGGCCCTGAGCATCGCGCGGATGTGCCACGGCCCGGGCGTGCAGGTGGTGGCGCAGGTACCGGTGGCCGGCCCGGTACCGCCGCCTATCATCGTCGTGATGCCGGCGGCCAGCGCTTCCTCGATCTGCTGCGGGCAGATGAAATGAATGTGCGTGTCGATGCCGCCGGCGGTGAGGATCATGCCTTCGCCGGCGATGATCTCGGTCGCGGCACCGATGGCGATGTCGACGCCGGGCTGGACATCCCGATTTCCAGCCTTGCCGATGGCGAGAATGCGTCCGTTCTTGATACCGACATCGGCCTTGACGATGCCCCAGTGATCCAGCACGACTGCATTGGTGATGACGGTATCGGCGACCTGGTCCGCTGTGCACTGTCCCTGCCCCATGCCGTCGCGGATGACCTTGCCGCCACCGAACTTCACCTCCTCGCCATAGACGGTATGGTCGCGCTCGATTTCGATCCACAAGCCGGTATCGGCGAGCCGCAGGCGGTCGCCCGTGGTCGGCCCGAACATTTCTGCGTAGGCACGCCGTGCAAGCCTCATGACAGGCGCCCCATGACGCGCCCGGCGAAGCCATAGACCGCCCGTTCGCCGGCGTAGGCCACCAGCTCGACCGTCCGCGTCTGCCCCGGTTCGAAGCGTACGGCGGTCCCCGCCGGAATGTTCAGACGGAAGCCGCGACCGGCTTCCCGATCGAACAGCAAGGCGTCATTGACCTCGAAGAAATGGTAGTGGGAGCCGATCTGCACCGGCCGGTCACCGGTATTCGTGACCGCCACGCTGCGCGTCGCACGACCGACGTTGAGCTCGATGTCGCCCGCCACGGTATCGAGTTCGCCGGGAATCATCGACGCCCCCATCGGCTGCGGCGCCAGCGACCGAGGGCAAGGATCACGCCCATGATCGCCGCGACCAGGCCGAGCAGGTGATCGGCCTGGCTCAACCAGTGCAGCATGAGGTCGAAGCCGTCGCCGCCATGCCGCGCACCGGGCCCTGAGTGCGCCCGCGCCATCGGGCTCGCAAGTGCCGTCGTCGACGCGGCCGCCAGCCATCGCAATTTTGCTCGCCATTGAATTCGCATCCTGTCCTCCGCTGGTCTGAATACCGGGAATGCCACCTGGCGCCTTCACGGAATCGGTTGATGCACGGTCACGAGCTTGGTGCCGTCCGGAAATGTCGCCTCGACCTGAATTTCGGGGATCATTTCGGGCACCCCTTCCATGACGTCATCGCGGCCCAGCAGCGTCGTGCCGTACTGCATCAGCTCGGCAACGCTGCGGCCATCGCGTGCGCCCTCGAGCAGCGCCGCGCTCAGGTAGGCGACCGCTTCCGGGTAATTGAGCTTGAGGCCGCGTGCCCGTCGCCGCTCGGCGACGAGGGCTGCGGTGAAGATCAGCAACTTGTCTTTCTCGCGCGGAGTCAGTTCCAATTCGGTCTCCCGGTCATGGCGACGG
The DNA here is from genome assembly GCA_022072095.1 of Rhodocyclaceae bacterium. Lineage (GTDB taxonomy): Bacteria > Pseudomonadota > Gammaproteobacteria > Burkholderiales > Rhodocyclaceae > JAJVIJ01. Next base: position 73,540 of record JAJVIJ010000003.1, read on the forward strand.
CAAGCCCTGCTCGGGCGCCCGATTCATGTCGCCCAGATTCTCGGCAGCAAGGCCTCGCGGCCGGCGACCGCCGGTCGCAGCCGCTGCCACAAGGATACGAAATAGGCGTGCGCGGCGCGCGCGTCCGTGCCGAGATAGCGCGCCACGATGAGCCCCGGCAGGCGCGTCATCGCCCCCTCACCGACAGCGGGCCGCAGGCGACGACAATCCGCGAGCCAGGCCGTATCGAGACGGTCGACCGCTTCGGCGACACACAGGAAGCTCGCACACACCGGCTGACCGGCGAGCACGGCCGGCGCGTCGAGCTGGCTGCCGCCGCCTTCGATGCGCCCTCGCTCCCACCACAGGCAGCGGCCGCCCCGCTCGACTTCGGTCGAGATGCGCACGACTCCATGCCGGAACGCCTCGCCGGCGCCTCGCCGACCGAGGCAGAGCATGTCCCAGCCGAAGAAGATCGCGTCATCGTCCAGTTCGACGCGCACCTCGAGTTCGGCGCTCGCACCCTCGAACAAAATGCTCTCCTGAGGCAGCCATTCCAGAACCGCGCCAGCGTGTACACGGCAGCGCAGGCTCTGCCGTGCCATGCGGCCATCGCCGCGATACCACTTGCCCGCGCCGGGTGTCGTGAGCTGGACCCGCGCGTGCCTGCCCAGTTCGACATCGATGTCCAGGCTGTCGCCCGCAACCAGGCCGCCCGGAGGATGCAGCAAAATGTGCTGACAGACCTCCGGCCCCTCGGGATAGAGTGCCTTCTGGATGCGCAAGGGCCCCTCATGCCGGGCCGTTTCCAGTCGTGTGCGCCCCATGTTCGCGCCGTAACGCAGGTGGATGCGACCGGCCCAGCCCGGTCGCGCGATGTCGAGTCTATCCATCGAGGATTCTTGGCCACAACTGGCCGAAATGGTTGCGCCGGCTTCATACGGCCAGCAGGCCGGCGACCCCGTCCCTATCCATGTCGGCGCCCAGGCCACGGCGGATGATCTCACCCCGCTCCATGAGCAGATAGTGATCGGCGAGCGAGCGCGCGAAATCGTAGTACTGTTCGACCAGCAGGATGGCCATGTCGCCTTCGCTGGCCAGCAGGCGGATGGCGCGCTCGATGTCCTTGATCACCGAAGGCTGGATGCCTTCGGTCGGCTCATCAAGGATCAGCAGGCGCGGCCCCGTCGCGAGCGCGCGTCCGATGGCGAGCTGTTGCTGCTGCCCACCGGACAGGTCTCCGCCACGCCGCCCGAGCATCTGGCGCAAGACGGGAAACAGTTCGAATATGCGCTCCGGCAGGCTGGCGCCCCGCGGCCGCGCGGCCAGGCCCATTTGCAGGTTTTCGGCCACCGTCAGTCGCGGAAAGACCTCCCGTCCCTGCGGCACGTAAGCCAGTCCAAGGCGGGCGCGCTCGTGCGACGAAAGGTGCGTGATGTCCTTGGCTTCGAGGCTGATCTGCCCGGAGCGTGCCGGCACCAGCCCCATCAGACAGCGCAACAGCGTCGTCTTGCCGACACCGTTGCGCCCCAGCAATGCGGTCACGCGCCCCGCCGGCACCTCGAAGCCAAGCTTGCGCAGAATGTGGCTGCCGCCGTAGTACTGATTCAGGCCCGATACCGTCAGCATGTCATCGCCCCAGGTACACCTCGATCACGCGTGCATCCTCCTGCACCGCGTCCAGGCTGCCATGGGCCAGCACCGAGCCTTCGGCCAGCACCGTCACCAGTCCACCCAGCTGGCGCACGAAGGCCATGTCGTGTTCGACGACGACCAGAGAATGTTCGCCGGCCAGCGAGCGAAACAGTTCCGCCGTGCGCGCCGTCTCGTCGTCGGTCATGCCGGCGACCGGCTCGTCGAGCAGCAGCAGCTTCGGCTCCTGGACCAGCAACATGCCGATCTCCAGCCACTGCTTCTGCCCATGCGACAGCAGCCCGGCGGGTCGGCTCGTCGCCGCCGTCAGCCGTACCTGGTCGATCACGGCGGCGATGCGGTCGCGCTGCGCACTGTCGGCGCGCGCAAACAGCGCCGTCCTGACGCGCTTGTCGGCCTTCATCGCCAGTTCGATGTTTTCCCAGACCGAGTGGTGCTCGAAAATGGTCGGCTTCTGGAACTTGCGGCCGATGCCGGCGTGTGCGATCTCGGGCTCGGACAGGCGCGTGAGATCGATGGTCTGGCCGAAGAAGGCCTTGCCGGAATCCGGGCGCGTCTTGCCGGTGACCACGTCCATCATCGTGGTCTTGCCGGCGCCGTTCGGGCCGATCACGCAGCGCAGCTCACCGACATCGATCGTGAGCGACAAGCGATTCAGCGCACGGAAGCCGTCGAAGCTGACACTGATGTCGTCCAGATACAGGATCACGCCGTGGCTGAGATCCAGCGCCGCGGACGTCGCCACATGCCCGAACGACGCCGCGGCTTCCCACTGTTCGCGCTGACCGGGGCTGGCGTGATCGAAGGATCCGACCTTCACGTCTGCGCCTCGCGACCTTGATCCGAGCCAATCGTGGGCTCGGCCGTCCGCTTTCGACCACGCTGGGCGCGCAGCCCTTGCCACATGCCGACGATGCCCTGCGGCAGGAACAGCGTCACCAGCACGAACAGCAGACCGAGAAAGAACAGCCAGTAGTCGGGGAAGGACACCGTGAACCAGCTCTTGGCCAGATTGACGGCCGCGGCACCGAGCGCCGGGCCGAGCAGCGTGCCGCGACCGCCAACGGCAACCCAGATCGCGATTTCGATCGAATTGGCCGGTGACATCTCGCTGGGATTGATGATGCCGACCTGCGGCACGTACAGCGCGCCGGCCAGCCCGCAAAGCACCGCCGAAAGTGTCCAGACGAACAGCTTGTAATGCAGCGGCTGATAGCCGAGAAACATCACCCGCGACTCGGCGTCGCGTATCGCCGCGAGCACGCGGCCATATCGGCTGGTGACCAGATAGCGCGCGCACACCAGCGTCAGCATCAGCAGCAGGGCCGACAGGCCGGCCAGCATCAGGCGCATTTCGGGCGCGGTGATCGGATAGCCGAGTATGCGCTTGAAGTCGGTAAAGCCGTTGTTGCCGCCGAAGCCGGTTTCGTTCCGATAGAACAACAGCATGGCGGCGAAGGTCAGTGCCTGTGTGATGATGGAAAAATAGACGCCGCGAATGCGCGAACGAAATGCGAAATAGCCAAACACTAAGGCGATGACGCCGGGGACCAGCAGCGCCAGCAACAGCGCCCACAGAAAGCTGTCGCTACCCTGCCAGTACCACGGCAGTGCCTTCCAGTCCAGAAACACCATGAAGTCCGGCAGATCGCTATGATAGCTGCCGTCGCGCCCGATCTGCCGCATCAGATACATGCCGAATGCGTAGCCCCCCAAAGAAAAGAACAGGCCATGGCCCAGCGACAGAATGCCTGCATAGCCCCAGACTAACCCCATGGCCACCGCGACCACGCTGTAGCAGAGGATTTTTCCGATCAACGTCACCACGTAGTCGGAGACATGCAAGGGGCTTGCTTCGGGCAGCAGCAGGCGCGAAGCCGGCAACAGGACCGCCATCACCAGCACGAACGCGGCGAGTGCGATCCAACCCGCTCGTGGTGTTGCGGCAAGCAGGCGGGGAACGGCGCTAGGCTGATGCAAGAGCACTCACGGCACCTCAGTTTTCGACGAACCGGCCCTTGAGCGCGAACAGACCCTGCGGGCGCTTCTGGATGAACAGGATGATGAATATCAGGACGAGTATCTTGGCGACCACGGCGCCGGCCACGCCCTCCAGAAACTTGGTCGCAATGCCCAGGCCGAGCGCCGCCAGCACCGCGCCGGCGAGCTGACCGACACCACCGACGACGACGACGAGGAAGGAATCGACGATATAACCCTGGCCCATGTCCGGCCCGACATTGCCGATTTGCGACAGGGCCACGCCGCCGAGGCCGGCGATGCCGGCGCCGATCGCAAACGCCAGCGTATCGATACGCCGGGTCGGCACGCCGACGCAGCCGGCCATGGCCCGGTTCTGCGTCACCGCGCGAATGTACAGGCCGAGACGCGTACGTATCATCACCGCACTGATGCCCGCCAGGACGATGAGCGCGAACAGCACGATGACGATGCGATTCCAGGGCAGCACCAACCCCGGCATCAGCTCGACGCCGCCTGACATCCAGGCAGGATTGGACAACTCCATGTTCTGCGGACCGAAGACGACGCGTACCGCCTGGATCAGGATCAGCGACACCCCCCAGCTCGCGAGCAGCGTTTCGAGCGTGCGGCCATACAGGTGTCGGATCACCAGCCGCTCGATGATCGCACCAACTAGGGCGGCGGCCAGGAAGGCGAGCGGGATGGCCGCGAGCACGTAAAAATCGACGTAATCGGGCAGATGGGCGCGAAACCAGCCCTGGGTCAGGTAGGTGGTGTAGGCGCCGACCATGAGCAGTTCGCCATGTGCCATGTTGATGACCCCCATCACGCCATAGGTGATGGCCAATCCGAGTGCGGCTAGCAGCAGGATGGAGCCCAGCGAAACGCCGGAAAACACGCGCGCGAGGCTGTCACCGAGCATGAACCGGCGGTCGATCTGGCGCAATGCGTCGGCCGCCGCAGCACGTACCGCGGCGTCCGCCTCGACATAGCGCTCCCCATCCATCACCAGACGCCCGGCGACCAGCGCGCGCACCGATGGGTCCGCGCTCCCGGCCAGGGTCTTCACAGCACTCAGCCTGACCTTGGCGTCCTCCGAACCTAGACTGGCGCGCGCCCGGGCCAGCTCGAGCTGAGCGCGCTCCGCCGGATCCTTCGCCTGGGCGAGGGCACGTTCTATCCAGGGCAGGCTCGCCGGCTCCGCCCCGCTTGCCAGTTCCTTCGCGGCCTCTAGGCGCACCGCCGCGTCGGGTGCAAACAGGCGCAAGCCGGCCAGGGTCGATTCCAGTTCGCGGCGCACACGGTTGTTCACGGTGACGGCCTCGGCATCGTCGGGGACATGGGCGAGCTTGACGCCGGTCGCCGCGTCCGTCACCGACTCCCCTTCGACGATCAGGAGCTGGCCACCGGCAAGCATGAGCAGATTTTTGGCAAGCGCCTCCAGCACGATCAGTGCCGATTCCGGCTCCGCGCTCGCCAAGGCCTGAATCGCGGCGATCTTTTCGTCCGAGTCGTCCGCCACGAGGCCGCTCAACGCCGCCGGCGGCATGGCAGCGCGTGCGGAACCGACCAGTATCACGAGACCGCAGCACAGCAGCCGAAGGGTGCGTTTCATGACCAGTCGGAATCCGCACCCGGCGGGCGGAACCGCCGGGCTGAGATGGGTGTCGGCCAAATCGACCACGTGACTCATTGGCCGTCGGGCCCGTCCTTTTTCTTGTCGTTGCCCGGGATATACGGGCTCCAGGGTGCCGCCCTGACCGGCCCCTTGGTCTTCCAGACGACGTTGAACTGACCATCGGCGCGCACCTCGCCGACGAATACCGGCTTGTGCAGATGATGGTTTTTCTCATCCATCTTGATGGTGAACCCCGACGGTGCCTTGAAGCTCTGGCCGGCCATCGCGCCGATGACCTTGTCGACATCGGTCGACTTCGCCTTCTCGACGGCCTGCTTCCACATGTGGATGCCGACGTAGGTGGCTTCCATCGGGTCGTTGGTCACGACCTTGTCCGCGTTCGCCAGCTTTTTCTTCTTCGCCCAGTCACGGTACATCTTGATGAACTTGTCGTTCTCGGCATTCTTCAGCGACATGAAGTAATTCCACGCCGCCAGATGCCCGACCAGCGGCTTGGTATCGACGCCGCGCAGCTCTTCCTCACCCACCGAAAATGCGACGACCGGGACATCGGTGGCCTTCAGCCCGGCATTGCCGAGTTCCTTGTAGAAGGGCACATTCGAGTCGCCGTTGATGGTGGAAATGACGGCAGTCTTCTTGCCTTCGGCGGCGAATTTCTTGATCTTGGCGATGATGGTCTGATAGTCGGAATGCCCGAACGGCGTGTAGTCCTCCATGATGTCCGCATCGGCGACGCCCTTGGACTTCAGGAATGCACGCAGGATCTTGTTGGTCGTGCGCGGGTAAACATAGTCGGTGCCGAGCAGGACGAAGCGCTTCGCCGACCCCCCGTCCTTGCTCATCAGATACTCGACCGCCGGGATCGCCTGCTGGTTGGGCGCGGCACCGGTGTAGAAGACGTTCTTTTCCAGCTCTTCACCCTCGTACTGCACGGGATAGAACAGCAAGCCGTTCAGCTCCTTGAACACCGGCAGCACCGACTTGCGCGACACCGAGGTCCAGCAGCCGAACACCACCGCGACCTTGTCCTGGGTCAGCAGCTGGCGCGCCTTTTCCGCAAACAGCGGCCAGTTCGAGGCCGGGTCCACCACCACCGCTTCGAGCTTCTTGCCCATCACGCCACCCTTGGCGTTGATCTCATCGATGGCCATCAGCGCCGTCTCCTTCAACGCCGTCTCCGAAATCGCCATCGTGCCGGACAGTGAATGCAGCACCCCGACCTTGATCGTGTCGGCGGCGAACCCCGACGAGGCCGCCCAAGGCAGCGCCGACATCGCGGCAGTGATCGCGAGGGTGGAAAAGAACTGACGACGTTTCATAGAACTCCCCTTGAACAATGGATTCCGACCGAGGGACCCCGGCTCATGCACTGCTCAGCAAGTCATGTGCCAACACGCTCCCAGGCCGGTACGAAGCCGGTGCGCACGCAACCGCAAACCGCGTGCGCGCACCACTTTCGTGCCCACTTTCGAGCTGTTGCACCAGGCCGGGGAGCTGGATTCCGACCGATCCGGCCACCACCACGGATGAAGACGCCCCGTTCCGGATCGATTTGAGCGCGCGGATCGCCGCCTATCCGTCACCCGACCGGGTTGAAATACCCATGAGCCCCCCCATGTCTTGGCTAGCGATACTGTCGGAGACGTTTTCATGAGAATCGATCGATTCACGACCAAATTCCAGCAGGCGCTGGCCGATGCACAGAGCCTGGCACTGGGTGGAGATGCCGGATACATCGAGCCCCTGCACCTCCTGGCGGCACTGCTGAACCAGGAGGATGGCGGCAGCGCATCCCTGCTCGCCCGCGCCGGGGCCAATGTGGGCGCGCTCAAGGCCGCGACGGAGAAAGCCCTGGATCGTCTGCCCAAGGTGTCGGGCACGGGCGGCGAGATCTCGATCAGCCGCGAGCTGACGAACCTGCTGAATCTGGCCGACAAGGCGGCGCAGAAGCGTGGCGACAGTTATGTCGCCAGCGAACTGTTCCTGCTCGCGGCGGCCGAGGACAAGGGCGAGACCGGCCGCCTGTTGCGCGAGCACGGCGTCGCCTCGAAACCGCTGGAGCAAGCGATCGAGGCGGTCCGCGGGGGCGGGCAGGTCGCAGATCCCGAAGCAGAGAGCAGCCGTGAATCGCTCAAGAAATACACGCTGGATCTGACCGAACGCGCGCGCATCGGCAAGCTCGACCCGGTCATCGGCCGCGACGACGAGATCCGCCGCACGATCCAGATCCTGCAGCGGCGCACGAAAAACAACCCGGTGCTGATCGGCGAGCCGGGCGTCGGCAAGACCGCGATCGTCGAGGGCTTGGCGCAGCGCATCGTCGACGGCGAAGTGCCCGAAACGCTGAAGAACAAGCGCGTGCTGTCCCTGGACATGGCTGCGCTGCTGGCCGGCGCCAAGTATCGCGGCGAGTTCGAGGAGCGCCTGAAGGCCGTGCTCAAGGAAATTTCGCAGGAAGAGGGTCGCATCATCCTGTTCATCGACGAGATCCACACGATGGTGGGGGCCGGCAAGGCCGAAGGTGCGATCGACGCCGGCAACATGCTCAAACCCGCCCTGGCGCGGGGCGAGCTGCACTGCATCGGTGCGACGACCTTGAACGAATACCGGAAACACGTCGAAAAGGACGCGGCACTGGAGCGCCGCTTCCAGAAAGTGCTGGTCGAAGAGCCGAGCGTCGAGGCCACCATCGCCATCCTGCGTGGCCTGCAGGAGAAATACGAAATCCACCACGGCGTGGACATCACCGACCCGGCCATCGTCGCGGCGGCAGAGCTGTCGCACCGCTACATCACGGATCGGTTCCTGCCGGACAAGGCCATCGACCTGATCGACGAGGCGGCTGCCCGCATCAAGATGGAGATCGACTCCAAGCCGGAAGCGATGGATCGTCTCGACCGTCGCCTGATCCAGTTGAAGATCGAGCGAGAGGCCGTGAAAAAGGAGTCGGACGAGGCCTCGCGCAAGCGCCTGGGCCTGATCGAGGAGGAAATTGCCAGACTCGAACGCGAGTACAACGACCTGGAAGAAATCTGGAAGACGGAGAAATCGCAGGTCCAGGGCGCGCAACACATCAAGGAAGAGATCGACCGCGCGCGGCTCGCCATGGAAGATGCGCGTCGCAAGGGTGACTGGCAGACGATGTCCGAACTGCAGTACGGTCGCATTCCGGGGCTGGAAGAGCGGCTCAAGCAGGCCATGGCCGGGGAGGCTTCGCAGCAGACCTTCAAGCTGTTGCGCACCCAGGTCGGGGCCGAAGAAATCGCCGAGGTGGTATCGCGTGCAACCGGCATTCCGGTCGCAAAGATGATGCAGGGCGAACGCGAGAAACTGCTGGAAATGGAAAATCGGCTGCATGCGCGCGTCGTCGGCCAGGACGAGGCCGTGCGCCTGGTCGCCTCGGCCATACGCCGTTCGCGCGCGGGCCTGGCGGACCCCAATCGCCCCTACGGTTCCTTTCTGTTCCTCGGCCCGACCGGGGTCGGCAAGACAGAGCTGTGCAAGGCGCTGGCCGAATTTCTGTTCGACTCGACCGACCAGATGGTGCGGCTGGACATGAGCGAATTCATGGAAAAACACTCGGTCGCCCGCCTGATCGGCGCGCCCCCCGGCTACGTCGGCTACGAGGAAGGTGGCTATTTGACCGAAGCCGTGCGCCGCAAGCCTTACAGCGTGATCCTGCTCGACGAAGTCGAGAAGGCCCACCCGGATGTGTTCAATGTGCTGCTGCAGGTGCTCGATGATGGTCGCATGACGGATGGCCAGGGCCGTACCGTCGACTTCAAGAACACGGTCATCGTCATGACCTCGAATCTTGGCAGCCAGATGATCCAGCAGATGGCCGGCGAACCCTATCGGCTGATCAAGGCGGCGGTCATGAACGAAGTAAAAAGCCACTTCCGCCCCGAGTTCATCAACCGCATCGACGAAGTCGTGGTGTTCCACGCGCTCGACGCCGAACATATCCGCGACATCGCCCGCATCCAGCTCGGCAATCTGGAGAAGCGCCTGGCCAAACTGGACATCGGCATCACGGTCACCGATGCCGCGCTCACCGAACTGGCTCGCGTCGGCTTCGACCCGGTGTTCGGTGCCCGCCCGCTGAAACGTTCGATTCAGGAGCACATCGAGAACCCCCTGTCGAGCAAGTTGCTGGACGGCAGCTACGGTCCGCAGGATCGCGTCGTGGTCGACGCGGACAACGGCGAGATCGTGTTCCGCAAACCGAACTGAAATCTGATCCGAATCAACTCTTCCGATACTCGTCGCACTTGAATTGCCTCTCGACGCCGCCACATTCCATTGCATAGGCGGATCGTCCGCAGAACTCAACCACAGACCAGGAGATCGACATGGCCAACATCACGCGTTTTGACCCGTTCGAAGACCTTTTCCGCGGATTTTTCGTGCGCCCGGTGGATCTGATGCCGGGAACCGATCCGACGCGGCAGGCGCCATCGATGCGCATCGATGTCAAGGAATCCCCGGAGGCCTACACCGTGCACGCCGAGTTGCCCGGCGTGGACAAGAACGACATCAAGATCGACATCGATGGCGCGACGGTGACGCTGTCGGCGGAAAGAAAGACGGAAAAAGAAGTCAAGGAAGGCGAGCGCGTGCTGCGCAGCGAACGGACCTTCGGCAAGATCGCGCGCAGCTTCACGCTCGGTCAGGAAATCGATGAAGAGCGCGTGCTCGCGCGCTACAACGATGGTGTGCTCGACCTGACGCTGCCCAAACGCACGGCGCGCTCGGGCCGCCGCATCGCGATCGAGTAGTTCGGCACTGTCACCGACCTGCCTTTTGGTCGACAAGGAGGGGCCATGCGCAAACGCATGGCCCCTTTGCGTTTCTGTTGCCATTTTCACCACCGCCCGGCTCGCTTGTCTTGTGTATAGTCGCGGCGCCCACTTTCGCCCCCGGACCGCAATGGACAATCCGATCCCTCCCCAACTCAAGGCCAGTGTGCTCGCGGAAGCCCTGCCCTACATCCGCCGTTTTGTCGACAAGACCATCGTCATCAAGTATGGCGGCAACGCGATGACCGAACCCCGCCTGAAAGACAGCTTTGCGCGTGACGTGGTGCTGCTCAAGCTGGTCGGCATGAACCCGGTGGTCGTGCACGGCGGCGGACCACAAATCGACGACGTGCTCAAGCGCATCGGCAAGGAGGGCGCGTTCGTGCAGGGCATGCGCGTCACGGACGAGGAAACCATGGACGTCGTCGAGATGGTGCTCGGTGGCCAGGTCAACATGGAAATCGTCAACCTGATCAACCAGCATGGTGGCAAAGCCGTGGGCCTCACTGGGCAGGACGGTGCATTCATTCGCGCACGCAAGCTGATGTTGCCCGACCCGGACGACCCTGAAAAACCCATCGATATCGGGCTGGTCGGTGAAATCGCGTCGATCGATCCATCCATCATCCAGTTTCTCGACAGCGGCGATTTCATTCCGGTGATCGCGCCGATCGGCGTCGGCCCCGCGGGCGAGAGCTACAACATCAATGCCGACCTGGTGGCCGGCAAGCTGGCGGAAATTCTCGTCGCCGAGAAGCTGATTCTGCTGACCAATACGCCCGGCGTGCTGGACAAGGCCGGCAATCTGCTCACGGGGCTCACACCGCGTCAAATCGACGAGCTGGTTGCCGATGGCACCTTGTCGGGCGGCATGCTGCCCAAGATCGGCTCGGCGCTGGACGCTGCGCGCGGCGGCGTGAAGAGCGTGCACATCATCGACGGCCGTGTCGAACATGCGCTGCTGCTGGAAATCCTGACGGACGCCGGCGTCGGCACCCTGATCCGGCACAAATGAGTGCCGTCAGCGCCGCAGAACGCGTCTGGCTGTTCGACCTGGACAACACGCTGCACGACGCCGTGCCGCATGTGTTCCCCCGGATCAACCAGAGCATGACGGCGTACATGGCGCAGCAGCTTCGGCTTTCCGAGCATCAGGCCGCGGCGCTGCGCGTGCATTATTGGCATCGCTATGGTGCGACGCTGCTCGGGCTCATCCGCCACCATGGCGTCTCGCCACGGGATTTCCTGTGGCGCACACACCAATTCGACGACCTCCCTGCGCTGCTCGTGGCCGATCCCGCCATGCCGGCGATTCTGCGCCGGCTGCCTGGACGCAAGATCGTTTTCTCCAACGCACCGGCGCACTATGCCGGCGCGGTGCTCAGGGCGCTCGGTCTCGCGCCGCATTTCGACGGCGTATTCGCGATCGAGCACATGCGCTATCGCCCCAAGCCCAGGCTCGCTGGCTTTCTCGCACTGTTGCGGCGTCATCGCCTGAGCGCCGGCAGATGTGTGATGGTCGAAGACACGGCGATCAATCTGCGTACCGCCAAGCTTCTCGGCATGAAAACCGTCTGGCTTGCGGACCGGGCGACGACCCCAGCCTGGGTCGATGTACGGCTACAATCGCTGCGCGAGCTGCCGCGCGCATTGAGTCGTTTGTAAGCGGCTCACCGGACGCGCATCGACGAACGAGTCTACGGAGAACGACATGGCCGCGAAGCCGGGGGAGAGGCGCTTGCAGATCATGCAGACGCTCGCGGAGATGCTGGAACAGCCGAAGGGGGACAAGATCACGACGGCGGCGATTGCGGCCCGCCTCGGCGTTTCGGAAGCCGCGCTGTATCGGCACTTCGCCAGCAAGGCGCAGATGTACGAGGGACTGATCGATTTCATCGAGACGAGCCTCTTTTCCGTGATCAATCAGGCCACGTCGGATACCGGCTCCGGGCTGCAACAGGCGCAGCGCATCCTCGCCCTCCTGCTCGGCTTCGCGCAGAAGAACCGCGGCCTCACGCGCGTATTGACCGGCGATGCGCTGGTACACGAGAACGATCGACTTCAGCACCGCATCAACCAGATTCTGGACCGGATCGAAGCCGCGCTGAAACAGGCCCTGCGCATCGGCGTCCTGCGTGGAGAACTGGCCGAAGGCAGTGAAGTCGCCGGCGCAGCCAACCTGCTGTTGTGCTTCGCGATCGGACGCTGGCAACAGTTCGTCAAGAGCGAATTTCGACGCGATCCGACGGCGGACTGGCCGACACCGTGGTTGCAGCTGGCAAGCGCCTGCGGCGTCGTGCCCCAGCCTATCGGTTCAGCGGCCTGAAGCCGGCGCCAGACCGGAGAGCCAGCGTGCGACGTCGAGTGCGAAGTAGCTAAGGATGGCGTCGGCACCGGCACGCTTCATCGCCGTCAGCGCCTCCAGTACGCAAGCCCTCTCGTCCAGCCAGCCGCGTTGCGCGGCCGCCTTGAGCATCGCGTACTCGCCGCTGACCTGATAGACCAGCGTCGGCACGCGCAACTCGGTCTTCAACCGACGGACGATATCCAGATACGGCAGGCCGGGCTTGACCATCACCATGTCGGCGCCTTCCTGGATGTCGAGCGCCGCCTCGCGCACCGCTTCGTCGCTGTTGGCCGGATCCATCTGGTAACTCGTCTTGTCCCCGCCCGCGAGATTCGCCGCCGAGCCCACGGCGTCGCGAAACGGGCCGTAGTAAGCGGAGGCGTATTTCGACGAGTAGGCCAGGATGCGCGTATGAATCCGCCCGGCACCGTCAAGCGCCGCTCGCACTGCGCCGACCCGGCCATCCATCATGTCGGAAGGCGCGACCACATCGGCCCCCGCCATCGCGTGACAGACGGCCTGACGCGCCAGCACGGCTACGGTTTCGTCATTGAGCACGTAGCCGCTGGCATCGATCACGCCATCCTGTCCGTGGCTCGTATACGGATCCAGCGCGATGTCGGTGATGACGCCCAGTTCGGGAACGGTACGCTTGAGCGCGACCAGCGTACGCGGGATCAAGCCATCGGCATTGAAGGCCTCTTCGGCGTTCTCCGATTTGAGGCTCTGATCGATCACCGGAAACAGTGCGATGGCCGGAATCCCGGCCCGACCGGCCTCTTCGGCAAGCGTCAGGATGCGATCCAGGCTATGCCGGAACACGCCCGGCATGGAGTCGACCGGCGCCGAGATCCGGCTGCCCTCCACAACGAACAGCGGCAGGATCAGATCATCCGTGGTCAGCACGGTCTCGCGCATCAGGCGGCGCGAAAACGGGTCGCGGCGCATGCGCCGCATGCGCGTCACGGGAAACCGTCCGAGCGGGGCGGGAACTGTCGTCATGGAGAGACCTCGTCAGGAACTTTTTTTGGACCCGGGGCATCTTACCGCGCAGATGGTGACGAGCCGTCTCCCGCTTCACCTCCCTGAGCGGGTGCCTCGAGTCGATGCGAGTCGATCCAGGCATTTCACCCCCGGTGCGCCCCCCTTGTACCGGGGGTTTCTTTTTGTTCGGCCAGCCAGCCGAGCAGCGTCGCCTCGCATTCCTCGCGGCCGGTTTTCTTGAGGCTGGAGAACAGTTGCGCCGTGCAGCGATAGCCCTGCCTTGCAATCTCGGCCCGCGTCGCCGCCAGCATCGCCGCGGCCGCACCTCGCGCCAACTTGTCGGCCTTGGTCAGCAATAGATGCATCGGCTTGCCCGTCGGTGCAAACCAGGCGAGCAACTGTCTGTCCAGATTGGTCAGGGGACGCCGTGCATCCATGACCACGACCAGTCCGATCAGGCTGTGGCGTTCGGTCAGATATCGCTCCAACAGCTCGCGCCAGCCCGCGCGCACGGCCTCGGGGACATCGGCATAGCCATATCCGGGGAGGTCGACGAGGTAGGCGTCGCCGCTCAGCCGGAAAAAATTGATCAGCTGGGTACGCCCCGGTGTCTTGCTGACGAACGCCAGCCGCACATGATCGGCGAGCGTGTTGATCGCGCTCGATTTCCCCGCATTGGAACGCCCGACGAAGGCGATCTCCCTGCCGCTTGCCGGCGGCAGGTCCTGGTAGCGTGCAACCGACAGCTCGAAATCGAGATTGCGGAATAGCTGATTCATGGTCGATGGACGACCCGAGCTGCCCGTGACCCGCACGCTCCTGCGCGCGCGACACATCGAGAGCGTCTCTGGGCCGGGGGCTCTGAGGTAGAATTGATCGTTTTACAACTCTGTCCGGATCCGGATCGCCCATGGCGCCGTTAACACGGCGGATGCCAAGAACAGAGACCGACCACATTATCCGATATCGAAGGCCAACGTATGAACAATTGGTGTCTGAACGTCTTTCGCAAATCACACCTCATTGCCACCCTTGCGTTGATCTCCGCAGCCAGCAGCCATGCGGCGGACTCGGCCAAGGCACCCGATTTGACCAAGGCCCGCCAGATTGCCGAAACGGTGTGCGCCGCCTGCCACAGTGCCGACGGCAACAGCACGGGTCCGGCCAACCCCAAACTGGCCGGCCAGATTCCGGAGTACCTGCACAAGCAATTGCGCAACTTCAAAGGCTTGGACGGCAAGGATAATGCGCGCCAGACTGGCGGCCAGGCCGGAGTCATGGTCGGCATGGTCGCAGCCCTGGGCGAGCAGGATTTGCAGACACTCGCGATTTACTATGGTGGCCAGACCCTCAAACCCGAAAAGGTTTCCGGCAAGCGGGAGGATCTGGACCTCGGACAGCGCCTGTGGCGCGCCGGCGACATGTCGAAGGGACTGCCGGCCTGCGCCGGCTGTCATGGCCCGACCGGTGCCGGCCTGCCCTCGCAATACCCACGTCTGTCGGGTCAGTTCGCCGCATACACCGAGGCACAACTGAAGCTGTTCCGCAACGGCGAGCGCAGCAATGACCCGAACCGCATGATGCGCACCATCGCCGCAAAAATGTCAGATGCCGAGATCAAGGCGGTCGCTGATTACGCAGCGGGCTTGCGTTGAGCGCATGGCGCAGTTTGCGTAGGCGCCAACGGCCCATAGTTGGGCTGGAAATCGGCTCGGTTCTCGCTGGAACATGGATCGAGCCCGCGTCACGCTTGGTGACGACCACCATCCGATCCGTACCGTTCGATCGCTGATGTGAGAGGGGGGCTGCGCCACCCCTTCTTTATTTCTCCCTGCATCCGTGCCACGCACCCGGTCCCACCGACAAACCCTGCGCAGCCCTCTCGCGGCGATCTTCGAACTGCTCAGCTCGATGCGGTTCGCCGTGAGCCTGCTCGCGATCATCGCGATCGCCTCGATCATCGGCACTGTGCTGAAGCAGAACGAGCCTTACAACAACTACCTCAATCAGTTCGGGCAGTTCTGGTTTCCGTTGTTCGAAATTTTCGGGCTGTATTCGGTCTATGGCTCCGGCTGGTTCCTGCTGCTGCTTGCCTTCCTGGTGATATCCACCAGTGCCTGCCTGATCCGGCAGACGCCGGGCATCCTGCGCGAGATGAGAGGCTTCCGCGAACACGCCCAGGAAATTTCGCTGCGGCAATTCGGCCTGCACATCGAGTTGGACTACCGCGGCACGCGCGAGGCCCTGACGCCGGTGTTGGCAGCATATTTGCGGGAACACGGCTACCGTTTTCGCAGCAACCTGCGCTCGGGCGCCACGCTGTTCGCGGCGAAGTCGGGAAGCTGGCATCGAACGGGCTATTGGCTTGCCCATGGTGCGATCGTCACGATCTGTCTGGGTGGCTTGGCGGACGGCAACCTGCCGCTAAAGCTGCGGCTGCTGCTTGGCGACAAGGTGGTGACGCAAGGAAACCAGGCGATCAGCGCGATCCCGGAGTCGGCGCGCTTGGGGCCGGACAACCCTAGCTTTCGCGGCAATCTGTTCATTCCGGAAGGCCAGTCGCAATCCCTCGCGGTGCTCAACGTCCGCGACGGCATCCTGTTGCAGGAACTGCCGTTCGCCGTGTCGCTCAAGCGCTTCGTCATCGACCACTATGCCACAGGCGCACCCAAGCGTTTCGCCTCGGAAATCCTGCTGACGGACCGGGCCACCGGCCAAAGTTTCGAACGCGTCGTCGAAGTCAACCACCCCGTGACCTACCGCGGCATCACGCTCTACCAAGCCAGTTTCGACGACGGCGGCACCCGCCTGAACCTTGTCGTCCAGCCCTTGGGCAAGATGACCGACACGCCGCGCGGCGCCGCCGATACCCTGGTCGGCGTGGTCGGCGAATCGGGTCGACATGGCGACTACACCATCGAATTCACCGGCTTCAGGGCACTGAATGTCGAACCGCTGGATTCAGAGCCGACGCAGACCAAGCCGCTGCGCGAGCGCTTCGCGGAGCGCTTCGCCGGCTCAGGACGCAACGCGGACCAGCGCCGCATGGCCAATGTCGGCCCGAGTTTCAGCTACAAGCTGCGCGACACCAGTGGGCAGGCGAAGGAGTTCAACAATTACATGTTTCCGGTTTCCATTCAGGGGCGCTGGTGGCTGCTCACCGGGGTCCGTGAAAACCCGAACGAGCCCTTCCGTTACCTGCGTCTGCCGCTGGACGCAGACGGCCGTATCGACACCTTCGTGGCGATGCGCACGCGCCTGCTCGACCCCGGCCAGCACCGATCCATCGCGCAGACCTTCGCCCGTCGCTCGCTGCCCAGCGGGACGACATCCGAAACCGTACAGACCCGACTCGCCGACACTGCGCAGCGTACCCTGCAGTTGTTCGCAGAACAGGGCTTCGACTCGGTGGGTCGCTTCATCGAAGCCAATGTTCCGTCCGCAGAGCGCGAGCAAGCGGCAGAGGTGTTTGTCAAGTTGCTCGAGGGCTGCGCCTGGCAGGCATTGATCGACGCCCATGCGGCGCTGGGCCGACCGGCACCGACCACCGAAGCGGACACCGCGGCATTCCTTCGCGCCACGCTTACCGCGATGAGCGATAGCCTGCACTATCCGGCGCCATTCTGGCTGCAACTTTCCGGCTACGACGAGGTCAAGGCCAGCGTGCTGCAGGCCACGCGCTCGCCAGGGATGACCCCGGTGTTCCTCGGCTGCGCGCTGCTCACCGTCGGTGTGCTGATCATGCTCTATGGCCGCGAACGCCGTCTGTTCCTGCTGGTCCAGGATGGAGGTAAGCTGTTGGTGGCGATGAGCGCGCATCGCAAGTCGCTTGCGCTCGCAGCCGAATTTCGCGAACACTCGCAAGGGATCGCCCGCCTCGCCAACTCCGGGTTCGATGGTAGCGGACCGACTCGGGCAGCTGACGTTTGAAGGATGGCCATGGATATCGCCGACACCCCGATCAACCCGGATTCGAGATCACGCCTGGCAAGCCCTGGCCGCTGGGCGTATGCATTGGTCCTTGCCTTCGGCACGATCGTGACGCTGGTCCGCTATGGCGAACACATGGATGGCTTTGAACTCGCCATCCTCGTCGGCACTACCCTCACGCTGGCCGCGCTGGGCTGGCATTGGTTGGCGAGCGCCGCCCTGACGCTCGTCAGCGGCGCACTCGCGCTCCTGGCCATCGATCTCTATCGTGGCGACCTCGCCCGCGCTGAACAGGTGTTTGCCTTGAAATACCTGCTCGCCAGCCAGAGCGCGATCGGCTGGATGAGCATGTTGTTCCTGATGGCCACGGCTGCTTACTGGATTGGATTGCTGGCCCGCTCGCCTTTCGCCTCGGCCGTCGGCCGAGGACTGACCTGGGCCGCGAGCGCGCTGGGCACGGCGGGCCTGCTGGCGCGCTGGCACGAGAGCTATCTGATTGCGCCGGACTATGGCCACATTCCGATCAGCAACCTGTACGAGGTGTTCGTGCTGTTCTGCCTGATCACCGCGCTATTGCATCTGTATTACGAAGGCCGTTACCCATCGCGCAATCTCGGCGCGTTCACGCTGCTGGTGATCTCGGCCGCAGTCGGCTTTCTGATGTGGTATGCGCTGGAACGTGGTGCGCACGAAATTCAACCCTTGATCCCGGCCCTGCAGAGCTACTGGATGAAAATCCACGTGCCGGCCAACTTTGTCGGCTATGGCGCATTCGCGCTGGCGGCGATGGTCGCCGTTGCGCTGCTGCTCGCCGGACGCGGTGTCTTGGCACCCCGCCTCCCCTCTGTACAGGTACTGGACGAACTGATGTACCGGGCCATCGCGATCGGATTCGCGTTCTTCACGCTGGCCACGATACTGGGCGCACTGTGGGCCGCCGAAGCCTGGGGGACTTACTGGCAATGGGACCCCAAAGAGACCTGGGCACTGATCGTCTGGCTGAATTACGCCGCCTGGTTGCACCTCCGTCTGACACGGGGTCTGCGCGGATCCGTGTTGGCTTGGTGGGCATTGGGAGGTCTGCTGGTGACCAGTTTCGCGTTCCTGGGTGTCAACATGTTTCTGTCGGGGCTGCACTCTTACGGTTCGCTGTAACTGGAACGCCCGGGCGGCGGGTCGCGGCTGCGTTACACTCGCACTCACTCCACAGTTCACACGCCCGTATCGCCTGCGGCGTACCGCTGTCTGCCCATGGTTCCAAACCTAACCACCTCGCTGTCAGGACCACTGCTCGATCTGGAGCGCTCGATTCTGTCGAACATGACCGACATCGAGCAGTATTTCCGGACGCAATGGCTGGAATTGTCGCCACCGTTCTACTGTTCGGTGGATCTGAGAAACAGCGGTTTCAAGATCGCGCCCGTGGACACCAACCTGTTCCCGGGCGGGTTCAACAACCTGTCCGGCGCCGTCCTGCCGCTGTGCATTCAGGCGGCGATGGCCGCTGTCGAGCGCATTTGCCCGGATGCCAAGAGACTGCTGTTGATCCCCGAGAGCCATACCCGCAACCTCTTTTATCTCGAAAACGTCGCGCGCCTGGTCCGTATCCTTAGCCTCGCGGGCCTGAATGTCCGTCTCGGAACCCTGAATCCTGACATCACCGCACCAACGGTGGTCGAGTCTCGCGATGGCCAGGCGCTGACGCTGGAGCCACTGGTCAGACATGGCAGACGCCTAGGCCTGGAGAATTTCGACCCCTGCGCGATCCTGCTCAACAATGATCTGTCGGCCGGGATTCCCGACGCGCTCAAGGGGCTGGAGGAGCAGATCATTCTGCCGCCACTGGTGGCCGGTTGGACCACACGTCGAAAATCGCGACACTTCGCCGCTTTCGATCAGGTGGCGCAGGAATTTTCCGAACTCTCCGGGCTCGACCCATGGTTGATCAATCCGGCGTTCGGCGTCTGCGCGGAGGTCGATTTTCATGCGCGACGGGGGGAGGAGTGTCTGGCCGCCAACGTCGATGCGCTGCTCACGAAGATTCGCGACAAGTATCGGCAATATGGCATCGGCGAGCGCCCCTTCGTCGTCGTCAAGGCCGATGCCGGCACCTATGGCATGGGCATCATGATGGTATCGGACGCTGCGGACGTGGTCGGCCTGAACCGCCGCCAGCGCAACAAGATGTCGGTGGTGAAGGAAGGTCTGACCGTATCCGACGTCATCATCCAGGAAGGCGTGCACACCTTCGAATCCATCGAAGGGGCCGTTGCCGAACCGGTGGTCTATATGATAGACCGTTATGTGGTCGGCGGCTTCTATCGCATTCATGACGAACGAGGACGCGACGAGAATCTGAACGCGCCGGGCATGCGTTTCAAGCCACTCGCCTTTGCGCAGGATTGCACGACACCGGAGCCGCGCATCCATCCCAATGACGCGCCCAACCGGTTTTATGCCTACGGCGTCATCGCCCGGCTGGCACTGCTGGCCGCCGCGCGCGAGCTTGATGGCATGATGAACGCTCACTGAGGCCTTGCACCCCATGCGCCTGGGATTCATCCTCGACCCGCTGAACCAGCTCAAGCCGCGCAAGGATTCCTCGATCGCGATGATGCGGTCCGCCGCACGCCGCGGCGACAGCGTGCATGCGGCGATGCGCGACACGCTCGCCTGGCATGACGACCAGGTGTTTGCCGACTGGGTGAAGCTGGATCTCGTCGATGGCCCCGACTGGTATCGCGAAGGCGAGCACACGTACCAGCCCCTGCGCGACTTCGATGCGATCCTGATGCGCCAGGATCCGCCCTTCGATTTCGAGTACCTCACGGCCACCTGGCTGCTCGAGCGCGCCGCGATCGCCGGCGCGCTGATCTTCAACCATCCACGAGCCTTGCGCGATCATTCGGAAAAACTGGCCTTGACCGAGTTCTCGCACTTCGCGCCGCCGACGCTGGTCGCACGCGATCCGGTGCGAATCGGCGCGTGGATCGACGAGCAGGCCGACGTCGTCATGAAGCCGCTGGACGGCATGGGTGGCAGCTCGGTATTCCGCGTGCGCGCCGACGACCCCAATCGCAACGTCATCGTCGAAACGCTGACCGCGATGGGCCGGCGAACGGCAATGGTGCAGCGTTACATTCCGGAAATCAGCGCGGGCGACAAGCGCATCCTCATTCTGGGCGGACAAGTCGTGCCCTACGCGTTGGCGCGGATCCCGAAGGCCGGCGAATTGCGCGGCAACCTTGCGGCCGGAGGGACCGGCATTGTCCAAGCCCTGTCGGACCGCGACCGCGAGATCGCCACGGCGCTCGCGCCAATACTGTGGGCCCGCGGCCTGCTGGTGGTGGGGCTCGATGTCATCGGCGATTTCCTGACCGAGATCAACGTCACCAGCCCGACCGGCTTCGTCGAAATCACGCAGCAAACCGGCTTCGATGTCGCCGCGATGTGCATCGATGCCGTGTACGCGGCCGTCCAGGCCCGAAGCATTTGAGTGACCCGGTCCACCCTCGCTCGCATCCTGCTGCCGTGTCTCTTCTTGGCTGTGCTGCTCGGTGCGTGCACGCCTGAGCCGCTGTTTCGTCGCGAAGCCTACCTCTTCGGCACGCGTATCGAGCTCTTGATCCACGCCGCGCCCTCGGCGCGCGCGGACGCCGGGGCCAGGGCGGTGCTGGCCGAGTTCGAGCGACTGCACCGCGAATGGCATGCCTGGGAGCCCAGTGCCTTGACGGCGCTCAATGCGACTTTGCGCGCACGACAGACGGCAACCGTCTCGACCGAACTTGCGCAGTTACTGTCCACCTCGATCGAGATCTCGCGCCAGTCGGACGGCTTGTTCGAACCCGCACTCGGTGCGTTCGTCGCCGCCTGGGGCTTCCACACCAATCACTTCACACCGCGACGACCTGACCCGACGCTGATTCGGCAATTGCGCTCCGGCCGGCCGCGCATCACGGATCTGGAGATCGACGGCAATCACGTTCGCAGCCGTAACCCTAGTGTGCAGGTCGACCTTGGCGGCATCGCCAAGGGCTACGCGCTCGATCGCGCGGCCGCAATTCTGAGGGCCACCGGCATCGACAACGCACTGATCAACATCGGCGGCAACATCCTTGCGCTCGGGCGCAGGGGCGAGCGCGCCTGGCGAGTCGGTATCCAGCATCCGCGCAGCAGCGAACCGCTGGGCAGTGTCGAACTGCAAGACGGTGAAGCCATCGGCACTTCCGGTGACTCGCAGCGTTATTTCGAACTGGGTGGCCGTCGCTATGGCCACATCATCGATCCGCGTACCGGTGAACCCGCGCAGGGCGCGATGCAGGTCACGGTGCTGATCGGTAGCGAGCACGCGACGGATGGCGGTACCGGCCTCTGGTCCGACGCCGCCAGCAAGCCGCTGTTCCTCGCCTCTACGGAGCAATGGAAGGATGTCGCCGCCAGACTTCAGGTCACCCGTGCCTTGCGCATCGACGCATCGTCTCGACTCGAAATGACGTCGGCCATGGCTGCGCGCTTTCGGCCGGTGGAGAACGCTACAATGCCACGATGATCGGGCTATTTCTCATCACTCATGGCAGCTATGGCGAAGCGCTGATCCAATGTGCCTGTCACGTGCTGAACAAGCGGCCACCGCAGCTGGCACAACTGGGGGTTTCAGGCCAGGATGACCCGCTGGATCTGCTGCCCACCGCGGTCTCGTGGAAAAATCTGGTCGATACCGGCGAAGGGGTCCTGATCCTTACCGACATCTACGGTGCGACGCCCAGCAACCTGGCCGGCAAGCTGCTGCAACACGGGACCACCGAATGCGTGGCTGGTGTCAACCTGCCGATGTTGTTGCGCGCATTGACCTATCGCGAGCAGGGGATGGCCACCCTGCTCAAGCGAGCGTTGTCCGGAGGACGCGATGGCATCCTCCGCGTGAGGAATTGACCGTGACGAAAACGGAAGTCGAAGTGGTGAACAAGCTGGGCCTGCACGCGCGGCCGTCAGCCAAGCTGACACAGCTCGCCGGCAAGTTCCAGGCGGAGATTTGGCTGAGCCGTGGCCAACGCCGCGTCAATGCGAAGAGCATCATGGGCGTCATGATGCTTGCCGCTGGTCGCGGTACCAAGCTCGTTGTGGAAGCCGAAGGTGAGGACGCCGACGAGGCGCTGGCAGCGATCGCAAACCTGATCGCCGATCGCTTTGGTGAGACCGAGTAAGCCATGAGCTTCGCGCTGCACGGCCTCGCGATCTCCCAGGGCATTGCCATAGGTCGCGCGCACCTCATCTCGCATGCGACGCTGGAGGTGTTCCACTACCTGATCCCGCACCGGCAGATCGATGCCGAGCTCGCCCGCTTCGATGCGGCCATCGCCGAAATCCAGAACGAGCTGGCTGCGCTCAAGCACACCGCATCGGAAGAAGGCGCGCCCGCCGAGCTTTCGGCATTCGTCGACCTGCACGCGCTGTTGCTGGCCGACCCGTTGCTGAGTGTCGTGCCGCGCGACCGCATACGAGAGCGCCGCTGCAATGCCGAGTGGGCGCTCGTCCAGCAGATGGAAGAGCTGGTATCGCAGTTCGAGCAGATCGAGGACCCCTACCTCCGGGAACGCAAGGCCGACGTGATCCAGGTTGTCGAACGCGTGGTCAAGGCCCTGCTCGGGCGCCGTGGCGGCATGCCCCACAAGCGCCCGAGTGGCGACGACGTCATCGTCGTCGCCCATGATCTGTCGCCGGCTGACACCCTTCAGTTCAAGGGTCAGCGCATCGCCGCATTCGTCACGGACCTAGGCGGGGCCACTTCGCATACGGCCATCGTCGCGCGCAGCCTGGGCATTCCGGCGATCGTCGGCATGGTACGAGCGCGCGAATTGCTGCGCGATGACGATATCCTGATCGTCGATGGAAGCCGAGGTGTGCTGCTCGTCGACCCCGACCCGGTGGTCATCGAGGAATATCGCCTGCGCCGCACCCAGCTCGAGCTGGAGCGCAACCAGCTCAAGCGACTGCGGGCCGCGCCCTGCAAGAGCCTGGATGGGGAATCGGTTTGCCTGGAGGCGAATATCGAAACCCCGGGAGATGCGATCGTTGCTCACGATGCGGCGGCCGATGGCATCGGCCTGTTCCGTACCGAATTCCTGTTCATGAATCGTGACACCCTTCCAAGCGAGGACGAACAGTTCGAGAGCTACCTCAGCGTCATCAACACCATGAAGGGCAGACCGGTGACGATACGGACGCTTGATGTCGGCGCCGACAAGACGCTGAGGCAGATCGAGCGGAGCGAACTGAATCCCGCGCTGGGCCTGCGCGCCATACGCTACTGCCTGGCCGAACCGCAGCTGTTCCTCACGCAGCTGCGCGCCATCCTGCGCGCGGCCAATCACGGCTGGGTGCGCATCCTGCTGCCGATGCTGGCGCACACCCACGAAATCACGCAGTCGCTGGCCATGATTGCACGCGCACGCGACCAGCTGCGCAAGCGTGGCGAACGCGTGCCCGACCGTGTCGAGGTCGGTGGCATGGTCGAAATCCCGGCGGCCGTGCTCGCGCTGGGGCCGTTCCTAAAGCACCTGGATTTTCTTTCGATCGGCACCAACGACCTGATTCAATACACACTGGCAATCGATCGCAGTGACGAGGCCGTTTCGGCACTGTATGACCCGCTTCACCCTGCGGTATTGCGCCTGATCGCCCAGGCCGTGCAAACGGCACGTCGAGCCGGGGTTACCGTTTCCCTCTGCGGCGAAATGGCCGGGGAGCCAACGTTTGCGCGACTGCTGCTCGGAATCGGCTTGCGCCGCCTGTCCATGCACCCCCGCCAATTGCTTGAAATCAAGCGTGAAGTGCTGCATGCCGATATCGGCGCACTGACGCCGCGCGTCGCGCGCTTGCTCCGACTCGACGAACCGGCACGCATCCGTAGTGATCTGCGCCGGATCAACGCCCTTGGCTGAGAGCAGCGTGGCTGGGCCCGCGGCCTGACGACCTCGAACAGGCTCAAGCCGACCCCTTCTCCGCCGTAGTTGGGTACGCACATCATCAATCGGAGCCCCTCGACATCGGCAGGTAGCTACCGGGGCGTAGAGGGTCGAGTCGTCGCGGAGTCGATGCGAAGCAGGCAGCAGTGAGGGAGTGGAATTCACCCATGTTGGACAGACCGCTGCCCAGCCTAGATGCCTGGGTGACCTATTTTTCCGGATGCGACATTCCGGTTCTGCGCTACAGCGTGGAACGCCTTGCCGCGCTCAGGCTCGCCGAAGATAGCGTATCCGCTCGCGCCGTCGCGCGCGCAGTACTCGACGATCCGCTGCTGATATTGAGATTGTTTGCTCATATCGAGGCGCGACGCAGCCGCAGTCGGACCACCGACATCACTACCGTTGAGCGTGCAATCATCATGCTCGGAACGGGTCCGCTGTTCAAGACGTTCGAAAGCCTTGGGCAAGTCGAGGAAGCCTTGCGAACCCACCCGGACGCACTGATGGGAGCGCTGAACGTCATCCGGCGGGCGCAGCGCGCCGCCAGTTATGCGCTTGAGCTCGCCCGTTTGCGACATGACATCGATACCGATGAAATCGTCGCCGCGGCGATGCTGCACGACATCGCCGAAGTGCTGATCTGGATCTTCGCACCCAAGCTCGCACTGGACATCGCCAGACAGGTCGCATCCAGCCCTGGCTTGCGCAGCGCGATCGCCCAGCGTGCCGTGCTCGGGTTCACCTACCATGATTTGCAGCATGCGCTCGCGCTGTCCTGGCGTCTGCCCGGTCTGCTGATCGAACTCACCAACGACGAGCCAGATGCTGGCCCACGCGTGCGCAACGTCATGTTTGCCGTAGATCTTGCCCGTCATTCGACGCATGGCTGGAGCGACCCTGCCATCGAGGACGACCTGCTCAACGCACAGTCGTTGGTACATCTCGAGCGCGAGCCCTTACTGAGCCGCCTTGGCATTCCGCTGGATGCCCTGCCCGCCCCCGTCCGCCTCTGAGACGCGGATACCGGCAGCGTACCGGTACCGCTCCTCCACACTACGCTCGGGCCTCCTCGCCGCCCATCGGCTTGGCCAAACCGCTCGTCAGCAACGGCTATACATGGATCGATCCCGGCCGTAAGGTAGCCTAGGTGCTTCCGCCAGCACTTGGTCCGACAGTATTTGGCGATCTCCGGGAGACTCCATGTCCTCACACCTCAACGGCGCCCGACGGCCAGCCGAAATCGGCTTCACGCTGATCGAAGTCATGATCGTCGTCGCCATCATCGCAATACTGGCGGCCATCGCGATGCCGCAATATTCCGACTACATCACCCGTAGCCGCATGCAGGAGGCACAAGCCACGCTCGCCAACATGCGCGTCCGCATGGAGCAGTATTTCCAGGACAATCGCACCTATGTCGGTGCCTGCGCGGTCGGTACGGTTGCACCGCTGCCGGACAACACGCCCTCCTGGACCTACACCTGTCCGGTGCTGACGGCCAACACCTACACCGTTGCCGCAACGGGTGCCGGACCGATGGCGGCGTTTGCCTTCGATCTAGACCAGGCCAACGTGCGCCGGACCACGGCCGCTGCGTCCGGTTGGGCCGCGGGGCCCTTGCCCAGCAATTGCTGGATCGTCGCCAAGGGCCATTGCTGATGCGCGCGCTGGGCTTCACGCTGATCGAGCTGATGGTGACGCTCGCGATCGTGGCCATCCTGCTTGCGCTCGGCGCACCCGTCTATACCACATGGATTCAGAACATGCAGATCCGCACGGCGACCGAATCGCTCGTCTCGGCCATGAAGCTCGCACGCGCCGAGGCGATAAAGCGCAATGTACCGGTCATGTTTTCGCTGGTCACCGGACCTTCCGCCGGCAACTCCACCGAGTGGTCCATCACCTGCAATCCGGCCGGGCCCAACTGCGCCGAAGCCGGCGGCGTGATCCAGTCCGACAGCCTGCTGCGCAATGCCCTGAACATCAGCGTCGTGCCGGCCGCGGGCGACGGCGCAATCGTGTTCTCCGGACTGGGACAGGCGAACCCACCGCCGCTGCCAGCGGCCGCCCTGAGCACCATAGATATCGACAACCCGAGACTGCCACCGGCTGAAAGCCGCGAATTGCGCGTACTGATTGCCGCATCGGGTGAGTTGCGCGCCTGCGACCCCAATGTCGGGGCGGCGGCCGATCCAAGGCATTGCTGACCATGCTTTGCCGCGACCCCTTTGACGCCATGACTCTCGGACCAATCTGCCGTTCGGGACGCAAGCAATCCGGCGTGGTGTTGCTCGAAGCGCTGGTTGCGATCCTGATTTTTTCGCTCGGCATACTGGCCCTGGTGGGTTTGCAGGCCAATTCGGTACGCATGACAACCGAAGCAAAGTACCGCTCCGATGCCTCGCTGCTCACGGAGCAGATCATCGGTCTGATGTGGGCCGACGACCGCGCCAACCTGCCGGGATATGCCCATGCGCCGGGCGGCGCCAACTGCGTCTTCAACGGCGCCGCATCGGCCAACGCCAATGTCACGGCCTGGCTGGGCGGAACGGGGCTCGCCGGAACGGTCATCGACACCCTGCCCAATGTCCAGGCGCAGATCGTGATCGGGGCACAGAACGTGGTCACGGTCACCCTTTGCTGGATGCCACCCGGCGGAGGCGCCTTCAACCAGCACAGCGTGATGGCGCAGATCAGTCAGTAGAGTCGGTGATGATGAAATCTTTCGGTCCCTCGTCAGCAGCGCCCCAGGTCGGCTTCGGCCTGGTGGAAGTCATGGTCGGCATGGTCATCGCGATGATCGGCATTCTGGCGATGACGCAGATCTTCGCGCTGAGCGAGGGGCAGCGCCGAGCCACGACCTCGGGCGCGGATGCCCAGAGCACGGGGGCGCTCGCGATGTTTACGCTGGAGCGCGAGTTGCAAATGGCGGGGCATGGCCTGATCAACACCAACTGTCAGGATGTCAGGATGCGCGACAGCGTCGGCAATACGGTGGCGATGTCCGGCCTGCCGGTCACGATCGCCGCGCGGAACGACACCGCATTCGGCGGCGATGTGCCGAGCCGTCAAGTCACGGTGGTCGCGAGCTCCTCATCGACGGGGGGATTTTCTGCCACCCTCGGGGACGGCATGGCGACATCGGCCAGCCCTTTGCGCGTGCACTTTGGCGCCGGTTTTCGCAAGGGTGACCTGCTGCTCATCTCGCAGCCGGGAAAACTCCATTGTACGGTCTTGCAGGTCAGCGCTACCCCCTTTCCCCTGGCCCCTCCGTTCGTCGCCCAAGCGGTCAGCGTACCGGGCGAAATCGGCGGCAATGGCGTGCTCTGGCAGATTCCGCACGACCCCGACCCCGCCGATGCACCGTTCAACCCGCCCAACGCCGACAACATCGCCCCTCCCGGTGGTTTCGACCGCAGCTTGGCCACGGTGCGCGTCATGGGCGGAACGATGACGCGCTTGAGCTTCTTCGTACAGGGTCGAAACCTGGTCCGGCGCGACGAGAGTGCGCCCGCCGCGACGCCACCGACGGTCATTGCCAGCAATGTTGTCGCGCTCGAAGCCAGGTATGGGCTGGATTTGCTGCCCGCAGCCGCCCCGGACGGCTTCGTCGACACCTATACGGATGTCCTGCCACCGAATACGCCCGACAACCGGATCGTGGCAGTGCGGCTGGCGATCGTCACGCGCGGCACGATTCCGGAACGCGTGACCGTTCTCAATCGGGCCAACCCGAACCTGATCCCGCTGTGGGACGGGGGACCGATCCTCGATGTCGACTCCACCAACGACCCCGACGCGCGAAATTTCCGCTACCGGGTTTTCCAGACCACGATTCCGCTGAGGAACGGCATATGGAACAACTGAGCACGATCGGGATGCGTGGCAGGCAGTCTGGCGTTGCGCTGTTCATCGCGCTGATCATGCTGCTGGTGATGGCCATCGGCAGCGTCGGGCTGATCCGCTCGATGGATACCGCCACGCTGGTGGCCGGCAACCTGGCTTTCAAGCAGGCGGCCGTGCGCATGACCGATCTGGGCATCGAAGCCGCGGCGAATGCGCTGCCCACCATTCTCGGCGCGAGCGCCGTGACCGACCCGCAAGGCAACGCTCTCTGCAGCAATGCCGGGTGCACCGTGACGGCAGCCTGCGCGGATCGCAGCCCAAACTGCAATTACTACGCTTCGACGCTGACGACGGATGCGCGCGGCGTACCGCAGCTGCCACTGGATCCGCCCGCAGCCGCACCGGTCGCGCTCGACTGGGACAACATTCCGGTCATCACCGCACCGGCACCTCTGGGTGGCTACTCGGTTCGCTTCGTCATCGACCGGCTCTGTGCGCCCATGCCGCCGCCGCCGCCGGCCCTTCCGGACCCGCCGAGCACGCCTTATCAGGTCGTCAACCCTTTCGTCGAATGCTTCAACACCCCGAGCGCGACACCCAGGCCACAGCGCGCCGGTGCACCGACGCCGACACAGCAGTTGCTCGTGCACTACCGCATATCGGTGCGCGTGACCGGACCCAAGGGAACCGAAGCCTATACCCAGGCGATGCTGACCCTCTGATCAACGCCCACGAAGCGGACGACCATCATGAATCGGACCCGACCCCTGCAAAGACTCCTGGCCTCGGCGCTGACGGTATGCCTCACCGGCATGCAGATCACCCAGACTGCCATGGCAACCGACCTGGCGGACATCCCCATGGCCGTCAAGAACATCATCGAGCCGAACATCATGTTCACGCTCGACGATTCCGGTTCGATGCAGTGGGAGATCATGCCGGATCAGTCGATCTTCAATGACACCTACTTCATGTTCCCGCGGGTGGACGACATCAACAACCCGATCGACCCCAGTACCGGGAGCCGGTATTACGCGTCGGGGAGCGAAGAATATTTCGATCGTTCAGTGGGCTTCGATACCGCCACCAACCGCTACAGCCGCATCCTGCGCTGGAGCGGTTACAACCGCACCTACTACAACCCGGACGTGCGCTACGACCCCTGGCCGAATGCAGATGGCTCGCTCATGCCCCCGGCAACGCCGACTGCGGCCTGGCACAACCCGAAAAACACCAGCGTTGGTTCCAGAAACCTGACGGTCGACAACTCCCGTTTGACCTCATGGCTGAAAGACAACGGCTCCTTCGACTTTGCCAACAAGACCTTCTATCCGGCGACCTACTGCCGCTATGTCGGCACGCTGCCCGGCCCGACGGCACCCAATGACGCGAAAAACACCGCCGCGAACTTTCAGTGCCTGCAAGTCAAACCGGCTACGGTGTTCCCCTCCAAGGCCGCGGCAAGGACGGACTGTGCGGGCGCGGTGTGCACCTACGCCGAGGAAATGCAGAATTTCGCCAACTGGTATCAGTATTACCGCTCGCGCACGCTGCTCGCCCGCGGGGGCGCGGGCGCAGCCTTTGCCAACCTGACATCGGCCACGCGTGTCGGGTTTGGCACGATCAACTACCCGGGCACCACTATCGATAGCCAATCCTCGCCCGGCACGATCATCAAGGGCGTGCGCGCGTTCAGCGGTACTTCGCGGACCGATTTTTTCGACAAACTCCTTTATCAGCTCCCCGTCCCGGCGCGCGGCACGCCCCTGCGCCGGGCGCTGGATGATGTCGGGCAGTATTTCAAGCGAACCGACGACAAGGGTCCGTGGGGCACCAACCCGGGCAGCGGCGGCGGTATCCAGTACGCCTGTCGGCAGAACTACCACATCCTGACCACGGACGGCTACTGGAGCGGGTTCGCGAACTCGGCCAATTTCGACACTGCTGCCGCCCGCCATGCGAGCCGGCGGGCGAACAGCGACAGCACGGCGGGACCAACCAACTCCAACACGACCAGCTCCTATACCTATGCCGCGGTCGCGCCCTACTCCGACAGCCGCGACGACACGCTCGCAGATGTCGCCATGTATTACTGGAAAAACGACCTGCGCCCGGACCTCGACAACAAGGTGCCGACCAATGCCCTGGACCCGGCTTTCTGGCAGCACCTGGTTAATTTCACGGTCGGCCTTGGCGTATTCGGCTCCGTTTCCCAGGCCGACATACAGAGCGCACTGAATGGCGGCGCACCCAACATCAATTGGCCGAACCCGAACAGCAGCGACCTGTACAAGACCGACGATCTGGCACACGCAGCGATCAACAGTCGCGGCGGGTTTTTCAGTGCGCAGAACCCCACAGAGTTCGCACAATCGCTGACCAGTTCGCTGAACAACGTGCTGGGACGGACCACCAACAACTCGGCACTGGCCGTCGCCAGCTTCAAGCTCACGGAAGGTGACAACTTCGGGTACGAGGCCAGCTATAACTCCGGCACCTGGTCCGGCGAACTCAAGGCCATCCCGATCAACCTCGATACCGGGACGCCAGACGCCGATCACCCGATTTGGACCGCGCAAACCCTGCTGGATGCGCGCACCGCCAGCGATCGGATCATTTTCAGCCATACCGGTGGTGGCGGCGAAGGTCAGGGCATCCAGTTTCAACCGGCAACCGCGGCCACTTCGACCAAGCTGACGACTGCACAGCAAACCTTGCTCGACTCGCCGGCGCCCGCGGGACCCGGCGACGGTGCAGCGGTCATCGCCTACCTGCGCGGCGACCGCACGGGCGAAACGGCCGGTACCTATCGGGTACGTGCTCACCTGTTGGGCGACCTGATCAATTCCGAGCCGTCGGTTGTCGGCTCGCCGCTGCAACTCTGGTTCGATGCCGGTTATCAGGACTACAAGATCGACAAAATTGCACGCCAACGCATGATCTACGTCGGCGGCAATGACGGCATGCTGCATGCGTTCAACGCCACCTCGGGACGGGAAGAATGGGCCTTCGTACCCAGCCTCGTCCTGCCCACGCTGAACCAGTACACACGCCGCACGGGTTTTTCTCACCGTTTCTACGTCGATGGTTCGCCGACGAGCTCGGATGTCGATATGAACAACACCGGCGGCACCAATGGCGCCGGCGCTTGGCGAACGATCCTGGTCGGTGGCCTGAACAAGGGGGGGCGGGGCTATTACGCCCTCGACATCACCGACCCGATTTCCGCGTCCGAATCGGGCGCGACCAGTCGCGTGTTGTGGGAATTCCCCAATAGCGACCCGGCGCTGGCGACGGTGCGCCCCAACGTAGGCTATAGCTACGGCAAGCCTGTCATCGTCAAGACCCGCGCCTACGGCTGGGTGGTGCTTGTGACCTCCGGCTACAACAATGGCACCGACACCGGTGGTGACGGCCAAGGTTATCTGTACGTCTTGAATGCGCGGAACGGCCAGTTGCTGAAGACGCTGGGTACCGGCGCTGGATCCGCCGCCGACCCCAGCGGCCTGGCGCAAATCCAGGCTTTCGTCGAAAACGATCTGCTCGATCGCACCGCGGTCACGGTATACGGTGGCGACCTGAAGGGAAACATGTGGCGCTTCGATGTCAGCGATCCCGACCCGGCCAACTGGAATGTGACGAAACTCGCGACACTCAAGGATGCCGGCAATCAAATCCAGCCGATCACGACCGCGCCGGAGCTCACCTCCTTCACGACGGATGGATTTACCGTACGCATGGTGTATGTCGGCACGGGTCAGTATCTGGGTGATACGGATATCCCCGGGACGGTTGGCGCCAATGCCCATGCGACCCAAACGCAAGCGATCTACGGCCTGCGTGATTCGATGGATGGCAGCGAAATCTCTCCGCTTCGCAGCAACCTCCAGCAACAGACATGGATCGGCACGGGCGGAAGCCGGACCGCGAGCAGCAACAACGTGAACTTTGCCGAGAAGAAGGGCTGGTACATCGACCTGGAAACCAACGAACGCGCCAACACCAACCCCTTGCTGCTGCTCGGAGCACTTGGCATCAATACCAACATCCCGAATGCGGACCCCTGCCAGCCGGGCGGTATCGGCTACAGCAATTTCTTTGACTTCAAGACCGGCGGGTTCACGGACAAGATTCCCACTCTGACCAACACGACCGTCCAGGCGGCAGGGCTGTTGATTCACATGTCGGCGATCGAAGCCAGGGGTCGCGTCTATGCAATCAGCCGCTGCAGCGGCACGAACTGCGCCGGTTCCGGGCAGTACGCCACCACGCGCGTCGGCGCCAACCCGGTGCCCGCCGCCGTGCGACGAATCTCGTGGCGCGAGCTTCCCGACCTCTGACGACTTGTTAGACGAACTTGAACGCCGACCTTGCGCTACGCACTTCATGCCATGGACATCTGCTCGCGGCGATCGGGGCGTCCATCATCCTGCACGCCTTGACCGGCATCGCGATCGGCGGAAGCGTCCTGGTTCAGGGTGGCCACGCCGGCAAGGATGCGGGAACGGCGACGGCCTCCGTCGATGTGAGGCTCGTCAGCGATCGCCCGCTACGCTCGTCAACCGAAGGCGTTCCGACAACCCGGAGCAAGGCGCACGACGAGAGAGCCGCAGGCACACCGGCCCCATCCGCACCACCTGGGCTGCTGCCGGCGATCCGTTACTACCGGATCAGCGAACTGTCGGCCAAGCCATTGGTGATCGAACCACCGCGTTTCCAAACATCGCCTGGGGATGAATACGGAGCCGACGGCAGCGTGGCCCTGAGAGTTTTCATCGCGCAGGACGGACGGGTCGCGGCGGTCGAAGTGGAGGACGCCAGTCTTCCCGAAAGCGCGATCCGGGTTGCGCGCGCAGGCTTCATGCATGCGCTGTTCACGCCGGGCAGGGTGGGCGACCGACCGGTCGCAGTCGAAATGCGGGTGGCGGTCGATTTTTCCAGCCCGGATAGGCCGTAGCGCAGTGCGACCCTGTCCCGCTCGACGCCCCTCCCCTCGCCATTTGCCGGATACCGACGACATTCGAGCCCGTTGAACCATCAAAGCACGAGCGGCCGGTCCGGCAGCTCATTCGGGTTCGATGTGTCAGCCGCCGGGAAATGCTGTTTCAGCAGTGCCCCGATGGCATCCAGTGCAGCCACTGCGCCGTCCTCGAAACGCCCGGCGGCGAATTGCCGCTCCATCTGGCGGCACAGCTCGACCCAGACATCTGCTCCGACGCAGCGGTGGATGCCCCGATCCGCGACGATCTCGACACAGCGATCGACCTGCTGCACGTAGATCAGCACGCCGCTGTTGTCCTCGGTGTCCCACACACGGAGCAAAGCGAACAGCTCCAAGGCCCGATCGCGGGCCGACATGCCGCCGAACACCCGTCCGACGGGCAGACTGCCTTCCACGACGAACCGCAGTTCGCCGCGATGGCCACGCTCGTTGCGCGCGATGGCCGCCTCGATGGTGGCGAGTTCGCCGGCCGACGGGCGTCCACCCAGTCCCCAGCGATCCGGC
The DNA here is from genome assembly GCA_022072095.1 of Rhodocyclaceae bacterium. Lineage (GTDB taxonomy): Bacteria > Pseudomonadota > Gammaproteobacteria > Burkholderiales > Rhodocyclaceae > JAJVIJ01. Next base: position 107,171 of record JAJVIJ010000003.1, read on the forward strand.
CACAGCAGATGACGACACAGGCGTCGCCAGGTGCCGAGGCCCGCCATCGGAGACCTACCATCTGCCCGATGCACCGCCACCTCCGAAACTGCCACCGCCGCCGCCAAATCCGCCACCCCATCCGCCTCCTGGCCAGCCGCCGAAGCCGCCGCGTCCCGACATGCCGCCACCGATGAATGGCCCGCCACCGCCCCGCCCGGACACAAACACCAAGGCCAGCACGGCAGCAAGGATGGCAACGAGCAGCGAACCGGACACCACCCAGACGCCCAGGCCCACGAGCCCACCGGTCAGCGCGCCGCCAAGCAATCGGCCCAGGAGCGCCTTGAGCACGGAACCGGCCAGCAGCGCGAACATCAGCGCCACGACCAATACCGACTCGATGCCGCCATTGTCGGCCGTTGCCGCGTTGCCGTTCCGCCTCGAACGAGCCGGTGCAGGCAGGGATTCTCCGGCGATCAGCGCGCCGATGCGCTCGATGCCGCTGGTCAAACCACCGAAGTAATCCCGCTCGGCGAAGCGCGGCGCGATCACCTCGGCGATCAGGCGCTTCGCAACCGCGTCGGGGATCGCGCCTTCAAGACCGCGGCCGACCTCGATCCGCAGTCCCCGTTCCTTCACCACAACGAGGATCAGCGCGCCATCATCGACGCCGCGGCGGCCCAGTCGCCAGGCATCGACGACGCGCAGGCTGTAGGCTTCGATGCTCTCCGGCGCGACCGTCGGCACGATCAGCACCGCAAGCTGTGCCCCGTGCTCGGTTTCGATGCGCGCCAGCCGTTGCTCCAGCCCCTGTCGCTCTTCGGCCGACAGCAGCCCGGCGGCATCGGTGACGCGCGCGCTCAAAGCCGGAATCGGTGCCAGCGGTTCAGCGTTGGCGCCCACCGGCACGGCCCACAACCAGGTGAACGCCATTACCAAAGGCCCCAGTATGGCAACCGGCACCGCCCGCAAGCCGCGTCGGCACAGACCACTCATGGCCATCGCGACCGCTCGCCCCGTATGGTCAGCGCCGCGAGGACGAACCGAATTCGACCTTGGGCGGTGACGACAGCGCTTTCTCCTCCTCGACCGAAAAATTGGCCTTCGTCTTGTAGCCAAAAGCCATCGCCGTCAGATTGTTCGGAAACACCCGCACCGTGGTGTTGTACTGTTGCACGGACTGAATATAGCGATTGCGCGCCACGGCAATGCGGTTTTCGGTTCCCTCCAGCTGCGCTTGCAGGTCCCGAAAATTGGCGTCGGCCTTGAGCTGCGGATAGTTTTCTGCAACCGCCAGCAGGCGCGACAACGCTCCGGACAACTGCGACTGCGCCTGCTGAAAGCGCGCCAGCGCCTCGGGATCATTGACCAGTTCCGGAGTGACCTTGATGCCGCTCACGCTCGCGCGCGCCTCGGTCACGCGCGTCAGCACCTCGCGTTCGTGGGCGGCATAGCCTTGCACCACCTGCACCAGGTTCGGGATCAGGTCGGCGCGCCGCTTGTACTGATTCAGGACCTCGGCCCAAGCGGCATTGACCTGCTCGTCCTGAGCCTGAATCGTGTTGTAGCCGCAGCCTGACAGCAACAGCGCAGCACAGATGGCAGCAAGAAACATTCTGATACGCATTGCACAACCTCCCCAAGCACTCCGACATCGATCGAGCCCGCCACGCCGGACGACGCTCAGCGCACATCCGGCTCGAAAAACAGCCAGCCGACCTGTGGAAACGCCGCTTCGAAACGCGCCTCCAGCCGGTTGATCGTCGCCACGAGCTCGGTGCCGGTGCGCGCGAAATCGTCGCGCACCCTCGCCTTCACGGCCACCACCGCTCGCTCACCCCAGGCGAGCGTAATGATACGGAACACGGTTTCGATCTCCGGCTGCGCTTCGAAATGCGCCCTCATGCGCTGACGCAGCTCCGGCGCGAGCGACTCACCGACGATCAGCGCCTTGACCTCGCGCAACACCGCGCCCGCGACGACGATCAGCACCACGCCGACCACCAGGGTGCCCAGTGCGTCGTAGACCGGGTCGCCACTCACCAGTGTTGCGCTCACCGCACACAGAGCGACCACCAGACCGGCGAGCGCCGCGACATCCTCGCCGGCGACCACCATCAACGCGGACTGCCGGGTATCGCGAAACCAGCGCAGCAGCGGCTGCCGGCCGCGTTCTCTATTGATCTCCCGCATTGCCCCCCACAGCGAGAACGCTTCCAGCACGACCGCCATGGCCAGCACGATCAGCGCCGCCAGCGCATTCTCGACCGGCTCCGGGTGGCGCAGTCGTGTTACGCCCTCCCAAACAGAAAACACGCCGCCCACAAAAAACAGCATCAGCGCGACCAACATGGCCCAATAGTAGACCACGCGATGGTGGCCCAGAGGGTGGTCCTCAGACTCCGGACGACGTGCCTGGCGCAGACCGAGCAACAACAGACCCTGGTTGACGCAATCGGCACAGGAGTGGATCGCTTCCGCAAGCATGGCGCCCGACCCGGTCCATGTCGCCGCAATGAGCTTGGTGAGTGCAATGCCACCGTTCGCGGCGAGCGCATACAGGATGGCTCGCAGGGAGCCTTCTGATCCGTGAGCCAAGATTTCCCTTTGATAAACGCCACCACTACGGCGGACGCCACAAGCTGGCGCGAGCTTACACGAGCGAGCTTCTTACACATTTCCCACGCCCGGCCCTGCACGCGCGCATTGGTCACATACACGGCAAGCAGGATCGAGGGAAGCATGCGACACTTGTCCCTGTTCCCGCATCAACCGCAAGACTAGGCCTACCCCAGGGAGACGTCATGCACGCCTTTCAATATGTGGCGCCGACTTCGCTGGCCGCGGCCCGCGAACTGCTCAAGGACGCCATATCCGTTCCGACCCGAGTGCTGGCCGGTGGCACAGACCTGCTGGTACAGATGCGCGCCGGGCTGCACTCGCCCGCGCGCTTGCTCGACATCAAGAAAATCCCCGAGACCAACGTTCTGTGCATCGAGGCCGGGCAGGCTCGCATCGGCGCCGCCGTCTGTGCGGCCCGGATCGGCGAACACGATGCACTGCGGCGGCTCTGCCCGGGTGTCGCCGAGGCGATCGCACTGATTGGATCCGTGCAGGTGCAGGGGCGGGCAACCGTCGTCGGCAATCTGTGCAACGCCTCGCCCGCGGCCGACAGCGTTCCGGCGCTGATGGCTGCGGGCGCAAGCATCAGGGTGATCGGACCGGACAGAGAACGCTGGCTGCCCGTCGCCGGGTTTGCGGTGGCGCCAGGACGCACCCTGCTCGCACCGGACGAATTGATCGTCGAATTGCGCCTGCCCGTGCCGGACGCGCACACTGCCGAGGCTTATCAGCGCTTCACGCCACGCGCCGAAATGGATATCGCCGTGGTGGGCGTCGGTGCCCGGCTCACGCTCGATCGTGACGGTTGCTGTCGCGCTGCCGAGGTCGCGATCGGCGCCGTGGCGCCGACCGCGTTGCCGGCACCCGAGGTCGTCGCCGCAATCCTGGGCGCTCGGATCGACGAAGCCGCACTCACGCGGGCTGCCGCCGCTGCCAAGTCGGTCGGCAATCCGATCAGCGACAAGCGGGGCACGGCGGATTTTCGCCGCCATATCGCCGGCGTGCTGACCCGACGCGTGCTGCGCACGGCGGCAGAGCGCGCGCGGCAACGGAGCCTGTGAAATGACAAAACAACATGTGCTGACCACGATCAATGGCGAGCAGACGGAGTTTCTCTGCGAGCCTCAGCAAAGCCTGCTGGGCGCGTTGCGCGAAGACCTGGGATTGACCGGAACCAAGGAGGGCTGCGGTACCGGCGATTGCGGCGCCTGCTCGGTGATCGTGAACGGCCGCCTGACTTGCGCCTGTCTGGTGCTGGCTGTTGAAGCGGATGGCCAGCAGATCGAAACCATCGAGGGCGTCGCCGAACCGCAGGCCCTGCACCCCATCCAGCAACAGTTTCTCGAGCACGCCGCGCTGCAATGCGGCATCTGCACGCCAGGGCTGATCATGGCGACCAAGGCGCTGCTGGAGAAAAATCCAGATCCCAGCGAGCACGAGATCCGCTACTGGCTTTCCGGCAATCTGTGCCGCTGCACAGGCTATGACAAGATCGTGCGCGCGGTGCTGGCGGCCGCTGCACAGCTGCGTGGAGCAGAAGCATGACTGACGACAAGGTCTACCGCTGGATCGGCAGCAGTCCGGTCCGGCCGGACGGCATCGACAAGGTCACGGGCCACGCGGCGTTCGGCGCCGATCGCTTGTTGCCCGGGATGTTGCATGGTCTGATCCTTCGCAGCCCTCACGCCCATGCCCGCATCCTGTCGATCGACACCAGTGCGGCCGACCGGATCCCCGGCGTTCTGGCGATCGTGACCGGCACCGACTTTCCCGATGTCACCGCGGCCATGGAAGAAACGGGCGAATCTCAGATCGATGTCCGGGATCTGGCACGCAACGTCATGGCGCGTGACAAGGCGCTCTATCACGGCCACGCCGTCGCAGCCGTGGCGGCGACAACGACAACGATTGCAGAAGAGGCACTGCGCGCGATCAAGGTCGAGTACGAACCATTGCCGGCGGTGCTCGACATCGAATCGGCGATGGCCGAAGATGCCCCTCTGCTGCACGAGGAGCTGCGCACGAAGGGGCTGGCGGAAATGCCTGCGCGCGGCTCCAACGTGGCCGCCGTGGTCACCTACACACGCGGCGATCCGGAGGCTGGCTTTGCCGCCTCTGACGTCGTCATCGAACGCGAATTTTCGACTCCGACCGTGCATCAGGGCTACATCGAGCCGCATGCCGTGGTCGCGGAATGCCGGCCCGACGACCAGGCGACGGTCTGGTGCTGCACGCAAGGCCCGTTCGTGGTGCGCACGCTGACGAGCAAGGTTCTGGGCTGGGACGTGTCCAGCATCAAGGTGATCCCGAGCGAGATCGGTGGCGGCTTCGGCGGCAAGACCACCATCTATCTCGAACCGGTGGCCATCCTGCTGGCAAGAAAATCCGGTCGCCCGGTCAAGATGGTGATGAGCCGCGAAGAGGTGTTCCGGGCGACGGGTCCGACCTCGGCGAGCCGGGTACGCATCAAGCTGGGCGCCAGCCGCGCCGGCAAGATACTTGCCGCCGAGGCCGAACTCAAATATGAAGCCGGCGCGTTCAAGGGCTCGCCGATCACGCCCGGCTGCATGTGCGTCCTCGTCGCCTACGACATCGACAATTTCCGCATCACCGGCTACGACGTGCTCGTCAACAAACCCAAGGTCGCAGCCTATCGGGCGCCCGGTGCGCCGATGGCGGCGTTCGCGATGGAATCCATGGTTGATGAGATGGCGCACAGGCTGGGACTCGACCCGATCCGCTTCCGCCTTGACAACGCCGTCCGCGAAGGCTCCAAGGCGGCCTATGGACCGAAATTTCCGCCGATCGGCCTGGTGTCCTGCCTGGAACAGGCGGCCCTGCATCCCCACTACCAGGCGCCCCTGGGGCCCAACCAGGGGCGTGGCGTCGCCGTGGGGTTCTGGTTCAACGTAGGCATGCAGTCGACGGCAACCCTCAACGTGCAGGAAGACGGCACGGCGACGGTCGTCACGGCGAGCCCCGATATCGGCGGCTCGCGCGCATCGATGGCGCTGATGGCCGCTGAGACCCTGGGCATAGCCTACGAACGCATCAACGCCGTGGTCGGCGATACCGAAATGGCCGGTTACTGCGATGTCACCGGTGGCAGCCGCACGACCTTCGCGACCGGCATGGCGGTGATCCAGGCAGCGCGGGATGTGGTTGATCAGATGCGCAGACGGGCGGCCAAAATTTGGGGTATCGACCCGGACCAGGTCACATGGCGTGATGGCCAAGCCATCCCTCCCGCGGAGCACGCCACCGAACAATCCCTGCCGCCACTAGACTTCGCGGCGCTGGCCAAATCTGCGGCGAAGACGGGCGGCTCCTTCGTCGGGCGCGCATCACTGACCGCGCAGGGCGCGGGTGCCGGTTTTGGCGTTCATCTGTGCGATGTGCAGGTCGACCCGGAAACGGGAAAGGTCGACGTCGTGCGCTATACGGCCATCCAGGATACGGGCAAGGCGATCCACCGCGCCTATGTCGAGGGCCAGATGCAGGGAGGCGCCGCACAGGGCATCGGCTGGGCGCTGAACGAGGCCTATGTCTACGATGCCCACGGCATCATGGAGAACCCGGCTTTCCTCGATTACCGCATGCCGGTCGCGCTCGACCTGCCGCTGATCGATACCGTCATCGTCGAGGTGCCGAACCCCGCTCACCCATACGGTGTACGCGGCGTCGGCGAAACGCCGATCGTGCCTCCGTTGGCCGCAGTCGCAAATGCCGTCTTTGACGCTGTCGGCGTGCGCTATTGCGACCTGCCGCTCAACCCACCGCGCGTCCTGTCGGGCCTGTTGCCGGCGGCAGGCTGACATGGTGCGAGTGGTGCTGGGCAACGAACTTCGTGCGCTCGCTGGCGGCGCCGACGAACTGCTGCTTGCCGCGACGGACACCCAGGCGCTGTTGGCCGAGCTACGTCGGCGCTACCCAGCGCTCGCGGATCATGTCGAACATCAATCCGCCATCGCCATCGACGGTCTCATCCATCAGCACCCCTTCGCCGAGCCGCTGGCCGAACACAGCGAGATCCACATCATCCCGCGTATCACGGCTGGCTAGGTCAGGATTCCAGCCGCGGTACCGGTGCGCGACGATCTTTTCTTGCCCGCGCACGCGCCTCGGCGCCGGCTGAACGCCACGCCGCCCAGTCCCAAGGCAGCCAGCAACAGCGAAGCCGGCTCGGGCACATGCGCGGCGGGTGGTGGATCGACCGTGATCAGGTCGTTCGCGCACAACATCGTCCACTGCAGATCGAATTTCTGCGTCGGACCGTTTGCACCCCAGAAATCCTGGTTGCCGAACACGAAGGCATCGACCGGGATGCTGGCCTCGATGACGTAGTGCGTATCGCGCGGCCTGTCTCCGAGCCCACTGATCGGCGTATTCGGGTAGGCGAGCTGTCCGTGACCGACGATGGTGCCGCTCTGCACCGCAGTGACATTCGCACCCTGACCGTTTGCGGCCAGGACATTGGGTGCATCCCACAACCCATATCGCCAGCTCGGGTTACCGTACAGCGTCGCAGCGCCGATGCCCGCGCGATTGCGCACGGTGAAGCCGAAGTCCCAGGTCCCGTTCTGCCCAAAGTCGAAGGCGAAGTCACCGGCAGGATAGGCGGTCTCGGTGGGCGGCAACCCGGTGATCAACAGGATGTACAGGCTGGTGGCGTCCCAGTCCATGTAGATGGCCTCGGCATCATAGCGCTGCCCGCCATAGCCTGGATTCAGATAGGCGGCCGAATTGCCGAACTGATCTTCGATCGTCCAGTGCTTCACCGAAGGTCCCGGCGCAAAGTTGCTCTGTATGCCCCAGTCGGACATCAGGCCGTCGACCTGATAAGCACCGGCAGATACCGACAGCACCAGACAGGGTATGGCCAATCCGATCGTGGCCACCGAACGCTTCAACATGACTGCACCTCGCATGAATCGCCTTTGGAGGTCGGCGATCCTACGAGCCGTCACTGCGTCCGGGCGTGATCCAATACGCGCTGATCATGACGAAGAAAGCCATTCCTCGAACCACGGGGGACGGTGCCAATCGTGTTGCCTTGATGATCGACGCGCTCCCGCCCGGAAACGACGCCGGTGCCGGCCTTTGCGAGCCTAGGCACCAAACCAACGCACATCCGATGACGCGCCGAGCGCGCAACCTTCTAGGCGGGGCAGTGATATCGACCACGCGCACATCGTGCGAAATTCCCGCGATCGGCCCCATTCCAGACCGCATGGTTCGGCTATACGGTTTCGGGTCGCTTGCGCAGGGCTCGCAACAGGTAGCGGCCAACATCGATGCGCGACGCGAGCTCGCGTCCGAGTGGGCTGGGCTCCCCTTCCGCCAGTGCGGCAATCCATTCCGCGATAAGCGGCGCCATGACCAGGCCCCGCGAGCCCAGCGCAAAACTCGCGTAAAGGCCCGGCAACCGCGGCAGATCGGCGAACTGCGCGCCAGCCAGCGCGAGCTTGCCGTCGCGACATGCGGATTCGTCGACCACCGGACCCGCGTAGGGCAATCGATCGCGCGCAACGGCCCGCACGCCCACAAACGCGGCGGTCGGCCTAACGCTGGCAGGCATGGCCAGCAGCCTTTCGAGCCGCGCCATGTTCTCGGCATGTGCCGCCGACTCATCGATGTCCGCTTCCGCTCCGTCGATGACCTGATAGCTGGCGCCGACCGCGGTACGCCCATCGGGTGCAGCCACCAGATAGCCGTCACCGACCATGCCGGCACGCAAACCCGGCGCCGCATCCTTCGGCAGCCATGAGACCAGTCCGGCAACGGATGTCAGCGGCGCTTGCCGGATTCCGAGCAGTCGCGGCGACCGCATCGCTGCCGCCACGACCACCACCGCTGAGGTCGCCAGACAGCGCCCTTGTCGATCATGGGCACGCCACCGCCCTGACTCGAAATCGAGGTTTGCCACCTCGGTACCGGTTTGCAGGCGAATCGCCGAATGCGCGAGCAGTGCGCGACACCATGTGGGCGTGGCGACCGTCATGCCACGCGGAAGCCACCAGCCATGCCGGCGCGGCCGCGCCCCGACCAGCGTCTCGGCGCGCTCCGACGACACATACCGAGCCAATGTAGCCGGTAGCATGGTCGATTCGGCAAGCCGTCGCCAGCGCTCGCTCTCGTCCATACTGTCGGCCTGCTGAAAAACACCCGTGTTCCGCCAGAGGCGACTACCGTCGAACCAGCCATCTGGAGACAAGCGCGTGAGCAGGGCGCGCGCCACCCGCTCGCCCGCAAATGTCAGGCGGGCAATCGGATCCCGTTCATCCGCCATGCGGGTATGGATCAGACCATACGGCAGCGACGAGGCCGCACCCGAGATCGCGGCGCCCTGCTCGAGCACCTGCACGTCCCAACCACGATCGGCAAAACTCCGCGCGCAGCTCGCGCCGGCGATGCCACTGCCGATGATCATGGCCGTACGTGGCCCGACGCTTGCTGCCGGTGGCTCGTGCCGCCGAACGCGCCAACGCGGTGCAAATCGGCCGCGCAGCATATGACGTTTGCGTCCGAATCCGGGTGAAAGGCTCAGTTCGAAGCCGCCCGCCGACAGCGCATCGCGCACTGCGCGCGCCGTGCTCCATGTGGCCAGCGTGGCACCGGGTCTGGCTAGCCGCGTCAACGCCTTGAGGACGCCAGGCTGCCACATGGCCGGATTGCGATCGGGAGAAAACCCGTCCAGAAAAAATGCATCCGCACCAAGCATCAGATCGGCCATGACCTCCAACACGTCGCCAAACACGAGTGTCAGGCGCACGTCGCCACCCGCGAATTGACAACAGTGCGTGCCGGCCACCGCCAGTGGCCACGTCTCGGCAAGCTCACGAGCCAGGTCACGCAGGCCCGCCGGAGCGTGTTCTACCAACTGGTGCGCCGCGACCGGATGCCCTTCCACCGAAACGAAATGCAAGGTCCGCGGACGCTCGGGATCGCGCCGCCACGCCGCCCAAGTCGCCAGAAAATTGACCCCGAGGCCGAATCCAGTCTCGAAGACGACAAACTGATCGCGCCCTGCCCACCGCCGGGGCAAGTCGTTACCACCCAGAAATACGCGGCAAGCCTGACCCAGCGCACCATCGGCGCTGGCATAGACATCGCCGTAGTCGGCGGAAATCGGCCGGCCATCGACGATGTCTATCCTGGCTGGTTCCAGAATGCGCATGATGCGCTAGGTTGTCAGCGTCGACGGACTACACCACCTGACGTACCGGGGAAAGCGCTCCCCGGCCGTCACGGCCCCTTCAGGCTGAATCCCGTTCAGGACTTTCTATACATGGTGACCACGCAGGCGCCACCCAGGCCGAGGTTGTGTTGAAGCGCGACGCGCGCATCCTTCACTTGGCGTGCGCCACTCTGCCCACGCAATTGCTGAACCAGCTCGGTACATTGAGCAAGGCCGGTGGCGCCCAATGGGTGCCCCTTGGACAGCAGGCCGCCCGACGGGTTGGTGACGTACTTGCCACCATAGGTATTGTCACCATCATTGACGAACTTCTCCGCCCCCCCCTCGGGACACAGGCCGAGCGCCTCATAAGTGATCAACTCGTTCTGCGCAAAGCAATCGTGCAATTCGACCACGTTGACGTCCTCGGGACCAACGCCGGCCGCCTCATAAACGCCGGCAGCAGCCCGCTTGGCCATGTCATAGCCAACCACCTGACGCATGTCGCCGGAATCGAAAGTGATCGGCGCATCGGTCGTCAATGCCTGCGCGGCGATATAGACCGAGGTATCCAGTCCATGCTTGCGCGCAAAGTCCTCGGAGCACAGCACGGCCGCTGCCGCACCGCAGGTCGGTGGGCAGGCCATCAGGCGCGTCATCACGCCTTCCCAGATGACCGGCGATTGCAGCACATCCTCCGCGCTGACGACCTTGCGAAACAGGGCCACCGGGTTGTGTTCGGCGTGCCGGCTTGCTTTCGCGCGAATCTTGGCGAAGGTTTCAAGTTTCGTGCCAAACCGCTTCATGTGCTCGAGCCCGGCGCCACCGAAATAACGCAAGGCCAGCGGAATTTCCGCATGACCCACCAGATGGTCACAGGTCTGATCGAATCGCTCGAACGGCGACGAGCGATCGGTGAACTGGGCCGCGATCGCACCCGGCGCCATCTGCTCAAAACCCAGGGCCAACACGCAATCGGCCAATCCCCCCGCAACCGCCTGACGCGCGAGAAACAAGGCACTCGATCCGGTCGAGCAATTGTTATTCACATTGACGATGGGAAGCCCCGTCATGCCCACTTCATACAATGCGCGCTGCCCGCAAGTCGAATCACCATAGACATAGCCGACGAAGGCCTGTTCGATCTTGCCGAAATCCACGCGCGCATCCTGCATCGCAACGCGAGCAGCATTCGCACCCATGACGAAATAGGGTTCACTGGCGCCCGGTTTGGCAAATGGGATCATGCCAACACCCGCAACAAACACTTTACGGCTCATCTTCGAAACTCCTCCATGAATCAGTGCTCTGACAAACCGGCCAGCGGCGGGCCCGAAAGCAGGGTGCGCAACGATTCCTGCCTGGCCACCCTATTACTGTTGCGAACTTAGCGACCCAGCTCCTCCGCCTCCCCGGCAATCGCTTCGTCCTCAAAATTGCCACCGCTTCCATCCGAAATAAAAGCGTTCAGACGCGGGTAATGGCGAACGAAGGTTTCAAACAGTTCCGTCACCGGTAGATCGGCGCGGGGTTCATAGTATCGCAGATACTCCATGTGACGCTTTCCCGTGCTGTCGAAGGGATGGAATACCGAGTCTTGCGTGCCGTCGAACTCAAGCGCGCGAATGCCGGCCTTCTCACAAAGACTACGGTTGAATGCCGGCGTAGCCTTCAGCCATCGATTGTCGAGCAAAAATTCGACAAACCCGTGAAAGCGGAAAATATCCGTCTGCATCAGCGCCATCAGCCTGGGCGAAGTCAGGTGGTTGCGGACGTCGGCAAATCCGAGCCGGGTCGGAATGCCCGCTGCACGCCCCACGGCGGCGAGCAATACCGCCTTGCCGACACAGAAGCTCTTGCCCGCGCGCAACACATGGCTGGCCGTAAGCGTCGCGGCATCCAGTGAGAACGAGTATGGGTCGTAGATGATGTCGTCACGCACTGCGTAATACAGCGCGACGGCTCTGTCACGAGGATGCTCCGCACCGACAACATGGCGACGTACGAAAGTCTGAATACCCTCATCCTGAAAATCCAGATATCGGGTCGCTTCAAGAAGCTCGGGGCCGGTGGTCGGGGTCATCAACTTGCGCCTCCATTCAGGGTCATAGACGTGCAGCTCAGCGCCAGCGAATGGTGGACACCGGAGTTGCCACATGGCTCCGCATGATACTATCCCATGCATCGATCATGGCTGCGTCACCTCGGCGGCTTCATCGGCGAAGCGAACGTGACATCGCCGATCGATCGCGATGTTGTCGGGTTGAAACGCTGTGGCGCTAGTCAAGCTTGTCCATCAAGATGGCCAATTGTCTGCCGATAGCATTCGGTCTGAGGCGGGGCGTGAAATAGTTCGGTAACTGGCCCGCCCGACAATGAAGCTCGCGACTTTCATCACGGCAGCGTTCCTGCACTGATCGTATCGTCGCTGGCAATCCAAATCCGCCGGCGGGACACCCGCGTACAGTGGTTCCGTTCAGGGCCGCCGGCACATTGCGATGTTCATGCGCTACCCGAGGTCAAGAATGGTCAGGCTTTTCAGCCACTACATACCGTTTTCGCTGCTTCTGCGAGTGCTCGCAGAAGGTTTGCTGCTGTTCTTGGCAATCGTTGCCGTGACCGCCTGGCAGGCGCCCGACATGACCTCGGACCTCAGGCATGTCTTGATTCCGGCCTTGGTATTCTCGGTACTCATGACTTCGATCCTCAGCGCGCTCGGCCTGTACCGCGCCCCGGGAGGCAGTGCGTTTCACCATGTCGTCGGACGCCTCCTGCTCGCATTCCTGCTGGGACTTCCGGTCGCGTACGTCACATTCACATTCCTGCCTCACCACGACACGTCCGTGCGCATCCTGGACCTGACCATTTGTGTCGGCTTGGGAGGGATTTTGATTCTGCGCGCCACCGCTTTCCTTCGTGGCACCGACAAAGCCGTGTTTGCACGTCGGGTCATGGTGATCGGCACCGGTCGTGACGCGGCCGAACTGGAGCGCACGTTGTCGTCTCCGGATTTTGGCGGTTATTCGGTCATCTGCTACTACCCTGTCGGAAACAAGGAACACGTTTGTGTCGAATCCGAGCGCATCGTCTCAGATGACATATCCGTGATGGACGCAATCCGGCACCACCACATCGATGAAGTCGTGGTCGCAGTCAAGGAAAGACGTGGCGGCGTGCTGCCGCTTCGTGAATTGCTGGATTGCAAGTTGCATGGTGTATCGGTACTGGATATCGCCACGTTTTACGAGCGCGTAACAGGCCAGGTACGATTGGAAACGCTGCGCGCGAGCTGGCTGATCTATGGCGAGGGCTTCCGCCAAGGCGCCATGCGGACATTGGTCAAGCGTGTATTCGATGTCGTCGCCAGCCTGCTGCTGCTGATCGTGACCTTGCCGGTAATGTTGATGGCGATGCTCGCCGTTCTGATCGAAAGCGGATTCCCGATTTTGTATCGACAGGAGCGCGTCGGGCAGCGTGGCGATGTATTCAAGGTGTACAAGCTTCGCAGCATGTACACCGATGCCGAATCGGACGGAAAGCCCCGGTGGGCCAGCGCCGGTGACGATCGGATCACGATGGTGGGGCGTTTTATACGCAAGACCCGCATCGACGAACTACCGCAAATCCTTAACGTTCTGAAGGGCGACATGAGCTTTGTCGGGCCTCGTCCGGAGCGGCCCTATTTCGTTGATCAACTCTCATCGGAGATCCCGTTCTACTCGGTACGGCACAGCGTGAAGCCCGGCATCACCGGCTGGGCTCAGGTACGCTATTCGTACGGGTCCTCGATCGAGGACGCCATGAAGAAACTGCAATTCGACCTTTACTACGTGAAAAACCATACGCTGTTCCTGGATATCGTGATACTGTTTGAAACGATACGAGTCGTCCTGAGCGGCCACGGCGCACGCTGACCATGGGCTGAGCCCGCATGCCAATTCGGCTTCCGCGAGCCGAAATCAATACAGGGATCGGTGATCGATGTCGGTGCGCAGACATGATTCTCGAGTAGTTCCCTTCAATTTATCGCCCGACGAACCGGATGCAGACAGTCGCTGCACCAGAGCTCATATTCTGGACTCACATCGCGGCTGCCATCGCTTTCACTCTGTTCGCCGTGCACCTCGGAGTATCTTGGCGGGGCGGCCTTCGCGGCGCGATCCTGATGATTGCAATTCTGTTGTCGGCGCTGTGGTCCGGCCTGACCGCCGCGTTTTCGGTTACCAGCTCTCGAACGCTGTACGGCGCAGCCACGGTCGCCGACACGCTGCGGGCCGGCGCCTGGCTATCGTTTGTCGGCCTCTGGCTCAAGCAACTGCGACCGACGCCTCGGATAGTCATCGCCGGATTGCCGCTACCGTCCGTCGTTCTTGGACTATTGCTCGCAGGCGGGGTTACGCTTCAGATCGCAGCACAGTTCAGCAGTTTGGCCAAGGACAATCCGCGTCTGGGCTATGGGCTCTCCATGGGCCAGGCCATCCTGGTATTGGTCGCGATCGAGCAGTTCGTGCGCAACACCCCTTCGCAAGCACGATGGGGAATCAAGTCTCTGGCTGCTGGCGTGGGCGCCGCCTTTGCTTTCGATGTGTTGTGCTTTTCCGATGCGGCGCTGTTTGGAATCCTGGACGGCGATCTGTGGGGCATACGCGGTGCCGTACATGGTTTCGCCATTCCGGCCATCGCGCTGTCCGCTGCCAGAAACCCGCAATGGCGCTTCCGCCTGGCGATATCCAGGCGTGTCGTATTTCATTCGGCGGCCTTGCTGGCAATCGGCATCTATCTCATAGCCATAGCCGGTGCCGGCTACTACGTGCGCTACTTTGGAGGGGAATGGGGGCGCGCACTTCAGGCGACACTGATGTTCGCCGCGATTCTGGGACTGGTTTTTCTAGCCGTATCGGGAAGCCTGCGCGCCAGACTGCGCGTCTTCATCAGCAAGCACTTCTTCAGCTATCGATATGATTATCGTGAGGTCTGGCTCAAATTCACCTCGTCTCTGTCGGCGCAGCATGAACGCCACCCCTTTCATGAGCGGGTGATTCTGGCACTGTCGGAACTTGTCGAAAGCCCGGGAGGCAGGCTGTGGCTGAAGGACGACCATGAGCAATTCGTATTCGCAGGGCGCTGGAATGCCCCAGAGACTTCGACGACGTTCGCCGCTGACGATCCCCTTACGGGCTACCTGACGAAAACGGGATGGGTGATCGACTTGCACCAGTGGCGGGAGCGTCCGGATGAGTTTTCCGGCCTGGACATACCTCGATGGCTCGAGGAGCTTCCTCAGGCGTGGTTACTGATTCCGTTGATCGACGCCGACGTACTCGTTGGTGTGGTGATCCTCGCCCCGCCGCGGACACCGCTCGACCTGGACTGGGAAGTCACGGACCTGCTGAAAACGGCCGGACGGCAAGCTGCCGGCTACATCAATCAGATCCGGACTGCGGAAGCACTCCTTGAATCGCGCAAGTTCGAGTCATTCAACCGACTTAGCGCGTTTGTCGTCCATGACCTGAAAAACCTTGTTGCGCAACTGTCGCTGCTCCTGTCCAACGCTCGCAAACACCGCCACAATCCGGAGTTTCAGGCCGACATGCTCGAGACCATCGAACATGTCACGGATCGCATGCGTGGCCTGCTCATGCAACTGAGGGAAGGAAATACGCCGATCGATCAGCCCCGGTCCATTGCCATCCACCCGATTCTCGATCGGATTCGAAAAGCGAAATCCGGACAGCGACCAGAGGTTCAGATTGCCGAATCGGCGCCGATATCGGTCATCGCGCATGAAGATCGCCTCGAACGCGTCATTGGCCATCTTGTGCAGAATGCCCTGGACGCCACCGCAGCAGAGGGTAAAGTGGTCATCAATGCTTCGGCCGGAGCGGGAAGTTCGGTCATCGAGATTGCCGACACCGGCTGTGGCATGAGCGAAGACTTCCTCAGGAACGGACTGTTCAAGGCATTTCGCACCACCAAGCCCAATGGCATGGGCATCGGGGCCTACGAAAGCCTGCAGTACATACGCGAATTGGGTGGCTCAATCGATGTCGAAAGCAAAATTAGTTCCGGTACCCGCATCCGAATCTGCCTCCCCAGCGCGGACGAGCCCGGCTCTGAAATCGGCACCGATGGCTGAACATCGTCATGTACTGCTGATCGTCGAGGACGACCCAGCCCTGCAGAAGCAGATGCGCTGGAGTTTTGACCAATTCGAGACCGTGGTCGCCGCCGACGGTGAATCGGCGCTCGCGCAGATGAGAAAGCACGAGCCGGCCGTCATCACCATGGATCTCGGCCTGCCGCCGGCCCCCGATGACACGTCGGAAGGATTCCGGTTGCTGGAACAGATCCTTACGTTTGCCCCGGAAACGAAGGTCATCGTGTTGACTGGCCAGAACGACCGCGCGAATGCGGTCAAGGCCATCGGGCTTGGAGCCTACGATTTCTTCGCCAAGCCCTTCGAACCCGAGATGCTGGCGCTGACCATCGAACGCGCGTTTCGGCTGCATGATCTGCAGGCCGAGAACCAGAGGTTGCAGCAAGCCGTGCTGTCGGCAGATTCGGGCTTGCTGACCCGCGATGCGCAGATGCTGAAAATACAGCGCACGGTGGAGAAGCTGGCGCCGACCAATGCGACGGTGCTTTTGCTCGGGGACAGCGGTACCGGCAAGGAATTGCTCGCGCGCGCACTGCACGAGAAGTCAAGCCGTAAGCGGCAAAAGTTCGTGGCGATCAACTGTGCCGCGATTCCCGAAAACCTGCTGGAGAGCGAGCTTTTCGGTTACGAGAAAGGTGCTTTCACCGGGGCCGTCAAGCAAACGCATGGAAAGATCGAAATCGCGGACAAGGGAACCCTGTTTCTGGACGAGATCGGCGATTTGCCCGCCCCCCTGCAAGCCAAGCTGCTGCGGTTCTTGCAGGAACGAAAAATCGAGCGCCTGGGCGGCCGCGAGGAAATCGCGATCGACACTCGCGTGGTCTGCGCGACACACCGTGACCTGAAGGCCTTGATACAGCAGGGGGCCTTTCGCGAAGATCTGTACTACCGTCTGGCCGAAATCACCATCGAAATTCCGCCGCTGCGCGACCGGCAGGGAGACAGCGTGCTGCTGGCCAGGGCCTTCCTGCATCGTTTTTCGAAAGAAAACAACCGGACAGGACTACGCTTTCAGTCCGAAACGATCGCCGCCATCGAGGCCCATCCCTGGCCCGGGAACGTGCGTGAGCTGGAAAACGCGATCAAACGCGGCGTCATCATGGCCGATGGCCCGATGATCCAGCCCCAGGACATCGGCCTATCCGAGCACGCCGAGGAGTCGGGCGCTCTGAACCTCAGACAGGTGCGCGAACAGGCCGAGCAGCGCGCCGTGGTGCGCGCGCTTGAGCGCGCGGACGGCAATGTTGCCAAAGCGGCGGATCTGCTCGGCATCAGTCGCCCGACACTATACGAGCTGATGACTCGGTTCGGACTGAAGTAGAACCCTCTTTGAAACGGACCCGCTCATGATTCGTTCGATCAGCTTGTCGACCCGCTGGGTCGGCATCTTCGTGACCGCACTGGTGGCCGCTGCATGCTCGAAAAACCCGGAACAGCTGCTGGCTTCGGCGGAGAAGCATCTCGCCAGTGAAGACTACAAGGCAGCGATCATCGAACTCAAGAATGCGCTGTCCGAGCAACCCGAACTTGCGCGTGGCCGCTATATGCTGGGCCGCGCCCTGCTGGCGACGGGCGACAGCCCTTCTGCCGAAAAAGAACTCAGGCTCGCGCTCAAGTATCAATTCCCGGAAGCGCAAGTCATCCCGCCATTGGCGAAAGCCCTCATCGACCAGCAGCAATACGACAAGGTACTCACCGAATATGGGAACAAGAAGGTGGGCGACCCGGAAGGAGACGCCGAGCTGCTCAGCTCCGTAGGAAGTGCCCACCTGCAAAAGGGGGCTACGGACAAGGCGGAAGCCGCGCTCCAGCAGGCCTTGAAACTGAAACCGGGATACGTTCGCGCCGAACTGGGCATGGCACAACTGTCCGCGGCAAAGGGTGACCTCCAAGCCGCGCTAGGCATCACCGAGGCCGTCCTCGCGAAGCAGCCACAGGACGTGCCGGCCATGATGTTGCGTGGCGCACTGCTGGTCGCGCAACGCAAGACCACCGAGGCGCTGCAACTTTACGAGCGTGCGGCCGCCGTTGCTCCGGAGAACCTGGCGGCGCGCTTTGCGAGCGTTTCATTGCTGATCGGCAGCAACCGCATGGACGAAGCCGGCAAGCGCCTGGACGAGCTGCGCCAGCGTGCTCCCAAGCACCCGCAGACCCAGTATCTGAGCGCGCTTGTTGCGCAGCGCAAGGGCGACCTTCCCGCCGCCCGGGATGCGATCCTGCAAGTCCTGCGCATCGCGCCAGACCATATTCCCAGCCTGGCTCTGGCCGGCTCAATCGAATACAGCTTGCGATCGTTTCCAACAGCCGAGCAATATCTGACAAAAGCCTTGTCGCGCGCTCCCGAGGCCGAATTCGTGCGCCGCCTGCTGGTTGCAACCTATCTGCAAGAAGGCCGAACCGAGCGTGCCCGCGAAGCCTTTGCCCCTTTCAGGCCGACTGCGGACCGCGATCCGGCGCTGGCGACCCTGGCCGGCGAAATCGCGCTGCAGAGCCGGGAGTTCGCGGAAGCCGAAACCTGGTTTACCAAGGCAGCAGCGGCCCAACCGAACGACTCCCGTCCAAGAACCCGTCTCGCCCTCACACACCTGAGCAAGGGCAATATCGACGTGGCGCTGAAGGAACTGGAGGCGATATCGGCCTCCGACCCCAAGCAATACCAATCCGATATCGCTTTGATTCTGAATGAAATCCGCCGGAAGAACTACGATCGCGCGCTGACCGCGATCGCGCGCCTGGAGTCGAAGCAGCCGAACAACCCGGCCACTTTCAGCATGAAGGGCACTGCCCTCGTCGGCAAGAAAGATGTCCCCGCGGCACGCCAGGCCTTCGAGCAGGCACTGCGGCTGCAACCGACCTATTTCCCGGCCGCACTCAATCTGGCCTGGCTGGATCTGGCCGACAACAAGCCGGCGGACGCGAACCGCCGCTTCGAGCGCATGCTCGAAGCGGATCCGAAAAATGTCTTCGCGCTGCTCACGCTCGCCGAGTTCAAAGCGACTCAAGGCGCCAAGCCGAGTGAAGTCATCGAACTGGTCGCGCGCGCCAAGACTGCCAACCCGCAGGCACCCGAAGCCCATACCGCACTGATCCGGGCGCATCTCGCCAACCGTGATGCGAAACAAGCCCTGGTGGTGGCTCAGGAAGCGGACCGCATCGTTCCCAACAATCCGGACATCATGAACATGCTCGCCAGCGCGCAAATGGCTGCCGGCGAACAGAACCAGGCCGTGGCGACGCTAGGCAAACTGGCAGCGAGCCAGCCCGATTCGCCCGAAGCCGCACTCAAGCTCGCACGTGCACAAGCCTCGAGCGGTGATCGTGCAGCCGCCATCGTGACCTTCAGCAAGCTGACCGAGCGTTTTCCCAAGTACGTATTGGGCAAGCGCGACCTGGTGGCCTTGTACCTTGCCCAAAATCAATTCCAGGAGGCTCAGGCCGTCGCTCGGGATATCCAGAAGCAGCCCAATACAAGGCTGATCGGCCTGCAGATCGAAGCCGATGTGCTGACTGCGCAGCGCAAATGGCCGGAAGCCGTCGCCCGACTCAAGGAGGCTGAGAAGCTCGGCAAGCAGGCCGAGACCACGACCCGCCTGCTCGCCGCATTGTCCGGGGCGGGGCAAAGCAAGGAGGCCGACCAGGTATTGAATGTTTGGCTCAAGGACAACCCCAAGGACCCGATCGTGCGCAACTATGCGGCCGAGCGGGCTTTGGCCGAAAAGCGCTACGCCCAGGCGGTGGATCACTATCGAACCCTGGCGCAGATGCAGCCGAAAAATGCGCTGATGCTGAACAACCTCGCCTGGTCGGCGTTCATGGCCAAGGATAGTCGTGCCCTCGAATGGGCCGAAGCGGCGAACAAGATGACGCCCAACTCGCCGGCCATCCTCGATACGCTGGCGAACATTCTGCTCGAATCGGGACAGCTGAAGCGTGGCCTGGAATTGATGGAGCAGGCGGTGAAAATCGCGCCAACCAATCCCGCCATCCGTCTGAACTACGCCAAAGCGCTGATCAAGGTCGGCGACAAGGGCAAGGCGCGCAAGGAACTCGAAACGCTTTCCGTTCTCGGTGATAGATACCCCGGACGAGAGGAGGTCGCCAGCTTGCTGAAAACGCTGTGAGACGGGCGCCTAGCTTCGACCCTGATCTCGCTTCGATCGGCTGGGGGATAGGGACAACCCGATTTCAGATTTCAGATCAGCCAGAAATGGCGCTATTGATGGAAGGATACGCATGACAACCATCGCCGTCGTCGGTTTGGGATATGTCGGACTGCCGCTCGCGGTAGCGTTCGGCAAGCAGTTGCGAACGATCGGTTTCGATCTGTCTGAAGAAAAAATTGCGCATTATCGTCGCGCCGAAGACCCCACCGGGGAGGTCAGCGGCGACGAGCTACGCGCGGCGAAGCACCTGACCGTGACGACCGACCCCGCGCTGCTGGGTGAGGCCGACTTCGTCGTCATCGCCGTGCCAACCCCGGTGGACGCCGCGCACCAGCCTGATTTCGGACCGCTGATCGGCGCCAGCGAAACTGTCGGCCGATGCATGCGCCCCGGGACCACGGTGATCTACGAATCCACGGTCTATCCTGGCGCGACCGAGGAACAATGTATCCCGGTACTGGAGCGTGCGTCCGGACTGGTGTGGCAACGTGACTTTTTCGTCGGCTATTCACCCGAGCGCATCAATCCGGGCGACAAGGAACGCACCCTGACGAAGATCGTCAAGGTCGTCTCCGGTGACACCCCGGAGACCCTGGAAAAGGTCGCGCGACTGTATGGCAGCATCGTCACGGCCGGCGTCTACCGGGCCAGCGGCATCAAGGTCGCCGAGGCGGCGAAAGTGATCGAAAACACGCAGCGGGATCTCAACATCGCGCTGATGAACGAGCTCGCGATCATATTCGACAAGATCGGCATCGACACGCTGGAGGTACTCAAGGCAGCGGAGACGAAGTGGAATTTTCTGCCCTTCAGGCCGGGTCTGGTGGGCGGCCACTGCATCGGCGTAGACCCCTATTACCTGACGCACAAGGCGGAGATGCTCGGCTATCACCCCCAGGTGATCCTGGCCGGACGACGCATCAATGACAACATGGGCAAATTCATCGCCGAGCAAACGGTGAAACACATGATCCGTGCGGGATCATCGATCAAGGGCGGCAAGGTGATCGTGCTGGGTCTGACCTTCAAGGAAAACTGTCCGGATCTGCGCAACTCACGCGTCATCGACGTCATTCGCGAACTGGAGGCTTACGGCACCGAAGTGCATGTTCACGATCCGATCGCCGCTCCCGATGAAGCCTTGCACGAATACGGCGTCACGTTGAAGACATGGGAGCAGTTGCCGCGTGCAGACGCCATCGTCGCCGCGGTGGCTCATCAGGAATTCGTCGGCCGCCCGGTGGCGGACTATCGTGCCAAACTGAGCCCTCAAGGCGTCTTTTCCGATGTCAAGAGCCAATTCGATGTCGAAGCACTGCGCGCCACCGAAATCACTGTCTGGCGCCTGTAAGTCGCGCCGCGCAACGCTCGGGAAGGGTACTCGGTTTGCGCCCAGCATGCCGATTGCCGCAAGCTTGCTTGCGGCATTTGCCACGGCAATGGGCTGTGGTGCGCGCGCCAGCGATACCCGCGACATGGTCCAGCTCGCGGTCCGCTACGAGCATGGTGAAGGTGTGCCCAAGGACCTGCCGCTGGCCATCGCGATGTATTGCGAAGCTGCCCGGATGGGCGATGCCGAAGCCTTGTACAACCTCGGCTGGATGTATGCCAACGGCCGCGGTGTCGTACGGGACGACCGCTACGCCGCCACATTGTTCTCGATGGCCTCGACCAAGGGGCACCGCGATGCCGACAAGATGCTTCGATACCTGGGTCAGCCCGGTGCCGAGGGACCGGAATGTATACGCGAGCAGCCGACGTACAGCACGCCTGCCGACAACCCGGACGACGATGATTTCGTCGGACGGATCATCGCCGACAATCCAGATAGGCGGCAGCTGGTGGACCTGGTCAATGCGCTGGCGCCCCGCTACAACGTTGACCCGCGTCTGGCGCTTGCCGTGATCGCGACCGAGTCCGGGTTCAATATCCGCGCCCGCTCACCGAAAAATGCACAGGGGCTGATGCAGCTGATCCCGGAGACTGCCGAGCGTTTCAACGTCCGCAACGCCTACGACCCGGTCCAGAACATCAAGGGTGGCCTGGCCTATCTGCGCTGGCTGCTGGCCTATTTTCGGGGCGATGTGGCGCTGGTTGCGGCCGGCTATAACGCCGGGGAAGGAGCGGTCGATCGCTTCCGTGGTGTCCCGCCGTTCCGGGAAACGCAGGACTACGTCAGAAAAATACTCGATCGCTTCCGCAAGCACTCTCACCCATTCGACGAATCGGTCACCGCGCCCACAGCCATGCTGACTGCGAGGCGTGTCGAGGCCAAACCCCGCTGACGAAAATCCAGTTAGCCATACGTGGCCGGCAGCCCATTCAGTGAGGTTCGACGCCGGGTGCAGGGTCGGCTACTCGCACTCTTCGTCGCGCTCGCGCTGATAGCGCCCGAG
This sequence comes from Rhodocyclaceae bacterium, assembly GCA_022072095.1. Taxonomy (GTDB): domain Bacteria; phylum Pseudomonadota; class Gammaproteobacteria; order Burkholderiales; family Rhodocyclaceae; genus JAJVIJ01. Next base: position 129,668 of record JAJVIJ010000003.1, read on the forward strand.
GCGTGGCCTCGGACGCCGACCCGTTCGCTTCCCCCGGCGCTGGCCCGTTCCCTGACGAGCACCGGACTTGCGCTGGATCGGCTATCCCTCTCGCTCCAGCGGCTGGATGGAGACGGCCTCCGCATCGAACACGACGCCGAGGCAGCGCGACCACCGGCATCGGTTCTGAAGCTGCTGACCACCTATGCCGCGCTCGAGTTGCTCGGCCCGGCACGCACCTGGACCTCCGAGGCCTGGTTTTCCGGCCCCATGCCGAGGGGCGTGCTGAGTTCGCCGTTGATCATCCGTGCCGGCGGCGATCCGGGCCTGGGCCCGACAGAGCTGCGCTCGCTGCTGCAGATGCTGCGCGCGCGTGGTCTGCGCGAACTGAAAGGCGGGCTGGTTCTGGATCGCTCGGTGTTCGAGCTACCCGAGTTCAATCCCGGCAGCTTCGATGGCCAAGCGCTGGCTCCCTACAACAGCGGCCCGGATGCACTGATATACAACGCAAATGTCGTGACAGTGCGGTTGCGACCGGGTCCGCCCTGGCGCGCGGCGCTCGTCGCCCCTGCACCAATCGGACTCGACATCATCGCCCGCATCGCCCCCAAGGAAGGCACCTGTGACGACTGGCGGTCGGGAATCGAGGCGACGTTGTTCGAGCGCCCCAACATTCATCGTTTGGTGTTGACCGGGGTCATGGCCAGCGATTGTGGCGAGCGCGACCTGCATCTTTCGCCCCTGTCCGCCCCCGACCTGTTCGCCGGCAGCCTGGCGGCGATCTGGTTGGAACTCGGAGGAAGCATCGACAGCCGATCGCCGGTCAAGTGGTCGTCGGGGGAGGCCCCGACTTTCGGACGGCCAGCGGCGAGCGTGCCATCCCAAACGCTTGCAAGCATCGTGCGCACGATCAACAAGCACTCGAGCAACCCCATGGCGCGCACCCTGTTGCTGTCGCTCTCGACCAAGCGGCCGGCCCGCATCGAGGATGCCGAGCGCCGGGTCCACACATGGCTGGAGGAACGCGGCCTGTCGACGCCGGAACTCGTCATCGACAACGGCTCCGGCCTGTCACGGCATGCACGATGGTCCGCCGCGGGCGCGGTCCGATTGCTCGTCGCGGCCTGGAGCAGCGCGGTCTGGCCTGAACTCGTATCCTCGCTCCCGATTCTCGGCGTCGACGGCACGCTTGCCCGCCGCCACAGCGATGCGCCGGGGAGAACGCGCCTGCGCGCCAAGACAGGCAGCCTGGATGGCGTCCGCACACTCGCGGGGTACCTGCTGCCCAATAACGGGCCGGGCTATGCCTTCGCCCTGTTCATCGAACACCCGGACAAGGTGGCGACCCGTGCCGCGCAGGATGCGTTCATCGCATGGCTGCTCGACCTCGCGCCGACATGCGGTAACAATGACCGCACAAGTAGCGGCCAAACCTGTGACCCGGGTACCGACGCCGGCTCAAGCGGGCTACGGTTCCCGCCGTAATCGGCTTGTGTTCGATGCCCCAGGTCGTCCCAACCCGATAGCCACGTGTCACCCATGATCCCAGCCCATGCCGGCAGTAAGCCGACCAAGGAATCCGCCCTGCGCACCATCGTCAGGATCAACGAGCAGATCAAAGCCGTGATCGGCGATGCCTTCAGGGTGCGCATGATGTCATTGAACGCGCTCATCCTGGCCAAACGCGCCGGCCAGAGCGCGGTCGGATTCGGCGTGCTCTCGAATGAGCTGCGCGGCTTTGCCAGCGAGCTCCAGGGTGCGATGCAAGGATTGCAGGAATCGACCACCGGGCTGCTGCAGGCCGTCACGCTGAATGCCCGTGCCGCGCTCAGCGGACGTATTTTGGAACGACTTCCCGAACGGGCTCAGCGCAGGGCTGGTGGCATGCTGGCACGCAACCGACATCGACTCGATGACCGGCATGCCGAAGTCGTGCATTGGCGCGGCAGGCTTGCGAGCATTCTCGAGGAAGTCGTCCGCACGGTGGAGCTTGGCAACGTGCTCGCCCGCTCCACCCGAATCGAAGCCGTCTACGGTGGCGCGCATGCGCCCGCCCTTACTCAGGTGGCGGTGGAATTCGACGCGGCCATCACCCACATACGGCAAGCGATCGAGCACCTTCGCCACTTGCAAAGGCTATGAGCAGATGAAACGTGCCGAAACCATTTTCGAGCAGGGGGATCACCGCTGGATTGCCGTGACACGCGACCCGGAGCGTCCACATCACCTCATCGACACCAACGAATATCTGATCGCCAGCGGTGGACATGCCTTGTTGTGCGACCCGGGCGGCCTGGAAATTTTTCCGGCCGTCTTTGCGGCCATCAACGAACAACTCGACCCAAGCGGAATCGACGCGCTCTTCGCCTCCCACCAGGATCCGGACATCATCTCCTCGCTGGCACTCTGGCTGGAGTTCAAGCCGGACATGCGCTGTTATACGAGCTGGCTATGGTGTGGATTCATCCCGCATTTCGGTGGCGACGAGCAAACCTTCGTACCCATTGCGGACGATGGCATGACCATCAAGGTCGGGCCAACCGAACTGCGCGCGCACCCGGCGCACTACCTGCACTCGTCCGGAAACCTCCACCTGCACGATCCAGAAGCGAAGCTGCTGTTCTCCGGCGACGTCGGCGCGGCGCTGTTACCAAACGACGAGTCGGCCCTGTTCGTCACCGATTTCGACCGACATATCCGCCACGCCGAGGGCTTTCACAAGCGCTGGATGGGATCGGAACCTGCCAAACGCGACTGGTGCGAACGCACCGCCAAGCTCGGCCTGGACATGCTCTGTCCACAGCATGGCGCCATCTACCAGGGAGCCGATGTCGAACGCTTCATCAACTGGTTTGCTGAACTCGAGATCGGCCGGGTCGGCTGAGCCGTCAGTCGCATTCGTGCCGCATCAGGCGGCGGATGCCCGGGATGTCGAGAAGACGCACGTTTTTTTGCCGCACCTCGATCAGCTGTTCGTCGTGAAGCCGGGAAAATGTCCGGCTCACGGTTTCGAGTTTGAGTCCGAGGTAGGAGCCGATCTCCTCGCGGGTCATGCGCAGCACGAACTCGGTCGGTGAATAGCCCCTCGTCGCGAACCGCTGCGAGAGATTGAGCAGGAAAGCGGCCACACGCTCTTCCGCGCGCATGGTACCGAGCAGCATCATCACACCCTGGTCACGGACGATTTCGCGACTCATGACCTTGTGAAAATGACGCTGCAGGGTGTCGATTTCCCGGGCGAGCTGTTCGAGCTGCATGAATGGGATCGCGCACACCTCGCTGTCTTCGAGCGCAATGGCCGTGCAACTGTGGCGTTCCGTGACGATGCCATCCATGCCCATGATCTCGCCGGCCATCTGGAAGCCGGTGACCTGCTCACGGCCATCGTCGGCCAGCACTTCGGTCTTGAAAAATCCAGTGCGCACCGCGTAGATCGCATCGAAGGGGTCGCCTATGCGGTACAGGGGGTGCTGCCGCTTGATCCGGCGTCGTCCTCCAATCAGGGTTTCGACGCGTTCGACCTCGATCTCGGACAGACCTACCGGCAGACACAACTCGCGCAAGCTGCATTCGGAGCAAGCGATCTTGAGTCGCTGCGGCGAAATGGGAATGACTTGAGCGGTATGCATGGTCGGGATCAAGATCGACGCGAAATTGCGGGACATCTCGGATGAGCGGGATTCGACATTGTTTGACACACGTCAAGCCCCGAGCGGCGTTGCACGGCATGCTAGCGCATCTCGCGTCCAATTGCACCATTGCACTCTCAGTGTCCCCTCCGGCCGTCTTCGAACCCGAACTGATCCGCCGCTACGACGTTTCCGGCCCGCGCTACACGTCCTATCCAACGGCCGACCGCTTCGTCGAGGCCTACGGTCCCGATAGCCACGAGCAGTGGCTCTCTCGGCGGGGTATTGGCGGGACCAGCGGTTCCGGGCTGTCCGTCTACCTGCATATCCCGTTTTGCGACACCGTTTGCTACTACTGCGCCTGCAACAAGGTCGTCACGAAAGACCACAGCCGCTCGGCGAAATACCTGCGCCACCTCGCCCTGGAGATGGAACATGTCGACCAGGTGATCGGCGGCTCGCGCGAGATTCTGCAACTGCACATGGGGGGCGGTACGCCCACCTTTCTGGCCGCCGAGGAATTCGACTTCATCATCGAGGCGCTCGGCCGCCATTTCCGGCTGCGCGAGGACGGCGAATACTCGATCGAGGTCGATCCGCGGCGCATCGGCGCGCCACTGGTCGCACACCTTGCCCGGCTCGGCTTCAATCGCATGAGCGTCGGCGTACAGGATTTCGACCCTCAGGTCCAGAAAGCCGTGAACCGCATCCAGGGCGTCGCCGAAACACGCACCATCATCGAGTCCGCGCGCACGAACGGCTTCCGTTCGGTCAGCGTCGATCTGATCTACGGCCTGCCGCGGCAGAATGCGGACAGTTTCCGGCGCACACTGGATACCGTGCTCGACTTGGGCCCGGATCGCATCGCGCTCTACAACTACGCACATCTGCCGCAACAGTTCGGACCTCAACGACGCATCAATACGGCCGATCTCCCGAGCCCGACGGCGAAACTCGATCTGTTGAGCATCGCCGTGGAACGGATGACTGCCGCAGGCTATGTCTACATCGGTATGGACCACTTCGCAAGGCCCGATGATGATCTCGCGGTTGCACAGCGCCGCGGCAAACTGCAACGCAATTTCCAAGGCTATTCGACCCATGCGGATTGCGATCTCGTCGGCTTCGGCGTCTCCGCCATCAGCCAGGTCGGACCGGTCTACGCCCAGAACCACCGCACCCTGGATGCGTACTATGCAGCGTTGGAACAGGGCATGCTGCCGATCATGCGCGGGATCGAGCTGAGTGCCGACGACATCCTCAGGCGTGCGGTGATTCAAGGCCTGATGTGCCATTTCGAGCTGTCCATCGAGGCCATCGAAACCGCCCATCTGATCGATTTCCGCAATTATTTTCGAGCCGAACTGCAGGAGCTCGAACCCTTGCGGCAAGCGGGTTTGCTCGAAATCGATACCGAATGGATCAGCATCCTGCCTCGCGGCCGGCCACTGGTGCGCGCGATCGGCATGGTTTTCGATCGTTATCTGCGCGAGCACCAGCAGCGCGCCCGTTACTCGAAAATCATCTGAGTCGTCCGTCGTTCGGCCAAGTGCGATTCTGACGCGGTAATATGGACGCTGTCGGCCGTACCGACCCGGTCATCGGCATCCGAGATTTGGCCGGTCGGTCGGTGGCGCGCTCCATCATGTCTTGGTTCCTTCATGCCTGAAGCCGGTTACTGGGCGGTCTTTCTCGTCGGTCTGATGGGCGGTGCCCATTGCTTGGGCATGTGCGGGGGGATCGCGACCGCGCAAGCCTTGGCGATGCCCGAACGCGCTCTTCCGCCCTCCGGCAAGCGGGCATTCGCACTCACGGTCTTGCCGCGGGCCACGCTGCCGACACTCGGCCAGCACGCCGGACGGCTGACCACCTACACCTGCCTGGGTGCGGCGATGGGCGGCATTGGCAGCACCGGACTGCTGTTGGAAGACTTGTTCCCCGTCCAGATGGTTTTGTACCTGATCGCCAATGCCTTGTTGATCGGGCTCGGGCTGTATCTGACCGGATATGTGCGCGCGCTCGCCTGGCTGGAACAGTTCGGCAGCCGGCTGTGGCGCCGGCTCGTACCGGCTTACCGCCGGCTGCTCGCGATGCGCTCTCCGCTCGCCGCCTTTCCACTCGGCCTGCTCTGGGGGCTGTTACCTTGCGGCATGGTGTACTCGGTGCTCGCGACGGCCTTGGTGTCGGGCAGTGTCGAACGCGGCGCCGGCCTGATGCTCGCTTTCGGGCTGGGGACGCTGCCCAGCCTGCTCGCGGTCGGGGCCGCAGCGGCCCGCTTGCGCACCTGGGTCCGTCGCCCCTGGGTACGCCGTGCCACGGGCTTCGTCGTACTTGCTACCGGCGCTTTCGGCCTGGCCAATGCCGCGACTTTGGGCGGCCGACTCTGGCAAGGTGTAATCTGTCGCCTTTGAATTGAAGCCCAACGAGGATCTTGAACCGATGAAAATCCTGCTTGCCGTCGATGGCTCCGACCCGGCACGGCGTGCCACCCAGCGCGTCATTACGCTCGCTGGCGAGCTCAGACAAGCCCCCGAGCTGCATCTGCTGACCGTTCATCCCGCCGTGCCCTCCGGCTTGGTGCAGCGACATATCAGCCAGGCTTCGCTGGATGCCTATTATCGCGAGGAAAGCGAGGCTGTTCTCAGGCCATTCCGCGAACAGCTCGAAGCCGCCGGCCTCGCCTACACACCGCATGTCCTGGTCGGCGTCCCCGCCGAAGCGATCGCCCACGAGGCCAGCCGCCTCAATTGCGACCTGATCTGCATGGGCACCCGCGGTATGGGCCGCGTGGGCGACGCCATCCTGGGCTCGGTCGCACGCGCGACCACGCATCACGCGTCCGTGCCGGTGCTGCTGATCAAGTAGTGACCGGCCGCGTGTCCCAAGCGGCGATTCGTTCCGATCCTTTCCCCGCCTGGTTGGCAGGCATTCTCTTGGGCCACCGCAACTGACATGCACATGGAATTGCCGATCGTCGGCATGAGTTGCGCCGCCTGTGCGAACCGGATCGAAACCGTGCTGAACCGCCTGCCCGGCGTGCACGCGCAGGTCAACTTCGCAAACGAACGTGCCTACCTGGAGACCAGCGGCGCCACGCCACCGGAAGAGCTGGTCGCTGCCGTGCGTCGGGCGGGTTACGATGTCGCCAGCCGCAGCGCGGAACTGGCGCTGATGGGCATGAGCTGTGCGGCCTGTGCGACACGCATCGAAACGGTACTCAAGCGCTTGCCGGGCATCGAAGCCCATGTCAATTTCGCCAACGAGCGCGCCTACCTGCGACTGACTCCGGGGGTCGCCACGGTCGAGGCCGCCATCGAGGCCATCCGAAGTGCCGGCTATGATGCACACCTGATCGAAGGCAGCTCGCCTGCCGCCTTGCGGGCGCAGGCACTTGGCCGCTGGCGTCAGGAACGCCAGCGCTGCCTGCTCGCGGCGCTGCTGACGCTGCCGCTGATCGCGCAAATGCCCTTCATGTTCATGGGTGACTCGACGCATACCGGCCACGACCTGCTTCCGCGCTGGCTGCAACTCGTGCTGGCGACGCCGGTGCAGTTCTGGGCCGGCGCGCGCTTCTACCATGGCGCCTGGCGCGCGCTGCGTGGGGGCAGCGCCAACATGGATGTGCTGGTGGCATTGGGCACCACGCTCGCATGGGGCTACAGCGCCGTGGTGACCGTGTTCGCCATGCCGCATCACCACGTCTATTTCGAAGGCAGCGCCGCCGTCATCACCCTGGTCCTGCTGGGCAAGCTGCTGGAAGCAAGGGCCAAGGCGCGAGCGGCCGATGCCATCGAGACCCTGCTCGCACTCCAACCGCAGACGGCGCGCATCGACCGGAATGGCCAGATCATCACGGTGCCAGCAGATAGCCTGCTGCCAGGCGACATCTATGTCGTCCCGGCCGGTGAATCCATCCCGGTCGACGGTGAGGTGATCGAAGGCATGTCCGCCGTGGATGAGGCCCTGCTCACCGGCGAGAGCCTTCCAGTCAGCAAGAGCCCGGGCATGCAGGTATACGCCGGCACCCGCAACGGCAACGGCACGCTGCGTGCCCGCGCCACGGGAGTCGGCAGTGCGACCTTGCTCGCAGGCATCGTTCGCCTGGTCGAACTGGCACAGGGCTCGCGCGCGCCCATCCAGCGCTTGGCCGATCGCGTCTCCGCCGTCTTTGTGCCAACCGTGCTCGTGATTGCCGTGCTGACCTTCTTGGGCTGGCTAGGTATCGACGGCCGTCTCGGGCCGGCGCTGGTCAACGCCGTCTCGGTGCTGGTGATCGCCTGCCCATGCGCACTGGGATTGGCTACCCCCGCGGCCATCATGGTTGGCAGCGGCCGGGGGGCTGCAGCCGGCATCCTGATCAAAAATGCGGCCGCGCTGGAGCATGCGGGCGCGCTGAAGATACTGGTCACGGACAAGACCGGCACCTTGACCGCCGGGCACCCGGCCGTGGAGCTGATTCATCCGCTCGCAGAAGGGGTCACGCCCGATGACCTGATCCGGTTTGCCGCCAGTCTGGAACAGGGCAGCGAGCACCCGTTGGCGCGAGCCATGCTCGATGCCGCGCGTGCGGCTGGACTGAAGCTGTCCACTCCGGAAGACATGCAAACGCTGCCCGGACAGGGACTCAGTGGTCGCGTCGGCGCAGCGCGCGTCCATGTCGGCTCACCGGCTTACATGGCCGCGCTCGGCAAGCCGATCCCCGACCAGATGCTCACGGACTTCGCACGTCAGGGCGCAAGCCTGGTTGCGGTGGCCGACGACGAGCGCCTGCTGGGCGTGATCGCCGTCGCCGACCCACTGCGTACCGGCTCCGCGGCCGCCATCGCGAAACTGCGCGCGCTGGGCATCGAAATCGTGCTGCTGACCGGCGATCACGCCGCGACCGCACGCGCGGTCGCCGACACATTGGGCATCGATCGCTGGCGGGCTCAGGTGATGCCGGCCGACAAGGCGGGAGAAGTGTCCAGGTTGAAGCACGCCGGGACCGTGATCGGCATGGTCGGTGACGGCATCAACGACGCGCCGGCGCTGGCCAGTGCCGATGTCAGCTTCGCCATCGGCGCCGGCAGCCGTGCCGCGCTCGACGCCGCCGACATTGCGCTGATGAGCGACGATCTCGGCGGCGTCGTCAATGCGGTCTCGCTGTCTCGGGCAACGGTGCGCACGATACGCCAGAACCTGTTTTTCGCTTTTTTCTATAATGTGCTGGGCATCCCGTTGGCAGCGCTGGGGCTGATGAACCCGGTATTCGCGGGCGCGGCCATGGCCATGAGCTCGGTTTCCGTCATGGCCAATGCACTGCGCCTGCGCGGCTGGCGGCCGGATGCATGAGCCCAGAACTGATTTCGAAGGAACCCCTCATGGCGACCACGTCGATTACGATTTCCGGCATGACCTGCAATGGCTGCGTGGCCAGTGTCAGTCGCGTGCTGCAAGCGCAACCGGGGGTCATCAAGGCCCAGGTGACCCTCACTCCGCCCAACGCTCAGGTGGAATACGATGCGGCGCGCATCGACCCGACGGCTTTGCGCAAGGCCATACAGGAGGCAGGCTACGGCACGCCGTAAGTCGGCGCCGCCTTCCCCCCGAGTGCCCCGCGTGGCGCGTCAACGTGACATCACCGGGTACGCTTCGATCGCACAAGGAAAGGACTGTCGCACCGCCGGTGTATGATCACCCGCTGCGCAGAGGTGCTCATCCATCGACTGCGACCGCACCCTGATCCGCGAAACGCAATCCCATGCCAAGCGCGCCGATTCCGACCGAAATCAAGCTCCACAGAAAATCTCGAGTCATCGAGCTCGTCTACCACGATGATCGCGCCTATCGGCTGTCCTTCGAGTTCCTGCGTGTGCACTCCCCCTCTGCAGAGGTGCGCGGACACGGGCCCGGCCAGGAGACCCTGCAAATTGATAAACAGGACGTAGACATCGTGCAGCTGGAGGCGGTCGGCCAGTACGCCGTCCGACCCATTTTTTCCGACGGCCACGACAGCGGCCTCTACTCCTGGGACTACTTGCGCCACCTGTGCCTGCACCGGGATGCGCTTTGGCAGGCCTATCATGAAAGGCTCGCGGCCGCGGGCCATCGACACCAGTCGACCGAAGACTCACGATGAACGACAGTGACACCGATTTCGGTTACGAGCGCGTACCCGCCCAGGAAAAGAAGCCACGCGTCGAAAAGGTGTTTTCCTCCGTGGCGCGTCGCTACGATCTGATGAACGACCTGATGTCCGTCGGCTTGCACCGACTCTGGAAGCGCTTCGCCATCGAAATTGTCGGGCTCAGGCCTGGTGACCGAGTGCTGGATGTCGCTGCGGGAACGGGCGATCTCACGATTGCTGCAGCCCGTCGCATCGGCCCCAGCGGATTGATCATCCAAAGCGATATCAATGCCGAGATGCTCGAACGCGGGCGTGACCGGCTGATCGACACGGGACTGTTGATCCCGGCGCTGCGCTGCGATGCCGAGTCGCTGCCCTTCCCGAGTGCAACGTTCAACTGCGTGCTGGTCGGCTTCGGCTTGCGCAACATGACCGACAAAGACCGTGCCCTGGCGGAGATGACCCGCGTGCTGGTACCGGGCGGCCGGCTCATCGTGCTCGAATTTTCCCGCATCGCAGGCCATCTGGCGCCTCTCTATGACCTCTACTCTTTCCGCGTTCTGCCATGGCTGGGGGCGAGGATCGCGGGCGACTCGGACAGCTATCGTTACCTTGCGGAGTCGATCCGCATGCACCCCGACCAGGACACGCTCAAGCAGATGATGGAAAACGCAGGCCTCGGCCGGGTCGACTATTTCAATTTGAACGCGGGCGTGGTCGCCGTGCACCGCGGCTATCGGCTTTGACCGATCCCAATCATGCTCGACCGAGTTGTCGTCAAGACCATCGACCACCTGATCAGACAGTCCCCCGGGGCCACCGACCGTCTCAGGCCTTACTCGGGGAAATCCGCACGGTTACGTGCCGGGCTCCTCGACGTCCGCTTTGTCGTGTCGGATGCGGGCACCCTGTCTTCCTTCGAAGGCACCACCGATATCGACATTTCCGTGCCGGTCGGAGCGTTGTCCCCGTCGTCCATCTATCCGAACGCGAAAAGCGCGCTGCGAGACATTCAGGTGACCGGACATGCGGAGTTCGCAGAGGTCTTGGGTGGCCTGTTGCGCGAGCTGCGCTGGGACATGGCGGAAGACCTGTCCCCATGGACGGGCGACATCGCCGCAGAGCGTCTGGCGAGCGCGAGCAGGCGGGCGATGGCACAGGCCGGCACGTTCGCCAGCCGTCTCATGGGAAATATCGGCGAATATCTGTCTTACGAATCGGACCTGCTTGCAGGACGCGAAGCCGTCGACTCCCTTACCGAAACTCTGGATGAGCTGCGCGAAGACATTTCCAGGCTCGAATCGAGAATCCGCCTGATCGAGCAGCACGGGTAGCGCTGAGCAAGGTCGGACGACCCAAAGCATGTCACTCCGATGGCATGGCCCTATGCGGTCAGATTGGGTCTACAATGCTGGCGAACCATATCGTCATAGTTTCGCACCGGACCCTGATCATGAACTCCGAACTCGCCATCGACCTATCACATGCACCGACCCCCGCCTGCCTTGCCGCCACGGCGTTTCTCGACTGCCATCACCCGGCGGTCATCGACTATGCCAATGGCGCCATTGGCAATACCCAAGGCGTACGTGATCGTGCCATCAAGCTCTATTACGCCGTGCGCGACGGCATACGCTATGACCCCTATCACTGCAACATCGGTCCGGAAAGCTATCGCGCCAGTGCGGTGCTCGCCGATGGTCGGGGTTACTGCATTCCGAAAGCCTTGTTGCTGGCGACACTCGCGCGCGCGGTCGGCATTCCTTCCGGCATCGGCCTGGCGGATGTCCGCAACCATCTTGCCACTGAGGAAATGCTGCGCGGGATGAACACCACGCGCTTCTTTCATGGCTACACCTTGCTGTATCTGGATGACCATTGGGTCAAGGCTTCGCCCGCCTTCAACCTCGGCATGTGCCAACGCTTCGACGTGCTGCCACTCGAATTCGATGGTATTCACGACGCGCTGCTGCATCCGTACGACGCTCGAGACCGCCGCCATATGGAATACCTCGGCGAGCACGGAACTTTCTCCGATCTACCGATCGATTTCGTGCTGAAGACGCTTTGGGAGCGCTATCCGGGGTACATGCGCAGCGCGAACGCCGAGCATCAATTCGAAACGGAAGCGCCCGCGCACCACTGATGGGCCCGGCCGCCATGGCGCGGGCCAACACGTGGGTTTAGAGCCCCGCTCTCAGTGCCCGCGTTTTCTGAGCTTCTGGATCGCAGCAAGCTGAGCGATGGCCTCGGCCAACTCGGCTTGCGCTTTGGCGTAGTCGATCTTGGTGTCCTGATTGCGCATGGCCTCTTCGGCTTCGCGCTTCGCTTCCAGTGCCTTGGCCTCGTCCAGGTCATGGCCACGGATCGCCGTATCGGCCAGTACCGTCACCAGATTCGGCTGGACCTCTAGCATGCCGCCGGCAACGAATATCAACTCTTCCGCTTGCTGCTGCGGCACCTTGATGCGCACCGCGCCCGGGCGTATGCGCGTGAGCAGCGGCGTGTGTCCGGGAAGGACACCAAGCTCCCCACTCTCGCCAGGCAGTACGACGAACTCGGCCAAGCCAGAAAAGATTTGCTCCTCGGCACTCACCACGTCTACATGAACGGTCATCGCCATCCCTTCACCTCGCGCGATTTACAGCGACTTTGCCTTCTCGAAGGCTTCCTCGATTGACCCCACCATGTAGAAGGCCTGCTCCGGCAGCTGATCGCATTCGCCTTCGGCGATCATCTTGAACCCGTTGATGGTTTCCTTGAGCGAAACGTACTTGCCAGGCGAGCCAGTGAATACTTCGGCAACATGGAAGGGCTGCGACAGGAAGCGCTGAATTTTGCGCGCGCGGGACACCGTCAACTTGTCCTCGGGGGCCAGTTCGTCCATGCCAAGAATGGCGATGATGTCACGCAACTCCTTGTAGCGTTGCAGCGTCGACTGCACACGACGGGCCACCTGGTAATGCTCTTCGCCAACCACGAGCGGATCGAGCTGACGCGAGGTGGAGTCGAGCGGATCGACCGCGGGGTAGATGCCGAGCGAAGCGATGTCGCGAGACAACACGACGGTGGAGTCGAGGTGCAGGAAGGTGGTCGCCGGCGACGGATCGGTCAAGTCGTCGGCCGGTACATACACAGCCTGAATCGACGTGATCGAGCCAACGCGCGTCGACGTGATCCGCTCCTGCAAACGCCCCATCTCATCGGCCAAGGTCGGTTGATAACCGACCGCAGACGGCATCCGCCCCAGAAGCGCAGACACCTCGGTTCCCGCCAAGGTATAACGATAAATGTTGTCAATGAACAGCAGGATGTCCCGACCCTCATCGCGGAAGCGCTCGGCCATCGTCAACCCGGTCAGTGCCACGCGCAAGCGATTGCCCGGCGGCTCGTTCATCTGGCCGAAGACCATCGCGACCTTGTCGAGAACGTTGGACTCCTTCATCTCGTGGTAGAAGTCATTCCCCTCGCGAGTGCGCTCACCGACGCCGGCAAAAACCGACAGACCGGAATGCTGCTTGGCGATGTTGTTGATGAGCTCCATCATGTTGACGGTTTTGCCGACCCCGGCACCGCCAAACAAGCCCACCTTGCCACCTTTTGCAAACGGGCAAATCAGGTCGATGACCTTGATCCCAGTTTCCAGCAGCTCGGTAGCGGGCGACAGTTCATCAAACTTTGGCGCCTTGCAATGAATGGGGCGATGCTCGTCCGCGGCAACCGGGCCCGCTTCATCGATCGGCCTGCCCAATACGTCCATGATCCGACCCAGCGTGCCATGCCCGACCGGCACGCTGATGGCCGCACCGGTATTCTTCACCGCCATGCCGCGACGCAAGCCATCGGAGGACCCCATGGCGATGGTCCGCACGATGCCGTCACCCAACTGCTGCTGAACCTCGAAGGTCAGACCGGGCTCAGCCATGGCACCGGCCTCCTCAAGAATCAATGCTTCATAAACCTTGGGCATCGCCTCGCGTGGGAACTTGATATCCACCACGGCACCGATGCACTGAACAATGGTTCCGTTGCTCATGCTGTTTTCCTCAATGCAAATTGGGCATTAACCTGCAATCGCCGCCGCGCCACCGACGATCTCGGAAATTTCCTTGGTGATCGCCGCCTGCCGCGCCTTGTTGTAGACGAGTTGCAGTTCCTTGATGACGTTGCCGGCATTGTCGGTCGCCGCCTTCATCGCCACCATACGGGCACTCTGTTCCGAGGCCATGTTTTCCGCGACAGCCTGATAAATGAGCGCCTCGACATAGCGCAACAGCAATTCGTCGATGACCACTTGCGGGTCCGGCTCGTAGACATAGTCCCACATGCCTTCCGGGGTGCCGAGGCGATCTCCGGACAGGGGCAACAGCTGTTCGACCGACGGCTCCTGCTTCATCGTGTTGACGAAGCGCGTATAGGCGAGATACACCGCATCGAGCTCGCCTGCCTGAAAGGCGTCGATCAACACTTTGACCGGACCGATGAGTTTTTCGAGGTGCGGCGTGTCGCCGATCTGCGTGAGCTGGGAAACGACCTTGCCTCCCATCCTCTGAACGAAACCGAGGCCCTTGGCGCCGACGCAGCACACGCGGATGTCGGTGACGCCTTGCGTTTCCCACTCCCGCATCGAAGTCAGCGCCATGCGTAGCAGGTTGGTGTTGAGACCACCGCACAAACCCTTGTCTGTCGTGATCAGAATAAGTCCCACGCGCCGAAGCGGGCTGCGCTGCACCAGATACGGGTGGCGATAATCGGTGACATTCGCCTGCGACAAGTTGGCGGCCAGCCGCCGGATGCGCTCGCTGTAGGGCCGAGCAGCCCGCATGCGCTCCTGCGCCCTACGCATCTTGGACGCCGCCACCATTTCCATGGCCTTGGTGATCTTCTTGGTGTTCTGAACACTCTTGATCTTGTTTCGGATCTCTTTGCCTGCCGCCATGATGTCCCTTTTCGTGTCCTTTCCGTGTCCCTTTCCGAACCGGTCAGGCCCAGGTCTTCTTGAACTCGGCGATCGCGTTCTTGAGCTCGGCCTCGGCATCCTTGTCCAGATCTTTCGTGCTCTCGATCTTGGCAATCAGCGCGGCATGCTTCTGCTTGACATACTGATGGAGGGCGGCCTCGAACGGCAGTACCCGGGACACCTCGACATCATCGAGATAGCCTTCGTTCGACGCATAGAGCGAAATCGCCATGTCTGAGACGGACAGCGGTTCGTACTGGGGTTGCTTCATCAACTCGGTGACACGGCGACCGCGCTCGAGCTGCTTGCGCGTTGCCTCGTCAAGATCCGACGCGAACTGCGCGAACGCCGCCAGTTCTCTATACTGGGCAAGCGCAAGCCGCACACCCCCGCCCAGTTTCTTGATGACTTTCGTCTGCGCGGCGCCGCCCACCCGCGAGACCGAAATGCCGGCGTTGATGGCCGGACGAATACCGGCGTTGAACAGGTCGGTTTCCAGGAAGATCTGTCCGTCGGTAATCGAAATCACGTTCGTCGGCACGAACGCCGACACGTCCCCAGCCTGTGTTTCGATAACGGGCAGCGCGGTCAGCGAGCCGGTCTTGCCACGAACCTCACCATTCGTGGCGCGCTCCACATAATCGGCGTTGACGCGCGCGGCACGCTCCAACAGGCGACTGTGCAGGTAGAAAATATCGCCCGGATAGGCTTCGCGACCGGGCGGGCGGCGCAACAACAATGAAATCTGCCGATAGGCCCAGGCCTGCTTGGTCAGATCGTCATAGATGATCAATGCATCCTGGCCGCGGTCCCGGAAGTATTCACCCATCGTGCACCCGGCGTAGGGCGCGATGAACTGCATCGCCGCCGAGTCCGACGCCGATGCGGCCACGATCACCGTGTAGGCCATGGCGCCATGCTCTTCGAGCTTGCGCACCACGTTGGCGATGGTGGACGCCTTCTGTCCGACCGCAACGTAGACGCAGAACATGTTCTGGCCCTTCTGATTGATGATCGTATCGACGGCGACGGCCGTCTTGCCGGTCTGACGATCGCCGATGATCAGTTCCCGCTGCCCCCGCCCGACCGGCACCATCGAATCGATGGCCTTGAGCCCTGATTGAACCGGTTCGGACACCGACTGCCGCCAGATCACCCCTGGGGCCACCTTCTCGATCTTGTCGGTCGACTTGGCGGCGATGGGGCCCTTACCATCGATCGGTTCGCCCAAGGCATTGACCACGCGACCGACCAGTTCGGGCCCAACCGGAACCTCCAGAATGCGCCCGGTGCACTTGACGACGTCGCCCTCCGAAATGTGCTCATAGTCGCCGAGCACGACCGCCCCCACCGAATCCCGCTCGAGATTGAGCGCCAGACCGAAGGTGTTGCCCGGAAACTCGAGCATTTCGCCTTGCATGACATCGGCCAATCCGTGAATGCGGCAGATGCCGTCCGTAACGGTGACGACGGTTCCTTCGTTGCGCGCCTGCGCTTCGAGTTCGAGATTCTGGATCCGGCTCTTGATCAGATCGCTGATTTCAGAGGGATTGAGGTTCATTATTCCATTGCTCCTAATGCATTAGCACATGCGCCATGGCCGCGAGCTTGCCGCGCACCGAAGCGTCGATGACCTGATCGCCGACCGCGATGCGCACACCGCCGATCAGCTCCGGATCCACTTCCAACCGCGCCTTCAGCTTGCAGCCGAATCGTGGCTCGATGTCACGAATGATCTGATCCAACGCGCCCTGATCGATCGGAAATGCAGAGACCACCACCGCCTCGCGTATGCCCTGATGTTCATTGCGCAGCATTTCGAACAGGCGAGCAATTTCCGGCAACAGCGCCAAGCGGCCATTGCGCGCCAGGATGCGCACGAAGCTCGCCTGATCCGAAGACAGATCGCCGGCGACATTGATGATCAACTCTGCGCGCTGCTCGGCCGAGCGCTTCGGCTCCACCAGACTGGCCGCGACCTTCACGTCCGAGACCGCGATCACCGCGCGCTCCAGTGACGCAGCCCAGGAATCCACTGTCGCCGTGGAGACGGCGATCCGAAATGCCGCTTCGGCATAGGGACGCGCGACGGTAAGGTTCTCCGCCATGGCCTTATTTCAACTCCTGCCGCAGACCGGCCAACAGCTCGGCATGAACACGGGCGTCGATTTCGCGACGCAGGATGCGCTCGGCACCCGCCACCGCCAGTTGCGCGACCTGGTCTCGCAAAGCCTCCTTGGCCCGCTGCATCGCTGATGCGGCCTCGGACTCGGCCGCATCACGCGCCTGCGCCACCACGCGAGCCGCTTCGGCTCGGGCTGCATCCAGAATGGCAGCCGCCTGCTTCTCGGCACCGGAGCGCAGCTCACCGGCGGTCTCGCGCGCAACGCGCAACTCCTCCACGGCACGCCGCTCGGCGAGCGCCAAGTCTGCCTTCGCCTTGTCGGCCGCAGCCAAACCATCCGCTATTTTTTTTGCTCGCTCGTCGAGCGCCTTCGTAAGGGGTGGCCAGACGAATTTCATCGTGAACCACGCCAAAATGAAGAAGACGACCAGCTGAGCCCAAAGGGTTGCGTTCAGATTCACGATCTATCCCCGCCAGGACGGTTACGAGTCAAGCCAGGTTTCCCTTACTTGAGAACGAAAGGATTGGCGAAGGCGAACATCATCGCAATCCCGACACCGATCAGGAACGCCGCGTCGATCAGGCCGGCCAACAGAAACATCTTGGTCTGCAGGGCGTTCATCAGTTCCGGCTGGCGCGCAGAGGCTTCGATGTACTTGCCCCCCATCAGGCCGATACCGATACAGGCGCCGATCGCCCCCAAGCCGATGATAAGACCCGCGGCGAGCGCGACATAACCGAGGATGTGCTCCATGGACTACTCCTTGTTTTCTACGGGAAGGTTAAAAAAACGGGGCGCCGATCAGTGCCCTTCATGCGCCTGGCCAACATAGACCAAAGCCAACATCATAAAAATGAACGCCTGGAGAATTACGATCAAGATATGAAAAATGGCCCAGGCCGCGCCGGCGAGAACATGGCCCAACCAAAGCACCGCACCGGTCGTCGTCCCTGCCCAGGCCGCACCCATCAATGCGATCAGCATGAAAATCAGCTCGCCCGCGTACATGTTGCCAAACAGTCGCATGCCGTGCGAGATCGTCTTGGCCGCAAATTCGATCAGTTGCATCAGGAAGTTGATCGGATAGAGCAGTGGGTGACTACCGAAGGGCGCCGTGAACAGCTCATGCACCCAACCACCGAAGCCCTTGACCTTGATGTTGTAATAGATACAAACCAACAACACGCCCAGCGACATGCCCAACGTGGCGTTCAGATCGGCGGTGGGCACGATTCGCAGATAGGCATGATGCGGATCGTGGCCCTGCGCCGAATACACCCCCTCCCACAGCTTCGGCAACAGATCCAGCGGCAGAAAATCCATCGCGTTCATGAAGAAGATCCAGACGAACACCGTCAATGCGAGCGGCGCGACGAACCTCCTCGA
Source organism: Rhodocyclaceae bacterium (assembly GCA_022072095.1). Classification (GTDB taxonomy): domain Bacteria; phylum Pseudomonadota; class Gammaproteobacteria; order Burkholderiales; family Rhodocyclaceae; genus JAJVIJ01. The sequence goes on from JAJVIJ010000003.1 coordinate 147,854, forward strand.
CTCTTCACTGTGGATGATGCCCTTCGCCTGATCGGCCACCATCTCGACGATCATCTCGACCGCGCCCTGGAAGCGCCCCGGAACCCCCGAGGTGGCACGTGCCGCCGCACGCGCGAGAATCAGCACGGTCGACACGCCCAGCAGGACAGACCAGAACAGCGTGTCGAGATTGATGACAGACCAATCCACGATCGCCGTCTGTTTGGTGCCCGTGGAGTTCAGGTGGGTGAGGTGATGGACGATATACTCGGAGGCCTTTGGCCCTACATGTTCGCTCGACATGATTTGTAGCTTATCTTATTTCTGAAGTCCAAAAACAATGATTCCGGCATGCAGCACGAAAACCAAGCCCAACAACAATGCCGGCCAGTGCAGGGCACCATAGGCCATTGCGCTCGCCGCCAACAGAGCCGTCGCCAGAGCCAGCTTCAATACATGGCCAAGGAGAAACTCTGCCAAGCCCACCGCACAGTCACCCGACACCCGCTTGCGACCGCGTGCAGTCAGCCGCCACGCAAACAACACGCTCGGCAAGATGTACGCCGCCGCCCCTAGCGCCGCCGACACTCCCCCGCTTTCGCCGAACAAGGCGCCCGCGAGCACTACCGCGACGCCCGCAGCAAGACACATCGCCAACAACGCCTTCGTCATCGCTTTGCAGTTCGGCCACGCATACCAATCGGTCGCGCGGCTCGCAAGACATTTGGTCGCCAGATGATGCACTGTCCCTGAGCCGCTCACTGAACCGCGTCATCGGCCGGGCGCAAAGCTTGCGACTATAGAGCCTAGTAGCATGCAAGTCAAACTCCAGGCCGGCTCCCGGCCAGCAAATCGCCAGCATGAGCCCATGCTAACGTCATGAGATTGGTCGCCGCAACGTCGGGCTGTGCGAGCGTCGCAACGAAAACGTACGTGGTGTCGATACCAGCACTGCGCGACGCGGAATCGGGCCGTGCACTTTCCCGCACAAGGTGCTCGCGCAAGCGAGCACGGTCGCGTACGACCGGAATCGGGCGCCCACCGACATCGGCAATGACGACTTCGATAATTCCGTGTTGCCACTCGCGCAGCCGCCATCAGACATGTTGCGGCCACGCCATCCCGGCACCCTGCAAGCCGCTCAACCCGCGGTGATTCGCTCCGGCCAGGCATCCATGAATTCGCGCCAGTGAGGCAGCGCTAGCATCGCGAGCGTCCGACGCACGAGCGCCGTTTCTTCGGCGTAGCTGGCCGCATCGAGCACGCCACGCATATGCTGGAAGCGCAGATGAAGCAGATAGGTATTGACGACATCCGTTTCGCAATAGTCTCGAATGCGTCGATATTCGCCGGCCTGAAAGGATGGCCAGACCGCGTCGCCGGACATGCCCAGCTTGCCCGGAAACCCACACAACTGTGCCAGCTCACTCAACGGCGAATTGGCGCGTACCTGATACATGGCGAGCACATCCATCAGGTCGAGGTGGCGGGTGTGGTAGCGGTTCAGGTAGTTGTTGAAGCGGAACTCTCGATCATCGTCACCCCAATCCCAATAGCGTCCCGCGACCACACCGTGGATCAGGCCGCGCGCGTGCAAGACGGGCAGATCGAACCCCCCCCCGTTCCACGAGACGAGTTGCGGACGCAGGCGCTCGATGCCGTCAAAGAAGCGCTGCACGATCTGGGCTTCGCCGATGTCGGGTTCGGCCAGGGACCAGATGCGCAACTGCTGCGCATCACGCAGCACGCAGGAAATCACGATCACCCTTTGCAGATGGAGCGGCAGCATTTCATTACCGGACTGCGTCCGGCGCCGCTGCAATGCCCATTCGACGACCTCGCCGTCAGGCAGCGCGGCATCGATACCGTGCAGCCGCCTCAGGCCAGCGACATCCGGGATCGTCTCGATATCGAAGACCAGCGTAGGCAAATGCGTCAGCCGGGGAAAACACCGGTCGATAGGTAGCGATCACCGCGATCGCAGATGATCGACACGATCACCGCATCACGCAGCCCGCGGGCGACACGCAGTGCCACTGCCATGGCACCACCCGACGAAATGCCACAGAACAAGCCCTCCTCGCGGGCCAAGCGACGGGTCATTTCCTCGGCCTCGGCCTGGCCCACATACTCCATCCGGTCTACGCGCCTCGCATCATAAATTCGCGGCAGGTAGGCTTCGGGCCATTTGCGGATACCCGGAATTTGCGAGCCTTCTTCCGGCTGGCAGCCTACGATGACGATGCTGGCATTGCGCTCTTTCAGATAGCGCGAACATCCCATGATGGTCCCTGTCGTACCCATGCTGCTGACGAAGTGGGTGATGCGCCCGTCGGTGTCTCGCCAGATTTCGGGACCGGTTCCTTCGTAGTGAGCGAGCGGGTTGTCGGGATTGGCGAACTGATCCAGGATGCGCCCCTTGCCGGCGTCGCGCAGACGCTCGGCGACATCGCGCGCCGCCTCCATGCCACCATCCTTCGGAGTCAGGACCAGTTCGGCGCCGAATGCGCGCATCGACTGCCGACGCTCCAGGCTCTGGTTTTCCGGCATGACGAGAATCAGGTGGTAACCCTTCATTGCAGCGGCCATGGCCAGCGCAATGCCGGTGTTGCCGCTGGTGGCTTCGATCAGCGTATCGCCCGGGTGGATATCCCCCCGGGCTTCAGCACGACTGATCATCGACAGGGCGGGGCGATCCTTCACCGAACCCGCTGGGTTGTTGCCCTCCAGCTTCGCCAGGATGATGTTGTTTCGCAGAGCGTTGTCCTCGCCGGGCAATCGCTGCAATTGCACGAGCGGTGTGTTGCCGACACAGTCTTCAAGCGTCCGATAAGGCACGGTATGCCTCCTGCAAATCAGTACAGTCGATGATCCGGTGAAATCTCGGATTACACGCGGATTACGGTGGAAGCGCACGCCCCGACGATTGGGCGTCGCGCTCGAGCATCCAGTCGACGTAACTGCGAACACCGTCCTCCACGCTGACGAAGTCGCGCGCGTAGCCCGCGCGCCGCAATGCGCCGATGTCCGCCTGGGTGTGACTCTGATAGCGGCCGCGCAAATCATCCGGAAACGGTATGTAGCGCAAGCCGCCTTCCGCAACGAGCTCGGACAGGGTTTTGGCGGAACGGCCCTCTGCCGCCCGACAGGCATTGACCGTTGCCAGTGCGACATCGTTGAAGGTGCGCGCGCGGCCGGTACCAAGGTTGAAGATCCCCGAACGCTCCGGATGCTCGAGAAAAAACAGATTGACCGCGACGACATCGTCGACATGGACGAAATCCCGCTGCTGTTCACCGTTGCCATACCCATCGCAACCCTCGAACAGCCGGACCTCGCCCTGGCTGCGGTATTGCTGAAACAGGTGGCTGGCTACGGAGGCCATGCGCCCCTTGTGCGCCTCACCCGGGCCATAGACATTGAAATAGCGCAGCCCAACGACCTGACAATCGGCCGCGCGGCCACGGCGCCGCACGATCTGGTCGAACAGGAATTTCGAATATCCGTAGACGTTCAACGGGCCTTCATTGCACCGTTCCTCGCGAAACTCGCTGCCGCCACCATAGACCGCGGCCGAGGACGCGTAGATCAGTGGAACGTCGTTTTCCCGACAGTGGTCGAGCAGGGTCGCCGAGTAGCGATAGTTGTTCTGCATCATGTAGCGGCCATTGCGCCTCGTCGTATCCGAGCACGCGCCTTGATGCAACACGGCCTCGATCACACCATCGAAGGCGCCGGCAACAAGCTGTTCCAGGAAGTCGTTCTTGTCCACATAGTCGGCGATCTCGCAGTCGACGAGATTGACGAATTTGTCCGCATTGCGCAGGTTGTCCACGGCAATGATGCGGTCGACGCCCGCGCGGTTCAGCGCCCGAACCAGGTTCGATCCGATGAAACCGGCCGCGCCCGTGACGACATGGTAGGTGCTCATACGATCAGACTCCGTATGCAGCCAGCTCGGCGCGCGTCGCCACCGCGGTTCCCAGCTTGCCGACAACTATTCCGGCGGCACGATTGGCGAGGCGCATCGCCTGCGCCCAATCGCAGCCGGCGGCAAGCATCGTCGCCATGGCCGCAATGACGGTGTCGCCCGCTCCACTGACATCGAAGACCTCGCGCGCGCGCGCCGGCTCGTGCAGTATGCCCTCTTCACGATACAAGCTCATGCCCTCCTCGGAACGCGTCAGCAACAGCGCCTCCAGGCCCAGCCTGCGGCGCAAGCCTTGTGCCCTGTCGGTCAAATCCGATTCATCGACCCAGCGTCCGACGACCTCTTTCAGTTCGGCACGGTTCGGCGTGATCACACTGGCGCCCGCGTAACGTGAATAATCATCGCCTTTTGGATCCACCAATACACGACGCCCGGCCTCTCTCGCAATGCGGATCATCTCGGCGATATGTGTCAATCCGCCCTTGCCATAGTCGGAAAGTACCACCACATCGCAATCGCCGATACGGCCTTCGAAATCCGCCAGCTTGGCGCGCAGCACCTCGTGCGCCGGCCAGCTTTCGAAGTCGATGCGCAGAAGCTGCTGTTGCCGTCCGATGACGCGCAACTTGATCGTCGTCGCCAGTGCCACATCCTGATACAGACTGGCCTCGACCCCACATCCGGCAATCATCGAAGCGAGCCCCCGACCCGCCTCGTCTGCGCCCACCACCGATAGCAGCGCAACGCGCGCGCCCAGCGCCACGCTGTTTCTGGCGACGTTGGCGGCACCCCCTGGGCGCTCCTCCACGCGTCCTATCTTGACGATGGGCACCGGCGCCTCGGGCGAAATGCGGCTGACCTCGCCAAACCAATAGCGATCGAGCATGACATCACCGACGACCAGTACGCGCGCGCCTGCGGTATCGGGTATTTCCAAGCTAGACATGCATGAGATTTCTGGAAAAGTTCGTGAAAGTACCCGGACCCGCTTCCGACCGATCGACGGCCCCGGGCCCGCGGCGCGTGGCGATCATGGCGGCAGATCGAACTCTTCCGTTCGCCTGGGCGGAAACGTCTCCCAGCCCCCACAGGCCGGGCAGCGCCAATGATACTGACGTGCCTTGAAACCGCACTGGCTGCAAGCATAGCGGGCCACTTTGCGGGTATGGGTGTGGATCAGATTGCGCACCAGATCCAGATCGGCGCGCCGCTGATCCGTCGTCCGCAGCATCTGCACCTCGAGCAACTTTTCCAGCCCCAGCAACGATGGGTTTCGTCGCAACGCCTCGCGAACCAGCGTGTACGCCGCGTCCGCGCCCTGCACCTCGAGCTGCCAGCGAAACAGCTCGTCCAAGAGATCGAGCGCGGGATAACGATCCAGGAAGCCGGCTAACAGACGCAAACCATCCGCTTGCCGCCCAGCCGCCACATAGGCCTCTCTGAGGCGTCCGGCCACCAGGGAGAGGAACTCGGGCGATTGCTTTTCGATACCTGTCCAGCACACTATCGCCGCGAGCGCATCGCCCTGCGCCAGGAACAGGTCGCCCTGAATGATGCTGGCACGCACGCAATTTCGGTTCACCGCGAGCGCGGCGTCGATACGCTGTGCCGATTCGGCGAACCGCGATCGGCAAAGATCATCCGCGGCGCACTCGCAATGAAACTGAGCAATCCTCCTTGACCAAAGATGGCTGGATCGATCCGGCATCGCCGTCGCCAGTTCGATCGCCTTGTCCCATGCCTGCTCCTGCTGATAGATGTCCAGCAATGCCCCCGTCGCGACCTCGTCCTGGCTGGTGCCACGCAGGCGCACGAACACCTCTTCGGCGCGGTCTAGGAGCCCGGCGCGTCGAAAATCCTGGCCCAATTCGGTCAATGCGAGCAGCCGCTGCTCCTCATCGAGACCCTCCCGCTCCACCAGGTCCTGATGTATCCGGATCGCCCGATCGGTCTCGCCACGACGGCGAAACAAACTGCCCAGCGCATAGTGCAACTCGACGGTCTCGGGCTCGACCTGCACCGCATCCAGGAATGCGTCAATGGCACGATCGGGCTGCTCATTGACCAGAAAATTGAGGCCCCTCAGGTAGGAACGCGGCAACATTCTGGACTCGCGCACGACATGCCGGATGTCTACCCTCGCCGCCATCCAGCCGAGCGCGAAAAAAAGCGGTAGGGCGAGCAGCCACCAGAGCTCCAACTCGACGCGGAGATCCGTCACTGACCCGATTCCGCAATGCTCTTGGCTCGATCGATACGCTCGCGCCGACGACGCCAGCCAAGCACGGTAATGATTCCGGCTATTACGCCGAATACCGCACCACAGGCAAAAACAATGACCAAGACCAGGGAAAGGGGGGCAGCCCAACTGGTGCCGAGAAAAAAACGGACTGTGACGACGTCGCTGTTCTTGATTGCCAACCCGAGCAACAGCACGAATACGACCAGTCGGAACCCCCAGCTCAGCGCACGCATGACCGCAGACCGCCCTGTCGCGCTAGACCGACGAGCGGCTAACGCCCAATACCTCAGGCCGTCGTCTCGTCCGCATGGCGCTCATCCACGCGCAAGCGCAGTTCCTTGCCCGGTTTGAAATGGGGCGCGTACTTCGCAGGCACCTCCACTCGCTCTCCGGTCTTCGGATTGCGCCCCACGCGCGGCGGTCGGTAATTGAGCGAGAAACTGCCAAACCCACGAATCTCGATCCGCCTGCCACTGGCCAGCGCGGCAGACAAGGCGTCGACGATCGACTTGACCGCAAACTCGGCATCCTTGGCCACGAGTTGCGGAAACCGCTCCGCCAAGATGGCGATCAAGTCGGACCGGGTCATGGCGGCTTAATCAGCCCTGCGGCTGATTGAGCTTGGCCTTCAGCAGGGCACCGAGATTGGTCGTCCCGCTCGCAGCCGCGGCACTTTCCGCCTGAAGCCGCTGCAAGGCATCCTTCTGCTCCGCCTGGTCCTTGGCACGCACCGACAGATTGATCGAGCGCGTCTTGCGGTCGACATTGATGATCATGGCCTCGACGACGTCACCTTCCTTCATCAGGGAGCGAAGATCCTCGACCCGATCCCTGGACGCCTCTGAAGCGCGCAAATAAGCCTCGACGTCGTCGTTGAGCTGGATCACCGCACCACGCTGATCCACACTCTTGACCACACCCCGCACGACGGCATTCTTGTCGTAATTGGCGACATAGGCGGTGAAGGGATCACCGTCGAGCTGCTTGATGCCGAGCGAGATCCGCTCCTTTTCGACGTCGATGGCCAATACCACTGCCTCGACTTCGTCACCCTTCTTGAAGTCGCGTATCGCTTCCTCGCCAGACCGCGACCAGGACAGGTCGGACAGATGCACCAGGCCATCGATGTTCCCGGGGAGACCGACGAAGATGCCGAAATCCGTGATCGACTTGATCTGGCCCTGCACCTTGTCGCCCTTGCGATGATTCATCGCGAACTCCTCCCAGGGATTGGGCAGGCACTGTTTCATTCCCAGCGAGATGCGCCGACGATCCTCGTCGATCTCCAGGATCATCACCTCGACTTCATCGCCCAGCTGGACGACCTTGGACGGGTGGACATTCTTGTTGGTCCAATCCATTTCCGATACGTGCACCAGGCCCTCGATGCCCGGTTCGATCTCGACGAAGGCACCGTAATCGGTGAGGTTCGTGACCTTGCCGAACAGACGCGTGCCGGACGGGTAACGGCGACCGATACCGACCCACGGATCCTCCCCGAGCTGCTTCATGCCCAAGGACACGCGGTTCTTTTCCTGATCGAACTTGAGCACCTTGGCCGTGACCTCGTCACCCACGGCGACCACCTCGGAGGGATGACGCACGCGCCGCCACGCCAGGTCGGTGATATGCAGCAGACCGTCGATGCCGCCGAGATCGACGAACGCACCATAATCGGTGATGTTCTTGACGATACCCTTGACGACGGTGCCCTCCTTCAGCGTCTCGAGCAGCTTCGAGCGCTCTTCGCCGGCGGTCAGCTCGAGCACGGCACGGCGCGACACGACGACGTTGTTGCGCTTGCGATCCAGCTTGATGACCTTGAACTCGAATTCCCTGCCCTCGTAAGGGGTCGTGTCCTTGACCGGGCGCAGATCGACCAGCGAACCCGGCAAGAACGCGCGCACGGCGTTCGTCATGACCGTCAGACCGCCCTTGACCTTGCCGGTGACCACCCCCTTGACGATGCTGCCATCGTTCATGGCCTTCTCGAGATCATTCCAGGCCGCGATGCGTTTCGCCTTGTCGCGCGACAGCCGGGTTTCGCCGTAGCCATCCTCGAGCATCTCGATTGCGACCTGGGTGTAATCACCCTCCTTCACCTCCAGCTCGCCGCGATCATTGCGGAATTCTTCGATCGGCACGAAGCTCTCGGACTTCAGGCCCGCGTTGACGATCACGAAATTCTGATCGATGCGCACCACCTCGGCGGTGATGACCTCACCGGCGCGCATTTCCTGACGCTTCAGACTTTCTTCGAAAAGAGACTCAAAACTTTCTTCGGTGGCGGCTATGGCGGACATATAAACGGGAGAAAAATCGAGGAGGTCGACCTAAACAAAAGTCAGAATTAAAGCGCAACATCCGTGCGCACACGATGCGATAAGCATTGCGAATACCGCACCACCCGACCGTCACCACCCCGACAACGCAACGTCCGCATCTGCTCGCGTCGCGCTCAGTTCTCAGTGCCCTTGCACGATGCGCTCGAGCACCGCAAACGCCGACTCGGGGTCGAGTCCGGTTGTATCCAGCAGAATGGCATCAGGCGCACACACGAGCGGAGCAACCGCTCGCTGGGAGTCTCGCAGATCGCGCGCCCTAAGCTCCTGCAAAAGGGCGTCAATGTTAGCAGGCAATCCCTGATCGATCAACTGCTTATATCGGCGCTGCGCGCGCACCTCCGCGCTCGCCGTCAGGAAGACCTTGACCCGTGCGTCCGGGAACACGACGCTGCCCATATCCCGGCCTTCAGCGACCAGGCCCGGGGCGCGCCTGAACGCACGCTGGCGAGCGAGCAAGGCCTCACGTACCGCCGGAAATACCGCGACGCCGGACGCCAGCATGGAGATCTCTTCCGTCCGGATTGCGGTCGCGACGTCCTCGTCATCGAGCAGGACCGCGTGGTCACGGAACGAGACCGGCAGGGTTCTGGCCAGCTCCGCGAGCTGCGCGCCATCCGCAGGGGCGACCCCCATGCGCAGGGCGCGCAACGCAACGACCCGATACAGCGCGCCGCTGTCCAGATAATGGAAACCGAGCTTCTCGGCCAGACGCGCGGCGAGCGTACCCTTTCCAGAAGCCGAAGGCCCATCGATCGCGATCACCGGGACGGTCATGGCTCAGCGCTTCAGGATGGTTTCGAGACAGGAAAAAAACTCGGGAAAGGTCTTCGCGACGCAGCCGGGGTCGCGGATGCGAACCGCCGCGCCCATGAGGCAGACGAGCGCGAAGCACATGGCCATACGATGATCATCGTAGGTATCGATCTCCGCCGAGCGCAAGGCCGACGGCGGCGTGATGAGCAGATGCGCCGCTCCGGCCTCGACCTCGGCGCCGAGCTTGCGCAGCTCGGTCGCCATGGCCGCGATGCGATCGGTCTCCTTGACACGCCAACTGCCGATGCCGGTTAGACGCGACGGCCCGTCCGCGCGCAGCGCCACGATCGCGAGCGTCATGGCCGCATCGGGGATGGCCGTGCAATCCAGATCGAAAGCACGAACCGTGCGCGCCGGGTTGGATACCTCGATCCAGTCCGGGCCGCGCTCGACCATCGCCCCGACCGAAGCCAGCGCGTCGGCAAACGCGATATCCCCCTGAATCGAGCGGCTGCCGACACCCAACACGCGCACCGGGCCGCCGCCGAGTACGCCCGCGGCCAGGAAATAGGACGCCGACGAGGCATCCGCTTCCACCTCGAAACGACCCGGACTGCGATAACGGGAACCTGGCGCCACGCGGAAATGCGCCGGCTCAGCGTGTTCGACGACGACCCCGAACGCCGACATCGCCGAGCGTGTGAGTTCGATATAGGGCTGCGAAATCAACGGCCCTTCGACCTCGATGTCGAGTCCGCCCGGAAGCTGCGGCGCCGCCAACAGCAGACCGGTCAGGAACTGGCTCGAGACGTTGCCGCGCACGCGTACACGGTCTCCGGTGATGCGTGCCGCATGAATGGCGAGCGGCGGATAGCCTTCGTGGCCAAGATAGTCGATGCGGCAGCCGAGCATGCGCAAGGCATCGACCAGATCGCCAATGGGGCGTTCGTGCATGCGCGCGACGCCGTGCAAGCGATATTCGCCACCGGCCAGCGCAAGCGCCGCCGTCAACGGCCGGAACGCCGTGCCGGCATTGCCGAGAAACAAATCCGCGGAACGGACAGGCAGCGCGCCGCCGCCACCATGCACGCGCCAGAGGTCCCCACCCAAGGGCTCGATGACGATCCCCAGCGTCTGCAGTGCCGCCCGCATCGCCTGGACATCATCCGCCTCGAGCAAGCCGATGAGATCGGTATCGCCGTCCGCCAGAGCCGCCATCAACAGCGCGCGGTTGGACACGCTCTTGGATCCCGGAACACGCACGGTACCCGTCGCGGCTGCGCAAGCGTCGAGATCGATCCAGCCTTGCTTGCTCATACCCGTTCTGAGTGCTCGCGCACGGTGCCGGATATGCGATCGGCACCGTGCCCGGCGCGGTCGGATGCACAGCGCACCACAGCGCGGTGCCGGATCGCGTCGCGGAGAGCCGATTTTCGCGGCGCCATCGTGCCGAAACCCATCATCGCCGGATCACGTCTGCCGACCGGCATCATCCCTGGCTATCCAGGCGTTGCGTGCCAGGCGCGCCACCGCAAACGCATCGAACAAGCCCTGAGCGTCACCGCGCGCGATCATCGCGCGCAGACGTGCAAGTTCGTCCCCATAGGCGTCGAGCTCGGCGAGCAGCGCGTCGCGGTTGGCCATACAAATGTCACGCCACATTTCCGGATGGCTGCCGGCGATGCGGGTGAAATCCCGAAAGCCTCCGGCCGCCAGGTCGAATAGGCGCTCGGCATCGTCCCGACGGGCCAGCTCGCCCACCAGTGCGTAGGAAAGCAGATGCGGCAAATGGCTGACAGCGGCCAGGGCCCGATCGTGCTCGCCCACGGCCAGCTCGCTGACACGTGCTCCGCAGGCCCGCCATAGTGCTCGAATCCGTTCGATATCTTCTGCACGATTCTCAGCCAGCGGCGTCAACACCACACGCCGTGCCTGGTACAAATCCGCGCGCGCTGCGTGCGGCCCGCTCTTCTCCGAGCCGGCGATCGGGTGGCCGGGGATCATGCGCCAGATCTCTTTGCCCAAGGCCGCGCGCGCCGCCGCGACCACATCGTGTTTGGTGCTGCCACCGTCGGTCAACAATGTCGGCCCGGACAAGTGCGGCGCCATCGCCGCGAGGACCGATGCGGTCTGAGCCACCGGCACACCGAGAAAAACCAGCTCCGTGCCCTCGAGCGCATCCTGCCAGCCGACCGCGATGCGGTCGATGATGCCCAGATCGAGCGCGTCCTGCAGCGATTGCCGGGTTCGCCCGATCCCGACCACGTCCGCGACCTGCCCTCCGGCCTTGAGCGCCAACGCGAACGACCCTCCGATCAGCCCGGTACCGCAAACGACCAGGCGCGACAGCGGCCTCATCGGCCCCTCAATGCGGTCTCGAGGGCAGCCAGGAAACGGGTATTTTCTTCCGCGAGCCCGATGGTGACGCGCAAGTGGTCCGGCATGCCGTAGCCCGCCAGTGGCCGCACGATCACGCCTTGTTTCAGCAAGGCGAGATTCACCGCCGCCGCCTTGGGAACACGGACCGTGATGAAATTGCCGCGCGAAGGGATGCTGTCCAGGCCGAGCCGTCCGAATGCCGTGCAGAGCCTCGTCATTTCCTGCGCATTGAGCGCGACACTGCGCTCGACGAAGGCCTGATCATCGAGCGCCGCGATCGCCGCCGCAAGCGCGAGATTGTTGCAGTTGAACGGCTGTCTGACCCGGTTCATCAGATCGGCGATCGCCGCGCTCGTCAGCGCATAGCCGATGCGCAGACCGGCCATGCCATACACCTTGGAAAACGTGCGCGTGATGACCAGATTCGGGAGCTCGTGCAGCCATTGCACCGTGTCGGCTTGCTCGTTCGGCGGTATGTAGGCGTTGTAGGCCTCATCCAGCACCACGATCACCTGCTCCGGCAAGCGTCGCAGGGCTGACTTGAGCTCGGCATAGGGGAGAAAGGTGCCGGTGGGATTGTTGGGATTGGCGATCCAGACGACGCGCGTATCCGCTCGAACCGCAGCCAGCATCGCGTCGAGATCGTGCCCGAATTCATGCGCAGCCACCTCTATGCACTCGGCGCCCGTGGCCTGGGTCGCCAGCGCATAGACGGCAAACGCATGGCGTGAAAACACCGCCGAGCGTCCCGATGCGAGATAGACCCGCGCAATCAGTTCGAGCAGATCGTTCGAACCGTTGCCCAGCACGATTCGCTCCATGCCCAGGTCGTGGTGCTCGGCGACCGACCTCTTCAACTCGTAGTCATCGGGGTATCTGGCCAAGCCGTCGATTTCGGCAAGCATCGCGCCGCGTGCCTTGGGGCTCATGCCCAAGGGATTTTCGTTCGACGCCAGCTTCACGATCGAACCGACCGCCAGCCCGAACTCGCGTGCCAGCTCGGTAATGGGTTTGCCCGGCTGGTAAGGAGAAATCGACCGGACATACGGCAACGCCTCGCTATAGGCTAGTTCCATTCGCTTGTTCCATTTATGTCACCAACGCCCGTGGATAGGAGCCGAAAACCTTGAAGAACGTGGCGCGCGACTCGACATTCGCCAGCGCCCGTGCGACATCCTGGTCCTCGACATGCCCGAGGACATCGATATAAAAGACATACTCCCAGCGGCCCTGCGGAGAAGGCCGCGATTCGAGCTTGGTCATCGATACCGCCTCCTGGGCAAGCGGCTGCAACAAGGCATGGACCGCCCCTGGCCGGTTCGGCGCCGAGCACGCGAAACTCGTCTTGTCGTGACCGGCACGCGCGGCACGCTGTGTGCCCATCACGAGGAAGCGCGTGGCGTTGTTCGGATCGTCCTCGATGTTGCGCGCCAGGACCGTCAATCCGTACAGCTCGGCAGCCGCAGTGCCCGCAATGGCGGCGCTTCCCGGATCCTCGGCAGCTCGCCTGGCCGCCTCGGCGTTGCTCGCCACCACGATCCGCTCACGGCCACCAGCGTGCGCATTGAGCCATTCATGACATTGCCCGAACGATTGCGCGTGCGAATAGATGCGGCTTATCGCAGCGAGATCGGTCGCGCGCGACATCAGATTCTGATGGACACGGAGAATGACCTCCCCGGCGCACACGAGCGATGTCTGCAACAACAGGTCGAGCGTGCGGCCGACGCTGCCCTCCGCGGAATTTTCCACCGGCACGACAGCGTAGTGCGCCTGTCCGGCCTCGACCGCGCGAAACGCGGCGTCGATGCTCTCGACCGGCATGAACTCGGGCGCCGAGCCGAAATGCTGGCTTGCCGCACTTTGAGAAAACGTTCCCGGAGGACCGAGATAGGCGATGACCAGGTTCTGCTCCAGGGCCCGGCAGGCCGACATCAGCTCCGTGAAAAGCTGGCGAATGGCCGTGGCCGGCAGCGGGCCGGGGTTTGCGCCCAGCATACGGCGCAGGATCTGCGCTTCACGCTCCGGACGATAGACCGCCCGACCCTGCTTCAGATGCCCAACCTGACTGGCCAATTCGGCCCGGCGGGAAAAATTCGCGAGCAGCGCGTCGTCCACGGCGTCGATCTCGGCACGCAATGCACGCAGCGCCTCGTCGCTCACGTCATGACTCCAGCGGCAGATACCGAACCGCGAGCACCCCCTCGATCGACCGGATGCGGTCGAACACGGTGCCCGGCACCTTGCTGTCGACATCGACCAGGGTATAGGCAATGTCCCCGCGCGACTTGTTGAGCATGTTGTGGATGTTCAGTCGCTCGCGCGCCAGTTCGGTGGATATCTGTCCGACCATGTTCGGCACGTTGGCATTGGCGATCGCGATTCGATACGCCGATTCTCGATGCATCACGACATCCGGGAAATTCACGGAATTCCGCACCTCGCCATGCTCCAGGTAGGCTCGCAATTGATCGACGGCCATGATCGCGCAATTGTCCTCGGCCTCACGTGTCGACGCGCCAAGATGAGGCAAGGCGATGACCTTGTCCAGATGACGCTGAACCACCGACGGAAAATCACAGACATAGTAGCGCAGCTTGCCGCTGGCGAGCCCTTGCAATACGGCCGGCTCGTCGACCACGCCATCGCGCGAGAAGTTGAGCAACACCGCGCCCGTCTTCATGAGCCCGATCCTCTGTGCATCGATCAGGTGCCGCGTGGCCTCGACGAGCGGCACATGCAGCGTGACGAAATGCGCACTCTTCAACAAATCCGTCAGGCTGTTTGCCTTGCGTACCTGCGAAGGCAGGCTCCAGGCCGCGTCAACGGTGATGTCGGGATCGAAACCGATGACATCCATACCCAGGCGGACCGCCGCATCGGCCACGAGGCAGCCTATCTTGCCCAGACCGACGATGCCCAAGGTATGGCCGGCCAGTTCGAACCCGGCATAGGTTTTCTTCCCGTCCTCGACGACGCGATCGATTTCATCGGACCCGACGGCGAGATCATGGACGAACCGCAGTGCGGCGGGAATGTTGCGTGCCGCCATCAACAGGCCGGCGAGCACCAGCTCTTTGACGGCGTTGGCATTGGCCCCCGGAGCGTTGAAGACCGGTACGCCGCGTGCCGACAATGCCACGACCGGGATGTTGTTCGTGCCTGCGCCAGCCCGGGCCACGGCCTTGAGACCGCTAGGCAAGGCCATGGCATGCATGTCCTGCGAACGCACCAATATCGCGTCGGGGTCCTCGATATCTTTACCCACGACATATCGATCGGCGGGAAAGCGGCGCAAACCCACTGCGGCGACCGCGTTCAGAACGAGAACTCGCACCGGCTCAGCCATGGCTCGCGACGAAATCCTGCATGTAGTCGACCAGGGCGCGCACACTCTCGATCGGCATCGCGTTGTAGATCGATGCGCGCATGCCACCCACCGAGCGATGCCCCTTGAGCTGAATCAGATGGCGTGCCTTCGCGCCCTCGAGGAAAGCCGCGTCCAGCGACGGATCGCTCAACGTGAAGGGCACGTTCATGCGCGAGCGCTGCGTGGGTTCGACGGGATTGCGGAAAAACCCGGACGCATCGATGTAGTCATAAAGCAACGCCGCCTTGCGCGCGTTCTGCACCTCGATCGCCTCGAGTCCGCCCTGCTTCTTCAGCCACTGAAACACCAGACCCGCGATATAGATGGCGTAGGTCGGCGGCGTGTTGTACATCGACCCATGCTCGGCACACACCGCATAGCTGCAGAACGATGGCGGCGTCGGCACCGCCTGGCCAATCAAATCCTCGCGCACGATGACCAGCGTCAGCCCCGCTGGGCCGATATTCTTTTGCGCACCGGCGTAGATAAGGCCGTACCTCGACACGTCGATCGGTCGCGACAGAATGGTCGACGACATGTCGGCGACGAGCGGCACATCGCCGGTGTCGGGCGTCCAGTGATATTCCACGCCGCCTATGGTCTCGTTGGTACAGATATGCACGTAGGCGGCGTCCGCATCGAGGCGCCACGCACTGGGATCCGGAATGTAGGTGTACTGCCGGTCCTTCGCGCTCGCGGCGACATTCACCGCGCAGAACAGCTGCGCTTCCTTCAGCGCCTTTTTCGACCACTCGCCGGTATCGATGTAATCGGCACCACCCTTGCCGCGAAGCAGATTGATCGGCACCATCGCGAACTGAGCGGTGGCCCCGCCCTGCATGAACAACACCTTGTAGTTGTTCGGAATGGCCATCAACTCGCGCAGATCGGCCTCGGCCTGGGCATGAATGGCCATGTACTCGTCGCCACGGTGGCTCATCTCCATGACCGACTGCCCGCTGCCATGCCAGTCCAGCATTTCGTCCGCCGCCTGCGTGAGCACGGCTTCCGGCAGGACTGCCGGGCCGGCACTGAAATTGATCACTCTCGTCATGCTCAACCCTCTTCCGTTTCGACGACCTTCTCGATACCGGCAAGGATGGTGCCATCGGCCAGCGCGATCAGCGTCACGCCCTGAGTCGAACGTCCCATCTCGCGAATCTGCTTGACCTGGGTACGGATCAGCACGCCGCCGGTCGAGATCAGCATCACCTCATCCTCGTCGTTGACCAGTACGGCACCGACCAGCTTGCCGTTGCGCTTGCTAGTCTGAATCGCGATCATGCCCTTGGTGCCGCGGCCATGAAGCGTGTAGTGCTCGATCGGCGTGCGTTTGCCGAACCCATGCTCGGTAGCGGTCAGCACGGAATGCGCGTCCCCTAGGGCAACCAGCATGCACAACACACGCTGACCAGCTTCCAGCATCATGCCACGCACGCCGCGTGCGGTCCGACCCATCGGTCGCACATCACCCTCGGCGAAGCGTACCGCCTTGCCTGCGTCGGAGAACAACATCACATTGTGCTCGCCGTCGGTGATCGCGACGCCGATCAGGAAATCCCGATCATCCAAGTCGACAGCAATGATGCCGGCCTTGCGCGGATTGCCGAATTCGGACAGCGGCGTCTTCTTGACCGTGCCCAAGGCCGTGGCCATGAATACGTAGTGGCCTTCGTCGAACTCCTTCACCGGCAATACGGCAGTGATTTTTTCGCCATCTGCCAACGGGAACAGGTTCACGATCGGCTTGCCGCGTGACACCCGGGAGCCTTGCGGCACTTCATAGACCTTGAGCCAGTAGACACGGCCGCGACTGGAGAAGCATAGAAGGTAGTCGTGCGTGTTCGCGACGAACAAGCGATCGACGAAATCGTCTTCCTTGATCGCCGCCGCCTGCTTGCCGCGCCCGCCGCGGCGCTGCGCACGGTAGTCGGCAAGCGGCTGCGCCTTGATGTAACCGGAATGGGACAGCGTCACCACCATGTCCTGCTGGGCGATGAGGTCCTCGATGCCGAGCTCCTGCGTGTTCAGCACGATTTCGGAACGGCGTGCATCGGCGTACTGCTCGCGCACCGCGCGCAGCTCGTCACCGATGATCCAGGTGATCCGCTCCGGCCGCGCGAGGATGTCCAGAAAGTCGGCGATCTGCTCGATCACCTCGCGGTATTCGGTGACGATCTTGTCCTGTTCGAGCCCGGTCAGGCGCGCGAGCTGCATGTCCAGAATGGCCTTCGCCTGAACGTCGGAGAGCCTGTAGCCGTACCGGCTCAAGCCAAACTCGACACCGAGGCCGTCGGGGCGATAGCGCTCGGCATCGGCGCGCGCCAGCATCTGTTCGACCAGCGGCGAGCTCCACGCGCGCGCCATCAGCGCCTCCTGCGCAACGGCGCGCGACGACGAAGACTTGATCAACTCGATGATCTCGTCGATGTTCGACAGCGCCACGGCCAGACCTTCCAGGACATGGCCACGCTCACGCGCCTTGCGCAGCTCGAAAATCGTCCGTCGCGTGACCACCTCACGACGATGGCCGAGGAAACACTCGAGCATTTCCTTGAGGTTCAGCAGTCTTGGCCGGCCATCGACCAGCGCGACCATGTTGATGCCGAAGGTGTCCTGCAGCTGGGTCAGCTTGAACAGGTTGTTGAGCACGATTTCGGGCACTTCACCGCGCTTCAACTCGATCACCGCGCGCATCCCCGACTTGTCCGATTCGTCACGGATATCGCTGATGCCCTCGATCTTCTTGTCGTTGACCAGTTCGGCAATGCGCACCAGCAGATTGGCCTTATTGACCTGATAGGGCAACTCGTCGACGATGATCGCCTGGCGATTGCCACGATCGATCTCCTCGAAATGCGTGCGCGCGCGCATGACCACGCGTCCACGACCGGTGCGATAGGCCTCTCTGGCGCCACCGATACCGTAGATCAGGCCGGCGGTCGGAAAATCGGGTGCGGGGATGATCTCCATCAGTGCATCGATGGAGATCTCCGGATCGTTCTGCATCGCCAGACACGCGTCGACCACTTCACCGAGGTTGTGCGGCGCGATATTGGTCGCCATGCCGACGGCAATACCCGCGGAACCATTGACCAGCAAGTTCGGAATGCGCGCCGGAAAAATCAGCGGCTCGCGCTCGGAACCGTCATAGTTCGGGCCGAAATCGACGGTTTCGGCATCGATGTCCGCGAGCAGCTCGTGCGCGATTTTCGCCATGCGCACTTCCGTGTAGCGCATCGCAGCCGGGTTGTCGCCATCGACCGAACCGAAATTACCCTGGCCATCGACCAGCGGGTAGCGCAGGCTGAAATCCTGGGCCATGCGAACCAAGGTGTCGTACACCGAGCCTTCGCCGTGCGGATGGTACTTGCCTGTGGTGTCGCCGCAGATACGGGCAGACTTCTTGTAGGGCCGGTTCCAGTGATTGCCCAGCTCGTGCATCGCGAACAGCACCCGGCGCTGCACCGGCTTCAGGCCATCGCGAACGTCGGGCAAGGCGCGTCCGACGATCACGCTCATGGCGTAATCCAGATACGAACGCCGCATCTCGTCTTCTAGACTGACCGGCAGGGTTTCCTTGGCGAATGGGGTCATGAGTGGAGCTTATTCAGGTATGCCGAAGGAACGACAACGTCGTGGCGACGTCGCGGAAAAAGTCGGGGATTTTAACATGGGGGCCCCACCTTCCAGCCCGGAGACGGGACCCTGACGCCAGCGGAGTGCAGCCCGGAAACACCTCACTTCGGGGCACCCTATGCACCGGCGTTCATGCGTTCGAGCTGCTCCTTGAGCTTCCCCCTGATGACCCGGCTGGTGGCGGTACGCGGCAGCGCATCGACGACCACGTATCGCTGTGGTCGGCTGTAGTCCGGCAGGTGTCGCGCACAGTGCTCCGCGAGTTGCTCCGCGGAGCAGTCAGAGCGCAGAACCACCGCCGCCCACAGCTGGCCGCTCCCGCCCTCGACCGACACATCGACACAGGCTACCTCCGCAACCGCCGCATGCGCCATCAACACCTCTTCGACGACCGTTGCATAAACGTCGCGCTCGCCGATACGCAGGACGTCGGCCTTGCGACCAACGAAATACAGGTAGCCCTCGGCATCGAAACGACCGAGATCACCGACGCTCAGGTAGTCGCCGCGGCGAGTACCCGCGGTCAGCTCGGCCTCGCCGTAATAGCATTCGAACTGAGTCGTGCTGCGCGCGCAGATCTCGCCGACCTCGCCTACCGGCACCTCGTTCATCGAATCATCCAGCAGCTTCACCTCGACGCCGAAAAACGGCTGACCGACGCAATTGCCGTGGGCATATCTGACGACGTCGTCGCCTTTCAGGTTGGCGATGGGGCCCACCTCGGTGGACGCCGCATAGATGCTCAGCACCGGGCCCAGCTTGTCGTGGTAGACACGACGGATGTCGGCCTCGACCACGCCGGCACCGGATTGAATCAACCTCAGGCTGCGGCCATCGAACGCGGAGAATCCTGGCGAGTTCATCATCTGGCGCAGCATCGCCGGCAGCATCAGGGTCGCGGTGATCTTCTCCGCATCGATCACCGCCATCGCGCGCTCCGGATCCCAGTCAGCCAGCATATGAACTGTCGCGCCGAGATACAAAGGCAGCAGCGTATAGGTCAGGCCGACGCCCGTCGAAAAGGTCAGCGCCGCGAGAAAGCGGTCGGCATCGCAAAAACCCTGCTCTATCGCGCGCTCTTCGAATGCCCATTCGCCACGCAAGGGCAGCTTGGGGCGCCCCGTCGTCCCTGAAGTGTGGGACAGGATGCGTTGATGCGCGTGCGCGAGGTCCGGCTCGTCCTTGGGCGCCACCGCCATGAGCGGATCCAGCGCGTCCCAGCCAGGCGCCACCGGTTCGCATCCCAGACACAAACGTGTCGCCACGCGCTCTACGGCCGCAGCGCGCTGGAAACGGTCCGCCTGCAGGATCATCACGCGCACGTCGGCTGCGTCGAGGATGTAGCCGACGTCTTCGTCGGACAACAGCGAGCTGATCGGCACCGGGATGGCACCCATCCCGGTTACCGCGAACATCGTCACCAGCGTGGGCACGCCGTTGCTTGGCAGCAAGCCGACATGCGTGCCGGGCCGAACGCCTGAGGCCTCGAGTGCGTGCATCAGGTTGGACACCCGACCCCACAAATCCTGATAGCTCAGAATCTCATGCTCGGTACATACCGCCCGATGCCGCGGACGACGTCGGGCGTTGAGCCGCAATGCGGCGGTGAAGGGCAGAGCCATCGAAAATGCCGGCGACGGGATTGATGGAAGCGAAAGCGCGCGAAACCGGCCGCGTGCTCAATCGGCCTTTGCGCCGGACGCCTTGATCACCCGGGCCCATTTCGCGGTTTCGGTCCGGATCAGCTCGGCATAGCCTTCGGGCGTGGTCGGCACCATTTCCACGGCCTGGGCGGCGAATCGCTGCGCGAAGGCCGGCTCGCGGAGTATCTTGACCATTTCGGTGTTGAGCCGCTGGATGATGTCCTTGGGCACGCCGGCCGGCGCGATGAAGCCGAAGACGATATTCGATTCGAAGCCGCTCAATCCCGCTTCACGAACCGTCGGTACATCGGGTGCCAGCGGGCTGCGTTGCTGGGTCGTGATCGCGAATGCGTGGATGCGCCCCGCCTTCATGTAGGTCAGGGCCGAGGGCACGTCGCCGAACATCAACTGCACCTGGCCGGCGAGCAGATCAGCATACGCCGGTGCATTGCCCTTGTACGGGACATGCGTGAAATCGACCCCGGTCAGGGTCTTGAACAGTTCCATGGACAAATGACCGGTGGCACCGACCCCGGCGGTGCCATAGGAATATTTTCCTGGCTGGCTGCGGCCGAGCGCGATCAGCTCGGACAGGTTTTTCGCCGGAAAGGACGGGTGCGAAATCAGTATCAGCGGCAACGAGATCGCCGCAGTGATCGGTGCATAGTCCTTCGCCACATCGTAAGGCAGCTTGCTGTACAGCCCGGGATTGATGGACAGCGTCGCCGAGTAACCGACTCCGATCGTGTAGCCATCAGGCGCGGCCTTCGCCAGGGCTTCCATGCCGATGATGCCGTTCGCGCCCGCCTTGTTCTCGACCACGACCGACTGCCCCAGCACCTCCGACAAGCGTTGCGCCATCGCCCGCCCGATGACGTCGGTGATGCCCCCCGCCGAGGCCGGCACGATGACGCGAATCGGCTTGTTGGGGTAGCCCTGGGCCACCGCCACCACGGGTGACAGCGCCAGCACGAACCCCAGGCACGCCTTCACGACCCGACCCACCGTATGCGCAACACCTAGCATGTCACTGTCTCCTCTTGTATTGAATATTGTTGTGGGTGCGATCGCCATTCCAGGAACGGGGACGCCCCCTCCCGGCTCGCTCAGTCTACTTTGACCCCGGCGGCCTTGACAACCCGGCTGAACTTTTCGATATCGGCGCGCATGACCGCGCCGAATTGCTCGGGGGTGCTCGCAACCACATCAAACCCCTGAGCGACGAGCTTGTCGCGCATGTCGGGCTGCTGCAGGATGCGCACGATTTCAGTGTTGAACTTGGTCACGATCTCTCTGGGCGTATTCGCCGGCGCAAGAATGCCCACCCAGGCAGCGACCTCGAATCCCGGCACCCCCATTTCCTGACCGGTCGGCACGTCGGGCAAGGCCGCCAAGCGCTTTTGTGTGGCCACCGCGAGGGGGCGGACTCGTCCTGCCTTGATGTGCGGTACGACCACGGCCATGTCCGGGAACATCACCTGAGTCTGTCCGGCCAGCAGATCGGCCACCGCCGGAGCACTGCCCTTGTAGGGCACATGCGTAAGCTGGACCCCGGTCAGCGACTTGAACAACTCGCCGGCGAGATGGCTGGCGCCGCCATTGCCCGATGAACCGAAATTCAATTGACCGGGATGCGCCTTGGCATAGGCGATCAGTTCCGGCAAGGACTTGACCGGCACCGACGGATGGGCAACGACACCAAGCGGCACGGCCGCCATCAACACCACGGGCGCGAAATCCTTGATCGAATCGAACGGCAGCTTGGGATAAACGCTGGCGTTGATCACATGGCCGACATTCACCAACAGGATGGTATAGCCGTCAGCCGGCGACTTGGCAACGATGTCTGCACCCAGACTGCCTGCGGCACCGGGACGATTGTCGACGACCACCGGCTGGCCCCAGGTCTCCTGCACACGGCGCGCGATCTCGCGCGCCAGCACATCCGTGCTGCCGCCCGCAGGGATCGGCACGACAAAGCGTATGGGTCGCGACGGGAATACCTGGGCCTGGGCAAGCCCGGCCATCGTCAGTGCGGCAAGCCCGCAAATGAAGAGCCGTCCGAGCAATGAAGTGCGGGCGACCGCCCCCCATGTACGAATATGTGTCATGTCGTCACCCAAAAAATGGTTGTTTGTTTACACACGGGACCGGAGCAAAAAAACCGGTCATGACGCCACCGCGGCAGTCACTCCTTGTCGACTCCGTGGCCCCCGACTATCCGCAGCGCGTAGTCGGCCATGACCCCGCACAGCTCATCGGGCTTCAGGCGACCGGACGAACGATACCAAGTATAGATCCAGCTGATCATGCCGGTCATCGCCAGCGCCGCCATGCGCGCATCACCGACATCGAAAGCGCCGGCCGTGATGCCGTCCTTGATCAGCGCGGTGAGCGCATCGTCGAACGATTTCTTGAGCCGGTTGATCGCCGTCACATGCTCGGCTGGAATGCTGCTGACCTCCTGAAAGAACACCGCCACCACGGCCTGCTCGCGCACCGTCAGGTCCGCGAACCTCCGCGAAAATGCCACGATCTGGGCCACCGGTGTTCCACCCTCGGCGCGCGCCGCAGCCACACAATCCAACGACAGCTGCACGACGCGCGTGTAGATCTCGATCAGCAGTTCGGTCTTGTTCCGGTAGTGCGCGTAAATGAAAGGCTTACTGACACCCAGCCGCTCCGCGAGCGCATCCAGGCTCGTGCCGTGATACCCACGCTCATAAAACAGTCGGCCGGCCACTTCCAGAATGCGCTCACGCTTGAACGAGCGCAGTTGCTCGCGCATGCCGACAGCACTGCCGGCATCGGCCGGCTTCGCAGACGGCGATGGTCCCAGCGCGGACACGCTACGCTCGTGACATCTGGGGTCTTGGCAACCCCGCCCACTGGCCGTCGACGTACACCAGGGGCTCTTCACCCGGACAAGATCGCGCCACGATCACATCGCCGATCAGCAATGCATGCGTACCGCAATCGACCACGCGCGCAAGGCGGCAGTCGAAATTGGCCAAGGCCCCGCGCAAGGCCGGCGCCCCGGTCGCCAAGGGTTCCCACTCGCCCTGCTGAAAACGCTCTTCACCCTTGATCAGACCCGAAAAGCGCATGCCGACCGGCAACTGCGAATGCGCCAGGACATTCACACAGAACCCGGCCTCCCCGACCAACAGGTGATACGCGCTGGCATCCTTGTTGACGGCGACAACGAGACGCGGCGGCTCGGCGGTGAGCGACATCACCGCCGTGGCCGTCAGGCCGTTGCGCTGCCCCGGCCGACCCGCCGCGACTATGGATACCGCAGCCGCCAGTTGCCGCATAGCCGACCGAAATTCATCGGGGGTACAGCCCGCCACGTTCACCTCCTGCACCTCCATTGTCGCCAAACCCGGCACCGGCAGCGCGCTCATTGCCCCAGAGCCTTGCGCACGCCCGGCATCACGCGATCGGAAAGCAGCTCCATCGCACGCAGCACGTTCTTGGTCTCCATACCACCGAGTCGGGTCCACACCAGTAGCTCATCGAAGCCGTACACCTTGGTCAGACCGACGAGCTTTTCCACACAGTGATCGACATCGCCACAGATCATCACATTGGTGTCGACGAGCTGCTCGAACTGGGCCTCCTGCGCAAAGGACTGGGACTTCTTGTACATCTCGTAGCCCTTCACCGCGTCGCCCTTGGGCGCGACATACTTGGCGCTGGTACGGTAATACCACTCCACCGGATCCTTGAAATCCTTGTGCGCCTTCTCTGTCGTGTCGCCCGGATAGCACATGAACAGGCAGGCGATCCGGCCGCCCTCGGGATCGAGCCCCACGCGCCGCCGACCCTCCTTGTACGCCACGATGCCTTTCTTGGCATTCTCCGCGGACAGCCCAAACGCTGCCGACATCATCAGGTTCATGCCCGACTCACCGGCCGCCGCAAACGAATCGGGCGACAGCACGGCACAATACATCGGTGGTGTTGGCTTCTGATAGGGATGAGGCCGAACCTCGATATCATCAACTCGGTAGTGCTTGCCCTGGAAGTTCACGCGATCCTGGGTCCAGGCCTGTCGGATGATGCTCACCCCTTCCTGGAAAATTTCGCGCGACCGCTCCTGGTCCACACCGAAGCCGCGGTACTCACCCGGCTGATAGCCGCGACCCAGACCGAGAATCACCCGGCCATCCGACAGATGGTCGAGAAAGGCGAAATCCTCGGCAACACGGATCGGATGGTGGAACGGCAACACCACCACTCCGGTCCCCAGCTTGATGCGCTTGGTCTTCGTCGCCAGCGCAGCCAGTGTGAGCTGCGGCGAAGCGCAGAAGCCGTACTCGCTGAAGTGATGCTCGGCCGGCCAGGTGGAGTCAAACCCCAGTGATTCCGCCGCCATCATCAATTCCATCTGCTCCTTGATGACCTGCCCTTCGGTTTTCCCGATGGGGTTCTCGAACAGATGCAGCATGCCAAATTCCATCTCAGTCTCCTTGGTGATAATCGGGCGTCGCACTCTCTGAGGGATATCGGACAATCCGGCGAGACGCTACTCGGACAATCGAGGCAAGCAATCCTACCGACCGGTAAGATTTTCGACTATACCGGTAACACCCTCCGGATCACAAGTGGCGGGCGGCACACTGTATGGAGCAACCGCTACCGCATCCCGCCGCCGACGCCCACGACATGATGTCGTCGCATCCCAGCGCGGCCCGCGCAGATGATTCATCGCCTCGGGCAGGCCAAGGGGATGCATCAGGTGGGGAATGCATTGCGTTGACGTGCAGATGGGCGATACCTAACATCACCCGTTTCCGATAGTCGGGCAACCATCTTGTCGCCGATCACCCTATTCCCAGAAGTCAGCGCGGACGCGCTGGCTGTCGACACGGTCATCCGGAAGGCGCTGCATTCGGATGTCGCGTTGATACGTCAGGTCGCCGACTACATCGTGCTCGCCGGCGGCAAGCGTCTGCGCCCGGTGCTGTTGCTGCTGTCGGCCCGTGCCGCGGGCTATCGCGGTGACGCGCACGCCACGCTCGCGGCGGTCATCGAATTCATCCACACGGCGACGCTGCTCCATGATGATGTCGTCGACGAATCGGCGCTGCGGCGCGGCCGTAGAACGGCGAACGCGGTCTTCGGCAACGCCGCCTCGGTGCTGGTCGGAGATTTTCTGTATTCGCGCGCCTTCCAGATGATGGTGTCCGTCGGCAACATGCCGGTGTTGTCGACCCTGGCGGATGCCACCAACACCATTGCGGAAGGCGAGGTACTGCAATTGATGCACTGCCGCGACGCCGATCTGGACGTCGGTCGCTATCTTCAGGTCATCCGCTTCAAGACGGCAAAGCTGTTCGAGGCCGCGGCACGGATCGGCGCACAGCTCGCTGGACTGCCTCCCGCCGCCGAGCAGGGCATGGCCCAGTTTGGGCTGCACGTCGGCACCGCGTTTCAGCTCATCGACGATATACTGGATTATTCGGGCGACGAATCGCAGACAGGCAAGCATCTCGGCGACGACCTGGCCGAAGGCAAGGCGACGCTGCCGCTGATCCACACCATGCGGCACGGCTCCCCCGCCCAGGCGCAACTGGTGCGCGACGCCATCGAGCACGGAGGTCGCGACGACCTCACGGCCATCGTTGCCGCCATCGAAGCCACCGGCGCGCTGGACGAAACGCGTCGCATCGCCGATCGCGAGGTCGAACTGGCCATCGCCGCGCTGCCGCCGCTGGCGGAACCGACACTTCGGGAAAGTCTGATAAGATTCGCCGCCTTTTCGGTCGACCGGAACCACTGACAAGGGTTGTCGGTCAAGCTGCGATCGCGGGCCGGATCGAATCGGGGTGTAGCTCAGCCTGGTAGAGTACTGCGTTCGGGACGCAGGAGTCGGAGGTTCGAATCCTCTCACCCCGACCAATTCATCCGGTCATGGCGGTTTGCCGCCATGACCGGTGTCTTGCCGACAGTCCACACGCGCGACATGGTTTTGACGCCGGTCGCGGCGACTGCGTATAATCCGCGGTTCTTTCGAGATTGCGAACTTGATCGGAACACCCATGTATGCCGTTATCCAGACCGGTGGCAAGCAATATCGCGTCGCTGCCGGTGACAAACTCAAGGTGGAGACGCTGCCTGCCGAAGTCGGCGCACAGATCACGCTGGACCGCGTGCTGGCCGTTGGCAGTGGCGGCGAACTGAAGGTCGGCGCACCGCTGCTGTCCGGTGCCACGGTTCAGGCCACCGTGCTCGCGCACGGTCGGCACGACAAGGTCACCATTTTCAAGATGCGCCGCCGCAAGCACTATCAGCGGCATCAGGGCCATCGTCAGAACTACACCGAGATCCGCATCGAGCAGATCTCTGCCGCGCAGTAGCCGGAACGGGAGTACACCATGGCACACAAGAAAGCCGGCGGCAGTTCCCGCAACGGCCGCGACTCCGAATCAAAGCGTCTGGGCGTCAAGCGTTTCGGCGGCCAGATCGTCGACGCCGGTGAAATCATCGTGCGGCAGCGCGGCACGGAGTTCCATGCCGGCGACAACGTCGGCATCGGCCGCGACCACACGCTGTTCGCAAAAGCGGCCGGCACCGTACGCTTCTCGGTCAAGGGCGCCATGCAGCGCCGGCTGGTGTCCATACAGCCTCTGGAAGCGGAACCGGCCGGCGAACCCGTGGCCTGATCGTTCCGGACACGCGCCACGAGCCCGGGCCAGTCCGGGCTTTTTCGTTTCTGGGGTCGCACCATGAAATTCATCGATGAAGCGCTGATCGAAATCGTTGCCGGCGATGGCGGCAATGGCGCGGTCGCGTTCCGTCGCGAGAAATACGTGCCACGCGGTGGCCCCAGCGGCGGCGACGGTGGCCGGGGCGGCCACATTTACTGCGTCGCGGACCGCAACCTGAACACACTGATCGACTTCCGCTACCAACGCATCTTCCGCGCCCGTCGCGGCGAGGACGGCCGCGGCGCCGATTGCTACGGCCGCGCCGGCGACGATCTGACGCTGCGCGTGCCCGTCGGCACGGTGATCTCCGATGCCGAGAGCGGCAGCGTGGTCGCCGACCTCGATGCCGACGGCAAGAAGGTGATGATAGGCCGTGGCGGTCGCGGCGGGCTCGGCAACCTGCACTTCAAGTCCAGTACCAATCGCGCGCCGCGCCAGAGCACCCCGGGCGAAAAGGGCGAACGCCACGACTTGCGTCTGGAGCTGAAGCTGCTGGCGGATGTCGGTCTGCTCGGCCTGCCGAACGCCGGCAAATCGACGCTGATCCGCTCCATCTCGGCGGCGCGCCCGAAGGTCGCGGACTACCCCTTCACCACGCTGCAACCCAATCTCGGCGTCGTCCGGGTGGACATGGACCGGAGCTTCGTGGTCGCCGACATCCCGGGCCTGATCGCCGGTGCGGCCGACGGTGCCGGGCTCGGACACCAATTCCTCCGACACCTGCAACGCACCCGGCTGCTGTTGCATCTGGTCGATGTCGCCCCCCCGGACCCCGATGCCGACCCGGTGCGGGACGCACACGCGATCGTGCGCGAACTCGCCCGCTACGACGCCACACTTGCGGCCAAGCCGCGCTGGCTGGTACTGAACAAGGTCGACCTGATCCCCCCGGACGAACGCGAAGCACGCATCGCGGCGCTGACGCGCGCGCTTGCTTCCGGCGATGCGCCCAGCTTCGCGGTTTCGGCCATCAGTGGCGCCGGCTGCCGCGAGCTCGTCGAGCAGGTCGCGAGCTTTCTCGAGCGACAGCGCCAGGTCGCCTTGGCAGCGCGCGACGCCGAAGCGGGCGAACACGAGCCACTATCGGCTGGCGACCATGCGCCACGCGCTTGAATCGGCACGCAGGCTGGTCGTCAAGGTCGGCAGTGCACTGGTCACCAACCAGGGTCGGGAACTCGATCTCGAAGCGCTTGCCGACTGGGCCGGGCAGATCGCCACGCTGCACCGCGCCGGCCGCCAGGTCGCGCTGGTGTCCTCGGGCGCCGTCGCGGCCGGCATGCAGCGCTTGGGTTGGCGCGAACGTCCGCATGCCATGCACGCGCTGCAGGCCGCCGCCGCGGTGGGCCAGATGTGTCTGGTCGATGCCTATGAGCAGGCGTTTGCGCGGCACGGGCTGCATGCCGCACAGATTCTGCTCACGCACGAAGACCTCGCCGACCGCACGCGTTACCTGAATGCGCGCTCGACGCTATCCACGCTGCTAGCACTCGCCGTGGTGCCGGTGATCAACGAAAACGACTCGGTGGTCTATGACGAAATCCGTTTCGGCGACAACGACACGCTCGCCGCACTCGTGGCCAATCTGCTCGAAGCCGACGCGCTGATCATCCTTACCGACCAGGATGGCCTGTACACGGCCGACCCGCGCACCCACCCGCAGGCGGAGCGCGTGCCGGAAGGTGCGGCCGGAGACCCCTGCTGGGCCGAGATGGCCGGCGGCGCCGGCAGCGGCATCAGCCGCGGCGGCATGATCACCAAGGTGCGCGCCGCCGAGCGCGCGGCCGCGAGCGGCGCGCACACGCTGATCGCCAACGGGCGCGAAGCCGATGTGCTGCTGCGGCTCACCGCCGGCGAGCCGCTGGGCACGCTGCTGTATGCCACGCGCACCCCGCTGGCGGCACGCAAGCTGTGGCTCGCCGGCCACTTGCAGCTGGCCGGCCGCCTGCACCTCGACGCCGGCGCCGTTGCCGCACTGCGCGCCGGCCGCAGCCTGCTACCGGTCGGTGTGCGTGCCGTCGAGGGTGAGTTCGTGCGCGGCGCCGTGCTCGCCTGCCTGACGCCCGACGGCGTCGACATCGCGCGCGGTCTCGCGAACTACGCCAGCAGCGAGGCGCGCCGCATCGCCGGTCAGAGCAGCGACGCGATCGAAGCCCTGCTCGGCTACATCGACGCGCCGGAGCTGATCCACCGCGACAACCTGGTGCTGCTCGGCTGACTCCGCCCGCAAGCGCACCGATCCGAACGCATGGAGGACTGGGACCTATGCACACGCAATCAGCCGCCCA
Organism: Rhodocyclaceae bacterium; assembly: GCA_022072095.1. Classification (GTDB taxonomy): domain Bacteria; phylum Pseudomonadota; class Gammaproteobacteria; order Burkholderiales; family Rhodocyclaceae; genus JAJVIJ01. The sequence continues at coordinate 177,136 of JAJVIJ010000003.1, forward strand.
ACACGATACGCCCTCTGCAGTAGAGCAGGCAGTCGTGCCACCGATCCAGCCACGCAAACCGTGGCGGGTCAGGACCGTCGAAGCATTGCCGGATTTCCGCTTGCGTGTCCGCTTCATGGACGGGAGCGAGGGCACCGTGGCGCTGGGGGCGATGATCCATTCAACGGGTGCCGGCGTGTTCGCTGCGCTGAGAGACCCATCCCTGTTCGCCCAGGTACGCGTCGAACACGGCGCGGTCTGCTGGCCCGGTGGCCTCGATCTGGCACCCGATGCCATGCATGCCCAGATCAGACAAATAGGGGAGTGGGTTCTTTAGGAGGGCCGACGACACCCGCTACGACCGGGCGCGGCTCAATCGGCACCGCGGCGTCACTTTCTGCGGCGAGCGACGATAGCGGAGCGACGACAGCGGGCATCCGGACGCCACGCAGCCCCCGAAAAAAACGGGCCCCGCAGGGCCCGTCTGATTGACATCCGATGGAACCGGATCAGAAATTGTGCGCGACACCGATACCATAGGAGGTCGGGTCCGCACCCGCGGCACCGAAGGGCGTGGCGTTGGTGCTGCCGGCAGCCGAGCCGTTGAACGAGATGAACTGGTAGGCCGCATTGCGGTCGTTCTTGACCTTCGTCCACCAGGCCTGCAGCGTCGTACGCTTGCTCAGCGAGTAGAAATAGCCCAGCCCTGTGGATGAGGCGCCGGTATCCGAGCCGGTGTTCCAGCCGCTGACATCGCCGGTGCGTCCATAGGTCAACGCGACATTGTGCGGCCCGAAGAACTGGCTGACGGTCGCGACCCAGGTGTCGCGATCGCGCGACTGGTTGACGAGCCCCGAGCTGGCCTTCACCTGCGTCCAGTACAGCATGACTTCGGTATTGGTCGGGAACAGGTAGCGGCCACCCAGCTTCCAGGCCTCGACCTTGTTGCCGTTCGCCGTCGCCGCGGCACTACCGTCCCAGGTCAGGATGGTGTCGTCATTGCGCATGAAGTCGACCTGAAGGTAGAGCGGGCCGTTGTCATACGCACCGGTGGCCGCCCAGCCGCTGTTCTTGACGCTGGTACCGGCCGCTGCCGATTCGCCGGTTGGGATAACGTACTGGATCTTGCCGGTGAAGCCGTTGAAATTGGGCGTCTCATAGGTGATGACGTTGTCCTGGCGTGCGAAGGTATTGGCCGTCCGCGCATCGCCACCACCTGCTGCCGGTGCCGCGGCAAGGCCAACGGCGGCCGAGCCGTTACCCGGACCGTACAAGGGATTGATGAAGCCATTCGGCACCTTGCCGTAATAGACCACATCCATCTTGCCGTTGCCCCACCAGACATCCTGACGGCCGAGCAGCACGCGACCCCAATTCCCTTGCAGGCCGACGAAGGTCGGACGCGTACCGAGCGTGCCCGTGCTCGCGCCGACGGCGCCGGCTGAGGCGTCCGCGTTGAAGCCCGACTCGATCTGGAACACCGCCTTCAGGCCGTTGCCCAGGTCTTCCACGCCGCGGAAGCCGATGCGCGACGAGCTGTCGATCACGCGCGCGCGGCCCTCGACATCCGCCGCCGAGCCGGCCGTCGCGCCAGTTGCGGAATAGCGGTCGAAACCCATGTTCATACGACCGTAAATGGTGACATTGCTCTGCGCCAGCGCCAGCGCCGGCGCGCCGCAGGCCGCGGCCACCGCCACGGCGATCAGTTTCTTCTGCATCGATGCATCTCCCAGTGTGTATGTGCCACAAGACGAGTACCCAAGCCCATGCACTCGACGATCTCTGGCCCCGTGACCGCGACCCGAGTAACCGGCTCGTAGCCCCGCGAACCCATCTGCTCGGGGTATGGCCCCGTATTCGCTACTCACCCCCCTCGGGAGGTGAGGCGCAGTGTCGCAGACTTATTCGTCGGGAGCCCCCGGAAAAACCGAAATCGCGGAACCCGCGTCCAGATTTTTGTTGCACGGATGCAACGCATACACAATTCCCAGGCAATCTCTCCATCGACGCCGATATTCCGCCGGAGCGACACGAGCGAAAAAAAAACGGGCCCCGCAGGGCCCGTCTGATTGACGTCCGGTGGAACCGGATCAGAAATTGTGCGCGATACCGACACCGTAGGAGGTCGGGTCCGCACCCACGGCACCGAAGGGCGTGCTGTTGGTGCCGGCCCCGGCGCCGTTGAACGAGATGAACTGGTAGCCCGCGTTGCTGTCGTTCTTGATCTTCGTCCACCAGGCTTGCAGCGTCGTGCGCTTGCTCAGCGAGTAGAAATAGCCCAGGCCCGTATGCGTGGCGCCGGTCTCCGAGCCGGTGGTCCAGCCGCTGACATCGCCGGTACGTCCATAGGACAGCGCGATGTTGTGCGGCCCGAAGAACTGACTGACGGTCGCAACCCAGGTGTCGCGATCGCGCGACTGGTTGATCAGCGCGGAGTCGGCCTTCACCTGCGTCCAGTACAGCATGACTTCGGTATTGGTCGGGAACAGGTAGCGGCCGCCCAGCTTCCAGGCCTCGACCTTGTTGCCGTTCGCGGTCAGCGCCGTGCTGCCATCCCAGGTAAGCGCAGTGTCGTCATTGCGCATGAAGTCGACCTGCAGGTAGAGCGGACCGTTGTCATACGTACCGGTGACGTTCCAGCCGGTGTTCTTGACACTGGAACCAGCCACAGTCGATTCGCCGGTCGGAATCAAGTACTGGATCTTGCCGGTGAAGCCGTTGAAATTGGGCGTCTCGTAGGTGACGACGTTGTCTGCCCGCGCGAAGGTCGCGGCCACACGCGCATCGCCGGTGGCACCGGCCGCGACCGAGTTGCCGGGACCGTACAGGCCATTGATGAAGCCATTCGGCACCTTGCCGTAATAGACCACATCCATCTTGCCGTTGCCCCACCAGACATCCTGACGGCCGAGCAGCACGCGACCCCAATTCCCTTGCAGGCCGACGAAGGTCGGACGCGTACCGAGCGTGCCCGTGCTCGCGCCGACGGCGCCGGCTGAGGCGTCCGCGTTGAAGCCCGACTCGATCTGGAACACCGCCTTCAGGCCGTTGCCCAGGTCTTCCACGCCGCGGAAGCCGATGCGCGACGAGCTGTCGATCACGCGCGCGCGGCCCTCGACATCCGCCGCCGAGCCGGCCGTCGCGCCAGTTGCGGAATAGCGGTCGAAACCCATGTTCATACGACCGTAAATGGTGACATTGCTCTGCGCCAGCGCCAGCGCCGGCGCGCCGCAGGCCGCGGCCACCGCCACGGCCAGATACTTCTTCTTCATGATGAACTCCTCCTTGCCATTGTCGGCGTCGCTTGCCCCTGCAAACCTTGCAAACTTCGCCATTTCAAACCTTCCAATTCGAAAAGCGCGCCAAGCACGCCTTCCACTTATCCCTCTAGAGGTGCGGTGATTTTGGCAAGAGCAGACGTCCGGGCACACGAGTGTGAAAAAAACCGATATCGATTTCGCCCCCCTGTGTTCCGGGCACAACAAACGCCCCGACAAAGCGCGTGTAGCCGGGGCCGCCGGGCGACGCGGCGCGCCGAGCAGCGGATGAATCGAGCTCACATCCGAATGAGTGCACAAAAAAAGGGCCCTGACGGGCCCTTCAAGGGTGCCGGGTGGGGCCCGGCAACAGGCATGCTCGTGATCAGAAGCTGTGTACCAGGCCGACGCCGAAGGCGGTCGGATCGGCACCCAGCGCCGCAGCCGGCGTGGTGTTGCTGCCGCCAGCACCACCGTTATAGGCGATGAACTGGTAATCGGCGTTGCGATCGTTGCTGATCTTGGTGTAGAACGCGTTCAGCGCGGTGCGCTTGGACAGCGAGTAGCTCAAACCCAGGGCCCACTGGCGGGCACTGGTATCGGTACCACCACCGACGGCGCCTTCGACATCGTCCAGACGGCCATACTTCAGGTAGGCCTTGGCGTTGCCGAAGCCCTGCACGACGTTCAGCGCCCAGCTCGTGCGCTTGCGCTCAGGGTTGGTGGTGTTGGCCAACAGCAGAGCACCGTTGCCGGTGGTGTTCTTCAGTTCTTCCCAGACGAACCCCAGGTGCGTATCGGTCGGGAACGCGTAGGCGAGACCGATCTTCCAGGCTTCGACCTTGTTGCCATTGGCCGTGGCCGCAGCGCTGCCGTCCCAGGCCAGGATGGTGTCTTCACGACGCATCCAGTCGACCTGCGCGTACCAGGGGCCGTTGTCGTAAGTCAGGTTCAAGGCCCAGGCGGAATCCTTGACGCTGGAACCAGCCGGCGTCGCTTCGCCGGTCGGAATCGCGTACTGGATCTTGCCATTGAACCCGGAATAACTAGGCGTGACATAGGTCAGCACGTTGTCGGTGCGCGCCAGCGCGCCGGTCATACGGCCATCACGGCCACCCGCCAGCAGCGAGCCGTCCGCGGTGATCGCGTTGCGGCCGGCGGCAGCGTTCTCGAAGGCGTTCGGCATCAGGCCCAGGCGGTTGGGCTCGTCCAGCTTGCCATTGCCGTAATACACATCCTGGCGACCGACCAGGACCGTACCCCAGTTGCCCTGCAGACCGACGAAGGTCGGGCGGCTGCCCAGCGTGCCAGTGCTGGCGCCGACCGCGCCCGCGGAGGCATCGGCGTTGAAACCGGACTCGATCTGGAACAGCGCTTTCAGGCCGTTGCCCAGGTCTTCGGTGCCGCGGAAACCGATGCGCGACGAGTTGTCCATGAGCCGCGAACGCGAATCCAGGTCGAACGCCGACCCGGCGGTGGCGCCTTCGGCCTTGTAACGGTCGAAGCCCAGATTCATTTTTCCGTAGATCGTGACATTGCTTTGCGCCAGCGCGAACGGCGCGCTCGCGAGGCTGGCGATCGCCAGCGCCAGATACTTCTTCTTCATCACTACACTCCTCATTGCCGCTGTTGCCAAACTCGGTTGACCGGGCGCGCGCAAGCACACTTCTTTGTGCGTTGCACACCGGCCAGACATGCCCCGTCGGGGTGGGACGATTCTGGCAAATCATCTATGAAGCGGGTGAGTGCGCGGAAAAAAATCCGGACGAGATCGACCGACCGTGTCCGCGGCGCAACATGCGATGGGCTACGTTCTGACGAACCCACTGCGCGGGCTATTCGCGGTCGCTCGCGCCCTGCTTCGGTGTCGGCTTCCGTCCCCGCAACAGCCTTGACCAGACCAAGGCGAGGGCGCCGTAGTTGAGCACCCAAACCCAGGAAGACGTCCACGCGAAGCCGTCGACGGTCCAGTCCGACAGCGGCCACAGGAAGGGGGTCGGATAAAAGCTGCGCGCATGCGTCGGCACATCGAGCAGGATGTGCAGCCCCCAGGCGGCCATCGCCCATGGCGCCTGGCCTCGCCCAAGCCAGGCTGCGGCGAACGCGGCAAGAAAGACCAGCGCGCTGTGACTGAGCGAGTAGAGCAGCGAGGTCAGCTGCAAGACCGGGTGCCCGTTCCAGGACGGCCCGGCCAAGGATTCGGGCGCTGCGAGGTCCGACCAGGCGAGCTCGCCATGGACGAGACCGACGAACAGAAACGTGACCAGCAGTGCGAACGCGACGAGATCGGGCAGCACGCCCCAGGCGACCGCCTCCGACACGCGCACTGCCCGCCCGCTGCGTCGCAAGCCCTGTGCCGCCGCGGCCGCCCACAGCCCATGTGCCAGAACATCCATGACCTACCAGGATGCCTTCAGCGACGGCTGCGCATCACGAATCCCTCTTGACCCGAGCCCGCGTCTCGTGCGCCCCCGGCAGTCGCAGGCTTCAACCGAACAGGCGCGCCAGCTCGGCGCCCGGATCGGGCGCGCGCATGAAGGCTTCGCCGACCAGAAAGGCCATGATGCCTGCGGCACGCAGGCGCGCGACATCCTCGGCGGTGGCGATGCCGCTTTCGGTCACCAGCAGCCGGTCCGAAGGCACCAGGCGGGCGAGCTCGATCGAGGTGTCGATGCGGGTGACGAAGCTGCGCAGGTCGCGATTGTTCACGCCGATCAGCGGCGTCTGCAGGCCCAGCGCCAGCTCGAGCTCGGCACGGTCGTGCGCTTCCACCAGGACCGCCATGCCCAGCGCCCGTGCGCGCGCCTCCAGCGCCAGGAGCTGCGCCCTCGCCGTGTCCGCCGGAAAGGCGGCGACGATCAGCAGCACGCAATCGGCGCCGAGAGCACGCGCCTCGTCGACCTGCAGCGCATCGATGACGAAATCCTTGCGCAGCACCGGCAAGGGACAGGCCGCGCGCGCCTGCATCAGATATTCGGGCGCACCTTGAAAAAACTCGCGGTCCGTGAGCACCGACAGGCAGGCCGCGCCATGGCGTGCATAGCTCGCGGCGATGTCGGCCGGCCGGAAATCGGGACGCAGCAAGCCCTTGGACGGGCTCGCCTTCTTCACTTCGGCGATGACCGCGGGACGACCGGATTCGACGCGGGCACGCAGCGCCGCGACGAAATCGCGCACCGGCGGCGCGGCGGCCAGCGCCGCCGCCAGCCGCCCAGGCTCTGCGGCGAGGGCAGCGAGCTCCCGGCGCTTGACCTCGAGGATATGGGCCAGGGTATTCATGCGCTCGTTCAGGCCGCGGCCGTCGCGCGCACGAACTCGTCCAGCTTGGCGCGCGCCGCGCCGCGCGCGATGGCATCGAGCGCCCGTTCGACACCGCCGGCGATATCCTCGGCCAGTCCGCCGACATAGAGCGCGGCGCCGGCATTCAGCGCGACGATGTCGCGTGCGGCCGGGTCCCGGCCCTCGATTGCGGCCAATAGCTTGTCGCGCGCGGCCTCGACATTGGCGACGCGCAGCGTGTCGGCCGCGTGCAGCGGCAGCCCGAAGGCTTCGGGATGCACGCTGTATTCGCGCACCTGGCCATCCTTCAATTCGCCGACCCAGGAGGGGCCGGAGATGGAGAGCTCGTCCAGTCCGTCGGCACCATGCACGACCAGTGCATGCCGGCTGCCCAGGCGTTCCAGCACGCGCACCTGGATGCCGACGAGATCCGGATGGAAGACACCCAAGAGCTGGCGTTCGGCACCGGCCGGGTTGGTGAGCGGGCCCAGCAGATTGAACAGCGTGCGCACGCCCAGTTCACGCCGTACCGGCGCCGCATGCTTCATTGCAGCGTGATGGCTGGGCGCGAACATGAAACCCAGCCCGACCTGGTCGATGACGCGACCGACCTGATCCGGCGACAGATCGATGCGTGCGCCCAGCGCTTCGAGCACATCGGCACTGCCCGATTGCGATGACACCGCACGACCACCGTGCTTGGCGACACGGCCGCCGGCGGCCGCGACCACCAGCGCGGCGGCGGTCGAGATGTTGAAGGTGTGCGCGGTGTCACCGCCGGTGCCGCAGGTATCGACCAGGCGATCGCGGTCGCCGACCGGGACCGGCGTCGCGAACTCGCGCATGACGCGCGCGGCGGCGGTGATTTCTCCGACCGTTTCCTTCTTGACCCGCAGCCCGATCGCCAGCGCGGCGATCATCACCGGGCTCATGTCGCCGCGCATGACCGCACGCATCAGCTCGAGCATTTCGTCATGGAAAATCTCGCGATGCTCGATCAGTCGCGTGAGCGCCTCCTGTGGATTCATCCCCGCCCCTCCAGAAAATTCTTCAGCAGATCGTGTCCCGACTCGGTCAGGATGGCCTCCGGATGAAACTGGACGCCTTCGACATCCAGCCCGACATGGCGCACGCCCATGATCTCGCCATCCTCGGTCCAGGCCGTGACCTCCAGGCAATCCGGCAGGGTCTCCCGGCGGATCGCGAGCGAATGGTAGCGCGTGGCCATCAGTGGATTGGGCAAACCGCGGAACACGCCGACGCCGGCATGATGCACCGGCGAGGTCTTGCCATGCATGACGCGCCGTGCATGCACGATCTCGCCACCAAAGGCGTAACCGATGCTCTGATGCCCCAGACAGACGCCGAGAATGGGAATGCGTCCGGCAAATGCCTTGATCAGCGGCACCGAAATCCCGGCTTCGCGTGGCGAACACGGCCCGGGCGAAACGACCACACGCGCCGGCCGCAGGCGCTCGACATCGGCCAGCGTCAGCGCATCGTTGCGATAAACCCGCACATCCTCGCCGAGCTCACCCAGGTACTGGACGAGGTTGTAGGTGAAGGAATCGTAATTGTCGATCATCAGCAGCATAGTTAGCTTAATCCTTTGATTTATCAGGCTACCGCCTGCTTCGCCGCCGATCGATACCCGCTTGACTACCCGCTTTTTTCCTTCGCTGGTGTAGAGGCCGGTGCTGACGGCACCGAAACTTTGACATTATCCCGGCAGGAGGATATGGCTCCAAGGGTTGATTGTAAGTGGGTACCGAGGCGGGTATCGGACTGACTTACTTCGCCTGATAATGTACGGGATGCCCGTATAATACAACGCATGTACACCGTCACCGAAACCCAAGAATTCCAAACGCAGGCCCGCAAGGTCTGGTCGGATGATGAGCTTTTCGCCTTCATCGCCTGGATAGCCGAAAATCCGCTGGCCGGCGACGTGATTCCGGGTGCTGATGGTGCGCGCAAAGTGCGCTGGTCAGCGCAAGGCAAGGGCAAGCGTGGCGGCGCACGGGTGATCTACTTCAACATGCTGGACGATAGCGTAATTGTATTGCTCGCGGTCTACCTCAAATCCGAACGGGAAAACATGACCGCGAAGGCAGTCAAAGGAGCGAAACATGGGCATGAAAAATCTTGATGTCGAGAAAGTCGCCAAGGCGATAGAGGACGATGCCGGGCAGCCCATTGAGGGCTTGCGCGAATCGCTGGCTCAAGCCAAGGCGGGCGTATTTGCCCGCGTCACCACACCCGCGCAAATCCTTGTGCGTCAGGCACGGGAGAAATCCGGCCTGACACAAGCTGCCTTCGCCGAGCGCATCGAAACTCCTGTGGCGACATTGCGCGACTGGGAGCAAGGGCGGTTCGCGCCGCCGGGTGGCGTCCTGTGCCTGCTTCGGCTCTTGATCAAGCACCCTGAGCTGTCGAAAGAGCTGACAGCGGCTTGAGGGGTGCGAAACTCTCGATGACGGATTTCACGTCAAGCGCAACTCGCTATGAACGTTGCGTGTTCGTCCTTTTGACCTGAACCGGGAATTGCCTCCCCGATGCCACCCCGATCAGGCTGCCTGCCGCAAGACTTCGTCGCGCAGCGCACGGCGCAGGATCTTGCCGACGTTGGTCTTGGGCAGTTCGCTGCGGAACTCGATGTGCTTGGGAACCTTGTAGGCGGTGAGGTTTTCGCGGCAGTAATCCAGAATGGCCGCTGCGCTCAGCGATTCGTCCTTGCGCACGACGAACAGCATGACGGCCTCGCCGGACTTTTCATCGGGCACGCCGATCGCGGCGACTTCCAGCACGCCCGCACAACTGGCGACGACGTTCTCGACCTCGTTGGGATAGACCTTGAATCCGGACACGGTGATCATGTCCTTCTTGCGGTCGACGAGGCGGACATAGCCGCGCTCGTCGACCTCGGCCATGTCGCCGGTACGCAGAAAGCCATCCGGGGTCATGACGGCGGCGGTATCGGCCGGGCGCTGGTAATAGCCCGCCATGACCTGCGGCCCGCGCACGCACAACTCGCCAGCCACCCCCACCCCCAGCTCGCGCCCTTCCTCGTCGCGTATCGAGATTTCGGTCGAGGAGATCGGCAGCCCGATCTTGCCGTTGTAGGCGGCGAGGTCGAGCGGGTTGATGCACACGGCCGGCGAGGTTTCGGTGAGCCCGTAGGCCTCGATCAGCGTCTTGCCGGTGAGCGCCTGCCAACGCTGCGCCACGGCTTCCTGCACCGCCATGCCGCCGCCCAGCGTGACTGTGAGCGCGCTGAAATCGACCCTGGCGAAATCCGGGTGGTGCACCAATGCATTGAACAGCGTATTGACACCGGTGATCGCGGTAAATCGGTATTTCGCCAACTCGGCCACGAGTGCCGGGATATCGCGCGGGTTGGTGATGAGGACGTTGGTCGCACCGAGCTTCAGGTAGGTGAAGCAGTTCGCCGTCAGCGCGAACACATGATAGAGCGGCAGCGCGGTGATGATCAGCTCCGGGCCCGCGCCGAGGAAGGGCGCGATCCACGCATGCGCCTGCTCGACATTGGCGAGCAGATTGCCGTGGGTCAGCATCGCCCCTTTGGCGACGCCGGTCGTGCCGCCCGTGTATTGCAGGAAGGCCAGATCATTTCGGCCGACCGGCACCGCAGCCACCGGCCGGCGCCGGCCCTGGGCCAGGGCACGCCCGAGCGCCACCGCCTGCGGAATTCTCCAGGCCGGAACCATCTTCCGGACACGGCGCACCACCAGATTGGTCAGCCAGCCCTTGGGCCACGCCATCAGATCGCCCAGGCCGGTCACGAGCACGTGTTGCAGGCGCACATCGGGCAGCGCCTGCTCGACCACATGGGCGAAGTTTTCAACCACCACCAGCGCCTCGGCACCGCTGTCGCTCAATTGATGAGCGAGCTCGCGGCGCGTATAGAGCGGGTTGCAATTGACCACGACATAGCCGGCGGCCAGTGCTCCGAACATGCACACCGGGTATTGCAGGCAGTTCGGCATCATCAGTGCGACACGCGCGCCTCGCGGCAGACCACGCGATTGCAGATAGCTGCCAAAGGCTTCGGCCAGCCGCGCAAGTTCGCGATAGCGCAGCGTCGCGCCCATGTTGATGTACGCGACCCGGTCGGGGAAACGCCTGCACACATCCTGGAACAGTTCGCCCAGCGACTCGCAGGGTCCGGGACCGATCTCCGCGGGCACACCCTTCGGATAGCTGGCCAGCCAGATCTTATCCATGACGGCTTTGGGAATGAGCGATGGATGGGTTCAGTGAGCGATGGCCGCGAGCGGCACATCCTGGATGTAGCTCACCAGCATCCTGTTCTCCAGCGTGCGCTCTTCCAGCACGGCCTTGGCGACGTCGTGAAAGGAGATCACCCCGAGCAGGGTCTCGCCTTCCATCACCGGCAGATAGCGGATACGTTGCGCGAGCATCAGGCGGCGCAGGTCGTCGATCGCCATGTCGGGTCCGGCGCTGACCGGGTCAGTTCGCATCACTTCGGATACCGGCACCCCTTGCCACGACTCGCCGTGTCGTCCCAGTGCACCGAGAATTTCCCGGAATGTCAGCATGCCGACCATTTTTCCATCGTCGAAGATGACCAGCGAGCCGACATCGTGCTCGACCAGCGCCGCGACCGCGGCGTCCAGCGTCATTGTCGGTGTGCCGGTAAACAGCGCACTGCCCTTGATGGCCAGGATCTGTCTTACTTGCATGGCTACCTCCGTGGTCAGATGAACGAGTCCAACCCAAGCTACGGTCTTGCAAACCAGGCACATTCGCAGGCAAATTCGCAGACAAATTCGCAGGCAAATTCGCAGGCAAATTCGAACTCCATCGAGTTTAGTCCAAGCCCCGCCCGAAAAAAAGACATAGTCTTTTCCAACATGGTATGAGTCTGAACGTAGGGGTGGATTTCCAAGGAGAGATGAGTCTGAACGGGCCTGAGTGGGTCGATCATCATCGGAGGCATGGTGATCCACATGAACGAAGCGAAGCTC
>JAJVIJ010000012.1 GCA_022072095.1 Rhodocyclaceae bacterium
CCCGATGAGGTGCGGCAGAACCAGGAGGTCATCAACGCCTACCTGGGTGTCAGCCATTGACCGCGGTCGACCGCCACCCATGCGTCCATCGGTTCGGTATCGCGTGCAGACGACTTGCGGCTGACCATATCAAAAGGAGGATCTTGACGTGCTGTTTTTCATAGAGGTTCTGGTCGGAGGGCTCCTTGCCGGCGTGATGTATTCCCTGGTAGCGCTCGGTTTCGTTCTGATCTACAAAGCATCGGGCGTGCTCAACTTTGCGCAGGGCTCGCTGGTGCTGTTTGCCGCGCTGACCTTCGTCGGCCTGATGGAAAAGGGCCTGCCGTTCTGGGCGGCGCTGATCGCGGCATTCATCATCATGATCATCGTCGGCGTCCTGACCGAGCGCATCGTGCTGCGCCCGCTCGTCAATCAGCCGCCGATCACGCTGTTCATGGCCACGATCGGCCTGTCCATCCTGATCGAGGGGATCGGGCAGTTGATCTGGGGGGCGCAAGTCCGTGGGCTGGACCTGGGCATCAACGACATTCCGCGCGAGTTTTTCGGAGTCCTGATCAGCCAGTTCGACCTGTTCGCGGCGGGTTGCGCGGCGATATTGGTCATCGTGCTGTCCCTGGTCTTCAATTACACGCGCATCGGACGCGCACTGCGGGCCGTCGCGGACGACCACCAGGCCGCGATGTCCGTCGGCATTCCGCTCAAGGACGTGTGGGCGGTGGTCTGGGCTGCAGCCGGTTTCGTCGCGCTGGTGGCCGGGTTGTTGTGGGGTTCGCGACTGGGCGTGCAGTTCGCGCTGACGCTGGTCGTGCTGAAAGCGCTACCGGTGTTGCTGATCGGTGGCTTCACTTCCATTCCCGGCGCAATCGTCGGCGGCCTGATCGTCGGCGCCGGCGAAAAGTTGGCCGAGGTCTATATCGGCCCGTTCTTTGGCGGTGGTATCGAGAACTGGTTCCCGTATGTGCTCGGTCTGATTTTCCTGCTCATCCGGCCCGATGGGCTGTTCGGCGAAAAGCACATCCAGCGCGTGTAGTGCGATACCCATGCGTCCCAGCCATGCTTGAGGAAACCAACCGATGATTTACCGCGAAACCGGGCAATACAAGATCTCCTACGGCGCCGACGAACAGATCTTCCCGATCAAGCAGGACCGTTATGTCATCCTGGCCGTACTGCTGTTTGCGTTTCTGGTGATGCCTTTCCTGGGCAACGACTACTGGTTCGGTGCGATCCTGATCCCGTTCCTGATCCTGTCGCTTGCGGCGCTCGGCCTGAACATCCTCACCGGATATGCCGGGCAGTTGTCGCTCGGCTCCGCCGGATTCATGGCCGTCGGCGCGTTCGCCGCCTACAACTTCATGCTGCGCATCGATGGCATGCCGTTTCTGCTGGCGTTCTTTCTGTCGGGCCTGTGCGCCGCGGCGGTCGGCATCGTCTTCGGGCTGCCCAGCCTGAGGGTGAAAGGCTTCTATCTCGCGGCGGCGACGCTGGCCTCCCAGTTTTTCATCGAATGGGTGCTGACCAAGTTTCCGTGGTTCACCAACCACAGTGCGTCGGGCGTCATCACTGCGCAGAAGATGGAATTGTTCGGCTTCGCCTTCGATACGCCGACCTCCCGTTACTTGCTGACGCTGAGCATCGTCACGCTGCTGGCCTTGTTTGCGAAGAACCTGGTGCGCACACGCACCGGTCGCGACTGGATGGCGGTGCGCGACATGGACGTCGCCGCCGAGGTCATCGGCATTCCCATACTCAGGACGAAACTGCTGGCGTTTGCGATCAGCTCGTTCTATCTGGGCATCGCCGGCGCGTTGTGGGCCTACACCTATCTGGGTACCGTCGAACCCCAGGCCTTCGAACTCAATCGCTCGTTCCAGATTCTGTTCATGGTCATCATCGGCGGCATGGGTACGATCGTCGGCGCATTCTTCGGCGCGGCGTTCATCGTGCTGGTGCCGATTTTCCTGAACCTGCTGTCGTCCGGCCTGTTCGGTGGCGCGGTCGATCCCGGCATGTTGGCGCACATGGAGCAGCTGGTATTCGGCGCGATGATCATTTTCTTCCTGATCGTCGAGCCGCTTGGGCTCGCGCGGCTGTGGCAACTGGGCAAGCAGAAGCTCCGCTTGTGGCCCTTCCCGCATTGATGTGTGTCCGTAGCGCAAGCACCGGGGCCATGATCGGCACCCGAAACGATGTTAGAACGGCTTCGGCCGTGCATGGCACGGCTGCGGCAGCTGTTACACCCCGAAACGGCTTCAAGGAGCCACAATGAGCCAACCGACAACGGATCACGCGCTGCTCAACGTTGCAAACGTCGAGGTCATATACAACCACGTCATTCTGGTTCTGAAGGGCGTATCCTTGCAGGTCCCCAAGGGCAAGATCGTCGCGCTGCTGGGCGCGAATGGTGCCGGCAAGACCACCACGCTGAAGGCGGTATCGAACCTGCTGCGCTCCGAGCGTGGCGATGTCACCAAGGGTTCCATCGAGTTTCAGGGGCAACGCGTGGACAGCATGACGCCGGCCGATCTGGTCAAGCGCGGCGTCATTCAGGTCATGGAAGGGCGGCATTGCTTCAAGCACCTGACCGTGGAAGAGAACCTGCTCACCGGCGCTTATTCGCGCAAGATCAGCCGCGCCGAGCTGAAGCGCGAGTTGGAGCGTGTTTACGCTTTCTTTCCGCGTCTCAAGGAGCGGCGCAACTCGCAGTCCGGGTATACCTCGGGTGGCGAGCAGCAGATGACGGCGATCGGACGCGCGCTGATGGCACATCCGTCGATGATCCTGCTGGACGAACCGTCCATGGGGTTGGCGCCGCAGATCGTCGAGGAGATTTTCGAGATCGTGCGCGATCTGAATCAGAAGGAGGGCGTCAGCTATCTGCTGGCCGAGCAGAACACCAGCATCGCGCTCCGCTATGCCGACTATGGCTACATACTCGAGAACGGCCGCGTCGTGATGGATGGTGATGCCAAGGAGTTGGCGAGCAATGAGGACGTGAAGGAATTCTATCTCGGGATCGGTGGCGGCGAGCGCAAGAGCTTTCGCGACACCAAGCATTATCGCCGGCGCAAGCGCTGGCTGGCGTGAACCTGTGCTCGACATCGCCATGCTCGGGATCGGATGGCTTGAAGGTTTCGGAAACCGCTTTGGGGAGAATGATGATGGTTCGAGGATTGTTGAGGTTACTGGTGGCTGCGGTGCCGACCTTGCTGTTTGCGCCGCACTGTCTGGCTCAGGCCAATGAGCAGTTCATTCCGCTGCCGGTCTACAAGACCGGGCCGGTGAGTGCGGTCGGCACCGGCATGTATGGCGGCGTCATCGACTATTTCGACTACGTCAACAAGAAATATGGTGGCGTGAACGGCGTCAAGCTGGTCTGGGAGGAGTGCGAGACCGCCTTCCAGGTGGACCGCGCCGTCGAATGCTATGAGCGCCTGAAACGGAAGGGCAGCACCGGTGCGCTGCATTTCATGACCTATCAGACCGGCGCGATCTACGCGCTGACCGATCGGGCGCGCGCCGACAAGATTCCGCTGGTGCTGTTCAACTCCGGCCGTGCCGATGCGTCCGACGGTCGCGTCTTCCCTTACTCGTTCCCGATCGGCACGAACTATCTGAGCGCCAATACCGCGAAGATTCGCTTCATCGGCGCGCAGGAAGGCGGCATGGACAAGCTCAAGGGCAAGAAATTCGTCAATCTGTACATCGGCAATGCCTATGGCAAGGAGACCATTCCGCTGCTCGAGATCCAGGCGAAGCGCTACGGCTTCGAGGTTACGCATATCGAGGTGCCGATCCCGGGCACGGAGCAGCAGGCGCAATGGTTGCAGATCCGGCGCATCCAGCCCGACTGGGTGATTCTGAGGCTGGCGGGCGTGCAGGTTCCGGCCGCGCTGAAGATGGCGCAGCGCATGGGCTTCCCGACGAGCAAGATGCTCGGCGTCGCGTCGGCAGGGTCCGAGGAGGACGTGATTCCGGCGGGTGATGCGGCGATCGGGTTCACGGCCTGGGCGCTGGGACCGTCCGGACGCCATTTTCCGGTCGTCAAGGAGATGTACGACCTGCTCTACACCGGCGGCAAGCATGGCAACATGGAAGATCCCAATCGTGTTGGCTCGGTCTACTACAATGCCGGCGTGATCAACGGCATCCTGACCGTCGAAGCCATGCGCACAGGCCAGGCCAAGTTCGGCAAACGACCGCTGACCGGCGAGGAGATCCAGTGGGCCTATGAACATCTCAAGCTCGACGACAGGCGCCTGAAGGCGCTCGGCGCGGAAAACCTGCTGGCGCCGGTGCGCCTGTCCTGCGCCGACCATGAGGGCGGATCGCCGGCACGTTTCCATCGCTGGGATGGAAAGAAATGGAACCCGGTCGGTGACTGGGTCCCGACCGACCGAGCACTCGTCCGTCAATGGGTCGAGGGCTCGGCGGCCAAGTACGCCAAAGACAAGGGCATTACGCCAAGAGACTGCGCGAAGGAAGGCGCATAACGGCGTGGAGTTCTGCTCGGAGTCGATGGGTGCGCGAACGGCAGGCGCCGTTCGCGTCATTGACAGATGAGCCGCAAAGATGAGACGCCAAGCGCAGTTTGGCGCGGCGGCGCTCAGCGCGGCGGCTTGAGCTCGGTCATGCCGCCGAGATAGGGTCTCAGCGCTTCCGGTACGCCGATACGGCCATCGGCCCGCTGGTAGTTCTCCAGAATCGCGACCAGGGTCCGACCGACCGCGAGTCCGGAACCGTTCAGGGTGTGCACCAGCGCATTCTTGCCGGTGGCCGACTTGTAGCGGGCACGCAGCCGACGTGACTGGAAATCCTGAAAATTGGAACACGACGAGATTTCCCGCCAGGCCGATTGCGCGGGCAGCCACACTTCCAGATCGTAGGTCTTGGCGGCCGCAAAGCCCATATCGCCACGGCACAGCAGCACGCGCCGATAGGGCAGGTCCAGTCGCTCAAGAATCGCTTCGGCATGGCTGGTCAGTGTCTCGAGTGCCTCCCAGGAACGTTCCGGGTGCTCGATCCAGACGAGTTCGACCTTGTCGAATTGATGCTGACGGATCATGCCGCGCGTGTCGCGACCGTATGATCCGGCCTCGGAGCGGAAGCACGGCGAATGGCAGACGTAGCGCAGCGGCAGCGCGTCGCCGTCCAATAGGCGATCGCGCACCAGGTTCGTGACCGGCACCTCGGCTGTCGGAATCAGGTAATAGCGGCCGCCGTCCGCGAGCGGCACATGAAACAGGTCTTCCTCGAACTTGGGCAATTGTCCGGTTCCGAAGACGCTGTGCGGATTGACCAGGTAGGGGACGTACATCTCGGTGTACCCGTGTTCGCGGCCATGAACATCGAGCATGAACTGGGCGAGTGCCCGGTGCAGCCGTGCGACGTCGCCCGCGAGTACGGAAAAGCGCGCGCCGCTGATGCGCGCGCCCGCCTCGAAATCCATGCCGAGCAGCGCCTCACCGAGGTCGACGTGATCGCGCACCGGGAAATCGAATGCCGTCGGCGTGCCCCAGCGCTTGATTTCGACATTGTCTTCGGCGTTGCGGCCATGCGGAACGCTGGCATGCGGCAGGTTCGGGACGCCGGCGACCAGGGTATCTATCTCGTGCAGCAAGGCGTTCAGGCGGCTTTCATTGCGCTGCAGTCGATCGAGGACTTCGGCGACCGACCTCATCTCATCGGCCGGATCCTCGCCCCGGCCCTTCTTGCGGCCGATCTCCCTGGACAGTGCATTGCGTTGCGCCTGCAGCTGCTGCGTCTCGTTCTGCAAGGTTTTGCGCTCGTCCTCGAGCAGACGAAAGGCAGCACCGTCGAATTGGAAGCCGCGCGTCGCGAGTTCGCTCTCGACGCGCTCGCCATCATGTCTCAATAGTTGCAGGTCCAGCATGTCAGGGTCTGGGTTGTCGATGGGCAAGCGGTGGATTGTACGTCCAGCTTGCCGCCCGATCGGACCCGGTGCGGACGTGGCCGATGTAGGCTTCGGCTAAAGTGCGACGAACACGATATCCCCCTCGAGCTTGACCTCGTATCGTCGCGCGCATCCCTCGTCCGGCGAGCATGCCTGACCGCTGCCCAGCTCGATTTGCCAACCATGCAATGGGCATGTGACCCGATCGCCGGCGACGATGCCCTGGGACAGCGGTCCGCCGCGATGCGGACAGCGGTCCTCGATCGCGAACACGCGGTCGACCGCGGTCCGGAACACGGCGACATCAGCGCCATCATGTTTCAACACACGTGCGCCCAGGACGGGAATGTCCTCCAGGCCGCACACCTTCACCCAGTCTCCCTGACTCACATCATTCTCCTGCGACGGCGTGGCTTTCGACTCGTATCGGAATGAATTCGTGCGCGGCCTGACCCTGAGCGCGTTCCTCCCAGGGGTCACGATAATTCTGCAGCGCGTACAGCAAGCGTTCGTAGAGCGCCTTTCGCTGCGCCGCGTCATCCACGATCTGCTTCTTGACATGCTCCATGCCCACGCGATGCACCCAATGCACGGTCCGGTCCAGATAGTGAGCTTCCTCACGGTAGAGCTGCAGGAACGCACCGGTCACTTCGAGCACGTCCTCGCGGGTCGCGACCTTGCACAGGAACTGTGCGACCTCGGTCTTGATGCCGCCATTGCCCGCCACGTATATCTCCCAGCCCGAGTCGACGCCGATCACGCCCACGTCCTTGATGCCGGCCTCGGCACAGTTTCTCGGGCAGCCCGATACCGCGAGCTTGACCTTGTGCGGCGACCACATGCCGAACAACATCCTTTCCAGGGTGACGCCCATCTGCATCGAGCTCTGTGTGCCGAAGCGGCAGTGCTCGTCGCCGACGCAGGTCTTGACGGTGCGCAAGGACTTGCCGTAGGCGTGGCCGGACGGCATGCCGAGATCGCGCCAGATGCTCGGCAGATCTTCCTTCCTTACCCCGAGCAGGTCCAGACGCTGGCCGCCGGTCACCTTGACCGTGGGCACCCGATATTTCTCGGCGACCTCGGCGATGCGTCGCAGATCGGACGGTGTGGTGAGGCCGCCCCACATCCTCGGCACCACCGAGAACGTACCATCCTTCTGGATATTGGCGTGCGCGCGCTCGTTGATGAAACGCGATTGAGGATCGTCCTCGGCCTCGTGCGGCCAGGTCGAAATCAGGTAATAGTTGATCGCGGGCCGGCAGGTCGCACAGCCGTTCGGGCTGCGCCAGGCGAGCGCTGCATAGACGCTAGGGATCGAGAGCAGCTTGCGCTCGCGGATGGCGCGGCGTACCTCGTCGTGGCTCAGATCGGTGCAGCCGCATACCGCCTTGTTCTTGCTGTCGGCAGGTTGGTAGGCGCCGCCCACGGTGGAAGCGAGTATCTGCTCGACCAATCCCGTGCACGAGCCACAGGACGAGGACGCCTTGGTGTGCTTGCGCACTTCGTCCAGCGTGAACAGTCCCTTTTCCTTGATGGCCTTGACGATGGTGCCCTTGCAGACCCCGTTGCAGCCGCAGACCTCGGCCGTATCCGGCATGCTGGCGGCCTGCGTCTGACCCTTGTGGCCGGCATCGCCCAAATGCGAGCTGACGAAGGACTGGCCGAACATCAGGTGGTCGCGCAGATCGCCTATGTTCTGGGTGTCACGCATCAACTGGAAGTACCAGCTTCCGTCTACGGTGTCGCCGTAGAGGACCGCGCCGACCAGGCGATCGCCCTTCAGCACCAGTTTCTTGTAAACCCCCCCTTGGCGATCGGAGAGCAGGATTTCCTCGGTGCCTTCGCCGCCCATGAATTCGCCTGCCGAGAACAGGTCGATGCCGGTGACCTTGAGTTTGGTCGAGATCACCGAGCCGACATAGCGGCCGATGCCGAATTGCGCGAGATGATTGGCGCACACCCGCGCCTGCTCGAACAGCGGAGCCACCAGACCATAGGCCACACCACGGTGCTGGACGCACTCGCCAACGGCATAGATTCGTGGATCGAACGTCTGCATCGTGTCATTGACGACGATGCCACGATCGCAGTGCAGGCCGGCCGCGCGCGCGAGGTCGATGTTCGGCCGAATGCCGGCAGCCATCACCACCAGATCAGCCGGAATCGTTTCGCCATCGACGAATCTGACCGCGCATACGCGTCCGGAATCGCCCCGGACCAGCTCGGCGGTCTGCTTCTGCAACAGAAAGCGCAGCCCGCGCTCCTCCAGCGAAGCCTTCAGCATGTCGGCCGCATTGCGATCGAGCTGCCTCTCCATGAGCCAGTCCATCAGGTGCACGACCGTAACCTCCATGCCGCGCAGCTTGAGGCCGTTGGCGGCCTCGAGGCCGAGCAGACCACCACCGATGACCACGGCGTGACGATGCATGCCTGCGGCCTCGATCATCGCCTCGGTGTCGGCGATGTCACGATAAGTGATCACGCCGGGCAGATCCTTGCCGGGTACAGGCAGAATGAACGGGTTGGAGCCGGTCGCAAGCAACAGCCGGTCGTAGCCGACTTCTATGCCGTCTTCACTGCGGACCAGGCGGCGATGCCGATCGATTGCGACGACACGCTTGCCGGCGTGTAGCGTAATGCCATGGTCACGATACCAGTCGAGATCGTTGAGCATGATTTCCGGCAGCGTCATCTCGCCGGCCAGAACCGGCGACAGCAGGATACGGTTGTAGTTGCCGTGCGGCTCGGCGCCGAACACCGTGATCTCATACAGATCGGGAGCGTGCTTCAACAGCTCCTCCAGTGCGCGGCAACCCGCCATGCCGTTGCCGACCATCACCAATTTCATTTTACGCATCGTCTCTCTCTCCAGGCTGGCGCGAGGTGGTTCGGATATCAGGGGCGGAGTCATGGCTGGGCCGGTTCACGCTGCCTTGTCGACGAAACCGTGCCGGGTGTACAGGAAGTCGATGACTTCCTTGCGGTAGTGCAGATAACGCTTGTCCTCGGCCAGTTCGACACGATTGCGCGGCCGTGCCAGATCCACGGCCAGGATTTCGCCGATCATCGCCGAGGGACCGTTGGTCATCATCGCGATCCGGTCCGACAGCAGCACCGCCTCGTCGACATCGTGCGTGACCATCACGACGGTGCTGCGGGTGCGCGCGACGATCTTCAGCAGTTCGTCCTGCAGGTAGGCGCGCGTGAGCGCATCGAGGGCACCGAATGGTTCATCGAGCAACAGGATGCGCGGCTCCATCGCCAGCGCCCGGGCGATGCCCACGCGCTGCTTCATGCCCCCTGATATTTCGTGCGGGTACTTGGCCTCCGCATGCGACAGCTGCACCATGTCCAGTGCCGCCCGCGCCCGGTTCTTGAGCTTCTCCTTACCCTCCTTGCGGCCGAAGACGCGCTCCACCGCGAGATAGACGTTCTCGAAGCACGTGAGCCACGGCAGCAGTGAGTGGTTTTGAAAGACCACCGCCCGTTCCGGGCCTGGCCCGGCCACTTCCCTGCCGGCACACAGCATGATGCCTTCGGTGGGCAGCAGCAGGCCGGCAATCAGGTTGAGCAGGGTCGACTTGCCGCAACCCGAATGGCCGATCAGGCTGACGAACTCACCT
The DNA here is from genome assembly GCA_022072095.1 of Rhodocyclaceae bacterium. Lineage (GTDB taxonomy): Bacteria > Pseudomonadota > Gammaproteobacteria > Burkholderiales > Rhodocyclaceae > JAJVIJ01. Next base: position 9,538 of record JAJVIJ010000012.1, read on the forward strand.
TCCTCGATGGACAGGTCGATATTGCGCAGTGCGACAAACGGCCCTTTGCGGGTCGCGAAGCGCATGCCGACGTTTTCGATTTGCAGAATCTTTCCCATGGCGGATAGCCTCCTCCGTAATGTCAGGTATTGCCGTACTGAAAGCGGCGCGCGATCCACAGCAGGGCCTGTTCGAGGAGCAGGCCGACCGTGCCGATCACGAATATCGCGATGATGATGTGCTCGACCTTGAGGTTGTTCCACTCGTCCCAGACCCAGAAGCCGATGCCAACACCGCCCGTCAACATTTCCGCAGCGACGATCACCAGCCAGGCGGTGCTCACCGACAGGCGGACGCCGGTCAGCATGTAGGGCAGCACCGCAGGGAACAGGATCTTGGTCGCGATCTTCCATTCGGAAAGATTCAACACGCGCGCGACATTGAGGTAGTCCTGCGGCACGCGCTGCACGCCGACCGCGGTGTTGATGATCATTGGCCAGACCGAGCAGATGAAGATCGTCCAGGTCGCGGCCGGGTCGGCGGCCTTGAAAACCAGCAGGCCGATGGGCAGCCAGGCCAGCGGCGAGACCGGGCGCAGCAGCGAGATCACCGGGCTCATCATGCTGTTCATCACCGCGAAACGGCCCAGCAGAAAACCAAGCGGGATGCCGATCGCGGCGGCGATGCCGAAGCCGATGCCGACTCGCCGCAAGGACGACAGCACATTCCAGCCGATCCCCTGGTCATTGGGTCCGTTGTAGTAGAACGGATCGGCGAAGATGACCGACGCGGCCTGCCACACGACGGCCGGGCTCGGGATGCGCTGACTGCCCATCGTGCCCAGCGCCCACAGACCGATGAACAGCGCAAGGCCCATGATCGGCGGCAGGGCCGCGCGCAGGACTGATCGAGCCCATGCCGACGCGAGCTCGGTGGCGGGCTTTCGGCTTACCTGATCGACCCTGGCTGGAGTGGCATCGATCTGGATCATGGGTTTCGCGCCCGCGGACGACGATGGGTTTTCCGTGGAGTGGGGCTGCACGGAGCCGCTCGCCGGCTCCAGCTTGATGATTGCTGCTGACATGTTTCGCTCCTCACTGACTTGGCATCGTTCAGGCACGCACCTTGAAGCTCGCTGCATACTTTTTCGGGTCCTTGCCATCCCAGACGATGCCATCCATGAATTTCGAAGAGCGCATCTCGCTTTTCGGCAATTCGACCTTCGCCGCGGTGGCCGCCTGCTTGTAGAGATCGATGCGATTGATCGCACGGGCCACCGCCAGATAGTCGGGGTCGTCCTTCAGCAGGCCCCAGCGGCGATGTTGGGTCAGAAACCACATGCCATCGGATAGGTAGGGAAAATTCACCGCGCCATCGCTGAAGAATTTCATGTGATTCTTGTCGTCCCAGGTCTTGCCCAGTCCGTTCTGGTAGCGCCCCAGCATGCGCTCCAGGATCACATCCATGTCGGTGTTGACGTAGGACTTCTGGGCAACGACCTCGGCGGTCTTGCGCCGGTTGGCCAGCGACGAATCGATCCAGCGGCCGGCCTCCAGCACCGCGGCGGTCATCGCACGCGCCGTGTTCGGGTGGCGGCTGACGAACTCGGCGGTCGTGCCCAGCACCTTTTCCGGATGATCGACCCAGATGTCCTGGGTGGTGACGGCGGTGAAGCCGATCTTGTCCATGATCGCGCGGTTGTTCCAGGGCTCGCCCACGCAGAAGCCGTCCATATTGCCGACACGCATGTTGGCCACCATCTGCGGGGGCGGCACGGTGATCACCTTCACATCCTTCATCGGATTGATGCCGTTGGCTGCGAGCCAGTAATACAGCCACATGGCATGGGTGCCGGTGGGAAAGGTCTGCGCAAACGTGTATTCGCCTGGCTTGGTGGCGAGCAGCTTCTTGAGGCTGGCGCCATCGGTGACGCCCTGGTCCTTGAGTTTGTTGGCGAGCGTGATGGCCTGACCGTTGTGGTTCAGGTTCATCAGCATGGCCATATCCTTTTTCGGCCCGCCGACGCCGAGGTGCACGCCATAGATCAGGCCGTACAGCACGTGCGCGGCGTCGAGTTCGCCGTTGACCAGCTTGTCGCGCACAGACGCCCAGGAGGCCTCCTTGCTCGGGATGATCTTGATGCCATATTTCTGATCGAACTTCTCCACCGCCGCCATGACCACCGACGAGCAGTCGGTCAGCGGAATGAAGCCGATCTTGACCTCCTTCTTCTCGGGCGCGTCCGAGCCCGCGGCCCAGGCCGCCTGGCGTACTCCCGGGGGCACCATCGCCATCAGCGCTGCGCCCGCGCCGAGCTTCGCGCCGTGTCGCAGGAGGTTGCGCCGCGTGTGTTCGCAGGCAGGCGCCGAGCGCTCGTCCGATCGTTTGTTGGCCATTCCAGGTTCTCCCGTTTCATCGCAGTCCAGAAAACAAAAAAGGGCGCGCGTATCGCGACCGACGATCGGCCGGAATACGGACACCCTTGTCCTCCCCAACCCGGTACGCCGTTGCACCGGGCTACGTCTGCTTCAAAGCAATGCGCGTGCCAGCTTGTGTGGAATGGCAGTGGTGGAGACTCAGGCGGTGAGCTGTGCTCGGTGGCACGCTACGAATCTGAGCTTCATGAGGTATCGGCGGACCGCACCCGAACCGGGAGGGAACAGCAGTGGCACCGCTGCGGTGCACAAAAGTCGGGAGGATGCACCATGTTGGCGAGCCGGCATCGCCGGCCACGAGCGTGGCGTTCGGTTGCTCAGGCTTCCAGGATGTCGACAACCTGTATGACGTGGTCGGCGGCTTCGGCCAGACTCCGGCCGCGGTCCATGGCCATCTTGCGCAACAGCCTGAACGCCTCGTCCTCGTCGCAATGCTTCACGCGCATCAACAAGCCCTTCGCGCGCTCGATCCGCTTTCGCGCGGCGAGCTGACGTGTCGCCCTGTCGTGATCGCGGCGCAGCGCATCGTAGCGTTCGAAACTGGCGCAGGCCATCGCGAGGATGGGCTGCAAGCGCTCCTCGCTGACCACATCGACGACATAGGTTGACACGCCTGCCGCCACCGCGGCACGGATTGCGTCGCCGCCCTGATCGCTGGCGAAAACGACGACCGGACGCGGACAATCCCGATTGCTCGCTGCCAAGTGTTCCAGGGTATCGCGCGAAGGGGAGTCGGTTTCGATGAGCACCACATCGGGCCGCAGGCGTTCGATACTGCGCCCGAGGTCCAAGGCATTGGGATATACGGCCAGTACCTCGTGGCCGGCAGCCGACAGTGTGGCGACGAGCTGTTCGGACCGGTGCGTACGCTCATCGACGACCAATACGCGCAACATGCATTCAATCTCCCGGACAACGAGTAACAAGCAATCGGCGTGCCATGGTTCGGGCAGACGTCGGCTTTGCGAGCCGGCGCACGCCGAGCGGTCGCGGCGCCCGATGAGGGGGCGCTTCCCGGGCAAGGCCGGCCGCCGGTTCAGCGCTCGTTATCGGCCACGCACGCGACGACGATGTTACCCGGATGGAGATATTGCATGCTGGAAAACGACAATTTGCCGGCCAGCGCGATACCGCGGCCGTTCGGGTCGAAAGCGCGTAGCGGGTCGAACTCGAGGTAGGTCTGCCAATCGAATCCGGCGCCCTGGTCCTCGATGCGGTATTGGATCTGCCCCTCGGAGCGCTCGATGGACAAGCTCACCCTACGGTCACGATACTCGGGCAATTCCAGGCGTCGCTCGACCTCCTCACGCCAGGTATTGGCGGCTTTCAGCTGCTTCTTTTCTGCGTAGCTGATGGCCAGATTGCCGTGCTCGAGCGCGTTCAACAGCAACTCCGCCAGGCCGATCACGGTCCGCCCCGGGTCGGGTGCTGCCAGCGCCGCGAAGGCCGAGAGGCGGCTGACCTCGTCCAGCGTCCGCGCGGTGAACTCGCCACGTACCATGGCACGCATGGTCAAGCCATGGTTGTTGGCCTGCTCCAGCCAATGCAGGCGCTCTGCCGAACTGCGCAGCGCCGTCTCGACGATGGTGGACAGTGCTTCGGGTTCATAGGGCTTGGTCAGATAATAGTGGGCGCCAGCCGCTAGCCCTTCGCGAATGTTGTCGGGCGACGACGCCGCTGTTTGCATGACCACCGGTATGGAAACCAGCCGTGGGTTGCTCTTCATGCGCCGCAGGACTTCCATGCCGTCCATGCCCGGCATCATCCGGTCGAGTACCACGAGGCCGTAATTTGCGTCATGCGCCGTCAGCATGGTCCATGCTTCTTCGCCGCCACCGGCGAGATCCACCTTTAGCGACATGCCCTCCAGACATTCCGATGCAATGTCCAGATTGAATGGCTCGTCATCGACCACCAATACGTTCGTCAATGCCATGGTTGCTCGCCTCCCGATTTGCAGGAATCGTCGTTTGTGCGGGGCTGGCCTCGGCCGAGGGCAGACGGAACGTGAACTCCGCGCCACCGTTGGCGCCGTTGCGGGCGGACAGCGTGCCGCCGTGCAGGGCGGCAATCTCCCTGCAAATCGCCAGCCCCAGCCCCGTGCCCCCGGCCCCGCTTCGGGTCCGGCTGCTTTGCACGAATTTGTCGAATATGCGTTCGAGTTCGTCGTCCGGAATGCCCACGCCACTGTCCGCGACGGTCAACTCGACCCCCGTTCCCGCAGGTGCCCCGCCCACGCGCACTTCGATCGTGCCGCCGGCGGGCGTGAATTTGATGGCGTTGCCCATCAGGTTGCGTATCAACTGGGAAAACTTGCCCTTGTCCACCATGGCCAGCACCGAAGGGCTGGACGAAACCAGCGCAAGCTTCAGTTTCTTGTCGCCGGCCAGGGCTTCCAATTCCGCGAAGATTTCCTTTATCGGCACCAGGATGTCGCCGAGTTGCAGCGCGATGGTGGCCTGGCCGGCTTCGAGTTTGGCGAGATCGAGCAGGTCGTTCAGCAGGCCGAGCAAGCGTTCGCCACTGGTCTGGATGCGTGCGAAGTAGTCGCCAAGTTTTTCCGGTGTGCTGCGCGCGAGGCGTCGCTTGCCCAGGGCGGCGAAGCTCAGGATCGCATGCAGTGGCGTGCGCAGTTCGTGTGACATGTTGGCAAGAAACTGCGATTTCGCTGTGGCCGCTTGTTCGGCGGCGAGCTGGGCGGCCTGCGCAGACTCGAGTGCGGCATGCAGCTCGGCTGTGCGCGAGCGCACCTCCGATTCCAGACGTTCACGATGCATGCGAAGGTCATGGACATCCACCGATGTGCCGATATATCCAGCCAGGCGGTCGTCGGCGTTGAACCAGGGCACCGCATGGGTCTGCATCCAGCGATAGCTGCCGTCCGCCCTGCGGATGCGGTAGTCCACCTCGAATGCGCGCCGCGAGAAATAGCCGGTGCGCGCCGCACGTATGGCCGAATCGACGTCGTCGCGATGCAACAGTCCGAGCCACTTCGATCCCAGGCAGGCGTCGGTCGTCTGGCCGGTGTAGCTGAGCCAATAGCGGTTGACGTAGTCGCACCGCATGTCCGGCCCGGCGGTCCAGATCAACAGTTGGGTCGAATCGGCCATGTCGCGGAAGCGGCGCTCGCTGGAGCGGAGGGCCTGTTCGGCCTGGTGGCGTGCCGAGATGTCCACCAGCATGGCGAACACCTCGACCACATCGCCGTTTTCTCGTATGGGAATGAGGCTCGCCAGGGTCTGGACGCTGCGCCCGTCGCGGCATCGCAGCGACAGTTCCATGGGCTCGGTCGGCTGCCCGCTGGTCCAGGCCTCCGTCAGTACCGATTCGAAATGTCGGGCCTTGTCCGCGTTCGACCAATACTCCTGTGCCCGGGTGCCGACCATGCGTGCTCGGGGCTCCCCAAACATCAGCTCGCTCGCCCGGTTCCAGTGCAGGATGCGACCATCGCGACCGAAACCTTGCACGGCAACCAAGGGCGTCTGCTCGATCATGGCCTCGAAGCGCGTACGCACCTCCGCTTCGACCCGGCGCAGCTCGTCTTGTCGGCGATGCGAAGCGAGCAGGCTGCGGATCGCCACCAGGCACAATGCGATGACGGCACATCCGGCGATCGCGATGATCGCAACCATACGCAGCACGACGTCTCCGCGACCCTGCGCCGGGGCCAGTGCAGCCACTTCCGGCATGGTCACCGACACCCCCATCGGATAGGGTGACAGCATGCGGTAGGCCACGAGTCTGGGTGCGCCTCCGCGACCTTCGCCGATGCGCACGACGCCGTTCGGGCTGCGACGCCATTTCTCCATGAACCAGCGAAGTTTTTCGTTGGATGAGTCATATTCCGCCACGCCGGCGGCGTCCCAGGCCACCATGCCCTCGTCGTCGGTCAGAACCGCACGGGAAACACTTCGCCCGCCGCTCGGCTGCTGGCTGAACAGTTCCAGCTTCATCGGGTCGATGGATGCGATGACGACGCCGTCGAAGCGTCCGTTCGGCCCCGCCAATCGTCGCGACAGCTTCATCGACCATCGGCCGCTGCGCCGGTCGATATGCGGTTTGCCCAGGCGCAATCCCAGGTCGGCACGATCGAGATGGATTTGCCAGGCGCGTTCATCGGTGAAGTCGGTGCCCGGTCGGTACGACGCATTGGTACTTCGAATCAGGTGGCCGCCGGCGTCGATGACCGACAGCTCGACCGCCAGTTCGGGCGCGGACATTCCGGACGTCGGTTTGCGTGGGGTCCGCGGCATCGGGCTGGCGTGATTTTCGCTCTCGGCGTAAGCGAGCATGCGTTCGTCGAGATCAGCCAGCGTCAGCGCGGTCTGTCGCGCCAGCAGCGTCGCCAGATCGGCCAGGCGCTCTTCGGTGTCCTTCAAGGCGACTTCGCGAAACTGCTGAGTCATCAGCAGCCCGAAGCCGATGACTGCCGCGACCAACAGGCCGCCGCCGAAAACGATCAGATACCGGAGGTGGGGCCATAGCCAGTGGTTGCTGTGCTGCGCGCCGGGCCATAGCTGTGCCTGCCGCACGCCCGCCGGGTTGATTTGTTCCGCTGCTTGTTCCATGAGTGCGGTCAACGGCCCGCGCATGCAGTGACTTGAACAGCTCTGGGTCGAAGCGTCGCGCCGGCAAGATTGTCTCGCCCTCAGTGTCGGCGTCGGCGGGCCGTAAGAGCGGTCACTCCCGGCTCACCGGTTCTCGGCCCATGGATACAACACTCACGCACTCCGACTCGGCCTTTGTTCCCTCCGTTTCCATTGCGCCGCGCAAGCCGGGCTCGCAGGGTCTCGTCGATCGGCTGCGCGGTCTGCTCGGCCCGATGCCGGGAAGGCTCTCGTGGGACATGACGCGCGGATCCGCCCTGCCGGACGACATCGTGGATGCCGCACTGATGTTCGCAGCCGAAGCCCTGGCCAATGCCCGCCTGCATGGGCGGCTTCGTGAAGGGTCGGCCAGCGTTTCGATCGAAATCGATCTCTGGGGCAGCGAGTTGCGCATCGCGGTGCGCGACGAGGGGTGTGGCTTCGAGCCGCTGCCGGCCATGCATCGCGCAGCGGCCCTGGGTACCGGGCTGAAGAGAATGCAAGCCCGGCTACGCGAGGTGGGCGGCAGATTGCTCCTGCACTCGGCACCGGGCTTCGGCACCAGCGCCGTGGCGGTGTTTCAGCTTGGGGCGTGATCCGAGTCGTGTTGCTCTGCGCAGGAAACCGTCGCGTCGGCGTGTGACCCGGCCACGGCGTGGCAGATCTGGGCGGCGATCGCATCCTGTACAAGCAGTGATTCCCCGATCGCCCGATCGAGCGTCAGCTCGGTGCCCGGGTGGTCAAGTCGGAGCGCCTCGATCAACGAGGGCAAGTCGCGCTTGAGGTGTCCGCCCTGCGCTAGAAACAAGGGCACGATCCGTATCGCGCGCGCGCCTTGCCCGCACAGTTCGGCGACGGCCTGAGCCAGTGTCGGTGTCATGAATTCCAGGAAGGCCAGCCGGACCTCGACTTCCGGCATGGACAGGCGACAGCGCTCGCAAATCGCCCACATCGGCCTGGCCCAATCCGGATCGCGGGCCCCGTGAGCGAACAGCACGACCGCTTGACGCATCCTCAGCTCGGCCGGCCAGACCTGGAACCCGGTGGTTTCATCGATCGGGAGTGTGGAGCTCAATTGATGGTGGGCGTGTTCGCCGCATAATGTTCGACCCAGCGCTTGATGCGGATCGCATCGGCGACACGGGTCAGTTTTCCCCACGAGTCGAGCAACACGATGATGGTCGGCTTGCGATTCAGCCAGGCCTGCATGACCAGGCACTTGCCCGCCTCGTTGATGAAGCCCGTCTTCGAAACACCGATCTCCCACTCGGGATTGGCCACCAGCGAGTTCGTGTTCCGGAATCGGGTCGGGCGGCCGGACAGTTCCACGATCCATTCCTTTTCCGTGGTGAATTCGCGGATCAGCGGATAGCGTGCGGCTGCGGCGACCATCCTGACCAGATCGCGGGCACTCGAAACATTGGCGGGGTTGAGCCCGGTGCTGTCGAAAAAGCGAGTGTCCTGCAAGCCCAGGGCACCGGCCTTGCGGTTCATCGCCGACACGAACGCCTCGCGACCACCCGGGTAGGACCGGGCCAGCGCCGACGCTGCGCGATTCTCGGAGGACATCAGAGCCAGGCGCAGCATGTCCTCGCGCGCGAGCTCGGCGCCCAGATCCAGGCGTGAGCGAGTGCCCTTCAGTGCATCGACATCGTCCTGATCGACGACTAGCCGTTCATGCAAATCGAGTTTCCCATCGAGCACCACCATCGCCGTCATCAGCTTGGTGATCGACGCGATCGGCACCACGGCGTCGGGGTTCTTTTCATACAGCACCGCGCCCGAGTTCAAGTCCTGCACCAGCACCGATGCCGAACGCAGCTTCGGAGTCCCGTCACGATTCAGCTCGAATCGCTCGACGCGCTCGGCCTTGGCTGCCGGACGAGTCTTATCCGTGACATAGGAAACCGGGCGGACTTTTGCCTTGCTGCGCGCTACAGACTTCTGTGCACGCGAGTCTTTTCGCACCCGGTCGTGACGGACATTCTGCTTTTCAGACAACGATTTTGGAGTGCTCGCTCCGGCGGCATACGCGGTCTGCATGAAACCGGACGGCCAGCCAAGCACCACGACGCACGCGAACACAAATGCGCGCATGATTTCCCCCTTTTTCGAGATGCAGACAGTGTATCAATTGCAGCACGCCGATTGTCGGCTGGATAGGGACGAAATGGGACGAAATTCCAGCGCTGATCATCGTATGCTCGGCGCTGATTGGGGCGGCTCGCCTGCCAGGAAGGCCTGTAGCCCCTCGCGGCTCGCCATGGCGTCGCGATATCCGAGATCGATCAGGCGGCGCGTGTAAGGCCGTTCGAACAGCAGGTAGCTGGCCAGTGCGCCGCCGGTATGCTTCGTCCCGCCTATTCCCCCGAGCAACAGGCGGACGGCCTTGGGCATTGCGTCGACGTGTTCGGCCGCCAGGTCGTCCAGACCCTCGCTCGGTGCGATCACAAAGGTCTCGATGGCGCGCAGGTTCAGCCCTTCCTGCTGGCGGCGTTCCGGCGGGATCAGCGCAATGGTGCGGTTGATGCGCTGCAGGCGTTCGAGGTCATTGGCGAGCTGATCGAGAAAGATGCTGGACAGCGCGTGGCCAGCGACCTGCGCAAGGCTGGGATAGGCATCGGCGGTACGACGCACCGGCGGCTCATGCATGCGTCCGGCACCGATGACGACGATGCGCTCGGCGCCCAGGTGGATCGCCGGGCTGATCGGGGCCTGCTGTCGCATCGAGCCATCACCGAAATACTCTCGATTGATATGTACGGCCGGAAAGATGAAGGGCAGTGCGCTGGAGGCGAGCAGATGATCGATATGGATCCGGGTCCTGGAGCTGGCACGCCGCTGACGCTGCCAAGGATCGATGCCGGCTCCCCCCTGGAAGAACGTCACGCTGTCCCCGGACAGGTAGCCCGAACAGGTCACCGATAGCGCATACAGTGCCCCGTTCTCGATGGCACGATCGATGCGGCTGAAGTCCAGGTAGCGCGCGAGCAGCTCCCGCAACGGCGTATTGTCCAGCAGCGACTTGGGGTAGCGTTCGACCGCCCATCCCAGCAATAGCGCACCGAGCCAGCGCAGGCCGGTCTTCGCAACCATCAGCGGGTCGGCGTAGTAGACTTGCCCGGCATGAAAGTTTCGCCATATGCGCGAAAGGTAGGTAACGCCTTCACCGAAATTGTCCGCAAAAGCGGCCAATACCGTCGCGTTGATCGCGCCCGCGGACGTCCCACAGAGTATCGGGAACGGGTTCCTCGCCGGATTCGGCAACAGATCGCGAATTCCGGCCAGGACGCCTACCTGATAGGCTGCGCGTGCGCCCCCGCCGCTTAGAATGAGCGCAGTTTTGGCCATCGTCGCCCCCCGCTTCCCCGGCCTGCCTGATGCCATGTGTTTACCCTGTGTGCCCGCGGAATGCAAGCATCGGACAGGGCCGGACTAGGTATTGGTAGGATTCGGTGCTGCGGCGAGCGGACACCAGACCGGCGCAGGCTTCGGCATACACTTCGTTATAGTTTGGAGGGCAGTAAGGACGCAATGAGCATCGTGCAAAAAACCGCAAGTGAAATCGAGGTGATGCGTCATGCCTGCCGTCTGGCGGCCGAGGTCCTCGATGTCGTGGCACCACACGTCGTCGTCGGTGTGACCACCGCCGAACTCGATCGCATTTGTCATGATCACATGGTCGATGTGCAGGGCTGCATCCCGGCGCCGCTGAATTACGCGCCGCCAGGATACAGCCCGTTTCCGAAGTCGATCTGCACCTCGGTCAATCATCAGGTCTGCCATGGCATCCCGGGGGAAAGGGTGCTGAAGAACGGCGATATCCTGAATATCGATATCACCGTCATCAAGGACGGCTTTCATGGTGATACCAGCCGCATGTTCGTGGTCGGAGACGGCGCGAAGCTGATCGCCAAGCGTCTGTGCGCGGTGACGTATGAGTGCATGTGGCATGGCATCGTGCAGGTGAGACCGGGCGCCCATCTCGGCGATATCGGCCACGCCATCCAGACCCATGCTCAGCAGGCGGGCTTCTCGGTGGTGCGCGAATTTTGCGGGCATGGCATCGGCCGACGTTTTCACGAGGAGCCGCAGGTGCTGCATTATGGCAAGCCGGGAACAGGTGTGGAGCTGGTGCCCGGGATGACCTTTACCATCGAACCGATGATCAACGCCGGCAAGGCGGCGATCTCCGAACTGCCGGACGGCTGGACCATCATCACCAGGGATCGCAGCCTGTCGGCACAGTGGGAGCATACCGTGCTGGTGACCGAGACCGGCTACGAAGTGCTGACCGTGTCGCCGGGCATGCCGGTACCGCCGCCTTTTGTAGCGGGTCTTCGTACATGAATGATGTCCTGGGCCTCGCGCAGCAGCTGCGTACCGAAGCGCAGGCGGTGCGCGCGGCCCTGGTCGAGTCCCAGCGACGCCTGCGTGCGGAGTACGAGTCCTCCACGCGACAGGGTGGTGCACGCGCATTCTTGGCCGGGCGCGCCCGGGCTGTCGATGACAGCCTGAAACGGCTATGGCGTCTTCTCCCGATCGGGCGAGAGGCGGCATTGATCGCGGTCGGCGGTTATGGTCGGCGGATGCTGTATCCCTACTCCGATGTGGACCTTCTCGTATTGGTACCGGACGGCTTGGCTGCGCTCGACAGCGCCCAGATCGAGGAGTTTGTCGGCGTGGTGTGGGATATCGGCATCGAACCGGGACATGCAGTCCGCACGATCGCACAGTGTCTCGACGAAGCGGCACGCGACATTTGCGTGCAAACGACCTTGCTGGAAACGAGGCTGATCGCCGGCCGTCGCAGTCTGTATGCCGAGTTCGAAAGCGCCGTACGCGCCATGCTCGATCCCCAGGCGTTCTTCAAGGGAAAGCGCCTGGAGCAGTCTGTGCGCCATACACGCTTTCAGGAAACTCCCTACAGTCTCGAGCCCAATTGCAAGGAGGCCCCGGGCGGGTTGCGCGATCTGCAGTTGATCCGCTGGGTGGCGAAGGCGGCTGGCTTGAGCGTGCATTGGCCTGCATTGGGTCAGTCCTTGCAGCTGCTGGATGCCGAATGCGGTCAGCTGGCGCGTGTCGAGCGCTTTCTGGAGCACGTTCGGATCCGTCTTCACTGCCTTGCCGGGCGGAAGGAGGACAGGCTGGTATTCGAGCATCAGGAGGCGCTCGCGCGTGCCCTCGGTGTGGCACCGAAAGGCGCACGGCGCGCCTCCGAAGTGTTCATGCAAATATATTATCGAAATGCGAAGCAGGTCGAGCAGCTCAACACCACCTTGCTGCAGGCGATCGGGGCGCACATTTTTCCAAAGCGCGTCGATGCGCCGGTCGCGCTCGACGAGCACTTTCAGATGCAGGGCGAGCTGCTGGATGTGCGGTCGGAAGACGTGTTCGAGCGCGAGCCGGCCGCCATCCTGGAAAGTTTCCTGCACATGCAGCGTCATTCGGAGCTGAAGGGGATGACCGCGCGCACGCTGCGTGCCCTGTGGCGTGCACGACGGCGCATCGACCCTGCGTTTCGCCATCATCCGGTTTATCGGGCGCAGTTTCTCGAGCTGCTGAAAAGTCCGCGCGGCATCGTGCACGAGTTTCGCCGCATGAATCGCTACGGCATCCTCGGACGCTATCTGCCGGCGTTTGGTCGCATCGTCGGCCAGATGCAGTACGACCTGTTCCATGTGTACACGGTCGACCAGCACATCCTGCAGGTTCTGCGCAATCTGCGGCGGTTCACGATGCCCGAGCATGCGCACGAGTATCCGTTCTGTTCCCGGCTCATGTCCGAGTTCGATCGGCACTGGCTGATCTATGTCGCAGCGCTGTTCCATGACATCGCGAAGGGGCGGGGTGGCGACCACTCCAAGCTGGGCATGCGTGACGCGCGGGCGTTCTGTCGAGCGCATGGCATCGATCGGGAAGATAGCGACCTCGTGGTGTTTCTTGTCGAACACCATCTGTCGATGTCACAGGTTGCACAGAAGCAGGATATCTCCGATCCGCAAGTGGTGGCGGCCTTCGCGAAGCATGTCAAGAGCGAACGCCGCTTGACGGCGCTGTATCTGCTGACCGTCGCCGACATCCGTGGCACCAGTCCGAAAGTCTGGAACAACTGGAAGGCGAAATTACTGGAAGATCTGTACCGCATGACGCGCGGCCTGCTCACCGGTGCGCCGACACCGGTGCTGCACGGCGTCAACGAGCGCCAGGAGGAAGCCCGCAGCCTGCTGCGGCGTTTCGGGCTGCGCGAGGGCGTCGAGGCATCCTTCTGGGCCGAGCTGGACACCGTGTACTTCCTGCGCCATGATGCCGACGATATCGCCTGGCATTCCCGCATCCTGTATGGGCGCGTCGCGCCGGACGAACCGATCGTCCGGGCACGCATGAGCGATATCTGCGACGGCATCGAGGTCATGGTGTACCTGCACGACCGCCCCCGGTTGTTCTTGCAGCTTTGCGGCTTCTTCGGTCGCATGGGCTACAACATCGTCGATGTGAAGGTGCATACCACACGGCATGGCTATGCGCTGGACAGCTTCGTGTTGATGAACGGCAACTCCTGGCTGGGTTCGCGCAGCGCACTGACGCTCATCGAACACGATCTGACGGAAACGCTGCGGGCCAATGGTCCGCCGATGCGCCCGGCCGAGGGGCGTTCTTCCCGGCAGGTCAGGCATTTTCCGATCACCCCGGAGATTTCGCTGATTCCGGACGAGCGCGGCGCGCATCACCTGCTGTCGATCACCGCCTCCGATCGCCCCGGATTGCTCTATCGCATCGCCGAGACGCTCGCGGATAACCGTGTCAATCTGCATACCGCCAAGGTCACCACCCTGGGGGAGCGTGCCGAGGACGTTTTTCTGGTCAGCGGCGACAGTCTCACCCATACCCAGACGCTGCTCAGGATCGAGCAGAGCCTGCTCGAGGCGCTTCAGGCCTGAGCAAGCCGTGACACCGGCCGGGTATGCGATGCCGGCGAGTGTTCGTGCTCGGCACTACTCCTCGACCGGCAGGCCGTTCGGAAACAATACGTCCGCGTAGCCGAAGTGGTGCAGGTCCGTGATGCGCAGAGGGTAAAGAATGCCATCGAGGTGGTCGCATTCGTGCTGGACGACCCGCGCATGAAACCCCGAAGCCGTGCGTCGGACGATGGCTCCGTCGATGTCGACGCCCTCATACTCGATCTCGGTCCAGCGCGAGACCCGTCCGCGCAGGCCGGGCACCGATAGACATCCCTCCCAATCGGATTCTTCGTGCACGCCCGTCGGCCGGATGAGCGGGTTGAGCAGCACCGTGCGGGGTACGGGTGGTGCGTCCGGATAGCGCTCGCTGGCGTCGAAACCGAACACGACGACGCGCAGCTCGACCCCGATCTGCGGGGCCGCGATTCCGACGCCTCCGCGAGCGGCCATCGTGTCCCAAAGGTCGGTGACCAGCCCGGCCAGTGCGTCCGTGCCGAAGGTCGTGACCGGATTCGCCCGGCGCCACAGGCGCGCATCACCCATGCGCAGCACTTCGCGGATCACGTCCAGCGCTTCCGGCGACTGAAGGCGAGTCTAGCCATCGGGAAACCGATTACCCGACGCCATGTCGGCTGCGGCCGCGGGTGTCCCTGGCCGGCAACGAGTGCTGCGTCATCATGACTCGTCCTTCGCGAACTCCACCAGCTCCTCGCCCTCGCCGACCTGCTCGCCGACCTGAAAGCGAAAGGCGTGCAGGACGCCCGCGGCAGGGGCGGTGATCGTGTGCTCCATCTTCATCGCTTCCAGCGTCAGCAGTGGTGTATTGGGCTGCACGTGCGCACCGGGTGCCACCAGCAGCTGGATGATCTTGCCCGGCATCGGCGCCGACAGGCCGCCTTCGTGCTGGCCCGCGCCCTCGGCCGGGCGCAAGGGGTCGACCGCAGTCAGGGCATGACTTTGGCCATGCAGGAATACCTGCCGGCGCTCGCCGGACATCATCACATGTGCATGGCAGCGCATGCCGTCGATCTCGACATACAGGCCCCCATCCGGGGCGTGCTCGACGTGCGCCTCATAGGACACGCCATCCAGCTCCAGACGATAGGCATCGACCTGATAGCTGACCATCAGTGTGCGCTCGGTGTCACCCAAGCGGTAGCGCAAACTGCGGCGTGCACGAGCATTCATGCGCCAGCCATCGCGGCGCAGCCATGGCGAGCAGGCGTCCTGAAGAGGTAGCACATGCCGCGAGGACGCAGCCGACTCGTGCATCAGGTCGGCCAGTGCGGCCACCAAGCAGACGAGGGGCGGCGCGTCCGTATGGCTGGCGAGCAGGTAGTCATGTTCACGCTCGATCAGCGCGGTGTCCAGATCGGCGCTCGCGAATGCGGGGCAGGCGACCAGGCGCGACAGAAATTCGACGTTGTTCGCAACGCCGACGATCCGGCAATCCGCCAGCGCCTGCAACAGGCGAGTCATGGCCCGCTGTCTGTCCTCGTCCCATACGATCAGCTTGGCGATCATCGGATCATAGTGCGGGGAGATGGTGTCGCCCTGATCGACTCCGCTGTCGACACGCACATGCACGTTCTCGGCGGGCGGCGCGAAGTGCTCGAGCATCCCGGTCGATGGCATGAAGCCGCGCGCCGGGTCCTCGGCGTAGACGCGCACCTCGATGGCGTGCCCCTGTGTGCTGAGCTGCTCCTGCGCCAACGGCAGCGGCTCGCCGGCCGCCACCCGCAGCTGCCATTCGACCAGATCGAGGCCGGTAATCATTTCGGTGACCGGGTGCTCCACCTGCAAGCGCGTGTTCATCTCCATGAAGTAATACTGTCCCGCTCGATCGAGTATGAATTCGACCGTGCCTGCGCCTTCGTAGTCCACGCGCCGCGCGATCGCCACCGCGGCCTCACCCATGGTGGCGCGCAGTTCGGGAGATAAACCTGGAGCTGGGGCTTCTTCGACGACTTTCTGATGGCGCCGCTGCACCGAGCAGTCGCGTTCGAACAAATGCACGCAGCGTCCATGGCGATCGGCGAATATCTGGACCTCGACATGCCGTGGGCGCAATAGAAATTTCTCGATCAGCACTCGATCGTCACCGAAGCTGGCGGCGGCCTCGCGTCGGCAGGCCTGCAGGGACGGTTCGAACTCGTCGCTGCGTGACACCACGCGCATGCCCTTGCCACCCCCCCCCGCAACGGGCTTGATGATGATCGGGTAGCCGATCGCTGCGGCGCGAGCCAGCAGAAAGGCCGGATCCTGATTGTCCCCGTGGTAGCCGGGCACGAGCGGCACACCGGTTGCTTCGACGAGCAATTTGGCCGTGGCCTTGGAGCCCATGGCTGCGATCGCCGCGGCCGGAGGCCCGATGAAAACGATACCCTCCGCAGCGCAGGCCCGGGCCAGCGCTTCGTTCTCGGACAGGAATCCATAGCCGGGGTGAATCGCCTCGGCGCCGGTACGCGCTGCCACCGCCATGATGCGCTCGATCGACAGATAGCTGTCGCGCGCTGGCGCCGGTCCGATCATGGCGGCTTCGTCGGCCACACGCACGTGTCGAGCCCCGGAGTCTGCCTCGGAATACACCGCAACGGTGCGCACGCCCATGCGACGTGCCGTGCGCGCAATACGTACCGCGATCTCACCGCGATTGGCAATCAGTATTTTCTTGAACATTTTTGTCCGTGTCGATGCATGTCACATCCGCCGGCGAGGGTCCCAGGGTGCGGCGCGGCTCTCCAGAAATGCACTTATCCCTGCACGCGCCTCGACCGTCGAGGCCGAGGTGACTTGTGCCTCCAGCGCGGCATCGGGCGACTCGATGGTCCGACTACCGGCGAGGGCTTGCGGGGCTCCGCCGAGCAGGGCGTGGGCCAACTCACTGACTGCTTCGTCCAGTTCGTTCTCTCCCGGGACGATTTCGTGCACGAGCCCGATGCGCAAGGCCTGCACGGCAGAAAAGCGCTCGCCGCTCATCAGATAGCGGCGAGCCGCACGCACGCCGACGGCGTCCGCGAACACCCCCGCCAGAGGCCCCGGTGACAGTCCCAGACGGGTTTCCTGGACGGCGAAGTGAGCGTCGTAGGTGGCGACCGCCAGATCACAGGCGGCGACCAGACCCAGCCCGGGACCGTACGCCGCACCCTGGATGCGAGCGATGCTGGGTCGGCCCAATCCGGCCAGTGCATCGAACAGGCGGCGGTTGGCGCCGAACTCGCGCCGGCAGCACGGTTCCCCCCCGTCGAGGCAACGGCGCAGGGAGTCCGCGTCCTGGCCGATGCAGAAATTCGCGCCGGCAGCGGCAACAATGACCGCTCGTATCGAAGCATCGGCTCGCCAGCTTTCCAGTATTCGTACGGCATGATCCGCCATGGTGCTGTCCATGGCGTTGTGAACGTGCGCTCGATTCAGCGTCAGCATCCCGACCTCGCCGTCGATCTCGGCCAGTATCGGCTCGTTCAGTGACATGGCGCCGGGTTCGCCTTCACATCCGGAAGACGCCGAAACGAGTCGGTGCGGTCGGCGCGTTCAGGCTGGCGGACAGCGCCAGCGCGAGCACGCGCCTGCTGTCCATCGGGTCGACGATGCCATCGTCCCACAGCCTGGCCGAGGCATAGTAGGGGTGGCCCTGGCGCTCGTATTGCGCGCGGATCGGTGACTTGAACGCGTCCTCGGCTTCGGCAGCCCAGTCCTTGCCCTGGGCTGCGAGGCCGTCGCGGCGCACGGTAGCCAGAACGCTGGCCGCCTGTTCCCCGCCCATGACCGAAATGCGCGCATTGGGCCACATCCAGAGAAAACGCGGAGAATAGGCGCGCCCGCACATGCCATAGTTGCCGGCGCCGAACGAGCCGCCGATGATCAGCGTGAACTTGGGTACGCGCGCGCAAGCGACTGCCATGACCATCTTGGCGCCATCCTTCGCGATCCCCATGTTCTCGTACTTCTTCCCGACCATGAAGCCGGTGATGTTCTGCAGGAAGAGCAGCGGGATGCCACGCTGGGCGCACAGCTCGATGAAATGCGCGCCTTTCTGCGCCGACTCGGAAAACAGGATGCCGTTGTTGGCCACGATCCCTATGGGGTAGCCTTCGATGTGAGCAAAGCCGGTCACGAGCGTCGTGCCGTAGCGCGCCTTGAATTCGTCCAGGCGCGAGCCATCCACCAGACGCGCGATCACCTCGCGGACGTCGTAGGGTTTCCGGGTGTCGCGCGGGATCACGCCGTAGATTTCACGCGGATCATGGCGCGGTGGTTCGGGCGATGCCAGCGCGAGCTCGACACGCTTGACACGGTTCAAATTGGCGACGATGCGACGTGTGATCCAGAGCGCATGGGCGTCGTTTTCGGCGAGGTGATCGGCGACGCCCGAGATGCGGGTATGGACGTCGCCGCCGCCGAGCTCCTCGGCGCTGACCACTTCACCGGTCGCAGCCTTCACCAAGGGGGGGCCGCCAAGAAAGATGGTGCCCTGATCACGCACGATGACGGTTTCGTCGGACATGGCCGGTACATAGGCGCCGCCCGCGGTGCACGAGCCCATCACACAGGCGATTTGCGGAATCCGGGCCGCCGAAAGATTGGCCTGATTGAAGAAAATTCTGCCGAAATGCTCCCGGTCCGGAAAAACATCGTCCTGGGCGGGGAGAAAAGCGCCGCCGGAGTCCACCAGATAGATGCACGGCAGACGATTCTCGAGGGCGATTTCCTGGGCACGCAGGTGTTTCTTGACGGTGAGCGGGTAATACGTCCCACCCTTCACCGTGGCGTCGTTGGCGACGATCAGACATTCCTGATCCGACACGCGCCCGATACCGGTGACGACGCCCGCAGCAGGCACCTCGTCATCGTACATGCCGAGCGCGGCAAGGGGTGACAGCTCCAGAAATGGCGCACCCGGGTCTAGCAGGGCCTCGATGCGGTCGCGCACGAGGAGCTTGTCGCGTGCGAGATGTTTCTTGCGCGCTTCCTCCGGGCCGCCGCTAGCGACCGCCTCGGTTCGTGCGCGCAGGTCGTCGACCAGCGTCTGCATGGCCGCTGCGTTGGCGCGAAAGTCGCTCGAGCGCGTATCCAGGCGGGAATGGATCACGCTCATTGATTCGCCGTCCGTCGGAGAAGGGTGTCTGCACTCGTGAACATGGTTCAAATGATTTCGAGCGCAAGGCCCGTGGCCTCACCGCCCCCGATGCACAAGCTGGCGACACCGCGCTTCAGGCCGAGTTTCTTCAAGGCGCCGATCAGGCTCACGACGATGCGCGCGCCCGAGGCGCCGACCGGATGGCCAAGCGCGCAGGCGCCACCGTGGATGTTGACCTTCTCGTGCGACAGCTTGTGCTCGCGCATCGCGGCCATGGTGACCACGGCGAAGGCCTCGTTGATCTCATAAAGATCGACGTCTGCGGCGCGCCAGCCGGTTTTCGCCAGCAGTTTGGCGATCGCGCCGACCGGGGCGGTCGCGAACAAAGCCGGCTCCTGCGCGTGCGTGCTGTGGCCCAGGATGCGGGCCAAGGGGGTCAGTCCCAATCGCTCGGCCTGGGACGCGCGCATCAGGCATAGCGCCGCGGCACCATCCGAGATAGAGCTGGAGTTGGCCGCCGTCACGGTGCCGTTTTGCTGAAACGCCGGCTTGAGGGTCGGAATCTTGTCCAGCTTGGCCTTGAAAGGTTGTTCATCGGCCGACAGCGTCACCGGTCCGGCTTTCCCCTGAATGACGACCGGTGCCATTTCCCAAGCGAAACTGCCATCCTTGTTCGCGGTCTGCGCACGCATCAGCGAGGCGACGGCAAACTCGTCCTGAGCCTCCCGGCTGAATGCGAACTGGCGCGCGCAGTCTTCCGCGAAGCTGCCCATCAGCCGGCCTTTCTCGTAAGCATCCTCGAGCCCATCGTAGTACATGTGATCTAGCACCTGACCGTGGCCGATGCGCAGCCCGGACCGAACCTTGGGCAGCAGATAGGGTGTGTTGCTCATCGATTCCATTCCACCCGCGATGACGATCCCGACACTGCCTGCGATCAGCGCATCGTGGGCCTGCATCAAGGTCTTCATGCCGGAGCCGCACATCTTGTTGACCGTCGTACATCCCGCCGACAGGGGCAGACCGGCCTTGAGGCTGGCCTGTCGCGCCGGCGCCTGCCCGAGTCCGGCAGGCAGCACGCAGCCCATGATGACCTCGTCCACCTGGGTTGCGTCGACGCCCGCGCGCTCCAGTGCGGCACGGATGGCCACACTGCCGAGTTCCGGCGCGGTCAGTGGCGACAAGTCCCCCATGAACCCTCCCATCGGGGTGCGTGCGGCGGATACGATTACAACCGGGTCATTGCTCATGATCCATGCTCCTAGACGAAAGCCATCAGTAGTCAGACACGGCAATAGGCACCACCGTGTGCCAGTCCGATAGTCCGGGCGGTCGCCAGACTAGCCGGTATATCGCTGAATTATGCCGTCCAGCGCGGCGCGGCGCCGTGCAGTGACCTCGTCGGCACCCGCTACCGTCACCGCGATATCGCGCAGCAGACCATCGCGCAAGCCATAGATCCAGCCATGAACCTGTAGAGGCTGGCCGCGTCGCCACGCTTCCTGCACGATGGTCGTCCGGCAGACATTGAATACCTGTTCGACGACATTGAGTTCGCAAACGAAATCGACCTTGTTCTGGCCGGGAGCGAGGCGGGCGATGGAGGCGCCATGCCCCGCGCGCACATCATGAACATGCTGCAACCAGTTGTCCGACAGACCGATCTTCGTGCCCGAGAGTACCGCCTGGACACCGCCACAACCGTAATGACCTACGACCATGATGTGCCGGACCTGCAACACATCGACGGCGAACTGGATGACCGATAAGCAGTTCAGATCACTGTGCACAACGAGATTGGCGATGTTTCGATGCACGAATACCTCGCCGGGCGCCAGCCCGATGATCTCGTTGGCGGGTACCCGACTGTCCGAACACCCAATCCAGAGGTATTCGGGTGATTGCTGGCGGGAAAGTCTCTCGAAGAAGCCAGGGTCCTCCGCACGCAGGCGCGCAGACCATCGTTGATTGTTATCGAAAAGTGGTGATAGTTTGTTCATGGAAATGCCAACAGGTTACACGCCGCTCCGGTGTCCGGGCGCCGCCATGGCCAATCGCCTCGCGAAGCTTCGGCTAGAATCGTCGCTAGGGGCCGAATGGGCCCGGCGAGTAAAGCAGAATTTCATGGGTGAGGCAATGTCGCCCGGTCCCTGTCGTCCGGTGCTTTTGTCGACGGGAATGGCTTTCCCGAATCGGGATTTCGTTCCGAATTCCGTTCTGAACTCGTTCTGAATTCGCACTTCTGAAACCGCTACCGAAGCGAACCAACCATGTCTCAGACGAAAGACGATGCTGCTCAGGACACTGCGCGTACCTACGCGGAAATCGCCGCACGCGCCTCCAAGTTGCTGACCGAACACGCGGAACGCCAGCTCAGGCGGGGCATCGCCCCGCCTGAAGACGAGCTGGGCGTCGCCAAGGCGTTCATGGACATGATGGCCAAGCTGCTCTCCAACCCCTATCAGCTCGCCGTCGCGCAGATGAACCTCGTCTGGGACTACTTTTCGTTGTGGCAGCGGTCGGTGCTGCGTTTCCTGGGCCACGAGGCGCTACCTCTGGCCCAGCCGGACGCCGGAGATCGTCGGTTTCGCGACAAGGCCTGGGAGCAGGACTTCGTTTTCGACTACATCAAGCAGTCCTATCTGATATTGGCAAGACATGTGCATGATGTCGTCTGCTGCGTCGAGGGTCTGGACGAGCACACCCAGCGCAAGATCAATTTTTTCACGCGGCAGTTCGTCGATGCCTTGTCCCCGTCCAACTTCCTGCTTACCAATCCCGAGGTCTTGCGCGAGACGGTCCGTTCGCACGGACAAAATCTGCTGAAGGGGCTGGCCAACCTGCTGCGTGACATCGAGGACGGCGAAGGTCAGCTGCGCATCCGCATGACCGATACCTCGGCGTTCAAGCTTGGTCGCGATGTCGCGACCACCCCTGGCAAGGTGGTCTTCGAAAACGAACTGATGCAATTGCTGCAATACGCGCCGCGCACGCCCCGGCAATTCAAGCGGCCACTGCTCATCGTGCCGCCCTGGATCAACAAGTACTACATTCTCGATCTGCGGCCGGACAACTCCTTCATTCGCTGGGCACTAGACCAGGGACACACGGTGTTCTGCATATCCTGGGTCAATCCCGACGAGAAGCTCGCCGACAAGGGCTTCGACGATTATCTGAAGGAAGGGGCGCTTGCTGCGCTCGACGCCGTATGCGAGCAGTGTGGCGTGAAGGAAGTTAACGCTGTCGGCTATTGCCTGGGCGGGACCTTGCTGGCGATCGCCGCGGCCTATCTCGCCAAGCGTCGCGACAAGCGGCTCGCGAGCCTGACTTTCTTCACCAGCCTGCTGGACTTCAAGGAACCGGGCGAACTCGGCGTCTTCATCGACGACACGAGTGTCGCCGCACTCGAAGCGAAGATGTCCGAGCGCGGCTATCTCGAGGGCTCGGAAATGGCGGCCACCTTCAACATGCTGCGCGCCAATGATCTGATCTGGTCCTTCGTCGTGAACAACTATCTGCTGGGCAAGGACCCGTTCCCTTTCGATCTGCTGTTCTGGAATTCGGACTCGACGCGCATGCCGGCGAAAATGCATGCGTTCTACCTGCGCAACATGTATCGCGACAACCGCCTGAGTCAGCCCGGCGGCATCGAACTGCTTGGTGTTCCCATCGATCTCGGCAAGATAAAGACCCCGGCCTATTTCATCTCGACGATCGAAGACCACATCGCACCATGGAAAACCTGTTATCGGGGCGCGAGATTGCTGTCGGGTCCGGTGCGTTTCGTGCTCGGGGGCTCGGGCCATATCGCCGGCATCGTCAATCCCCCGACACCTCAAAAATATGGCTACTGGGACCACGCGGGTGACGAACTGCCCGAGGCGGCCGAGGCTTGGCTCGAGCAGGCCACCCAGCATCCCGGTTCATGGTGGCCGGACTGGCAGCGATGGGTCACGTCTCTCGGCGCGGAACAGGTGGCGGCGCGTGACCCGGTGGCTGGGCCACTGGGCGTCATCGCGGATGCGCCCGGCCGCTACGTCGCGGCGCGTGCGTAGGCGACGGGTCGGCGCACGGGCCGGTCAGGGAGCGTCGAAGAGCTGGGATGGTATCGGCGCGAGGCGCGGCGGTCTGTCGCCCGATCTGAGCCACAGATGGTGGCGTGCCTCGGCGGGGCAGACTTCGGCTGCGAGTCTCGGCTCTTCGCCGGCAAGCAGCCGCTCGACCACATGCAGACGCGCGGATGTGCGCAGCAGGTAGCGATGGAAGCGCCGCTGCGTGCGCGGGTCGATCGCAGTCGCGCACCAGCGCACCGCGGCGGGCACGCGGCTCGCACGTAGTCCGCGCTCGCCACGTGCCAGATAGCGAATCGCACGCAGCGCCCCGCGCTCGCTGCAGCCGAACCCATGCGCAAGCACCGCCGCGGCGGTCCGGGAATGGTCGCCGAGCAGATCGGCAGGGAGTGCGTGCAGCCGGTCCGCCACGTGCGCGTCCATGGCCCATTCGACGCAGGCATGGGTAACGATCCCGGCCGAGAACCAGTGATGTTCATGCGCCGGAACGAAGTGGTTGTGCGCGAGAATGTCGGTCAGCAAATGGCTTGCGTATCCGACCGTCAGGGCTACGGCCTCGTCGCCATCTGCGCGCGCTACAAGGCCGCGCAGCATACGCCACTGATGGCTGTCTCCCAGCGACGGGGTATGCGCGGGTCTGGCCATCAGTGAAAGATCGGGCAGGCAGGCGCCGGCGAGCACGAGCGCCGGCAGGCGGCGGCAGGCGCGCAGCAGGCGCGGATCGGTGAACGGCAACAGCCAGAGCAGCTGTTGCGCGTAGTAGACGTGCGTATACAGGCCCCACGCGAGGGCGTCGCCGCTCGCCGCGAGCAGCGGCAGACCGTAAGGAATAATGCGAAGCATCATCCGCACAGTGTCGCGCGCGTCCGCGTCACGATCATGACAAAAGGGTTGCTTTCGGATGACGGTCTGGCGGGACCGCTGCTATACTGGCGGCACCCTATATGCCGAATTCTGTCCAGCTCTGCCTATGCGCATTCTCGTCTGCGGTTCGATCGCCTACGACAACATCATGGTGTTCCGCGATCGTTTCAAGAATCACATCCTGCCTGATCAAATCCATATCCTGAACGTCGCGTTTCTGGTACCGGAACTGCGTCGCGAATTCGGCGGCTGTGCTGGAAACATCGCGTACAACCTGGGCTTGCTGGGCGACCAGGCGATGATCATGGCCACGGTCGGAGAAGACGCCGAACCGTATTTCGCCAGGCTGCGCGCCCTGGATCTGAAGACGGACCACATCAGGACGGTGACGGGTACCTATACGGCACAGGCCTTCATCACCACCGATCTGGACGACAACCAGATCACCGCCTTTCATCCTGGGGCGATGAGTCACGCCCATCTGAACCAGGCCGGCGAGGTGCGCGACGTCGTCCTCGGCATCGTGGCCCCGGATGGCCGCGACGGCATGCTGCAACATGCCGAGCAACTCGCTGCGGCCGAGATCCCGTTCCTGTTCGACCCGGGCCAGGGTCTACCGATGTTCGACGGCGCCGAGCTGCGGCATTTCATCGACTTGGCCGACTACTGCGCGGTCAATGATTACGAGGGAAAGCTGCTGTCGGAACGCACGGGGCTGTCGCTGTCCGAGCTCGCGCGCAGTCTGCGCGCACTGGTCGTCACCCGCGGTGGCGCCGGCTCGACAATTTTTTCCGGGGGGCGCGAAATCACCATTCCAGCCGTTGCAGCAGCCAGCGTGGTCGATCCGACCGGATGCGGCGATGCCTACCGGGCCGGATTGCTGCACGGCATCGCCGCGGGCTGGGACTGGGAAACCACTGGCCGGCTCGCCTCTCTAATGGGTGCCATCAAGATCGCGTCGCGCGGTGCGCAAAATCATGCGCCGAGTGTGGATGAACTGCGAGCCCGCTATCGCGCCGCATTTGGTCAGGAGATTCTGCTATGAAGCATCGGCTTTCCCTGGCGACTCTCGTCATCACGTGCTTGCTGTTGCCGCCCCTGATTTCCGGCTGTGCCACCAGTCGCGCCGGCGGCACCTATTCGCGTTCGCAGACCCGGCAGGAAATGACCGTGCGCATGGGGAAGGTCGAGAGTGTGCGTGCCGTGACGATCGAAGGTACGCGATCCGTTGTCGGACCGGCTGCCGGTGCAGCCATCGGCGGCATCGCCGGCAGTAACGTCGGCGCCGGGCGCGGTTCCCAGGTTGGCGCCATCACCGGCGCGGTCATCGGCGGCATTGCCGGTTCCGCGATCGAGGAGCAGGCGACCAAGAAAAAGGGGGTCGAAGTCACGGTCCGGCTCGATTCCGGACAACTGCTCGCCATTGTCCAGGAAGAAGACGACGAAATGTTCCGGCCGGGTGATCGTGTGCGCGTGCTGTCCGGGGGTGGCGCGACTCGCGTCTCGCATTGAAATTGGACCAGGCACAGGTATAGGCCATGGTCGCCGGGCTGGCCTCGGGCCATGACGTCGACACATTTCAGAAAGCGGCGTGCCTGCACACGGATCGATGGGCGCCCGACTTTAACGATTTGGTCATGCATCCGTCACGGATGCGCAAACTGAGCTGCCTAGATTCGCTGATGTCGCACTTACATCAGGAATCCGCCATGTTGCAAACTCGGGAAGTTCCCACGGCACGCCCCGATGCCTGCCCCGCACACCGCCTCCGGGTCAGCCTAGCACGCTACTCGTCCGAAGTCGTCGCTGCCCAGCGACTGCGCTGGCAGGTATTTGCCGAGGAACTGGGCGCACGTCTGCCCTCCAGGGAACACGGTATCGATCGCGATTTGTTCGACCCGTATTGCGAACACCTCATCGTTCGCGATGAAGCAGGGGGTCGGGTCGTCGGCACCTACCGGATCCTGACGCCGGAGGCTGCGCGTCGGGTTGGATCTTACTATTCCGAAGGTGAATTTGATCTCACCCGGCTTGCGCATCTGAAGCCACGCATGGTCGAGGTGGGGCGCTCGTGCATCGATCCGGACTACCGCAACAGTGCCGCCGTCATCGCGCTATTGTGGTCCGGCCTTGCGCAATTCATGATGCGCAATGGCTACGAGTACCTGATCGGCTGCGCCAGCATCGGCATGGCCGATGGTGGACACGGCGCCGCGCATGTATTCGCTCGTATCTCCGGCCACATGGCGCCGTTGGAGTATCGCGTGTTCCCGCGGTGTCCGCTGCCACTCGACCGCCTCGATGCCAGTGTTGCGGTCGACACCCCGGCTCTGGTGAAGGGTTACCTGCGCGCCGGCGCCTACGTGTGCGGCGACCCGGCCTGGGATCCGGACTTTAATACGGCGGACCTGCCCGTGCTACTGCCGATGTCGCGGCTCAACCCGCGCTACGCGCGTCATTTCGTCGAGCGGAGCAGCTGATCACCAAACTGACCGCTGGCTGGCGTTGTCTGCGCGTTGTCCTGCATTTGCTCGCAGGCTGTTTGATTACGTCTATGGTCTTTCCGGTGGTGGCTCGCTCGACGAGGCTCAGGCTGCGCGAGCGCTGGGTGCTGAAGTTGCTGGCAATGCTGGGCGTGCGACTGAGTCGCCTCGGATCAATGCCTGATACGGCCTGTCTGATCGTCGCGAATCATGTCTCGTGGCTGGATATCTATGTACTCGGCGCGCTGTGCCCGACGGGTTTCGTCGCCAAGGACGAGGTGCGCCGTTGGCCGGTCATCGGCTGGCTGGCGCAGCGCAACGACACGATCTTCCTGAGCCGCGACCGCCGCGGGGCAGCACATGCCATGGCCAGACAGCTTGCCGAATGTCTCGAACAGGGCCAGGTGGTCACGGTGTTCCCTGAGGGTACCACCACCGAAGGCGACCACGTGCTGCCCTTTCACGCCGCGCTGCTGGAGGCGGGCCTACTGGCATGCGTTCCGGTGCAGCCGATCGCGCTGCGCTATCGGACCCTGGATGGTCGCCCCAGCAGGGCGCCCGCCTATTGCGGTGACACCACGCTGTTGCAGTCGTTCTGGGCCGTCTGCCGTGAGCCGGGTCTGGTAGCGGAGGGCGTGATCCTGCCGCAACTGGCGTCCAAGGGGCGGACCCGTCATGCGCTGGCGCGGGAGGCGCACGCGGCGATCGCCTCCGCACTCGGAGTCGACGCCGTGCATCGACGTAGCCGTGAGCGGATCGGTGGCGAGGCGCCTCAGCACTGAGTGACGCCGGCCGGCTATAATCCGGCACACCGAGGAGCGCTGCAAGAGGGATGGCCAAAGGCCATCCTCCCCCAGGCTCGGCGTCAAACCGCGCTCACCTGAACCCGTCGGGGCATGCAGGTGAGCTTGCCCCGGCCTTTGCGCTAGGAGCTCTCATGCACGCCGCGGTCGAACCGTCTCAATCGTCTCCGTCCGAACCTCCCGAATTCAAGGTTGCCGATCTGGGCCTGGCCGAGTGGGGCCGCAAGGAAATCCGCATCGCCGAGACCGAAATGCCTGGCCTGATGGCCATTCGGAGTGAATTCGGTCCGACGCGGCCCTTGCGCGGTGCCCGCATCAGCGGCAGCCTGCACATGACCATCCAGACTGCGGTCCTGATCGAAACGCTGATCGCGCTGGGAGCCGAGGTCCGCTGGGCCTCATGCAACATTTTTTCGACGCAGGACCATGCCGCGGCAGCGATCGCGGCGCGCCGGATCCCGGTGTTCGCCTACAAGGGTGAAACGCTGGCCGAGTATTGGGACTACACCCACCGCATCTTCGAATGGCCGGACGGCGGCCACAGCAACATGATCCTCGACGACGGCGGCGACGCGACCCTGTTGCTGCACCTCGGTGCGAAGGCCGAGCAGGACGCCAGCCTGCTCAAGCACCCCGGCAGTGAGGAGGAAGAGTTTCTATTTGCCGCGATCGCCGCCAAGCTGCGGCAGGCCCCGTCCTGGTACTCGACCCGGCTTGCCCACGTCCGCGGCGTCACCGAGGAGACCACCACCGGCGTCAAGCGCCTGTACCAGATGGCTGCCGAAGGCCGGCTCGCGTTCCCGGCGATCAACGTCAATGATTCGGTCACCAAATCTAAATTCGACAATTTGTACGGTTGCCGTGAGTCGCTGGTCGACGGCATCAAGCGCGCCACCGATGTGATGGTCGCCGGCAAGATCGCCGTCGTCTGCGGCTATGGCGATGTCGGCAAGGGCTGCGCTCAGGCGCTGCGCGCGCTGTCGGCGCAGGTTTGGATCACCGAGGTCGATCCGATTTGCGCGCTACAGGCCGCGATGGAGGGTTTTCGCGTCGTCACCATGGAGACGGCCTGCGATCAGGCGGATATTTTCGTCACCGCCACCGGCAATTTTCATGTCATCACGCACGCGCACATGTTGCGCATGAAGGATCAGGCGATCGTCTGCAACATCGGACATTTCGACAACGAGATCGATGTCGCCTCGCTCAAGTCGTACCCTTGGGAGAACATCAAGCCACAGGTCGATCACGTGATCCTGCCGTCCGGCCGCCGGATCATCCTTTTGGCCGAGGGTCGGCTCGTCAATCTCGGCTGTGCCACCGGCCATCCGAGTTATGTGATGAGTTCGTCGTTCGCGAACCAGGTGCTGGCGCAGATCGAGTTGTTCAGCCGTCACGAGAGCTATCGTGTCGGCGTTCATGTGCTGCCCAAGCAACTGGACGAAAAAGTGGCGCGTCTGCAACTCGACAAACTGGCCGCCGAGCTCACCGTGCTCACTGATGTCCAGGCACGCTACATCGGCGTTGCCAAGGATGGCCCTTACAAACCCGATCACTACCGCTACTGATCGAACCATGGGCAAGGGCAAAAGCTTTCCGATCAGCTTCGAGTTCTTTCCGCCGGCGACGCCGGCGGGCGCTGAAAAACTGATGTTGGTGCACGCCGAGCTGGCCCGGATCAAGCCGGCTTTCTTTTCGGTGACCTTTGGCGCAGGCGGCTCGACGCGCGACCGCACACTCGATGCGATACTTTCGATCAAGCAGGCCGGCAGCGAGGCGGCGCCTCATCTGTCGTGCATCGGCGCGACGCGCGCAGGCTTGCATACTATGCTCGAACGTTATCGCGAACTGGGCGTAAGGCGCATCGTTGCGCTGCGCGGCGATCTGCCGTCCGGTGTCGGCGACCCGGGCGAGCTGCACCACGCGAGCGAGTTGGTTGCCTTCATACGGGAGTCGTTTGGCAGGCAGTTTCTGATCGAGGTCGCCGCCTACCCGGAATACCATCCAGAAGCACGCAGCCCCGACCAGGACCTGGACTACTTCCGGCTCAAGGTCGAGGCAGGGGCGGATGCGGCGATCACGCAGTATTTTTTCAATGCCGACGCCTACGAGCATTTTCTTGAGCAGACGCGCGCACGCGGCATCGGCATTCCGATCGTCCCAGGCGTCATGCCGATCGCCAACTTTGCCAAGATTGCGCGCTTTTCCGATGCCTGCGGCGCCGAAATCCCGCGCTGGATACGGCTCAAAATGGAAAGCTTCGGAGATGACCAGGAGTCGGTGAGGGCGTTCGGGCTGGACGTGCTCAGCGGCTTATGCGAGCGCCTGTTGCGGCTGGGCGCCCCGGGGCTGCATTTTTATACGCTCAACCAGGCTGGCCTGAGTCGCGAGATCTGTCGACGTCTGGGTCTGGGCGACCCGCGTTAGCCGGCCCATCGGCGTGGTGCCTTGCGGGCATGGGCCGATGAGGCTCAAGCGTCGGTGCTCGCCCGCTTGTACATGTAGTCGCGACGGAAAGGGTAGTTCGGCTGGCTGCCGTCCGCGAGCGGCCGCCCGGCCAGCACCTGCCAAAGTTCCAGCCAGCCGTGATCGAAGGCATATGCCGAACCGGCCATATAGACGCGCCAAATGCGGAACCGTTTCTCACCGACCAGTGATCGCGCCCTCGAGGCCGATCGTTCCAGTCGGTCCACCCATTGCCAGAGTGTGCGCGCGTAGTGGGGTCTCAGATTTTCTGCGTCCAGGGATTCGAGACCACCACGCGTCGTCGCCTCGAGTACCTCTGACACATGGCAGAGCTCACCACCCGGGAAAACATAATCCTCTATGAACTCCGAGATGCCACCGCCCAGGCCCTTCACATCCATCAGTGCCGACGTGATGCCGTGATTCAGCAACAGACCCCCCGGCTTCAGCAAGGCATGGATTTTTTCGAAATAGCTCGTCAGCCGGTCGCGACCGACATGCTCGAACATGCCGACGCTGGCCACTTTGTCGAATGTTTCCCGTTCAGGGATGTCGCGATAGTCCAGTAGTTCGACCCTCACGCGATCGGCCAGGCCCCGCGCCCGAATTTGCTCGCGCACATAGGCATGTTGTTGTTCGGACAGTGTGACACCGAAGGCCTCGGTGCCGTAATGCTCGGCGGCATGGAAGATCAGTCCGCCCCAGCCGCAACCGATGTCCAGCAGCCTTTCCCCTTCCTTGAGCGCGAGCTTGCGACAAATATGGTCGAGTTTTGCGCGCTGGGCATCGTCCAGCGACTCGTCTTGGCCGCCAAAATACGCACAGGAATAAACCCGACGGCTGTCCAGCCATAAGCCATAGAATTCGTTGGACACATCGTAGTGGTACTGGATGTTTTTCCTGTCTCGATCACGGGAACGTGGACGCCAACTCCAGCCGGCGCTCGCCCCGCGCCGGACGCCACTGTCGGCAAAGCGATCGGCCTGCGCCAGCACATCTCTGAGATCGCCCGTCAGATCGATATCACCTTCGACGTAGGCGCGGCCAAGTGCTCCCAGAGTCGGTTCTGCGAGCGCCTTCAGCCCTCGGGTGCTCTTGACATGTAGCGTGACCTTGATCGGCTCGGATCCCGACAGGCATTCACCGTTCCACAAGGTCACTGCCAGCGGCAGATCTGCCTCCCTCAGGCGGGTCTGAATACGACCCGATAGCACTCTTTCAATCACGTCGCCCCCCCAGTTTTTCTGAGCACAAGACACTGCGCGCCATCCTGCCGAAGAATATCGACCAAGGACCACTCGGTGTCGCGACCGAGAACTACTGCACTGCTCGACCAAGAACCATACCGCGTTGTTGCCCTGCACGTGACGCGCTACATGGTAGCGGCCGTCGGTTTGGACCGATTCTTTGAAACCCGACTCCCATACCCTCGTCAACCCGAAGACAACGCGGCCGTTAGCACGCGAAGTAGTCCGTGTTGACAGCCAACGACCAGCATCGAGGACAACGTGAAATCCAGACCGATCAATCAGCGCGCACTTGATGAAGATTACGACGACGAAGTCCTGTGTGCAAATTGGCTGCCGCGCCCAGAACATCTCTCGGGCGAAGCTGTGGTAACGCGCGCGGAGGGCATCGCCGAGACCGAGGCCGAGACGTTCTTGCAGAACTTCTACCGCCACCAGGAATAGCGCCGAGAGGCATGGGCGCTGTGCATTGCATGGGGCCCCGGTGCGTGGATAGCGCCTGCATGGGCTGTCCGGAACAGGTGCGCGAGCGCGAGGCGATGGGCCTGGCTGGTAGAATTTGTGCGTTGCGTCATGGCTTGCCGCAGTGTGGCCGGCTTCGTCTTCGCCCAATTTTCCAGGTACCGTCATGCGTCTGGCCAATAAACATCTCATCATCACCGGTGCCGCCCGCGGCATCGGTTTTGCGATTGCATCGAAGTGCGTGCGTGAAGGGGCCACGGTCGGCATCTGCGATCTGTCGCCCGAGGCCGTAGATCGGGCTTGCGCGCAGCTCGAAGCGGCAGGCGGTCGGGCGATCCCGCTGCCGGCAGACGTCACGGACGATGTCGCGGTGCGGCAGATGGTGCACGTGGCGCACGAACGATTCGGACGCATCGACGGCCTGGTCAACAATGCCGGCATCACCAAGGACGCGCAGCTGCGCAACATGTCGGACGAGCAGTGGCGTCAGGTCATCGACGTCAATCTGACCGGCGTGTTTCAGTGTACGCGCGCGGTCGCCGACATGCTTTGCGCCCAGGGCTCGGGCGCGATCGTCAGCATCTCGTCCGTGGTCGGGCTGTATGGCAATTTCGGCCAGACCAATTACGCAGCCGCCAAGGCCGGCGTGATCGGCATGACGATGACCTGGGCCAAGGAACTGGGACGAAAAAACGTGCGCGCGAATGCAGTCTGTCCAGGCTTCATCAACACCTCGATCCTGGGAACGATTCCGGAACAGGTGCTCGCGCGACTGCGCGCGATGGTGCCGATGAATCGTCTGGGCGAGCCGGAGGAGGTCGCCAACGCGGTCGCGTTTCTGCTCTCGGACGAAGCGAGCTTCATCAACGGTGTGGCGCTCGAAGTGTCGGGCGGCATCGCCATCTGAGCGAAGCTGACGGCACGGGTCGCGCTCAACCGGCCCTGACCCACCTCCGCACCTTCTCCTTCAGGCCCCAGCGGGTGAGCGCGGCTCCGATCGTCCGCGACGCGCGATCCATGCCGGCGACCGCGGCGTGAACCGCGAGACCGCGCGCGCCGCGTGGTATCAGGTAGCAGTTGCGCTCGCGACGCGACTGGTTGCTCAGGCGCTCCTTGAAGACGCTGTCGCCGTACAGGAAGTCGAAGGTGGCAAGATGCGGCTGGTGTTGCGCAAGATCCTCGATCGACGCCAGATGCAGCAGATTGCCTGGCTCCCATTTGCGCCAGTCGGGATCGTAGCCGATATGGTAGAGAAAATAGGTGTCGCCATGGCACAAACCCAGGCCCCAGGCAATCGGCGTGGCGTCCACGCTGAGCAGATGGCAGCGCGCGTGGCCTGACTGCGCCGCGGCAAGCAGCTGTCGGCCGATGTAATTGTTGCGCTGGATGCCCAGCCCCAGCAGTTTTGCCTGATAAGTCCGTGCGGACACCGGCTCCAGGATTTCCAGCAGGCGCGCGACCTCGCCGGGTGCGGCGAAAACCTCATGGCGGTATCGCCCGGCGTGTGCCTCCTCGAATTTGCGCCGCGCACGCCTCAGGTTTTGGCGTGACGCCGCGCTCAGCGTCTTCAAGTAGGCTTCGTATCCGCCAGCGAGCCGGATGAGGCGGCGGGTATAGGGCTCGCCGCGCGGCAGCACACGAAATGCCCGCTGGCAGGCCGGGCCGGTGAGCGCCGTGGCCAGCGCTTCGTCCTCGACCAGGCCCTGCACGAATACGACACCGTTCGCCGGCAGCGCGGCGGCGAGCGCATCGAACAGGCCTTCGAAATCGCCATCCGAAAAACCCTTCAGATTGGCGGTCAGCACGTGGCGCGTGACGCGGACGTGGCCGAGCGCGCGCTCGCCGAGCGCGAGCGAGATCCTTCCCGGATGTACGAACAGCGGGATGCAATGACCACGCGACGAGCTCGCGAGCATGACGGATTTGTCCGCTTGGTCGCACTGCGCGAACAACCAGGCCGGATCGTGCTCCGGGGCATTGACCGCGCCGACCGGAGGTGGCGCCGCGGTCGGCCGGGTCACCAGCCAGCGGTCGACAGCGTTCGCGCTATCCGACCGCATGCGGGAGCGTGCCTGGCGCTCGGCTTCCATGGGCTGCTCCGTCCCGTAGCCGGGTGCGACGTCTTGTTGATCCATGCTCGACACCTCGAGTTTCTTGATGTGGACACCGCAGCGGCTCCATCCGATCGCCGACGTGCGGGCACGGAGTTGGTCCGGCTGGTCCGGGCGGGACTATAGTGGCTTTGCGCGAACGGCACTGCCGAATATGCCTCGTGCCGGCGACAATGTATCCGGTCTCGGTCATGGGCATATTGAAAGCGTTCGGCCCGGATGCGATAGTCTCCAGGCTTGGCGACTTGATCACGCTCGAGGTCGCTCGGGTATGAGGCAAACGTGGCCATGTGAACCCAATGACGAGATCGCGAGACGACATGTCGAAATCCGAATCGGCACCATCGGCGCCATCGATGCGATGGATGCCCCGCCGTACCCCGGCTCTGGTTGTGTTGTGTGGTTGTCTGGTACTGACGTTTTCCATGGGCACGAGGCAGACCTTTGGCCTGTTCGTGAAGCCGATCGCGATCGATCTGCAACTTGGTCGCGAGGTGTTCGCATTCGCGATCGCGT
This sequence comes from Rhodocyclaceae bacterium, assembly GCA_022072095.1. GTDB lineage: Bacteria > Pseudomonadota > Gammaproteobacteria > Burkholderiales > Rhodocyclaceae > JAJVIJ01. Next base: position 43,599 of record JAJVIJ010000012.1, read on the forward strand.
TGCAGAATCTGGTCTGGGGGCTCGGTCAGCCGTTCGCCGGCCTGATCGCCGACCGCTTCGGCGCCGCGCGCGTCATTGCCATCGCCGCCATGACCTATGTCGCGGGATTGGTCACGCTGCATCATGCGACGGGACCGCTGGGCATGGACCTCGCCGGTGCGCTGATAGGTCTCGGACTGTCCGGTACGGGCTCGGGCCTGATCATCGGCGTCGTCGCGCGCAATGTCAGCGAGGAGCGCCGCAGCCTGGCCTTCGGCGTGGTCGCCGCGGGCGGCTCGTTCGGGCAATTCGTCATGGTGCCTTTCGGGCAATCGCTGATAGCGGGTTTTGGCTGGCAGGATGCCTTGCTCTATCTGGCGCTGACCGTGGCGCTGATCGTGCCGCTTGCGCGCGTGCTGGTATCGCCGGCGGCGCACACCGCGGTCGGGGCGCCGGGGCAGAGTCCGGCTGCCGCCATCGGTGAAGCTGCCCGGCACCGCGGCTACTGGCTGCTGTTTTCCGGTTTTTTCGTCTGCGGATTTCAGGTGATGTTCATCGGCCTGCACCTGCCGGCCTATCTGCTCGATCGTGGCCTGAGCACGGTGAATGCGACGACCGCGCTGGCGCTGATCGGCCTGTTCAACATTCTCGGATCCTTTCTGGCAGGTTACCTCGGCGGCCGGTACAGCAAGAAGCGCCTGTTGTCCGGGATCTACTTCGGCCGGGGGTTGCTGATCTGCATGTTCCTGGCACTGCCTCTGTCGCCTGCTTCGGCCTATGTCTTCGCCGCTGGTATGGGCCTGCTCTGGCTGGGCACCATGCCGCTCACCAACGGCATGGTGGCGCACATGTTCGGCGTCCGCTACCTGTCGACCCTGTATGGGGGCGTGTTTCTGGGCCACCAGTTGGGTAGTTTTCTGGGTGCCTGGCTGGGTGGCTATGTCTTCGATCAAACCGGCTCCTATCAGATCATGTGGGGGTGCACGATTGCCCTCGCCGTGTTTGCCGGTCTGATCAACCTGCCGATCGACGAACGCCCGGTTCGGCGTAGCGAACTGGCGACGGCTGCCACATGATCGGCAACAGTCCTGGCGAGCGCTGGCTCTGGGCGGTGGTGCTGATCCTGGCCAGCCTGCTGTCCGTGGTCGCGTGGCTGGGCTACTTTCGCCCTGAGCTGCTGCGGGAGCTGGCCGATCTGCGGTATTGCTGAAGCGACTTTATGTCATGATCGGCGCGCCGCTTGCCCCAGGCCCGGCTCGGGCCTGGCTGGCCGCGTCGAACTGTCCAGGTGACCGGTCTGCACCGCGCCGTCGACCGATCACCCCCCTGCCTGAGGAGATGACGATGCCGATTTCGCCGTCACAAGCACCCGAGCCCATGCTGTTGCGTCACGACGTGTCCGGTGTATGCACGCTGACGCTGAACCGGCCCGATCAGTTCAACAGCTTGTCGCTCGCGCTGGTGCGCGCCGTGCGTGCGGCGCTGGACGCGATCGCGTGCGACCCGACGGTGCGCGTGGTCGTGCTCGCGGGCGCGGGGCGGGCGTTTTGTGCTGGTCACGATCTGAAGGAGATGCGTGCCCATCCTGATCTGGCTTTCCAGCAGACGCTGTTCCGCGAATGCGGCGACATGATGGTCGCGCTGACGCGTCTGCCGCAGCCGGTGATCGCGCGCGTACACGGGGTCGCCACCGCGGCCGGCTGCCAGCTGGTGGCGCAATGCGACCTGGCCATCGCTTCCGAAAGCGCGCGCTTCGCGGTCTCGGGCATCAACCTGGGCCTGTATTGCGCGACCCCGTCCGTGGCGCTGGTGCGCAACATCGGCCGCAAGGCCGCGTTCGAGATGTTGGCGACCGGCGACTTCATCGACGCTCCACGCGCGTTGCAGTGGGGATTGGTCAATCGTGTCGTCGCCGCGGCAGCGTTGGATGAATCGGTGGCCGAACTGGCGGGCAAGTTAGCGGGTAAATTGCCTGAGGCACTTGCTGCCGGCAAACAGCTTTTCTACCGCCAGTTGGAGATGGGGCTGGCTGGTGCATACCAGGCCGCGACCGAGACCATCGCTCAGAACATGATGTCGCCGGCAACCCAGCAGGGAATCGACGCATTCATCGACAAGCGGCCTCGCGGCTGAGGACCGCTCCGGGCGCCGGCGGCCCAGAAAAGCGAACGCAACAAGGAGAGGAAGATGAGCTACAGGGCACCATTGCAGGACATGCGCTTCGTGATGCAGGAGCTCGCGGGTCTGGATAGGCTTGCTTCGCTGCCCGGCTTTGGCGATACAGGCGGCGAGGTGGTCGATGCCGTGCTCGACGAGGCCGACCGCTTTGCTTCCGACATTCTGGCACCGCTCAACCGCATCGGCGACACCGAACGTGCGCGCTGGCAGGACGGCGTCGTGACCACGCCCCCCGGCTTTCGCGACGCCTATCTCAGGTTCGCCGAGAACGGCTGGAACGGCATCGGCTGTGACCCCGAGTACGGCGGCCAGGGGATGCCCAAGCTGGTGACCACCGCCGTGTACGAAATGTGGAAGGCCGCCAATCTGTCCTTTTCCCTGTGTCCGATGCTGACCAGTGGCGCGATCGAGGCACTGATGCTGCGCGGCTCGGACGCGCAAAAGCAGATGTATCTGCACAACATGGTCTCCGGGAAATGGACCGGCACGATGAACCTGACCGAGTCGCAGGCCGGTTCGGATCTGGCTGCCGTGCGCACGCGTGCCGTGCCGGCCGGCGATGGCAGCTACCGCCTCACCGGCCAGAAAATCTTCATCACCTACGGCGAGCACGACTACACCGAAAACATCATCCACTTGGTGCTGGCGCGCACGCCCGACGCGCCCGAGGGCGTGAAAGGCATCTCCCTGTTCGTCGCGCCCAAGTTTCTGGTGCGGGCCGACGGCAGCCTTGGAGCGCGCAACGACATTCGCTGCCTGTCGATCGAGCACAAACTCGGCATCCACGGCAGTCCCACCTGCGTGCTCAGCTATGGCGAACAGGGCGGCGCCACCGCCTACCTGGTCGGCGAGGAGAATCGTGGTCTCGAATACATGTTCATCATGATGAATGCGGCGCGCTTCGCGGTGGGCCTGGAAGGCCTGGCCATCGCCGAGCGGGCTTATCAGAAGGCAGTCCAGTATGCGCGCGAGCGCATCCAGGGCACCGACATCGCAGGTGGCAAGGACAAGGTCGCGATCGTGCGTCACCCCGACGTGCGCCGCATGTTGATGCGCATGAAGGCGCAGACCGAAGCCATGCGCGCGGTCGCCTATGTCGTGGCCAGCGCACAGGATGCCGCGTCCAGACACCCGGATGCCGGCGAGCGTGCGCGCAATCAGGCCTTCGTCGATCTGATGATTCCGATCGTCAAGGGCTGGAGCACCGAGACCGGCAATGAAGTGGCCTCGCTGGGTGTCCAGGTCCACGGCGGCATGGGTTTCATCGAAGAGACGGGTACCGCGCAGTTTTTCCGCGATGCGCGCATCACCACCATTTACGAAGGGACGACGGCGATCCAGGCCAATGACCTGATCGGCCGCAAGATCGGTCGCGACGGCGGCCGCGCGCTGGCGGCGCTGGTCCAGGAGATGCGCGCGCTGGACGTCGATTTGGCCACGCTGACGGGCGCGGACGCGCAGCGCATGCGCGCGCTGCTCGCGCGCGGCGTCGCCGCGCTGGAGCGGGGAGGGCGCCATGTAGCGGAACAGTACGGAAAGAACATTCGCGCGGTCGCGGCCGGCTCGGTCCCGCTCTTGCAGCTCATGGGTGTGGTTTGCGGCGGCTGGCAGATGGCCCGCGCGCTGCTGGCCGCACAAAGGCGGCTGGCCGCGGATGGTGGTGACCGGGGATTTCTGCACGCCAAGATCGCGACCGCGCGCTTTTATGCCGACCACGTGCTGGTCGGCGCCGAAGCGCTGGCCGAAACCGTCATCGATGGCGGCGACGCCGTGTTGGCGATGGACGAGGCCGCGTTCTGATGATCGGGCCCGGCGTGTGCATGGGGCAGGGCAGGGCGCACGCCGGCGGAATCGGACATGCAATCGGGCATTCAAGTCGAGGCATGGCCGTGCCGTAGGCTCCAGCGACGGCGGCAACAGTCGCCACGTTCGCGGGTGCCTTTCATGCAAATCGAAGTTCTTCAGCCGGACGCGGTTCTTACGGCCCTGAACCAGGAGCTGGTTGCCGGCCAGTTGGTATTCCCCACCCAGGTCGACGTGGCCTTGCGCGTGCAGCGTGCGCTGGAAGATCCCGACGTGCATCTGCAGGAGGCCGCCCGCATCGTCGCCAACGAACCGCTGCTCGCGGCGAAAACGCTGGCCATGGCCAACTCTGCCGCAATCCGGCAACAGGGCCCCGAGGTCCGTGATCTGGTGCGCGCTGTCAACCGGCTGGGCATCGGCACACTCCGCACCCTGGCCGTGACGCTGGTGTTGCGGCAAATCATCTACGCCGAACCGCGGCGCATCGAAGCGCACATCGCGGCCGCGCTCTGGGTCCATGCGGTACATATCGCCGCACTGGCCAGCACGCTCGCACGCCGCACGCGCACGCTCAACCCACAGGAGGCGCTGGTCGCGGGCCTGCTGCACGACATCGGCCATTTCTACCTGCTCTCCAGGTCTCATCTTTATCCGATGCTGCTCGATCGGAAGCACCCGGCCTCGGCGCTGGTCTATACCGACCACGCCTATGTCAGTCGCGCTGTCATGAAATCGCTGGACGTCCCCCAGACCATCATCGAGGCGACCGAGGAGTCGGACCTGTATGGCCCCTTGTTCCCGCCGCGCTCGCTGGCCGACACGATCTCGCTGGCCCACCTGATCACGCCATTCGGCAATCCACTACTGGAGGAGGATGTGGCCGATCCTTCTTCGACATTGACCGACTGCGTAGAGATCCAGGGGCTGGCCGAATTCGCCGAAGAAGCCCGGCAGGAGGTCGAGTCCCTGGCCCAGGCGCTGAACGCCTGAAATCCGTGGCCGGTCGCCGATTCGGGTCCTGACGCGGGCATTCGGAGAAAATGGTCGGACGGCGGCGATCACGGCGTTTCGCACGCCGTGGCGCAAGGCGTGGCGTGCTCGAGGCCGCTCGATGGCCGCAGCGTGACACCGTTCCTCACGGCAGTCATTTCGGCGAGGATGGCCAGTGCGATCTCGGGCGGCGTGCGACTGCCGATGGGCAGTCCCACGGGGCCGTGCAGGCACGCCAGCTCGTCGGCCGTCATGCCGAAATGCCGCGCCAGGCGCTCGCGCCGCCGCATGTTGTTCGCGCGTGAGCCGAGGGCGCCAACATAGAAGGCCGGCGATCTGAGCGCTTCCAGCAGCACCATGTCATCGAGTTTGGGGTCATGGGTGAGGGCTACCACCGCGCAGCGTGCGTCCGGCTCCATGGCGAGCAGCGTGTCGTCGGGCATGGTGGCAAGCAGCCGCGTGCCCGGCAGATCCCAGGCCGGCCGATAGGCTTCGCGTGGCTCGCACACCGTGATGTCGTAGTCCAGCGCCTGCGCCATCTGCGCCAGATAGCGGGTGATCTGTCCGGCGCCGACGATCAGCATGCGCCACGCCGGTCCGTGCACGGTGTAAAGATGTTCGCCGTCCCAGTGCAGGACATCCCCAGGCCGGGCCGCGGTCACCCTCACGCGACCGCTGACGAGATCCAGTTCGCGCCGAGTCAGCTGACGTTCGGCCAGACGTTTCGCCAGCTCCTCCAGCGCTGCCGGGTCTGGCGACGGCTCGACCACCAGTTCCAGCGTGCCGCCACAGGGTAGTCCGAAGCGCATGGCCTCGTCGTGGGTCACGCCATACACCAGCTTGTACGGGGCGCCACGGCCGGTTTGGTCGAGGTGGCCTGCACGCATGCGTGCGATGAGATCGTCTTCGATGCAGCCGCCCGACACCGAGCCGGCTACCTGACCGTCGTCGCGCAGCGCCAGCCAGGCCCCGGGCATGCGCGGGGCCGAGCCCCATGTGCGGGCGACGGTGACCAGCGCGAAGCGTCGGCCTTCCGTCGCCCAGCGACGAGCGACTTCCAATACCTGCCGATCGACGCTGTCCATCAGCGCCGCCGCCCCGCCGTCATCCGCCCCTGCGACTCGCGACCCCTGCCAACCGGAAAGGGCCCGATTCCGTTCATGCCTTGAGGTCCTCGGGGCTGATCGGCAGCCGCCGCAGCCGCTTGCCGGTCGCGGCCGCAATGGCGTTGGCGACGGCCGGGGCCACGGGCGGCACGCCGGGTTCGCCGATGCCGGTCGGATTTTCGGCCGAGGACACGATATGCACTTCGACCCTGGGCATTTCGTTGATGCGGATCGGCGCGTAGTCATGAAAATTGGACTGCTCGACGACGCCATCCTTCAAAGTGATGGCACCGTGCAGCATCGCCGACAGCGCGAAACCGACCGAGCCTTCGATCTGCGCGCGGATGGTGTCTGGATTGATGGCGATGCCGCAATCCACTGCGCAGACGATGCGATCGACGCGAACGCTGCCATCGGCATGCACTGTCACCTCGGCCACTTGCGCAACGAAAGAGCGGAAGGACTCATGCACGGCCACGCCGCGTCCGCGCCGCTCGCCCCGGGCAGCCGGCGCGAGCGGTGTCCCCCAACCCGCCTTGTCCGCGGCAAGCCTGAGCACACCCGCGTGCCGCGGGTGGCGGCCCAGCAGCGCCATGCGATAAGCGACCGGGTCCTGACCGGTGCTGGCAGCCACTTCATCCAGAAAGGTCTCGGTCGCGTAGGCAGTATGGGTCGAGCCGACCGAGCGCCACCACAGCACCGGCACACCAATGTCGGTCGGCGTGTGCAGTTCCACGAGCAGGTTAGGGACGGCGTAGGGCAGATTCGATGCGCCCTCGACCGAGCTGGGGTCGATGCCGGCCTTGATCATGCCCGCCATGGGCGAGCCGGCCATGATGGATTGCCCCACGAGCCGATGACGCCAGCCGACAAGCCGCCCCTGTGGATCCAGCGCCGCTTCCAGCGCATGGTGGAACGCTGGCCGGTAGTAGCCGGCCTTCATGTCGTCTTCGCGCATCCAGACGAGTTTCACCGGCGCCCGGCCGCTTATCGCCCGAGCAACGTTCACCGCCTCGAGGACATAATCCGAGTCCTTGCTGGCGCGCCGCCCGAAACTGCCTCCGGCATAGAGCATGTTCAGCGTCACCTGCTCGGGTTTGAGGCCTAGCAACTCAGCGACCTTCATCTGATCGACGGTGTGCATCTGCTCGCCGTTCCAGATTTCGCAGCGCTCTGGCGACAAGCGCACTACGCAGTTCAAGGGCTCCATCGCCGCGTGTGCGAGATATGGGAAATCGTAGCTCGCGCGCAGCACATGCGCCGCAGCGGTCAAGGCCGCCTGCGCGTCACCCTCCTTGCGCGCGACGCTGCCGGGCGTCTGCGCGAGTTCCCGATAGCGCGCCGAGATGGCGTCGCTGCCGAGCTTGAACGCCGACGTTTCGTCCCAATCCACGGCCAGCGCGTCGCGGCCTTTTTTCGCGCTCCAAGTGTCTTTCGCCAACACCGCGACGCCACTGGGAATCGCGACCACGTCCACCACTCCCTTGACCGCTCTGGCGCGGACTGCGTCGAAGGATTTCACCTTGGCACCGAAGCGCGGCGGGTGCGCGACGACGGCGGTAAGCATGCCCGGGAGATACACATCCTGGGTGAACGTCGCCTCGCCGCGCACTTTGTCGGCACTGTCCTTGCGCAGCACCTGCTTACCGACCAGCCTGAATTCACGGGGGTCCTTGAGCCTGAGCCCGGCTGGGACCGACTCGCGCGCGGCCGCGGCCGCCAGTTCGCCGAATTTCGCCTTGCGGCGCGAAGGCGTGTGCGCGATAACCCCCACGTTCACCGTGATCTCGTCAGTCGGTACCTGCCACCGCCGGGCAGCTGCGGCGACGAGCATGGCACGCGCCGCTGCGCCGGCCTTGCGCAGCTGCTCCCATGAGTTGGCCATCGCGGTGCTACCGCCTGTACCCTGCATCGGACCCCAGAGCAGGTTGTTGTAGCGCCGCGCATCGGCCGGCGCCGCTTCGATCCGCACCTGCGACCAGGCCGCATCCAGCTCCTCTGCGACGATGGTGGCAAGTCCCGTATGCGTGCCCTGCCCCATCTCCAGGTGCTTGGCGATCACGGTTACCGTGTCATCGTCGCCGATGCGCAGGAAGGCATTGGGCACAAAGGCGCTTACCTTCGGGGCGACGGCCCGGCCACGCGCCGCGGCCGCGGCATGCGGGAGATAAATGGCCAGCGTGAGTCCCGCCACACCCTTGAAAAAATGACGTCGGCTTTGGTTTTCGATGCGCGCGGTGTCCGTCGAGATATCCATCGGCCGGTGGGAAATCGCGGGCGTACGTGAAAGGTCCATCGAAGCCTCCGTCACGCCAGCCCTCGCGCCGCTTCGTGAATGGCAGCGCGAATGCGTTGGTAGGTCCCACAGCGGCACAGATTGCCCGTCATAGCCGCGTCGATGTCTGCATCGGTAGGCTTGCGATTGCTTTTCAGCAGCGCGACGGCGCTCATGATCTGCCCAGGCTGACAATAGCCGCACTGCACGACATCCAGCCGTTGCCACGCGGCCTGCACCGCCTCGGCGACACGCCTCCCGCTTCCCCGGATCACGCCCTCGATGGTCTCGATTCGCTTGCCGACGACGGCGGACAGTGGGGTGGAGCAGGCGCGCACCGGCTGGCCATCCAGATGGACCGTGCACGCGCCACATAGCGCCATACCGCAGCCGTACTTGGTGCCGGTCAGATGCAGCGTGTCGCGCAGCACCCAGAGCAGTGGGGTTTCAGGGTCGACGTCGACGCGGACGGTCTTGCCATTGACATGGAATGCGAGCATGTGGGACTCCCGGCAGCCGGCGCGCGCGAAGTGCCCACACGGCCGCAATGTGACTGAAGATCACGGAACGATAGCGCCGATCGGCCGACCGGTCATTTGTCCACGCTATGTCCGTTCCGTGTTCATTTCACGGCCGATTTTACGACTGCCCGGCCCGTCATGCCTCGCCGGTCGCAACGGCAGCTGAGCGTGCCCCCTTCATGATGCGATTCAGCGCGCTGGGCGCGACCCCGTCCGAAACGCCGCGATCAGTCCGCATCGTCATGATGCAGACGACGGCGATCCGAAGCCGATGGGATCACCAATATCGTCGCCTGCCTGCCTACCGCGCTCGGCGCAACGCCAGCAGGCCAAGACCGGCCGCAAGCATGGTCCAGGTTTCCGGCTCGGGGATCGGCTCGACCCGATATTCGAGAGGCAGGGGTTTTGCGACCCCGCGCCAAGTACAGGCCCACCCAGGCGAGGCTGGCGAGAAACATCACTCCGGTGCCTGGCCCGGGCACTGCCACGGCGATGGGGCCATGCCAGGCCAGGTTCTCCGGCTGCCAGCTACCGAGATAGGAGCCGTCTGCCGCGTAGCCGCTGACGTGCATGACGCGCTGGCCGCTACCGTCATCGTGATCGCCAACGACATGACGCCCAGCCTTGGTCCGCTGCCCTTATCGAAGCGGCCCCGTGCGAAGAGATCGCCATTGGCTCCCCAGCGCAGGTGGTTGACTTGATCGATACCCTGCCCGGGGGCAGAGCCGCTTCGAAACTGCGCACGAAACGGTGGCTGGCATCGTATTCGAGAATGTCTGGATTGCCGCCATCGCCCAAGTAGAAATGCCCAACGGCGAAGGGTGCTGCCTGGGCGGGGAGTGCGATGAGGCCGCCGCTCAGGGCAAGGGCTGCATATCGGATGGGGGTCATGGTGAATTCCGGCTAGACGTTTTCATGATTCCGGCTCCCCGATCATCCGGGTCCTCGGCCCGGATCCAACACCTTATTCCCGGTGGCCCCCGGCATGTTGCGAATGTCAAGCTCCGCCTGCAGCGCGTGGGCGTCGTGAGGCCTTTCCGGCGCCAGTCGAGAAATATTCACGGCGCCTGTGCTATCGTTTTTCCACACGCGGCAGCAGCGCATCGCGCCGCGGGCCAAACCCAATCACAACCCATTCCGAGAAAGGGTCCATGGAGATGAGCGCTGGCTTCATCGTCGTACTCGCCATACTGGTCTTTGCCGTCGTCACCATCGCCAAGGGCGTACGCATCGTTCCGCAAGGCGAGGAATGGATCGTCGAGCGGCTGGGCAAGTACCACGGCACGCTGCATCCGGGCCTGTCCATCATCATTCCCTACCTGGACCGCATCGCTTACAAGCTGGTCACCAAGGACATCATCCTGGACGTGCAGGAGCAGGAGGTGATCACCCGCGACAACGCTGTCATCCTGACCAATGCGATCTCCTTCATCAAGGTGACGGACCCGGTGAAGGCGGTCTATGGCGTCGTGGATTTTTCGGAAGCCATCCGCAACCTGATCATGACCACGTTGCGCTCGATCATCGGCGAGATGGATCTGGACGAGGCGCTGTCCTCGCGCGACAAGATCAAGGCGCGACTCAGGGAATCGATCGCCGACGAGGCCGTCGACTGGGGCTTGACCGTCAAGTCGGTCGAGATCCAGGACATCAAACCATCGGAGTCGATGCAGCGCGCAATGGAAATGCAGGCGTCTGCGGAGCGCGAGCGCAAGGCCGTGGTGACGCGTGCCGAGGGCGAAAAGCAGTCGGCAATCCTTCAGGCCGAAGCCAGGCTGGAAGCCGCCAAGCGCGATGCCGCGGCGCAGGTGACGCTGGCCGAAAGCTCGGCCGAATCGTTCCGACGCGTCACCCAGGCGATCGGCAGCGAACCGCTGCCGGTGATGTACATGCTGGGCGAACGCTACGTCGCGGCACTCAGCCGCCTGTCCGCGGCCGACAATGCCAAGGTGATCGTGCTGCCGGCCGATCTGCAGGATGCGCTGCGCGGGCTGCTCGGCCGGCGCGACTGAGCGAGGCCACGCCCCGCCGACGGATCCGGTTCAGCCCTCCAGCGCCTTGATCTGGGCGATGATCTCGGCGACCACGCCCTGCGCACTGCCATAGCACATGCGACAGTTCTCGGCGAAGAAGAGCGCGTTCTCGATGCCGGAATACCCGGCGCCCTTGCCGCGTTTGATGACGATAACATTATGGGCGCGATCCACGTCGAGGATCGGCATGCCGTAGATCGGGCTGGATTTGTCGGTGCGCGCGACCGGATTGACGACATCGTTCGCACCGATCACCAGCGCCACGTCGACCGACGGAAAATCGGCGTTGATTTCCTCGAGATCGAAGATCTTTTCGTAGGGCACGCCGGCTTCCGCTAGCAGCACGTTCATGTGGCCCGGCATGCGTCCGGCGACCGGGTGGATCGCGAAGCGCACGCCTACGCCGGCTTTCTCCAGCAATTGCGCCATCTCCCAAACCTTGTTCTGAGCACCGGCGACGGCCATGCCGTAACCCGGCACGACGACCACAGACTGTGCATAGCGCATGACCGCGGCGACATCCAGCGCCGATACCTCGCGCATCGTGCCCTCGACCGTCCCACCCGCCTGCGCGGCACCCGAGATCGGCGAAAACAGAATGTTCCGGATCGGCCGGTTCATCGCCTTCGCCATCAACTGTGTCAGCAAGGTACCGGCCGCACCGACGACGATGCCGGCGATGATCAGTGCAGGATTGTTGAGTACGAAGCCCTCGAAACCGACGGCCAGTCCGGTGAAAGCGTTGAACAGCGAGATCACGACCGGCATGTCGGCACCACCGATCGGCAGCGTGACAACCGCGCCGAGCACCAGCGCCAACACGAAAAAAGCAAGGATCGAACGCACGTCGATCTGGCCCGAGGCGACGATCACGATGCCGAGCGCGATCGTGACCACGGCCAGCAACACGTTCACGGCGTTCTGCGCGGGCAAGCGCCAGGCGCGCTCCATCAGTCCCTGCAGCTTGGCAAATGCGATGCACGAACCGGAGAACGATACCGCGCCGATCAAGGCGCCCAGTGTCGCCAGTGCCGTCGGCACGAGGCCGTGGATTTCGCCGCGCGCGAATTCCAGCGCGGCGATCGCGGCGGCCGCGCCGCCCCCCATGCCGTTGTAGATCGCCACCATCTGTGGCATGTCGGTCATCTTGACCACCTTGCCGGACCACCAGGCTGCGCCCCCTCCGACCGCGAGCGCGACGAGAATCAGTCCGTGATTTCGCATGTCCGGCGAAAACAGCGTCACCACGGTCGCCAGCACCATGCCCACCCCGGCCCAGACGATGCCGCGACGCGCCGTCACCGGCGAACTCATCGCCTTCAGGCCAAGAATGAACAACACCGCGACCACGAAATACGAGGCATCGATCAGCCAGCGAACGGTCGTCATTTCGCTGCTCCCATGGACGCGTCCTTTGCGCCCGCCTTGTTCGACTTGAACATGGCGAGCATGCGCTCGGTGACGACATAGCCGCCGGCGGCATTGGCCGCACCCAGCAACACGGCGATGAACCCGATCGCGAGTTGCAGGGGGTCGTCGGGGTCGGCCTGTCCGAGCACGACCATCGCCCCGACCAGGACCACACCATGCACGAAATTGGAGCCCGACATCAACGGTGTATGCAGGATCACCGGCACGCGCGCGATGATTTCGTAGCCGGTGAACGCGGCCAGCATGAACAGGTACAGCGCAGCAAAGCCTTCCATCGTGATAGTCCCCGTATCAGAGTCCCAGCGCCTGACGCACGCCGGCGTGACGTACCTCGCCGGCATGGGTCAGGCAGGCGCCGGCGAGTACCTCGTCGTCCCAGTCCAGAGCCAGTGTGCCGTCGCGCACGAAGGGCGCGAGGAAGTTGTAGAGATTCTTGGCGTACATCTCGGAGGCATGCACGGCCAGCCGGCTGGGCAGATTGACCGGCCCGATCAACGTCACGCCACCGATGGTGAGCGTTTCGCCGGCCACGGTGCCGGCGACATTGCCCCCGGTTTCCGCCGCCATGTCGACGACGACGGCGCCCTGGCGCATTGCGGCCACCATGTCGGCGCTGACGATCACCGGAGCGCGCTTGCCAGGAATCGCCGCGGTCGTGATCAGTACATCGGTTGCAGCGACGGCCCGTCCCAGGCGCTCGGCCTGCTGCGCCTTTTCGGCATCGGTCAATTCGCGCGCATAACCACCGCTGCCCGCCGCCGACACGCCGGTATCGACGAACTTGGCACCAAGGGACTCGATCTGCTCGCGCGTTTCCGGCCGGACATCGTAGCCGGTGACCACGGCGCCCATCCGCTTCACAGTCGCAATCGCCTGCAGTCCGGCGACGCCGGCGCCGATCACCAGCACCTGTGCCGGCCGAATGGTGCCCGCGGCATAGGTCAGCATCGGAAAAAATTTCGGGCAATGATTCGCAGCAATCAGCGCACAGCAATACCCTGACACCGCTGCCTGCGAGGACAGTGCATCCATGCTCTGCGCCCGCGAAATGCGCGGCACCAGCTCCATCGCGAAGCTCGTGATCTTGCGCTCCGCCAAGGCGCGCACGCGCTCGGCATCGGCATACGGCGCCAGAAACCCGGCGAGCACCAAACCTGCCGGCAGTGAACCGATCTCGGCGAGTGTCGGCGGACGAACGCGCAGGATCAGTTGCGCACGACCGAGCCAGTCGGAACCCGGCGCCACCATCCCGGCCGGCGCAAAATCGTCATCACGAATGCCGGCAGCCAGCCCCGCTCCCCCTTCGATCAGAAACTCCACCCCCAGATTTGCAAATTTCTTGAGTACATCCGGGACCACGGCGACACGGCGTTCCGCACCAGCCACCTCATTCAGCACGCCGAAGACTAGCGGCATCGATTCCCCCCTGAGCGACAGCAGTCGAAATTGCTTCGGCCCGTATGATAAGCGATACCCTCCTGCCGGTCCCGTCGTACCGGCCCTACCCATCTCCTTGCACGACCTCCGCGAGCCGTCGCATTTGGGTGTGGGACGGTTTTCGAACAAATGCGCAACACAGCCGGACAAGCTGTTATACTGCGCGCCCTTCGCGCCCGTAGCTCAGTTGGATAGAGTACCTGGCTACGAACCAGGGGGTCGTGGGTTCGAATCCTGCCGGGCGCGCCAATAATCAAAGGGTTAGCGAGTGTTTCACCGCTAGCCCTTTTTCTTTTTCCGACACTTTTCCGACAGCCTGCACGCGTCCGACCGGCCTGAGCGTCGGAGTCTCGGTGTTCCCCCGTTCCACGATGCGCCCGGCAGCGTCGAGAAGCTCGCGCAACTCGGCTGCCGAGTAATGGGTCGTGATGTCGCCGATCGCATGGACGGGGAGCGTCTTGCGGGTTTCGGGCGGGACGCCCGCCCCTCGCAACCTGCGCACGAAGGCATGCCGCAGGTTATGCACGCCACCATCATGACAAGTCCTTCAGATCAACACCGTGTCGCAGGGGTTTCAACGTGGCATCAAATTAGCATCAAGGGTTGACGCGCCTGGCATGTGGGGCTAAGTTAGACTGCATCTGTCCGACATCCAGTTGACATGGTCCGTCGGCCAGTGGTGGCGGTATGCGGTGTATGCAGTACGGTTTGCCTTGAATAATCGATAATGAGGAGACTCGACATGCTTCGTCCCGTTGTCCGCAACATCTGCATTGCTTTGATGATCGCCCTGTCCACTGCAGTCGTCGCGCAGCCCAAGGAGCAGTTCGTGCCGATGGCGCTGTTCCGGATAGGTCCGCTCTCTTCCATTGGTACGTCTATTTTTGCCGGCATGATCGACTACTTCACGCTGGTGAACGAGCGTGATGGGGGCGTGTACGGCCACAAGCTGGTCTGGGAGGAGTGCGAGTTCGAGTACAAGCCGGATCGCGGCATGGAGTGCTACGAACGGCTCAAGGGGCGTGTGCCGACCGGCATGCCGTTTTTCGCGCCGAACAACACGCCCATGTCCTATGGTCTCACCGAGCGCGTGGTTCAGGACAAGGTGCCCCTGATCATGATCGGCATCGGTCGCGCGGACGCCGCTGACGGCCGCGTCTTCCCTTGGGCATTTCCGCTGATGACCACTTACCAGAGCGGCAACGCGGCGATGGTGCGGTTCATCGCCAAGCGCGAGGGCGGAGTGGACAAGCTCAAGACCAAGAAAATCGCCTTCGTCTATCACGACACCGCATTCGGCAAGGAAGAGCTGCCCATACTCGAAGTGCAGCAGAAGAAGTACGGTTTCGAACTGGTCAAGGTGCCGATTGCGCCACCGGGTGCCGAGCAGCAGTCGCAGTGGCTGAAGATCCGTCAGGAGAAGCCGGACTGGATCATCATGCGCACGCTAGGGGTCATGACCGTGTCGGCGATCAAGGCCGCGCAGCGCATCGGTTTTCCACGCGAGCGGATGATCTCGGGCTGGTGGTCGGGTACCGATGACGACGTGGTCGCCGCCGGCGACGCCGCCAAGGGCTACATTTCCACGGCACTCACCGCCGATGGGCGCGATGCGCCACTGGTGCAGGAGCTGTTCAAACGCTATTACAGCGGCGGACCGAAGAAGGGCAATCATCCGGATGCGAAGATGATCGGCACGAGCAACTACAACGCCGGTGTCACGCACGCGATAGTCAAGGTCGAAGCGATTCGCCTCGCGATGGAAAGGTTCGGCAAGAAGCCGGTCACCGGCGAACAGGTCCGTTGGGCGCTGGAACACCTGAATATCGATGACAAACGCTTGCGTGAGCTGGGTGCGTCCGGGCTGATGCAGCCGCTCAGGACTTCGTGCGCGGACCACGAGGGCGGAGGTGCGGTGCGCATCCATCAATGGGATGGCGCGAAGTGGGTCGCGCTCGAAGACTGGTTCAAGGGCGATCCCGCGCTGGTCCGGCCGGTGCTCGAGGAGGCGGCCGCCGCCTATGCGAAAGACAAGGGCATCACGCCAAGAGACTGCTCGAAGGAGAGCTGATCGATACATGTCGTTCATAACAACAATCTGATCGCATACTGGAGGGGGTTCATGATGAGACTCCGTCGTTCAGGCTGGTTTGGCCGGTGCCTGCTCGGTGGCCTGATATGCGTCGGCACCCTCAGCGTCGCCTTGCCTGTGCGTGCGCAGCAATTCATTCCCGTGCCCACCGCGCGCGTCGGCCCGCTGGCCAATCTGGGGCTTGGGCTTGCGGCCGGATGGCTGGACTACATGCAGCTGTTGAACGATCGCGATGGCGGCATCCAGGGCGTGAAACTGGTCTGGGAGGAGTGCGAGTTCGAATACAAACCGGATCGTGCGATCGAGTGTTACGAGCGTTTCAAATCGAAGGCGGCAGCGGGCGTCGGGCTGCCTTTCGTGAACCTGTTCAACACCCCGGCCTCCTATGCGCTTGCCGATCGCGTCGTGCAGGACAAGGTACCCATGTTGAACATCGGCGTCGGTCGCGCCGATGCCGCAGACGGCCGCGTCTTCCCGTGGGTGTTCCCGCTGATCAGTTCCTACTACAGCGGCAACAACGCGCTGGTGCAGTTCATCGCCCAGCGTGAAGGCGGCATCGACAAGCTGAAGGGGAAGAAGATTGCGTTCGTTTATCACGATACCGCGTTCGGCAAGGAAGAGCTCCCCATCATGGAGCTTCAGGCCAAGCGGTATGGTCTCGAAGTGATCAAGGTGCCGGTGGCGCCGCCCGGAACGGAACAGCAGTCACAGTGGCTGTTGATCCGCCAGCAGCAGCCGGACTGGGTGATGTTGAAAACGCTGGGCGTAATGAGCGTGGCGGCGCTGAAGATGGCCGGCCGGGTTGGGTTCCCCATCGACCGCATCGTCGGCGGCTGGTGGTCGGGGACCACTGACGACGTCGTTGCCGCCGGTGAAGCCGCCAAGGGTTACATCGGCGCGAGCCTGTTCGGTGACGGCCAGAATTTCCCGGTCATCCAGGAAATCTCCGGCGCTACTACGGAGGGGGCAAGAAGGGCAATGCGCCGGATCTCAAGATGGTCGGCACGTCGAATTACAACATGGGTGTCGGTCAGGCCATCATGATGACCGAGGCGATCCGTACCGCGATGACGCTATATGGCGGCGGCAAGCCCGTAACCGGAGAGCAGGTGCGCAATGCGCTGGAGCAGCTCAACATCGACGAAAAGCGCGTGCGTGACATCGGTGCCTGGGGACTGGTACCGACGGTCAAGACGAGCTGTGCCGACCACGAAGGCAGTGGCGCCGTGCGCATGCACCAGTGGGATGGGTCGAAATGGACGGCGCTTGCCGAATGGACGGTGTCGGACAGGGCGCTGGTGCGCGGATTTACCGAGCAGGCGGCGGCGGGCTATGCCAAGGAAAAGAAGCTGTCGGTGCGGGATTGCAAGTAAGGGATGTGGCGTTCAGGGGGCACCCTGATGGAAAGGCCGATGCGAGCCTTTCATATTGATGGAGTCGTGTCCAAACATCAACCGAAGGAGAGGTGTATGACCCGTCGTATATCGCTGTCTCGCTTGACTCGATGGGGTGCCGTGGCGCTGTTTGCCGGCACCGTATCGACTCAGCCCATGGTGCAGGCCGCTGATCAGTTCATCGGTGTCGCCACGACCCGTCTCGGGCCGCTGGCCAATATCGGTTTGGGGCTGGCCGGCGGTTGGCTGGATTACATGCAGTTATTGAATGATCGCGACGGCGGTATCCATGGCGTCAAGCTTGTTTGGGAGGAGTGTGAATTCGAGTACAAGCCGGACCGCAACGTCGAGTGCTATGAACGGCTCAAGACCAAGGGTTTGCCATTCTGGAACACCTTCAATACACCGGCCTCCTATGCGCTGACCGATCGGCTGCCGCAGGACAAGATCCCGTTGATGAACGTCGCGCTGGGTCGGGCCGACGCCGCCGATGGCCGGGTCTTCCCCTGGGTGTTTCCTCTCGTGACCACCTACCACAGCGCCAACGCGGCGCTGGTGCAGTTCATAGGCCAGAAGGAGGGTGGGATCGACAAGCTGAAGGGCAAGAAGATTGCATTCGTCTATCACGACACCGCATTCGGCAAGGAGGTGTTGCCGCTGATGGAGTTGCAGGCCAAGAAATATGGCTTCGACTTGCTGAAGGTGCCGGTGGCGCCGCCGGGGGCCGAGCAGCAGTCGCAATGGCTGCAAATCCGCCAGCAAAAACCCGACTGGGTGGTGATGAGGACTCTGGGCGTGATGACCTCCGCCGCGATCAAGGCCGCGCAGCGCGTCGGTTTCCCGGCCGACAGGATGATCTCGGGTTGGTGGTCGGGCACGACGGAGGACATGTTGGCGGCCGGCGATGCGGCCAAGGGCTACCACGCAGCAGCGCTGTTCGGCGATGGTCCGAACTTCCCGGTCATCCAGGAGATCGTCAAGCGTTACTACAGTGGTGGAAAGAAGGGGAACATGCCTGATCCCAAGCTTGTGGGTTCGTCCAGCTACAACCAGGGGGTGTCCCAGGGCATCATCATGATGGAGGCCGTCAAGGTGGCGATGGACCGATACGGCAAGGGACCCGTCACCGGTGAGCAGGTGCGTTGGGCGCTCGAGCATATGAATCTCGATGACAAACGTATCCGTGAGCTGGGCGCGACTGGGCTGATGCAGCCGATCAAGACCTCCTGCACGGACCACGAAGGCGGCGGCGCGATCCTGATTAACCAATGGGATGGCGGCAAGTGGGTGCCTCAAAAGGAATGGGTCAAGGCAGACCGTAGCGTCGTGCGCCCGTTCCTCGAAAGTCTGGCGACCGCCTACGCGAAGGAGAAAGGCATCACGCCGCGCGACTGCTCGAAGGAGCGGTGAGCCCACTATCGGGCGCTACCACCAAGTGTTCTCCTTGACATCGCTTCCCTGTAGCGCGCCTGAGGGTGCGCTACAGGCTTCCACATGCGTGCCCGCCATATTGCGGCTTTTTTACGCCGTACCGCCTACCGTCAGCCCATCGACCAGTAGCGTCGGCTGTCCGACCCCTACCGGTACGCTCTGCCCGTCCTTGCCGCAGGTACCGACACCCGGATCCAGTGCCAGATCGTTGCCAATTGCGCGCACACGTGTCAGCACATCCGGTCCATTGCCGATCAGCGTTGCGCCGCGAACTGGCCGCGTCACCTTGCCATGTTCGATCAGATAGGCTTCTGCCGCGGAGAAAACGAATTTGCCGCTGGTGATGTCGACCTGGCCGCCACCGAAATTGACCGCATACAGGCCATGTTCGACCGAGGCGATGATGTCTTGGGGGTCGCGATCGCCGTTGAGCATGATGGTGTTGGTCATTCTGGGCATCGGCAAATGGGCGAACGACTCACGTCGGCCATTACCCGTGACCGGCACGCCCATCAGACGGGCATTGAGCGTGTCCTGCAGGTAACCCACCAAGATGCCATCCTCGATCAGCACGGTGCGTTGCGTCGCATTGCCCTCGTCATCGACGGTGAGCGACCCGCGTCGCCTGGCCAGTGTGCCGTCATCGACGACCGTCACCCCAGGGGCCGCGATACGACTGCCCAATCGGCCCGAAAACGCCGAACTGCCCTTGCGGTTGAAATCACCCTCCAGGCCATGGCCGATGGCTTCATGCAGCAGGATCCCAGGCCACCCCGAGCCGAGCACGACCGGCATCAGACCCGCTGGCGCGGGCCCTGCTTCGATGTTGACACTGGCCTGGTGTACGGCCTGCCGCGCATAATCGTAGAGAACATCGTCGGCGAAGTGCGCGAAATCGAATCGACCGCCGCCGCCGGCCGAGCCCTGTTCACGTCGCCCGTGCTGCGCCATGATCACGGCGACACTGACCCGAACCAGCGGGCGCACGTCGGCCGCCATTTTGCCATCCAGACGAGCGACCAGGATCACGTCATAGGATGCGGCGACACTGGCCATGACCTCGACGACGCGTGGATCCAGGGATCTGGCATAACGTTCCAGATTCTCGAGCAATGCAACCTTGTCGCGAGCGGCCAGGGAAGCGATCGGGTCCGAAAATGCGTAAGACGGTGCAGCGGCATGGGTAGGTGCACGCAGCGCGGTCCGTCGCTGCTGGCCCTGAAGCGTGATCGCACGCGTGGTGCGGGCAGCTTCCTCGATCGCGGCACGGCTGATGTCATCGGAATAGGCAAAGGCGGTCTTCTCTCCGCATACGGCACGTATGCCGACGCCCTGCTCGATGTTGAAGCTGCCCGACTTGACAATGCCTTCCTCCAGACTCCAGCCTTCGCTGCGGTGATACTGAAAATACAGATCGGCATCGTCGACCCGATGGCTTCCAAGCAGATCGAAAGCGCGTTCGAGCTGGGCCTCCGTCAGTTCGAACGGTGAGAGCAGGGTCGAGCGTGCGATGTCCAGCGCGTGCTGCGGGGAGTCCTTCTGGGTGTGCGGGTCCATGAATATCCGACTCGGAGTTGAAGACATCGGCTCAGCCAGCCTTGCCGAGGCGCGCGACGATGGCGCTTTCCTCGTCCGGGTGGAAGCCGTATTTGTACAGCGATTTCTCTTCGGGGTGCTCGCGCCAGCGCCCGCCGAACTCTCGCAACAGTGACGCCGCCCGCGCGCATTCCAGATGAAGCAGGACGGCCGGCGCACCGACGCGATGGCAGACATGCTCCTTGCCTACGCGGGCAAAATGCAGTGCGCGCAGATAGAACAGCGCGTGGCGGGGGTTGACCTCGATCATGAGATCGGTGCAGCCCAGCAGATGGTGGGCGTAGATATAGGTCAGATGAAACATGGTCATCAGCAGCCGCTTCGAGCGCACCGTTTGCTCGACTGCGAATTTGCCGATTTCGCAGAGTTTCCGGCCTTGCTCGCGCAAGGCTCGGATCTCCTCGGGAAAGGTCTCGTCCACGCCCAGACCCATCGGCGAATCGACATTGACCGTAATCGTGCCGTAGATGTGGCCGTTGAATTCTGCGGTCAGCGTCAGTCTGTTGGGCTGCTGCTCTAGCGGTGCGTGCGAGCGATAGCCACGCCAGGAATACATTTTTTCGATCAGCAGGCTGGACTCCCGTCGGCGGTTGGTGTCACCGCTGAGCATGCGCACACGAAATTTGTCGCGTTGACGAGCCAGTTCCCAACTTCCGGGAGCTTCTTCCTGCTCGATGCACATCGGCCGCAGGCGGTCGACGTTCATCACGGTCACCTCGGCCAGAGTCATTGGCCAGGGAGCGGGGTTGAGATTCGGATCCTTGTTCGCCTTGTTCGTCATCGTGGCCTCACAATGTCCGGTGGCGCAGCGCGGGGAGCTTCGCACGCGTGTCTTCGAGCACACGCGGCTCCAGGTCCGCCAGCACGACCCCCGGCCCCTTGCCAAGCCGGTTTGCGATCGTCCCCCAAGGATCGACGATCAGGCTGTCGCCGTAGGTTCGCCGCCCGCTTTCGTGCGTACCGCCCTGGGCAGGGGCGAGTACATAGCATTGATTTTCGACGGCGCGGGTGCGCAGCAGCAGTTCCCAGTGGGCCAATCCGGTGGAGACCGTGAAGGCCGAGGGCACCACGATCAGCGCGACATCGCCCATGGCCCTGAACAGCTCCGGGAAGCGCAGGTCATAGCAGACTGCCACGCCGATGCGACCCGGCGGAGCGGCGAAGGTCACGACCCGATCCCCGGCCTCGATGGTATTGGCCTCCTCGTAGCGTTCGTCGCGGGTGCTGTAGCCGAACAGATGAATCTTGTCGTAGCGCGCGACCCGCTCGCCTTCCGGGGAGTAGACGAGGCAGGCATTGCGTACCTTGTCGGGATTCCCGGCTCGCATTGGAATCGTGCCGCCTATCAGCCAGACACCGTGCTTTCGAGCGGCTTCGCTGAGGAAATCTTGAATCGGGCCTGCCGCGTCGTCCTCACGGATGCGCAACTTGGCCGTTTCGTCCTCGTGGATCAGCGGAAAATACTCGGGCAGTGCGACGAGCCGGGCTCCCTGGCGCGCAGCGTCCGCGATCAGTCGCTCGGCCTCGCTCAGATTGTCTGCGACCTGCTTGCGGGACACCATTTGCAGTGCAGCGATCCGGAACGAACTGTTTCCCTGCATGGATCGATCTCCCGATGCCTGTGTGGGCGGAAAGGGTACATGATATTCAATGTGCTCGCTCCCTTGGGCGGTCCCGGAACGTGCGACGTGACACCATGGGTGTGTGGGGTATCTGGTTATGGCCGTGGTCGGTATGTCGACGACATCGGTACATTCCTGATTCGTCCCGACAGCGTGTCCTGACCCAAAAATTCGCGCAACAATTCGTAGACGTCCGGGTAGTCCCCGAAAAGCCAGTCGGGTGAACCGAAAAAGGTTTCGACGGCGACAGCGAAAAACTCGGCGGGATGTTCCGCGGCATAAGGGTCCATGGCCAAGGCTTCGTCGTCGGAGTCGAGCCGGGCGCGAAAATTCTCGAATGCGCGCTGAAAGGCAAGCTGCCAGCGTTTTCGGCCTATCTTCCTGGGCAAGGGGGGGATGCCGTCCGCGACGCCATCGCGCATGTCGAGTTTATGGGCGAATTCATGCAGCACGACGTTCACGCCGTCGTGCCGATCCTGCTCCGGCTGCCAGGCGAGCAGCACCGGCCCCCCTTCCCAAGCCTCGCCCAGTGCCGGCTCCAGATATTCATGCACGACGCCAGCATCGTCGGTGATCTGCCTTGGAATCAGGAAGTCGCCCTGATAGACGACGATTCCGACCCAGTCATCATACCAATCGAGCCCCAGATTGAGCACGGGCAGGCAGGCCTGCAGGGCAATGGACAGACGCATCGTGTCCGTGATTTCGAAATCGTGGGCACCGTGAATCTGCTTGCTGTTCAGAAAGGCCAGAGCCAGCGCGCGCAGTCGTAGCCGCGAAGCCGCGTCCAGATGATGGGTCAGCGCAAGTGAGGCTTCGATCGCTTGCCAGGTTGATTCCTGAATGCGCAGTGCCGAAGCGCGGTAGTGTTGCCACCATCGAACCAGTCGGGTCAACATCGCAGGCGGAACCGAAGGCACCTCGTACACGGGGTGTGGGAGGCGGGTCGTGGGAGGGTCATTGCAGTATAAATGTCTCATATTGGAGTTGATAGCCCGCATCCCCGAAGACATCGGTTTCGTCTCCGTGCAACAGCGCCTGGGCCTGGGTCACGTCGTTGGCGTTGGCGGCCGTTCCCACCACGGTATGAACCAGCCCCGACTCGGCATCCACGCCGATGTGCGCCTTCATCCCGTAGTACCACTGCTTGCCCTTCTTGGTCTGATGCTTGTCGGGGTCCCGCTCTCCGGTCTGATTCTTGGTCGGGGGCGGCGCCGCGATGATTTTGGCATCCACCACGGTCCCATGGCGCAGGAACAGACCTTTCTCCGCCAGAAAGCGGTCTCGCCGCGTCCGCTTCTTCTCAGATCTTCCCGCCCATCAGGGCGGAAACAAGGAATAAATCAGCGTTTCCCCAGGCGTGTTGGCACGCGGTCACGCGCTCCAAATAGTTTCAAGCGGGCTGGTGCCGCGCAGTCCAGCGTGCGAAGAGCGCACAGCCCAGCAGCAGGGTCGTGGCGAGAGCGACTTCGATCATCGCCAGGTAGTGGGACAGGCCACGATCGGATGTGGCACGCACCAGCCCTTCACATAGATAGAGCAGCGACAGCAGGCTGGCCCATTGATGGGTGTAGCGCCGTCCGCGCAGCACGCCGAACAGCGCGAGCAGCAGTGGCACCACTTTCAATACCAGCCAGGTACCGCCCTGGCGCAATGGCGCCAGCCACAGCTCCCAGGCCGTGCCGAGGGCTATCAGCCCCACCAGACTCGCCGCAGCGAGGTGATTGGCATGGCGTATCACCATTCCGGTATGGCTGGGAGCGAGGGGATCAGACATCGTGCCGCGCGGTCAGATAGGGTAGGGGTCGGATTCGAAGCGGAACACATCCAGGTAGGCAGTCTGCGTCACCATGTCGCGCATCCGCCCCTGCTGGATCTGTACCCGGCTGCCATGGTCGATGATGACCACCAGTCTTCGTGAGACGCAGGCATCACGCTCGGCGATCAGCGCCGGATGCGGGCGAGCGCTGCCCACCGGGGGCAACATCAGGGCTCGAGTCGGCTCGACGTCCTGATTCGAGCGAAAAGCCAGTCGTACCGGGCGCGGCTGTTGTCCGAGCAGCTCGAGGCCGAGCTCCATGTGCTCCGGATTATCACTACGCAGCCAGCGTACGACGCATGCGCCCCACGCGGATTCGATGGGCAGACGCAAAACCACCAGCATGCCTGGGCGCAGCGGGGGGATGGCGCCCGACACGTGCATGGCCGCAAATCCCCCCGGGCTCTCGTTGACCACCAGCCACTCGGATGGCTGTTCCTCATCGGGCGAGGCGTCGACCTGGCTCAACATCGTCCAGATGCAGTCCAGGCCGGCATGCAGATGGGCGCGAAAATTGTTTGGACGACGGTGCAGCTGGCGGGTCGTGGGCGCCAGCCAGCGCTGGAATATGCGCCGCATGGCAGGAGTCAGCGCTGACGATGCCTCTGGGTCGCTGCGATCGAGATCTTCGGTAATCTTGTCCGCAAGCGCGGCGAAGTCGATATGGAGAACATTCTGACGACTCTTCGCGGCAGGCATGGGAAAGCGAGCCAGCGCACGTGGGCCGCTATCCTGAGACGAGTCGATCCAGTACCCGGTGGTCGCGATCCGATCGGTGTCCTGAGCCGTCGGCGCGGCGTTGATCGCAACCTGGTCGGCATGTTGTCCGAGGAGCCCGAGCAGAAACTCGAGTTCGATCGGCGACAGCGTTTCGGGCTGGACCGTTGCCAAGGCCAGGATTTGCTTCCAGAAATTGGCACCACGACTGTCTGTGGCGCTCGGCACATCCTGCGCGGGGGGCTGCGGCAGCGCCATCGCAAGACTTTGCGCGCGCAACCAGAAGCCGTGTGGCAGCGGCATGCCCGACAGCGCACCCAACACCATCTGCTCCAGAACCAAACGAAGACCCTGTGCAGCGATCGCATTGATCCGGTCGATGGTCGCGGCCGAGAACTCCGGCCCAAGTACGCGTTCATGGTCGGCCGCCAATTCCCCAAGCAGTTCCGACAAGCCACTCGCAAGCACGCGGTTGACGCGCGACAGCGGCAGGCTGGCTTGCGCGAGGCTAGGTTTGATCGTGTCGGACAACTCAAGGGTACGCCGCGCGATCAGTCCGAGGATGCGCTGAAACTGGGCGGCCTGCTCGACATGGGCATGAAGCGACTTCAGTAGCTGCCGCAGCCCGGCCAGTTCGGTTTCCGCGTCGCCGGCAACCGGGCCGGCAAGCCAGGCCAGCATGTCCGCGAGCACGTCTTCATGGGCCGCTTCCGGCGTTTGCATGGGTACCGTATCCGGGTTTGACATGACTAGTTGGGGTCGGGAAAGCAGTCCATGACTGGATTCTATTATCCCCGGATGCCCGTTGGTGAAGCGCTGATCAAATTACCAAGCCGAGGCCTGTGGGCGGATCCGCTATCGAAGGGCGAAATGGATAGGACGTTCAGCGGAAAAGTGCGTCTTCCGGGCGTAGCACGTGCGTGTTTCCCATACGTTCCGCTCAGGCCCAGCTTCGCGAGCACGTCCTTCGTCGGCGAGCGCCCCCTGCCCGGCGTGGTTGGCCGTAACGAAACGGCTTGTATGGAGCATTCTGGCATGCCGTGTCGGCTGGCGCCGCATCAACGCACGGCCTCTCTGTTCCGATGCGGGCGCAGATCGTTTGAGGTCTGGTCCGCCATGGCACTGGGCGCGCAACTACGACACGAGCTGGCGCCGATCGATATCCGCGAGGCTAGCGCAGCCGGCCAGAGCCATGGTCATTTCCAATTCGTCGCGCAGCAGTCGGAGCACGTGCGCGACGCCCAAGGCGCCGCTGGCAGCGAGCCCCCAGACATAGGGCCGCCCGAGCAGCACCGCGGTCGCTCCATGTGCGAGTGCGATGAAAACGTCCTCACCGCTTCGAATGCCGCTGTCGAAGAGTACGGGAACCCGACCGGCGACGCGCTGGACGATTGCGGGCAGAGCGTGGAGGGCAGCCGGGCTGCGACTCAGTATGCGCTGGCCATGGTTGGACACAACGATGCCATCGCAACCGATGGCGAGCGCGCGTGCGGCATCGTCCGCATGAAGGAGTCCCTTGACCAGCAGCGGTCGATCCGACTGCTCGCGCAGCCAGCACAAGTCGTCCCAGGTTGGTGCCTGCGCCATCCAGCCATCGAATACCGTGCCGGACGCGCTGCGAGCCGTGGAGGAGGCACGGCCGGGTTCCAGGTTGACGGCGCGAATGCCATCCGGCAAATGTAGCGTGGCTCGCTTGATCGGCGCGTCGACGGTGAAGACGATGACCGAGCAGTTGGCCTCCGCGCGCCGCAGCAGGCCAAGCGTACGCTGGCGGTTTTCCTGCCAATAGAGCTGAAACCAGGGTCTGGGTCCGCCCTCGCTCGTGGCGGCGTGGGCGATGGCTGGCAAGCTTTGACTCGCAAGGCTGCTGATGACCATCTGACCCGACTGCGCGGCCGAGGCCAGTGCGGTCGCCTTTTCGCCTCCCGGGTGAAACAGCATCTGGTAGGCGATGGGTGCGAGCAGGATTGGATGGCCCAGGCGTTGGCCGAATAGCTCGATTCGGGTGTGGCCGCCGCCTACGCTGCACAGTGGGCGGGGAATCAGCCGGGCCGCTTCAAGCGCGCGGACATTATCGCCGTCATCGCCCTCCTGAAGATAGCTTCGCACGGGCGGGTCGAGTCGTGCCTCGGCGAGCGGCCGGTAGTCGCGGACACGGCATACGCTCGGTGGGAGCATCAGAGCTCCGCCCACTGGCGCAACAGGTTGTGATAGGTGGCGGTGAGTCGAATGACGGCATCGATCTCGCCGAAGTCCTGACGCAGCCTCAGCAGGGCCATGTCCATGTCGTACAGGATGCGGCGCTGCCCGACGTCACGCACCATGCTTTGTATGAACATGAAGCAAGCGATACGCTCGCCACGGGTGACCGGTGATACGGCGTGTATCGACGAGGAGGGATAGATCACGAGACTGCCGGCAGCGAGCTTCACCGCGTGTGTGCCGAACGTATCTTCCACGATCAGTTCGCCGCCATCGTAGTCCGCCGGGTCGTTGAGGAACAAGGTGGCCGAGATATCGGCTCGCACCAAATGTCCGCCATCGTATTGGCGAACGGCATTGTCGACATGAAAGCCATAGACATTCGTTCGGCCCGTGTAGCGGTTGAAGAATGGCGGAAGGATCTTCCGGGGCAAGGTCGCGGAAAAAAAGAGCGCACTGCGGTCGAGTGCGGCCAACACCAGTCGGCGCAGTGCGGGAAATTGCGGTGCGTCGTCGGCTAGCTGCTGGTTGTTTTTCACACGAGCAGCCTGCGGGCCGGCCGTGGCCAGTCCGCTACTCCAAGCCGCGCGAGCGAGCAGTGCACTCGCTTGGGTCATCTCGTTGTGGCTCAGCAGGTCGTCGATTTTGATCAGCATGGTCTAGACAAGCGGTCACAAGTCGACGTGGGCCGACCTGCGCCGCCCGATTCGGTCGGCTAAAACTTGAGCTCTCCGGTCAGAATGAACTGACGTCTCGAGCCCGGTATGGTGAATGGGCCGTTGTCATATATTGCGTCGTAGTAGACCTTGTCGAAAAGGTTTCTGACATTCACGCGCATCGCCCAGTCCCTTTGTTCGTACGCGAGCATTGCATCCCAACGTGTGTAGGACGGGGCCGTGTTCGGATGAAATGCCGTCCCGCCTGGTAGCGTAGGAATCGGCCCAGCGCCACTCGGGTTGTAGCCATAACGCTCACCTTTCGCCTCCGCGCCACCACCGATTTTCCATCCGCCGCCGAGCTTGTAGGTGCTCCAGAGATTGACCGTGTAATCGGGTGTGTTTCGCGGTCGCTGGCCGATATAGCCGGGGTTGCCCTTGGTGACGACTCCCGTGGTCGCGTCGATGTTTTCGGCGGTGTCGAGAATCTTGGCGTCCATGAGCGCCAGCCCGGCAAAGATCTCCCAGTCGTTCGTGATCCGGCCGGCCGCCTCGATTTCGATGCCGTCGGTGCGTCGCTTCTTGGTCAGGATGGCCGCGGTCGATTCGAGATCGGTGTTCCGTTCCCAGTGTTTTTCGGCACGGTAGAGCGCGGCGCGAAGATTGAGATCACCATCGAACAGCATCCATTTCGCACCGATCTCGACCACTTTGCTGGTTTCCGGGGGCTGCGGGACGACGGTCAGCTGGTACAGATCGGCCGTCGGGCTGAACGAGTCGCTGTAGCTGACGTAGTAGTGGGCGGACTCGGTCGGCTGATAGGAAAGCGCCGTCCGACCGCTCCAGCGTCCATAATCGAGCCGGGGCGACGTGACGCTGGAGTACGTGGCATCGAGCTCGTCACGCCTCACGCCCAGCGTGGCTTTCCAGGACGGGATGAATTCCACGGTATCCTGGATATAGACCGCATAGGAGTTGCCGGTGAAGTCGTTGATGCCGGCCGTCGATTCGACATAGGGTTTGAACGTCGGCGGTGGAAACAGCGCCACCGTGTTGCCGCCGCTCAAGTTCAGCAAACTGGCACGGTGACTGTCTTCGCGCAGATATTCGAAGCCGGCGACCAGCTCGTGCTTCATGCCCAGAGCCTGAAAACGGTTGCCGAAATCCGATTGCAGAGTCAGTGTCTTATAGTCCGACGCCCGTGTCGGGCCAGCATTGTAGTTGGCGCCATTTATCAGCGTGCCGGCGGCGTTCGGCGCCACCGTCGGGCTCGGCGTCCGTGCCCAGTAGCTGCGCTCGTAATCGCCGTAGCGCACGGTCGTGCGCAACTCGCTCTGGGGGGTGAAGCGACGGGTCCATGTGGCGGTGGTGATGTGCGTGTCGCCATGGTCGAAGTTGGCGTCGATTCCCCAGAAGGTATCGGGCGTGAAGTTGGTGTTCGGACGGCGCGTGTTGTTGTCGAAGGAAAATCCGTAATCGGGAATGTCCCGGTTACGCAGATAGACGTGGGAGAGGGCAATCTCGGCGTCCGTTTTCAGGCCGTGTACAAAGCTGATCTGGGCGCCACCGCGGTCGACTTCGGGCTCTGCGCCGGTGACCGGGTTGGAACGCCAGCTGCCTTCGTTTCGCTTCATGAGATTGATGCGCAGTGCGGAGTCGTCGCCCAGGCGCTTGTTGAGGTCGGCGGTGGTTTCGAGGTAGCCATCGCTGCCGACGCTTCCGGTCAATTTGTAGGCGTCGACCAGCCTGGGCGACTTGGACACGAGATTGATGACGCCACCGGCCTGGCCGCGCCCGAACAGCATCGACGCAGAGCCTCGTAGTACATCGATTTGCTCGAGAAAGAACGTCTCGCGATTGTATTGGGCGGTATCGCGGATCCCGTCCAGATAGAGGTCGCCAAAGGTGTAGAAGCCACGCAGCATCATGTTGTCTCCGCTGCGACCGCCTTCCGCGGCGTTGAAGGTCAGCCCGGAGACATTGCGCAGGGCTTCACGCAGGGAGCCGACCTGCTGTTCCTCCATCAGCTGTTGCGTGATGGTGGTCAGGGCCTGCGGGATCTCGTGCGGGTCCTGTTTGATTTTGCCGACCCGGGTTTCCGTTGCCTGGTAGCCGGGGTTGACGGTCATCGGATCCACCCTGTCTTCAACTCTTATTGTCGGCAGCGTGGCTTCCGGCATGCGCTGGCCGATCGCGTTGGGCGATAGCATCATGAAGGCAATGGAGGTGACCGCGATCGGTGTGGCGCCTGGTTGCGGGAGCATCGATGGCTTGGGCAGCTGATGGGACGATCGCGGCGTTCGTGAGCGAGACATGGTTTGGCTCCTTGGAGTGATAAGTCATTGGCTGGCGGAGCTAACGCTTGGCTGGCTGAACGGTGATGGGTCGGCAAATTGGATCCGGCCGATGGCGGATGGGTGATGCACCGGGTGGTCGGGGTGGTGATCAGGGCAGGGTTTCTGGCGTGGTGACGAATCCGAGTCGGGTCAGTCCGGCACGGGCAGCGTCGGACATGACTCGTGCCACATTCTTATAGGCCAGCTCGCCGTCGGCTCGAACATGGACCTCCGGCTGATTGGCTTGCGTGGCGGCATCGGTCATTCTTCGCTGTAGCGCCAGACCGTCGACGCGCTCGCCATCCCAATAGATCGTGCCGTCGGACTTGATCGACAAATTGATCGTCCGGGGCCGGACGTCGTTCGGGCGACTCGAAGCCTTGGGCAGATCGACTTTGACCGCGTGGGTCATCAGGGGGGCCGTGACGATGAAAATCACCAGCAGAACCAGCATGATGTCGATCAACGGAATCATGTTGATCTCGGCGTTGTCGCGATCGATGTCGCTGCCAGAAAAGGACTGGAAGGTCATGGTGTGTTTCCGCTCAGGTGGGCGAGCGTCCTGCGACGCGTGCCAACGAAGACTTGGGTGCGGTATTTGGTGCGCGCTTCGGAAGAGGGGGCTTGCAGCCCGTGACAAGAAAAGTGAACAAGTCGTGTGCGAAGGCATCCAGCTCCACCAACATCGCACGATGCGTGCGCGCGAACACGTTGTAGGCCACGGCCGCGGGAATGGCCACGGCCAAGCCGATGGCGGTCATGATCAAGGCTTCTCCGATAGGTCCGGCCACCTTGTCGAGCGTGCCCTGGCCGCTGATGCCGATGGCGATCAGTGCGTGATAAATCCCCAATACGGTCCCAAACAAGCCTACGAAGGGCGCCGAGGACGCTACCGTGGCCAAATAGGTCTGACCATATTCGACGCCGGACTTGCTCCGAGCGATGGCTCGACCCAGCGCTTGCGAGAGAAATTCGGCTAACGGGATGGTGTCGCCCCGGCCGCTCGCTCGTGGCTCATCGGATGACGAGCGATGTTGCTCGATAGCAATCAGAGCGCTGCGAGCGAGTGAGACATGGGGGTTGTCGAGGTGATAGCGATCCGGCGAATATTCGGCCACCACATCCAGGCCAGGCACCGCCCAGAAGGCCTCGAGAAACGCCTTGCCGTAGCGCTTCGCCCACATCGTTCGGAGGCTCTTGACGAATATCAGGCACCAGGTTCCTATCGACATCAGTAGCATCAGCATCAGAACCGACGTTGCGACGCCGTCTGCGTTTTTGAGGAAGTGGGTGAATCCCAAACCATGTTCCATGACTAATCCTTAAGGGTGAATACGACGGGGATCAGAATCCATGCATCGACGGCCTGATTCCCTTGGCGCGCGGGGAGAAATTTCCAGTGGCGCACCGTTGCCAGCGCCGAGTCGTCCAGCCTCGGGAAGCCACTGGAGCTTGCCAGCGAGAGCTCATTGGCTGTGCCGTTTGCGCCGACATGAACGCGAACCAGCACTCGCCCTTGTTCTCCTTTGCGGCGGGACATCGACGGGTAGGGGGGGGCGGGGTTTTCGAGATACTCGGGGATCGAGCTCCGAGATGGTGTCGCGATTTGCGCAACCGTGGGCGCCACCGCCGGGGTTGCGCCGGGGGCCTCCTCCGAGGGCAGGGCGGCCGCTGTAGGTGTCGTTGGCAGCGTCGCGGCATCCTGCGATGTGCTTGGCCGCGTAAGCAGTGGTGATGATATGTCATTCGTATTTGTCGTCGCTTTCGGCCGACGAGCGGTTGGCTGTGGCGGCTTCGGCGCAGCTTTGTGGACAACGGCGTTGTCCTCGACTGGTTCGACCAGGCGGATGCTGAGCAGGGCGGGCGGTGTCGGTGGGGTTTGCGGGCCAGATCGGAGAAGTGCAAGTAAGACCAGCGCGTGCATGAGGAGCGCGACCACCGGGCCGGACCAGCCCAGATGGCGTGGCCAGGTACTCATTTGGTCAGGATCAGCTTGCCGTTGCGTGTCAGTTGCAAGCGGTAGCGCTCCCCTTGGTGCACGATGGTGATTTCGCGTCGACCCTGGAGAATCTCGGCACTCGAACGCTCGGTCGACCCAGGTGGTGACGAGATCGACAAAAGGCTGTCTCTTTCGCCGCTTTCTTCGGTTGTCTTCTTCATGGTGATCGCTGATTGTCGTGGGCATCGGCAGATCGCGAGAACGGTGGCGTGCAGCGAGCGCATTAACGATAATGAAAATTATTATCATTCCTGTTTTATCTGAAGTCAAGCGGCGTGCATCGGCGTTTGGTCATCGCCGCCGGGGGCACGCTTTGGCGCGTGGAAAACCGCCCGAGACGCGCGCGCAGTTCCGCCCGGGCCGCGACGTGGTTCGGCCTCGCGCTGCGCGATAATCGACACACGACCTCATTGCCCGACGCATGCTCGGGCGTAACGATTTGGGTTCAGCAAAGTGGCTCATGGAAAATTGATCAGTTTCGAGGGCATCGACGGCGCGGGCAAATCCACGCAGCTCGACCATGCTGCGCGTTGTCTGGCGGCGCGCGGCCTGCGTACACGCGTTACGCGCGAGCCGGGAGGCACGCCGCTCGCGGAACAATTGCGCGCCTTGCTGCTCGCCGAGCCGATGGATGCGATCACCGAAACGCTGCTGCTGTTCGCGGCGCGGCGCGATCATGTCGAGCGCGTGATCCGGCCCGCTCTGGCGGCCGGTGAGTGGGTGCTGTGCGATCGCTTCTTCGACGCCACATTGGCCTACCAGGGCGCCGGGCGTGGCGTCGCCGAGGACTGGCTGCGTGGCCTGCAGGCGCAGATCGCCGGCGATCTGGAGCCGGATCTGACCTTGCTGTTCGACGTCCCGGAGGCGCTCGCCGCAGCGCGCTTGCGCCACTCCGGGGCGGCCGCCGATCGTTTCGAGCGGGAGCCGGAGACGTTTTTCGGGCGCGTCCGCTCGATGTATCTGGCACGTGCGCGCGCCGCGCAGACGCGTGTATGCGTGATCGATGCACGTGCGCCCGCCGAGCAGGTCACCAGTCAGGTCGAAGCCGCCCTCACTCGACTGACCGAGCGATCGGCGGCGGGCCGGCCCGTTTCCGGCGGGCCAGGTGAGGGGCGCTGAGGGGTCATCGGAATGGAGGCGCTCTATCCCTGGCAAGCCGGTTTGTGGACGAAGCTCACACGCGAGTTCGCGAGCCTGCCGCATGCCTGGCTGTTTGTCGGACCTGAAGGGGTTGGCAAGCGCCAATTCGCCCGTTTGCTGGCGAAGCGCCTGCTGTGCCGCACGGCGCAAGGCACGGCCATGGCCTGTGGCACCTGCCAGTCCTGTCGCTGGCTGGATGCGGGAAGCCATCCCGGCTACCACTGGCTGCAACCCGACAGCGAGGAGGCGCCCGGCGATGAGGCACCGGACGGGGCCGCACGCGGCGAAAAAGCGCGTTCGAAGCAGATTCGCATCGCCCAGGTGCGCGCCTTGCAGGAGCAACTGAATGTCGGCGCGCAGGGGGGGGTACTGCGCATCGCTTGTCTGGCGCCCGCCGAGGCGATGAACCGCGTCGCCCAGAATGCGCTCTTGAAAACGCTCGAGGAGCCGCCTCCCGGCACCTTGTTCATTCTGGTCTCCGATGCGCCGTCGGCGCTGCTGCCGACGGTACGCAGCCGGACCCGCGCCGTGACGTTTCCGGTGCCAGCGGCGGCGGCAAGCGCCGCCTGGGCCGGATCGCAGGGCATTTCCCCCGTGCTGCTCGCGGCTTGCGGTGGCAGGCCGCTGATGGCGGTGGAGCTGGCAGCAAATGGGCACGGCGAATGGCTGACCGCCTTCATCGGCGATCTCGGCGGCCGCGCCGCCAGTCACCCGGTCGAGGTCGCGATACGCTGGGAGAGCTGGCTGCGTCCGCGTACGGATGCGGTGCCGCCGCTTGCGGTCTCACGACTGGTCGACTGGATGCAGAAGTGGCTCGCGGACCTGATTGCGCTGGCTGGAGCCGGCCGGGCACGATTTTTTCCACATGAACCGGTGCTCGGCAGCCTGGCGGCACGCACGCGCCCGGAAGCGCTGTTCGCTTGTTACAATGCGCTCGTCGAATTGCGCAAGTTGGCCGACCACCCTTTAAATCCGCGCCTGGTCGCCGTTGACATGGCCTTGCGCTACGCCCAAGCCATCGGACGACAGAACCCAGCATGACCGACGCTTCCCGCACTGCCGACGTTTCCGGCGTCAAAGCCCATGTCGCGCGACCGTCGGTGCTGTCGCTCAACATTTCGTCCAAGTCCGCGCTGTACGCGGCCTACATGCCGTTTCTCAAGCAGGGCGGGATCTTTCTGCCGACCAACAAGCCGTTCCGGATCGGCGACCAGATCTATCTGCTGTTGCAGATCATGGACGAGCCGGCCAAGCTGCCTGTTTCCGGCACGGTGGTCTGGGTGACGCCGGCCAACGCCCAGGGCGGCAAGCCGCAGGGCGTGGGGGTGGAATTCAGCGACGACGACAGTGGTCAGGCGGCAAAGCGCAAGATCGAAACCGTCGTCGGCGCCTATCTCGGGTCCTCGCGCTCGACGCATACGCTTTGATCCGGGGGGTCGGATGTTCGTCGATTCCCATTGCCATCTCGACTTTCCCGATTTTGCCGGCCGCATCGACCAGGTGCTCGCAGACATGCGCGACCACCGCGTCAGCCATGCGCTGTGTATCGGCGTGAATCTGGAGGACTGGCCGGGGGTGATCGCGCTCGCGGAGCGGCATCCGGAACTGTGGGCAACGGTCGGCGTCCATCCCGATTACGAGACGGTCATCGAGCCGGATGTCGATGCGCTGGTGACGCGCGCACGGCATCCGCGCGTGCTGGCGATCGGCGAGTGTGGGCTCGATTACTACCGGCTGTCGGGCGACCTCGGCTGGCAGCGCGAGCGCTTTCGCACGCATATCCGCGCTGCCATCGCCTGCGGCAAACCGCTGGTCGTCCATACGCGCGCTGCGGCCGAGGATACGCTCGCCATCCTGAAGGAAGAGGACGCCAGGCGTGTGGGCGGCGTGATGCATTGCTTCACCGAGACGCAGACGGTCGCCGAAGCCGCCATGGCGATGGGTTTTTACATCAGTTTTTCCGGCATCGTCACGTTCAAGAACGCGCACGCGCTCAAGGACGTGGCGCGGGCCGTGCCGCTCGAGCGCATGCTGATCGAGACCGACGCCCCCTATCTGGCGCCGACGCCGCATCGCGGCAAGACCAATCAGCCCGCGTGGGTGAGCCATGTCGCCGAAGCCATCGCGCTGCTCAAGGGCCGCACGGTGGAGGAGATCGGACAGGCCACCAGCGCGAATTTCATGCGCCTGTTCGGAGTTCCCTCGGGGGACGGTTCATGAGCGGGCTTTCGGAACACCGTCGGCGGCTGCTGATCGCGCTGGGCGGCCTCGCGCTCGGTTGGCCATTCGGCGTGTGCGCCGGTATGTACGACGATCTGATGCAGGCTGCCCGTTCCGGCGACGGTGGTGGTGTGCAGGCCTTGCTCGATCGGGGCATGGACGCGAACACTGCCGACGAGGACGGTATGACGTTGCTGATGTATGCGGTCCGCAACGGCGACGTGACGCTCGTCCGCGACCTGCTGCGCCGGCGCGCACGGTTACGCGTGCGCAACCGCGCCGGCGACACGGCACTGATGCTGGCCGCATTGGAGGGTCAGCGCGAGATCGCCGGCCTGTTGCTGGACGCAGGCGCCGAACTGAATCACGACGGCTGGAATCCGCTGCTGTATGCCGCATTTGCCGGCAAGGCCGAGCTCGTGCGCCTGCTGCTCGCGCGAGGCGCGATGATCGACGCGACGGCGCCGAACGGCATGAGCGCGCTGATGCTGGCCGCGCGCAACGGCCATGTCGATGTCGTCCGCACGCTGCTCGCGCGCGGTGCGCGCACCGATCTGCAAAGCGACCGCGGTGCCCGTGCGATCGATCTGGCGCGCGAGAGCGGCAATACCGATATCGCCGAGCTGATTTCGTCGATGCGAGGGTCGGTGCCGGACAAGTAGTCGCGGGACTGTCTCAATTCGGCTCCGACGGTACCGCGAGCAGCACCGCCGCCCAGGGAATCAGGCATTCCGCGGCATCGCCGGGCTCGAGTCGCGACGCGTGCTCGCCAACCCCCCACAGCGTCAGCCGGCGCGTGATGGCAACGCGGAACTGGGGCGCAGCGCCCTCGTCAGCGCGATGCTCGATTCGGCCCCGGAGCACATTGCATTGCCCGAGGTCCGAATTCGCCGGGGCGGGTGCGCGCACCGAGACAGCGCTGGCCTTGACCAGCGCCAGTACGTTGCTGCCTGGCAGCAGATCGAGCGCGTCGATGGCTGCACGGGTGACCGAGGCCTGGAGCGTGAGCTTGTCGTCCAGATTCAGTGTGACATGCATGAGACCGGATTCATCCGGCAAGCGCTGGATCGTGGCGATGAACTGATTGCGTGCGCTGCTGCGAAAGGCGATATGGCGCGCCAGCTCCAGGAATCGCTGGGGGTCCCGAACTTCCTGCGCGAGCTGTTCGGTCAGTCGACGATGTGCGGCCTCGGCTTCACGGAAGACGCGTATGAGCTGGCGTCCGGCTTCGGTCAGGTGCGACCCGCCGCCGCCCCGGCCGCCCGGGGCGCGCTCCACGAGCGGCTCGCCGGCCACGTTGTCCATGGATTCGATCGCCTCCCAGGCCGCGCGATAGCTCATGCCCAAGTCATGGGCTGCGCGCGAGATCGAGCCCAGCGCATCGATGCGTTCGAGTAGCGCAATGCGTCCTCGTCCGGCCAGCCCCTTGCCGCCCCGGTCGAGAAAAACCTCGCTCGACAGTTGCACCTTCGGATTCGTCATTTCAAGGCCCTCGGGCGCATTGTCGCGCAGTTTGCGCGGTCCGTGCGACGACCGATGGCGAAGGTGACGGCCGTCGCCGGTATCATCACGGCGTTATGCGCATAGGTCATGACGAAATGCCTGGATGACCCCACGCACCTGCCCGAGTGTGTCGACGATGGGGCCGGTGAGCTGGTCCGGCCCTTGCTTGTATGCCGGTCGAGCGGGTGCTGCGAAGGCTGTTCGGTGAGCGATGTCGGGCTGGCACCACTGGCGGGACGGCGCGCGATCGCGGTGTGCGCCCTGTTCGTGCCACTCTGATGGCGGAGAGAGTCATGTCGCGTTTGTCTTTTTTTGCACGTCGTTATGTATCGATATGCACAACGGTGCTGGGATGCGTGCTGCTCGGCCCCTTGGCTCAGGCGCAGGAG
The DNA here is from genome assembly GCA_022072095.1 of Rhodocyclaceae bacterium. Classification (GTDB taxonomy): domain Bacteria; phylum Pseudomonadota; class Gammaproteobacteria; order Burkholderiales; family Rhodocyclaceae; genus JAJVIJ01. Next base: position 80,468 of record JAJVIJ010000012.1, read on the forward strand.
CTGACCGTGTCGGCCGCAGCCAGTCTGGCCGATGCGTTCAGGGAGATCGGCAGGGCCTTCGAGGCCACGCGGCCGGGTGCAAAGCTCGTGTTCAATTTCGCGGCCTCGGGGCCGCTGTTGCAGCAGATCGCGCAGGGGGCCCCTGTCGACGTCTTCGCCACCGCCGATCAGGAAACCATGGATCGGGCCGCTGCCCGGTCGCTGATCGCCAGCGATTCGCGAGCGGTCTTTGCCGCCAACCGGGTTGTGCTGGTGGTACCGGCCGGAGCGAGCGCCACCCCCACATCCCTGCGCGATCTGAGGAATGCGGCCTACAAGCGGGTGGCCGTGGGCAATCCCGCGAGCGTCCCAGCCGGCCGTTATGCGCGTGAGGCCATCGACGCCGCGGGCTTGAGCGAGGCCTTGAAGGACAGGCTGATCCTTGCCGACAGCGTGCGTCAGGTACTGGTCTATGTCGGGCGTGCCGAGGTCGATGCCGGCTTTGTCTATCGGACCGATGCGCTCGTCGACAGGGAGCGTGTCCGGGTCGCGCTGGAGCTGCCGACGAGGACCCCTGTGACTTACCCCGTCGCCCAAGTCGCGGCCAGCGCTCGACCCGCACTGGCGCGGGCGTTCATCGCCTTTCTGGCGACGCCGCTGGCGCAGGCCGTGCTCGCGCGCCACGGCTTCGCCAAACCCTAGACAAGGCCAAGCGATGGATCCCGGAAACACTCCCATCCTGCTGACGCTGAAGGTCGCGAGCCTGGCCACGCTGGCGTCGGCGCTGATCGGCATCCCCTTGGCGCGCTGGATCGCGTGCAGCCGCTTCCGCTTGCGTGACGGACTTGACGCGATGCTGATGCTGCCGATGGTGCTTCCACCGACGGTGCTCGGTTACTACCTGATCGTCTTGCTGGGCCGTAACGGTCCGTTGGGACGCTGGCTCGAACAGTCCTTCGGCGTCAGCTTGATGTTTACCTGGCAGGGGGCCGTGGTGGCCGCGACACTGGTTGCGTTTCCGCTGGTCTACAAGGCATCGCGTGCGGCGTTCGAGGACGTGGAAGCCACGCTGGAGAACGCCGCGCGCACGCTGGGTTCGCACGAGCTGGAGCTGTTTTTCCGCGTCACGCTTCCGGTGGCCGCACGCGGCATCGTTGCCGGCCTGATGCTCACGTTCGCGCGAGCGATGGGTGAGTTCGGCGCCACGCTGATGATCGCCGGCAATCTCCCTGGCAAGACCCAGACGCTGTCCATCGCCATCTACGATGCAGTGCAGTCGGGACAGGAGGAGCATGCGTTGTTGCTGGTGGGCGTCATCTCGGTGCTGTGTGTCGGTGTGCTGTGGATGGCCGGGCGCTTGCTGCCATCGCGACCTTGAGGGTGCCGACCCTATGCGCCTGGACGTGGATTTTTCCTTGACCTTGGAGAGCCGCCAGCGGCGCTTCGAACTGAAGGTCGCTTTTTCTTCCGAGGAAGATCGGGTCGTCATGTTCGGCCAGTCGGGGGCCGGCAAGAGCAGCACGCTCCAGGTCATCGCCGGACTGCGCAAGCCGGAGCGGGGGCGCATCGTGGTGGGCGGGCGCACCTTGTTCGATCGCGAGCGCAACATCGACCTGCCTGCGCGCGAACGGCGCGTCGGCTATGTCTTTCAGGATTACGCGCTGTTTCCGCACCTGACGGTCTGGGGAAACGTGGCCTACGGCTTGAAGCATTTCGGCAAATGGCGCCTCACCGAGGAGGAGCGCGCGCGCGTGGCCGAGCTGCTGCGTCTGACGGGTCTGACGCCGTTCGCCGAGGCCCGGCCCGGCTCGCTGTCCGGCGGCCAGCGTCAGCGCGTGGCGCTGGCACGCGCGCTGATCACCCAACCCAGCGTGCTGCTCCTGGACGAACCCTTTGCCGCCCTCGACGCTCGCCTGCGTCGGCGCATGCGCGATGAGCTGGTCGATATGCAACAGTGCTTCGCGGTTCCGCTCGTACTCATCACGCACGATCTGCAGGACGTGGAACGTCTCGCACAGACGCTGGTGGTGATCGACCTGGGTCAGGTGACGCGGACGGTGTCCACGGGCGCGCTGCGCGGTTCACGGGGCGGTGAGGCGTGGATGACCGAATTGGCGCACCTGTGCGGAGTGCTGGAGGGGCCGGCACCGTGCTTGCCCGGCACGTCGACGGTCAACGAGGTCTAACGCCGATCCGCCCATGTCTGCGGCGACGTGCCGGAATAGGCGCCGAATTGCCCCTCAGTTTCGCGCTTTCCCGGCGTGTCATCCGCGCTGTAATCCGGCCACGGCATTCAACAGGCCACATGGGCCAAGGGGCTTGCGCCATGATTCGTTCGCTGTGGATCGCAAAGACCGGGCTGGAAGCGCAGCAGACCCAGCTCGACGTCATCACCAATAATCTCGCCAACGTTTCGACGAACGGCTTCAAGCGCGGTCGCGCGGTGTTCGAGGATCTGCTCTATCAGACGCTGCGGCAGCCGGGCGCGCAGTCCTCGCAGCAGTCGACGATCCCGTCCGGCCTGCAACTGGGTACCGGTGCGCGACCGATCGCGACCGAGCGCATCCATACGCAGGGCAACCTGCAACAGACCGGCAATCAGCTCGATGTCGCGATCCGCGGCGAGGGCTTCTTTCAGGTGTTGTTGCCCGACGGCAGCAGCGCCTACACGCGCGACGGTGCGTTCCAGAAGGATGCGCAGGGTGTGCTGGTCACGTCCAGCGGCTACCCGGTGCAACCGAGCATCACCATACCTGCGAACGCGTTGACGGTGACCATAGGCAACGATGGCGTGGTCAGCGCGCTGCTCGCCGGGCAGACCGCGCCGACACAGCTGGGCACCTTGCAACTGGCGACGTTCGTGAACCCCGGCGGTTTGCAGAGCCAGGGGGAAAACCTGTACGCCGAGACCGCGTCCTCCGGGACGCCGACACCGAACACACCGGGCAGCAACGGCGCCGGCCTGCTGAACCAGGGCTATGTCGAGACTTCCAACGTCAATGTCGTCGAGGAACTGGTGTCGATGATCCAGACCCAGCGCGCCTACGAGATCAACTCGAAGGCGGTGCAGACCTCGGACCAGATGCTCGCGCGTCTGGCGCAACTGTGATGCAAGCTTGTCTGAAAGAGGCAAGCCGCGTCGCGGTGTCCATGGCGCCGGCACTGCTGCTCGCCGGCTGTCTGCACACGACGCCGCCGACCAGCGTACACCAGCCCATGAGCGCGCGTCCCGAGCCTCGGCCCACTCCCGTCGTCGCGAACGGGGCCATCTACCAGTCGGGCTATGTCCGGCCGCTGTTCGAGGACCGGCGCGCGCGCTGGGTCGGCGACACCTTGACCATCCAGATCGCCGAAAAAACCCAGGCGCAGAAAAAATCGTCCAGCGCCGCCGAGCGTTCGCAAACGGCCAAGGCCGACGTGCCGACCGTGAGCGGGCTGCCGTTCAAGCTCGCCCAAGGCATCTCGCTGAACGGCTCCAGCGACAACAAGTTCTCCGGCAAGGGCGACAGTGCCGCGAACAACGATTTCACCGGCACGATCACCGTGACGGTGGTCGAGGTCCTGCCCAACGGCAACCTGCTCGTGTCCGGTGAAAAGCAGGTGGCGATCAATCAGGGCGACGAATACATCCGCTTTTCCGGTGTCGTCAACCCGATCCACATCACGGGTACGAACTCGGTGGTGTCCACGCAGGTGGCCGACGCGCGCATCGAGTACAAGGCCAGCGGCTATATCGACGAGGCCCAGGTCATGGGCTGGCTCGCGCGCTTTTTCCTTTCGGCCTTGCCGTTCTGACATCATGGTCATTCGCATCTTTCCTGCTCTGGTACTGGCAGTGAGTCTGATGACGGTCATGCTGCCACCGGCCCAGGCCGAACGTGTCAAGGATCTGGCCGGCTTCGCCGGTGTGCGCAGCAACCAGCTGATCGGCTATGGGCTCGTCGTCGGCCTGGATGGCAGTGGCGACCAAACCACGCAGACGCCGTTCACGGTGCAGAGCATCGTCAGCATGCTGTCCAACCTCGGCATCAGCCTGCCGCCGGGAACGAACCTGCAATTGAAGAATGTCGCGGCGGTCATGGTGACGGCGACGCTGCCGGCCTTTGCGCGCCCCGGTCAGACGATCGACGTGACCGTGTCGTCCATGGGTAACGCCAAGTCGCTGCGCGGCGGCACCTTGCTGATGACACCGTTGAAGGGCGCCGATGCTCAGGTGTATGCGATCGCGCAGGGCAATGTCGTCGTCGGTGGCGTCGGCGCCCAGAGCGCTGGTTCCAAGGTGACGGTGAATCACCTGTCCGTGGGGCGGGTCGCCGCCGGCGCAACCGTCGAGCGCAGCGTACCAACCGCGCTGGGAGAGGAGGGCTCGGTGGTGCTCGAACTGGCCGAAAGCGGGTTCGCCAACGCGCAGAAACTCGCCCAGGCGATCAACCGCCATTTCGGCAACGCGCCTGCTCAGGCACTCGACGGTCGTCAGGTGCATGTGCGCCTGCCCGCGGACCCGGGCGCACGCATGGCCTTCCTGGGGCAGCTGGAAGGCATCGAGGTCGAGCCCGTCCCCGGCGTCGCCAAGGTCATCATCAACGCGCGCACCGGCTCCGTGGTCATGAACCAGAATGTGACGCTCGAACCCTGTGCGGTCGCCCACGGCAATCTGTCCGTGACCGTCAGCACCGAGCCGGTGATCAGCCAGCCGGCGCCGCTTTCCGGCGGCACCACCGTCGTCGGCCAGAAAAGCCAGATCGACATCAAGCAGGAAGGTGGCGCATTGATGAAGCTCGGGCGGAGCGCGAACCTGGCCGAGCTGGTCAAGGCGCTCAACGCGCTGGGCGCCAACCCGCAGGACCTGATCGCGATCCTGCAGGCGATGAAGGCGGCCGGCGCGCTGCGCGCCGAATTGGAGATCATCTGAATGGACGCCATGCCGAGCGCGACGCTGGCCATCGGTATGAGCGATACCGTGGGGCTGCGCGGCCTGGCCGCACGCGACCCGGACGCTGCGTTGAAGGCCGCCTCGCGGCAGTTCGAGGCGATCTTCCTGAACATGATGCTGAAATCGATGCGCGACGCCACGCCCGAATCCGGGCTGATGCAAGGCGAGGAAGGCAAGATCTATCAGGAAATGATGGATCGGCAGCTGTCGCAACTGCTCGCGAGCCGCGGCGCCACCGGGCTCGCCGGCCTGATCGAAAGGCAATTGTCCGGCGCGAAGGGCGGGCCCGCCGGCGCAGACGGCAAGGCGCCCGATCCGGCGTCGGACAGTCGCTTCGAGCGCGGCACGCTGCGCGCCGCGGGCGTCTTCCTGCTTGAGTCCGGCAACGCGGGCGCGGCGCCACCGTCTTCGGTCGATCCATCGCAGAAATCGAGCACAGCGGAGCCGTCGGCCGCATCTGCCGCCCCCGCACGCGAATTCGTCGAGCGTGTCTGGCCGCACGCGATGCAGGCCGCCAGCGCGACCGGCGTGCCGGCGCAATTTCTGGTCGCACAGGCGGCGCTGGAGACCGGCTGGGGGCGGGCCGAAATCCGGCTACCGGATGGCCGGCCAAGCTATAACCTGTTCAACATCAAGGCGGGCAGTGGCTGGAGCGGCGAACGTGCCACCGTGCCGACCACTGAATTCGAAAATGGTGTCGCGGTCAAGCGCAACGACAGTTTTCGCGTCTATGGTTCCTATGCCGAGGCCTTTCGCGACTACGCACGCCTGCTGGAGCTGCCGCGCTATGCGGCCGTGCGCGGCACGAACGATCCCGAGTCGTTTGCGCGCGGTTTGCAGCGCGCCGGCTACGCGACCGATCCGGCCTATGCCGACAAGCTGATGCGCATCATGAACGGACCCATGTTGCGTCAGGCGCTCGCGGGCTGAGAGGCGGAGAATGGGGCTTCAGTCGCACGCGCGCACGCCGATAACGGGCGTCATGGCTATCCAGATTCATCGGGACGGACGGCACGGGTGGCACCGCTGCAACCGGTGGCGACCAGGCACGGTGTCTTCGGCGGTTGAACGCGGCGTGCGGGTGCATCGACCATGAGCAGCGCACTGGCCATAGGTGTCTCCGGACTCAATGCTGCGCAGTCCGGGCTGGTCACGACCAGCCACAATATCGCCAACGCGGCGACACCCGGATACAGCCGACAGCACGTCGTTCAGTCGAATGCCACACCGCGTCAGACCGGGGCCGGGTTTTTTGGCACCGGTGTGCGCGTGGAAAGCGTCGTGCGCAGCTACAGCGCCTATCTCGATGCCCAGCTGCGCCTGAGCGAGGGGCGCGCAGCCGAGTTGTCCGCATACGGCAAGGAGATCGGCGATCTGGCCAATCTGCTGGCCGATCAGCAGGCCGGTCTGAGTCCTAGCCTGCAAAACTTCTTTGGCGCCTTGCAGGATCTGGCAACCTATCCGGATTCGGCGGCCGCGCGCCAGTCGACGCTGTCGGGTGCCGAGGCGCTGGTGACGCGCTTCGACAGTCTGGGCCGGCAGATCGACGAAATACGTGCCGGCGTGAACAGCCAGATCCAGAGCTCGGTCACCACCATCAACGCCCTCGCGCGCCAAGTGGCCGAGATCAGCAGCCGCATCACCGCCGTCGAATCGGGGGCGCAGCAGCCGGCCAATGACTTGCGCGATCAGCGCGAGCAGCTGGTACGGGACCTATCCAAGGAAATCGGCACCGCAGCGGTCGAGGGTCAGGATGGCACCTATTCCGTGTTCATCGGCAATGGTCAGCCGATCGTGATGGGCAGTACCGCATATGCGCTGGACACCAACGGTGTCTCCAGCGATCCGCGCAATGTCGCGCTCGCCTACACGGGCGTCGGCGGCGTCAAGGTGCCCTTGTCCGAGAATCTGCTGAGCGGTGGCCGCATCGGCGGCTTGCTCGGCATCCGGCGTGAGGCGCTGGATCCGGCGCAGAACGCGCTCGGGCGCGTCGCCATCGGACTGGCCTCGGGGTTCAATGCGCAGCATGCGCTGGGACAGGATCTCAATGGCCAGTTGGGAGGCAGTTTTTTCAAGGTGCCCGGCGCCCAGGTATGGGCCGGCTCCGCAAATGACCCGGTCGCGGCGGCGCAGCTCACGGTGAGCCTGGCCAATGTCGCGGATCTGAGCACCAGCGATTACCGTCTCGATTACGACGGCGCCAACTACACGCTGACGCGGCTGTCCGACAACACCTCGTGGTCTGCCGCGACGCTGGCCGGTTTGCCCCCCGCCGCGAGCCCGCAGGGCTTTATGCTGACCCAGACGGCCACGCTGCCGGCCACCGGCATGCAGGCCGGTGACACCTTCCTGATCCAGCCGACGCGCGCCGGCGCCACGCAGATCGCGGTCGCGATCGCATCGACCCAGGCCATCGCCGCGGCCGCACCGGTGCGCACGATTGCCGCCGGCAGCAACGTCGGTAGCGGCAAGATTTCCGCCGGCACGGTCACCAGTACCGCGGGGCTGCCGCTGGCCGCATCCCCGGCCGGCGACATCACGCTCACCTTCGTTGCCGCGACCAATCAGTTTGCGGTGACCGGCGGGCCGGGTGGTACGCTGGCTTTCAATCCGACGGTCGATGCCGGCGGCAAATCGTTCACATTCCCGACGGTTGGCGGGTTCTCGTTTTCATTGTCCGGCGTGCCACGCGATGGCGACACCTTCGTCATCACACGCAACAGCAACGCGCGCGGCGACAACCGTAATGCGCTGGCACTGGGGGGCTTGCAGTCGCAGACCGTGCTGGCGGGCGGCACGGTCAGCTATCAGGGTGCCTACGCGCAAATGGTCAGCGACGTCGGCAGTCGCGCGCGCGAGGTGGACGTTGCCAATCAGGCACAAGAGGTTGTGGTCGAACAGGCGCGGGCGTCACGCGAATCGGTGGCGGGTGTCAATCTGGACGAGGAGGCCGCCAATCTGCTGCGCTATCAGCAGGCCTATCAAGCGGCCGGCAAGGTGATCGAAATCACCGGCAGGCTGTTCGATTCACTGCTCGGCATGGGGAGGTAGTTGATGCGCATCTCGACGACCCAGATGCATGCGTTTGGCCTGGACGCGATGTCACGCCAGAACGAACGCCTGCTCAAGACCCAGCAGCAGATCGCCACGGGACGCAAACTGCTGACACCGGCCGATGGCCCGGTCGAGGCGGCGCGTGCGCTGGAGCTGCGCCAGTCGAAGGCCATGGGCGAACAGCAACGCGTCAACCAGGACAGCGCACGTTCCGCGCTCGGTATCGCGGAAACACAGCTTGCCGCCGCCGAAAGCGTGTTGACCGATTTGCGCACACTCGCCGTTCAGGGCGGAAATGGTGTGCTGGGTACTCCCGAGCGCACCAGTATCGCAGCGGAAATGCGCAGCCGCTTTCAGGAGTTGCTGGGGATCGCCAATGCCACCGATGCCGCCGGCGGTTATCTGTTTTCGGGCTATCAGACGGCAACCCGCCCGTTCGCCAGCAGCGTCGGCGGCGCGACCACCTATTTTGGCGACGACGGTCGGCGGCTATTGCAAGTGGGCCCCAGTCGCCAGCTCGAAATCAGCGATCCGGGCAGCGAACTGTTCATGCATGTGCGCACCGGCAACGGAACATTTTCGACCCAGGCGCTCGCCACAAATGCCGGCAGCGGCATCATAGACAGCGGCGCGGTCACCGACCCGTCGAAGTGGGCCAGTCCCGCCAACAGCGGCGATCTCAGCATCCGCTTCGCCGTGATCAATGGCACCACGACCTATGATCTGGTCGACAACGTCAGTGGCAATTCGCTGCTGACGGGCGCTCCGAGCGGCGCCGGGCCCTATGCGCGCACCTATGTGTCGGGGCAGCCGATCAATCTGCGTGCACAGGGGGTCGAGCCGCCTTTCGATTTCGGGTCCGCGGTGATCATCAACGGTGCGCCGGCGAACGGGGATCGCTTCGATCTCGAGTCGAGCGGCACGCAGAGCGTTTTCGATACGCTGTCGCAGATCATCCTGGCGCTCGAACGTGGCCCGGCTGGCGGCGCGAGCGGCAACGCTCCGCTGATGAACGCGATCGGCGCCGGGCTGGCCAACCTGGATCAGGCACTCAGCCGTGCCACCGATACCCGCGCCCGCATCGGCGCAAGAACGAATGAGCTGGACTCACTCACGGATTCCAATGGTGCGAGCGATATCCAGTATGCGCAGACACTGTCGAAGCTGGAAGATCTCGATCTGACCGAGGCCATTTCCCGACTGACGCTGCAGCAGACCGGGCTCGAGGCTGCGCAGAAATCCTTCGTGCGCATCGCCAATCTGTCGCTGTTCAACTATGTCTGATCGGTTCGCGCCCGCCGGCCGCTGGCGCTGGGTCGGATCGGCGGTGTCGTGCTGCGCACTCGCCATGGTGGGCTGTGCGAACATTTCGGGGGGGTACCCGCGTGACAACAGCCTGATTCCCGGGGCCTCGATCAAGGTGTCGCCGCACCAGACCATCAGCCTGGAAGGCCTGGTGCAGGCGGCAGCGACGGCCTATCTGTTCTATGTCATCGTCGATCCTCTGGCGCCGAACTGGCACATCGAGGAGGCGAGGCTGTCGGAAGAACACTATTTGCTCAGCCTGCGCATGAAGCCGGTGATCACCGGTGGCGACGGCGAAGCGCGGCAGGTCCTGGCACGCCGTGCGGAGCAGCTCGCACGCGAGCGTGGCTACTCCGGGTATCAGCTGCTGAAGTACTCCGAGGGCATCGAATCGGGACTGCTCGCGCGGCGACGTGGCGACGGTCTGATCGAACTCGTGAGAGGCATGTAGGGGCTTCACGGTACGGCGAAACACGGTCGCGATGCGAGCGATGCCCCGGAAATGAAGCCGTTCCAGAAGGGCTTCAGGTACGATCAGTGCGTGTCGCACCGGGTCGACAACCGGGGCCGTTGTCGATTGCCCCGCCGTCACCTATAATCACGCCCTTTTTCCAGCGGATCTTCCAATATGGTCGTCATTCGACTTGCCCGGGGTGGCGCCAAGAAGCGGCCCTTCTACAGCATCGTTGCCACCGACTCGCGCAATCGTCGCGATGGCCGGTTCATCGAGCGCGTCGGTTATTACAACCCTTTCTCGTCCGAGCGCGAAAAGGGCTTGAGTATCAACCACGAACGCGTGGCCTATTGGTGCAGCCAGGGCGCACAGGTGTCGGACACGGTCGCGCGCCTGCTCAAACAGGACAAATCGGCAGGCGCCGCCGCCTAGGTACTCGTAGCGGGTTGGGCGGTCGATGATCGTGCTCGCGCGCATCACCGGGGCGTTCGGCTTGCAGGGCGGCCTGCATGTGCGGCCGCTGGGCGATGACCCGATGTCCTGGCGCGCGATGCCGGCGTGGTGGCTGTCACCGTCTGCGGACGCGGAGGAGTCGGCATGGCGGCCGGTCAAGGTCCTCGATTGTCGCGAGCGCGGGCAGGAGCTGTTGGTCGCGATCGATGGCGTGGGCGACAGGACCGCGGCGGAAGCGCTGAAGGGCTGGTGGATCGGCGCACCGAGGTCGGCGTTGCCGGCCACGCATGAGGACGAGTATTACTGGTCCGATCTGGTCGGAATGGACGTCGTCAACTGTCAGGGCGTAGCACTAGGCAGGATCGAGAACCTGATTTCGACCGGCGCCCACGAGGTTTTGTGCGTGAGGGCCGAAGCGGAGAGTGGGCGGGGTGCTTCGTCCGGGCGTGAGCGGTTGCTGCCATTCATCGCCAGTGTCGTGAAGACGGTGGACATGCAGGCGCGGTCGGTCTGTGTCGACTGGCAGGCCGATTGGTGACGGACGCAGACATGCAGGGTGAGACGGCAACAGGGGGAGAAGGCATGCGCTTCGATGTCGTCTCGCTGTTTCCGGCCATGTTCGCCGCGGTCACCGAACACGGTGTGAGCGGGCGCGCATTCGAACGGGGGCTCTGTTCGCTCCACGCCTGGAACCCGCGCGAATTCGCATCGGATCCGCACCGCACCGTCGATGACCGTCCTTACGGTGGCGGGCCGGGCATGGTGATGATGGCCGAACCTCTGGCGCAGGCCTTGTCGGCCATTCGCATCGCCCAGCAGCGAGCATGTGGTGCTCCTGGCCCGGTGATCCTGCTGTCGCCGCAGGGCAGGCCCTTGCGCGATGCGCGCGTGCGTGCGCTGGCGGCCGAGCGGATGCTGACGCTGGTGTGCGGTCGCTATGAAGGTGTGGATCAACGACTGATCGATGCTTGTGTCGATGAGGAGGTGTCGGTCGGGGATTTCGTGCTGTCCGGCGGGGAGCTTGCGGCGATGAGCGTGATCGATGCGGTCGTCAGGCTGTTGCCCGGTGCGCTGGGCGACAGCGAGTCGGCGCAGCAGGAGTCGTTTGCCGAGGGGCTGCTCGATTGTCCTCATTACACGCGCCCCGAGATCTGGCGTGGGGTCGCGGTGCCGGAGGTGCTGCTGTCGGGCCATCACGAGCGCATCCGTGCCTGGCGTGCGAGCGAGTCCATGCGTCTGACACGCGCACGGCGTCCCGATCTATTGACGGCGATGGTGATGGATCGGACGGCAGACGAGCTCACGTCATGACGAGGATTTGGTGTGTCGCGGAAGGCTTGTGCCATCTGCGTGGTCGCCGGCCACGGTTTCGTGGCCGGGAATAAGGAACGCTCCCATCACCTGCGGGTGCTCTGGGCGCAAGGCAGTGCCATCAGGAGAGCATCATGAATTTGATCGAGCAGCTTGAACAGGAAGAAATCGCCCGTCTGGGCAAGGTCATCCCGGCGTTTGCGCCTGGCGATACCGTGGTCGTGCAGGTGAAGGTCAAGGAAGGCAGCCGAGAGCGCTTGCAGGCCTATGAGGGCGTGGTCATCGCCCGCCGCAACCGAGGACTTAATTCCTCGTTCATCGTGCGCAAGATCTCGTCGGGCGAGGGTGTGGAACGGACCTTCCAGCTCTACTCGCCGACGCTGGCCTCGATCGAAGTCAAACGTCGTGGCGACGTGCGTCGCGCCAAGCTGTACTATCTGCGCAAGCGCTCCGGCAAGTCGGCGCGCATCAAGGAAAAGCTGGTGCGCAAGGTGAGCGAGCGGAAGTCCGCCGAAGCAGGTTTGCCGAAAGCAGACTGAGGTTTCAGGCATGCAGCGGCGTGGGTTCCTGAAGGCGCTGGCCGGCGCGGCGCTGGTCGGCCCTGAGCTGTATCCGGCAGCGAGCGGCGCTCGGGAGACATCTGGCAACGCTCCCGTCCGCATCGGTTTGATGCTGCCCTATACCGGGGCCTACGCGCAGCTGGGCACCAACATTACCAATGGTTTCAGGCTGGCGATGGCCGAACGCGGTCAGCGCCTGGCCGGGCGTGGGGTCGAGATCCTGACGCTCGACGATGAATCGAATCCGGCCAAGGCGCCGGAAAATGCCCATCGTCTGGTTTCACGTGACAAGGTGGATGTGCTCGTTGGCAGCGTGCATTCCGGGGTTGCGCTCGGTATGGCACGGGTCGTGCGAGAAACCGGTACACCGTGGATCAATCCGAATGCCGGCGCCGCCGAAATCACCGGCAGCCTGTGCGCGGCAAATGTATTCCGGACCTCGTTTTCCAACTGGCAGACGATCTACCCGCTAGGGCAGGTGCTCAGGGCGCGCGGGCATCGCAGTGCCGTGTTCCTGACCTGGCGCTATGTCGCCGGCGAGGAGGCCGCGGCGGCCTTTCGCGAGGGCTTCGAGCAGGCCGGCGGCAAGGTCGTCAAGGAACTCTACCTGACGTTTCCGCAGACCGATTTTCAGGCGCTGCTGACCGAGATCGCTGCCCTCAAGCCGGACGCGGTCGGGACCTTCATCTCCGGAGCCGGCGCGATCAAGTTCTTGAAGGATTATGCGGCGGCGGGGCTGCGCGGCCGCATTCCCTTGTACGGCTCCGGCTTTCTGACCGACGGCATTCTCGATGAGGTGGGCGACGTCGCCGAGGGCATCGAGACGACGCTGCATTACGGGGACGGCATCGAGAACAAGAAGAATCAGGCCTTTCGCTTGGCCTACGCGAAAACCTTCAAGCTCCAGCCCGATGTCTATGCGGTTCAGGGCTACGATGCCGGGCAGCTGCTGGCACTGGGGGTCGAGGCCGTTCAGGGTGCGGTCGGTCGGCGTGCGGAACTGCTGTCGGCGATGGCAAAGGCGAAGATCGACAGTCCGCGAGGGCGCTTGGTGTTTTCGTCCGCACACAACCCGATACAGGACATCTATCTGCGCAAGGTTGTCGGCCGGGAGAATCGCGTGATCGGTGTGGCGCACAAGGCGCTGGCCGATCCCGGGCGCGGCTGCAAGATGGCCTGAGTCCCGTCGGTCGCAGGTGGAGCCGACATTCGTACTGATCCAGTTGCTGAACGCCGCTCAGCAGGGCCTGTTGCTGTTTCTGGTCGCGAGCGGCTTGACGCTGATCTTCGGCGTCATGGGCATGATCAATCTCGCCCACGGCAGCCTGTACATGCTGGGCGCCTATGCTGTCTACGCGCTGACCGCGCTGGTCGGCAATTTCTTCATCGCGCTGGCGCTCGGTGTAGGCGCTGCCGCGGTGTTTGGCTGGACGCTGGAGCGTCTGCTGTTCGTCCACCTTTATCGACGCGATCATTTGTCGCAGGTTCTGGCCACTTTCGGCTTGATCCTGCTGTTCGAGGAGTTGCGCTCGCTGATCTGGGGTGACGACGTCCACGGTCTGCCGGTGCCGGCCTGGTTGGCCGGATCGATTCCGCTCACCGACACGCTGTCCTACCCGGTCTATCGTCTGGCGGTTTCGGCCGTCTGTCTGTTGCTTGCCGGCGCGCTGTTCGCGGGCCTGCAGGGTACACGCCTGGGCATGGCGATCCGCGCCGGAAGCCGCGATCGGATCTTGGTGGCAGCGCTCGGTATCGACATTGCCCGCATTCAGACCTGCGTGTTCACGCTCGGCGTCATGCTCGCAATGACGGCCGGCATGCTGGCGGCACCGATCGAATCGCTGGCGCCCCACATGGGTACGCGGATTCTGATCCCGAGCTTCATCGTCGTAGTGCTCGGTGGCCTGGGTTCGGTGCGCGGTGCGCTGGTGGCAAGCCTATTGCTGGGTGTGGTCGATACCTTTGGCCAGGTATGGCTGCCCGAGCTGGCCGGGGCGATGGTGTATCTGCTGATGGCCTTGACGCTGTTCTTTCGGCCCGCCGGGCTGTTCGCCCGCGGATGAAGTCCATGCCTAGGCGGCGTCCCGATCATGGTGTTCGGAATGGGGTCTCGGCGGTCCCGGCGGTCCAGGACGCCGTGGCCGGGCTGCTGTTGTGCCTGGTGCCGTCGCTGATCCTCGTCGAGGCGCCTTACACCACGCAGCTTGTCACGCGCATCATGATCCTCGGCCTTTTCGCGATGAGCCTGCAATGGCTGGTCGGACAACTGGGCCTGGTGAGCCTCGGCCATGCCGCCTTTTTCGGGCTGGGTGGCTACGTGCTCGCCTTGCTCGGGTCGTTTGCGGACGAGGCGGTGTCCAAGTCATTCTGGCTGTCGCTCGCCTCGTCGGTCGGGGTCGCCATGGCCTTCGCTGCCGTGAGCGGCTATCTGGTGCTGCGTACGCGCGATGCCTACTTCCTGATGGCGACACTGGCATTCGGACAGCTCACGTATTTCGTCGCACACGATACGCGTCTGGCGGGGGGCTCGGATGGCCTGTTTCTCGTGGTCAGGCCGGAGTTGGCCGGCCATTCCCTGGGCTCGGCGCCGGTGCTGCTGGTCGTCGTCTGGTTGTGCGTGCTGATCGCCTGGCTTGCGCTGAGGCGCCTGGCCGGCAGTCATTTCGGCCATGCGCTGGCGGGCGTGCGCATGAATGCGCAGCGCATGCGTTCGCTCGGCTACGATGGCCTGCGTTTGCAGCTCGCGGGCTATGTCGTGGCCGGTGGTCTGGCCGGGCTTGCGGGCTATCTGGCCACGGTGCAGTACGGATTCGTAAACCCGGAATCCTGTTCCTGGCAACAGTCCGGTGCAGTATTGCTGATGGTCATCCTCGGCGGCCGGCGATCGATCCCCGGCGCGCTGCTGGGTGCGGCGGCGATCGTGCTGATTCAGGAAGTGTTCGGCAATGCGGCGCTGTTCGGCGACGGGGCGCGGCACTGGCCGCTGGTTCTGGGGGGCGGCTTTCTGGCGGCGGCGCTTTGGCGCCGCTCCGGCATGGCGGGCTCCGGCCCGGGCCGGCGATGACGGCGCTGCTCGAAGCCACCGGGCTCGGCCATCGGTTTGGTGGCGTGAGCGCGCTGCACGATGTGGGCATTACGCTCAGGCGGGGTGAGGTCCATGCGGTGATCGGCCCCAACGGCGCTGGCAAAACGACACTGCTCAATCTGCTCACCGGCGTGCTGGTGCCGCGTTCGGGCAGCATCCTGTTGCGCGGGCGCGACATTGCCGGACGCACGGCCGTCGACATCGCGCGCCTGGGCGTTGCGCGCACGTTTCAGCACAGTCAGGTATTCATGGAAGCGAGCGTGCGTGAAAACCTGCGGCTGGCCGCGCAGCGCGGCGAGCGCGATGCATTGAGCCCGTGGCGGGGGCCGGGCGGGCGGGGCGTGCAGGCAGGTTCGTCGCGGGCGGCGCAGCGTGTCGCCGCGGTGCTGGAGCAAATGAATCTTGCGGACCAGGCCGACGAAGCCGCCGCGAACCTGTCCCACGGCGGCCGCCGCCTGCTCGAGATCGGCATGTGTCTGGCCGTGTCGGCCGAAGTACTGTTGCTCGACGAGCCGCTGGCCGGTCTCGACGCCCAGGAGGCGGAGCGCATGATCCGGCGCGTCGACATGTTGGCAGCGGATCACGCCATCATGCTGATCGAGCACGACATGGATGCCGTATTCCGGCTCGCTGCTCGTATCACGGTGCTCGCCGAAGGTCGGGTGATCGCATGCGGCGATGGGGAAACGATCCGCCGCCATCCGGCCGTGCAGAGGGCGTACCTTGGCGTGCACCATGGATGAGCCAAAGCCCGTGACCCGCGATCGCTTGCTGCGCGCTTGTGGCCTCACGGTCGGATACGGATTCGGGCCGGTTTTGCACGGGGTCGATTTCGAATTGGCTGCGGGCGAGGCGGTGGCGCTGGTGGGGCGCAACGGCATGGGCAAGAGCACGCTGCTCAAGGGGCTGATCGGGATCCTGGCACCGAGTGCCGGTACGCTGCACGTGGGGGGCGCCGATGTGCTGGGCTGGAACACGTCGCGCATCGCCCGTCTCGGCATGGGCTATGTCCCGGAGGGGCGGGGCGTGTTCCCTAATCTGAGTGTGCGCGAAAACCTGGTCATGTCCGCGCGCGCGGGCCGCGACGGCCGGCGCGAGTGGACCTTGTCACGCGTACTCGATCTGTTTCCGCAATTGTCCGCACGGCTCCATCATGCGGGCGACGCCTTGTCGGGCGGCGAGCAGCAAATGGTCGCGCTCGGGCGGGCGCTGCTGACCAATCCGTCTATCTTGCTGGTCGATGAGGCCACGGAGGGGCTGGCGCCACGCGTGGCCGGACAATTGTGGTCCGCGTTGAAGAACGCCCGCGGCAGCGGGCTCGCCATGGTCGTGGTCGACAAGGATTTCGACGCGCTGCGCGCCTGTGCCGACCGCTTCGTGATCATGGAAAAAGGCAGCGTCGCCTGGTGCGGCCGCTCGGATTTGCTCGACGAGAACCGGGAGGTGTTCGAGCAGTTCGTCGGGGTGGCGTAGACGCCGGTAGGCAAGCCGTGTCGGCGAGATCGTGGGTTGCATCCGAGACGGCACCGGGCGCGGCGCTCAGGAAGAACGTGCGCCCGGCCCGCCGGGCGCGTCATTGCGCCATTCGCGATGGCCGCGCGGACAGTCGGCGCCGACCCGCCACCAGCACCAGTCCCAGACCGATGACGAACAGTGCAAGCGTCGTCGGTTCCGGCACGGCCTGCGCGAATTGCATGCCTAGCAGTTCATGCGCCCGTGCCGTGGGATGCTGGCCATCGAAAAACAGATATTCGTCCGGATTCATGCAGGGTGTGACGCTGTTGTTGGGCAGGCAGCGGCCGGTGACGTTGCTGATGCCGTTGGAGCTGCCGTTCTGGGCGACCTCATTGACGAAATCAGTCATGAAGCCCCAGACATCGAAAAAGCTGATGTCCAGCTGACTGCTGGCCTGGTCGAACGCGGACAGCGTGCCGCGCAGCAGCGTGTTGTAGTTCTTCGTCAGGCCGCTCACCGTGGCGCTGAAGGTCGGGTCACCCATGAGCGCTCCCGCCGCCAGCACGTTGGGTGTGAGCCCGAGGTTCGGCAAGTTCGGCACGAAAAAATGCCGCGCGCCATCGGCGGCGAGACTGCCGATCGCGGTCTGTACGTTGCCGATGACGCGTGTCCAGTCATTGCCCTGGTTGGTCAAGACCTGGGTTTCGGTGAAGTCGTTGGCACCGGCCCAGACCACATACAGCGCATTCGGGTCGGCGTTGCCGGCACCGACGGTATTGCGGAACATGCCGGTCTGCACTTGCAGGCCGGTACCGTTCAGGACGGCGTTGTTGTTGTCCAGATTCGACCAAGGGCTGGTGCCCGTGCGCGCACCGCCGTGCGCATAGTTGTTTGCCAGCGCGAGCGGTTGTCCGGTCAGTTGCAGCGCCAGCATTTCGACGGCGACTGGGCCGTTGGAGAAGCGGCCCGCTGCATAGCCGAATGTCGGCCCGGGGAAGCCGCCAGTCAATGCGGACACCCGGCCGATGTCGGACAGGCTGTCGCCGAACACGTAGACCGAGGAAAACGGGCTGGCGGCTACCGCCATCCCTGCTTGCAGGACCGCAAAGGTCGCAGTGATGCCGGCGAGCCTGCGCAGAAATTGAGCCTTCATGTTGTTGCCTCTCGGGTGATTGGTGAGCGAACTATAGGGAGTGCCGCATTGCCGGTCAATCAATGACGTATGGCCGGCGGGAACATGTCACGGTCGGTACTAGTGACCAGCCTCGGTTAAAATGCGCCGGTCGGGGTTGTATGCCTGCCTCGCCGCCTACCGCACTTGTCCTTATGCTGTACTCTTTGATTGAATGGAAAGCCGATATGCTTATCGCCAAGAACACGGTCGTCACACTGAAAATGCGCGTGACCGATGCCGACGGCAATGTCGTCGATGAAGGGCGGGAGCCACTCGCTTACCTGCATGGCGGGTATCACGGTATTTTCGAGCAGATCGAATCTGCCCTAGACGGCAAGGCCGAGGGCGACAGCCTGACCGTCAAGCTTCAACCAGAGGATGCGTTTGGAGAGTACGACGCCGCGCTGGTCAGCGTCGAACCAATCGGACTGTTTCCGGAGAATATCGAGGTCGGCATGCAATTCGAGCGCTCGGGCGAGGACGAGGACGAAGAGTGCATTTACACGATCACCGATATCGCCGGCGACAAGGTCGTGGTCGATGGCAATCACCCCCTGGCCGGGGTCGCGCTGACCTTCGACATCACGGTCGCTCATGTTCGCGCCGCGACCCGTGAGGAAATCACCCACGAGCATGTCCATGGGGCTCACGGCCACGTGCATCATTGATCGACCGGGGACATTGGCGAGTTTGGGCGTGTGGCGGTGGCACTGATCGAGGAACGTAGTGGCACAGGTGCGCTCGCGTGATGCTCGCTACGTGACGGTTCGCGCGCCGCAGAGATCGGAGTCGGTCTCAGCAGGCCGTTCTAGTTCTACCTTCCCATGAGCTTCTCGAGCCAGGCATTCACCACCGCTGTCGCGACGTAATCGGGATTGCCGAGCTCGCGGTTGATCTGCGCGTGTCCCCGCAGCCCGGTGCCGGGGAAGCTGCCGAATTCGACCGCAGTGCCCGCGGCCTCGAGCGCGCGGCCCAGTGCCTCGGCCTGCCGCACGCCGTCGGGCCGCTGCACGTACAGCAGCAAGAATGCGGGCGCGTTGGGTGCGCCGGCGTTGTAGGTGGGTGACAGCGCCCGCTGGCGCGCGGGATCGCTGCCAAAGGCCTGCGTGTAGGTCTGCAAGCCCATCCGGCCGGCGGCGCGTATCTGCGCCGGCGCGTCGTAGGCGGCGCCGTCGATGGCGATGACGCCTTCTACATCGGCGAAGCCGAGACCGGCCGACCTCAGATACTGCTCATCGGTGCCGACCAGCGCCACCAGATGTGCGCCGGCGCTGTGGCCCATCAGCACCACGCGCTCGCGGTCGATGCCGAATTCCCGCGCGCGGTCCAGCAAGGCCTTGAGCGCAAGGGCCACGTCTTCGCCCTGCTGTTCAACGGTGGCGGCGGGCACGAGGCGATAGTCGATGGCGGCATAGACATAGCCCTGCCGCGGAAAATACGTGGGTGCCCAGCGACTCGTGGCGCTGTCCTTGCTGCCGCGCTTCCAGCCGCCGCCGTGGACGAACATCACTAGCGGCGCGGGTTGGCGGCCCTGCGCCGGCCACACGTCAAGTCGTTGCAGCGGGTCGCTGCCGTAGGGGATGGTGGTGCCGGGTTGGGGGGTGTCCGGCGCCGCGCGCTCGGTGCGGCCCTGGATACGTTCGGCCAGCCGTTCCCGCAGCGTTTCGCGTGGGCTGGCTTCGACCCGCGGGCAAGCGAGCAGCGCCAGTCCGACGACGACAGCCATGGCCGCGACGTTCATACCCATGCTCTTTCGCAAGCACTCATGATCAGCTATGTTTGATCATCCCGTCATCGGCGCAAGGAGGACTGGAGGGCCGTGAAGGCATCGTTATACCAGCCGTCAACGCAATTGAAAGGCCGGGCGTGGTGCGACGGAGACTGCTCGGCCGTGTCCATGGTGCGCTGCAAAATATTCGTCACATTTCAAGCGCGGCTCGGTTAAGCTTGCGAGGCATGAATAGATGATCCGTGGGGCGTGCCCCGCCCAGCGTGCGGACGTTCGGGAGCTTTTTGCGATGATTTACATGCTTCATGAAATGCAGCTTGCGGCCTCGGCGCCGTTGCGTGCCTGGGCAAAGACCAACCACAAGCTGTTTTCGAATCCGCTGTCGCCATGGTCTTACCTGCCGGGCAGCAACCGCATCGCGGCCGGATCGGAATTGCTCGCCCGTTTTGTCAAGCGCTACGAAAAGCCCGAATGGGGGATCGAGTCGGCCGTCGTCGATGGCAACGAGGTGCCGCTGAGGATCGAGACGGTGGCGACGCGCCCGTTCTGTCATCTGCTGCATTTCAAGCGCTACCTGCGCCGGAAGGATCCGCCCGTGCTGCTGGTGGCGCCGATGTCCGGCCATCATGCGACGCTGCTGCGCGATACGGTGCGCGCACTGATCCGCGATCACGATGTTTTTGTCACGGACTGGATCGATGCGCGCCAGGTGCCCTTGTCGCAAGGGCCGTTCCATCTCGATACGTATATTGAATACGTGATGGATTTCATCCGCATCGTCGGCCCCGAGGTCCATGTCGCGGCCGTGTGCCAGCCGACCGTACCGTCGCTGGCGGCGGTTTCGCTGATGGCGGCGAACGGTGAGACGGTGCAGGCGCGCAGTCTGATTCTGTTCGGCGGCCCGATCGATACGCGGCGCAGCCCGACCGCCCCGAACCTGTATGCCAAGTCGCACTCGCTGCGCTGGTTCGAGTCCAATGTGATCGATCGTGTGCCGCTGCGCTACCCGGGCTACCTGCGTCGTGTCTATCCGGGCTTCCTGCAGCACTCCGGCTTCGTCGCGATGAACCCGGATCGGCATCTGCAAGCCCATCTAGACTTCTATCAGCACCTTGTCCGCGGCGACGGTGAGTCGGCCGAGGCCCATCGCCGTTTTTACGATGAATACAATGCCGTCATGGATATGCCTGCCGAGTACTATCTGGAGACCATCGAGCGCGTGTTCCAGAAGCACGAACTGCCACTGGGGGTGATGAAATACCGGGGGCAGGTCGTCGAGCCCGCGACAATTCGGGAGACGGCATTGCTGACCATCGAGGGTGAGCTGGACGATATTTCAGGGCCGGGGCAGACTCAGGCTGCGCACGATCTGTGTGCCGGCATCCCAATCGACAAGAAGCAGGATTTCGTCGTCCCCGGCGTGGGTCACTACGGCATTTTCAGCGGGCGACGCTGGCGCGAGCAGATCTACCCGTGCGTGCGCGATTTCATACGGGTGAACACATGAACGGGTCGGCGAAGCTGCTCAGACCTTCAGTGCGAATGGCGAGAAGTTCGTGTGACGGTCGTAGTAGTCCTCGTGTTCGACACGCTTCAGCCAGCCGACGACGCGGTAGGTCACGGGCGTGAACACGACCTCGACCCCGACCTTGACCACGAACTGTGACAGCATCAGTTTGGGCAGCAACGCGTCGGGGATGATGCCGGCGCCGTAAAAGGCGAGCGGGTAGAACAGCATGGAATCGACGCCCTCGCCAAAGAGGGTCGAACCGATCGTTCGCATCCACAAGCGGCGTCCGGCCATCCACACCTTCATTTTCGCCAGCACGAATGAGTTGACGAATTCGCCGCAGAAAAAGGCGATCAGCGAAGCCGCGACGATGCGCCAGGTCGATCCGAAGGCGACCTCGTAAGCCTGCTGATGCGGCCAGCCCGGGGACGGGGGCAAATGCACGACCACCCAGGCCATGAACGACGCGAATATCATGGCGGCAAAGCCCATCCAGATGACCCGGCGGGCGCGGGCGTAGCCATAGACCTCCGTCAGGATGTCACCAAAGATGTACGAGATCGGAAAAAACAGCACGCCCGCGCCGAAGGTCACCTGTCCCAGCCATGGCAGGTCGAACTGGGCCGCCTTGGCCGGCCCGATCAGGTTCGAACACAGATACACGGCCACGAAACTCGCCATCACGAAATCGAAATAGCGGTAGCTCTTGCGCGCATTCATCGCGTCGCGCTCCCCACGGTCGAGATCGCAAGCTCTCGCGGCAGTGGAAACGTGACTGACTCCTCGATCACCGTGACTGGCCTGACGGATACGGCGCCGAGTTCGCGCAAGCGCGCGATGAGCTGCTGGACCAGAAATTCCGGTGCCGAGGCGCCGGCCGTGACGCCGATCCGCTTCGCATCGTGCAGCCATTCCTCCCGCAGCTCATCGGGACCGTCGACCAGATAGGCCGGTACCCCGCGATTCGCGGCGACTTCACGCAGGCGGTTGGAGTTCGAGCTGTTGGGCGAGCCGAGCACGATCAGCACGTCGCACTGCGGCGTAATGAACTTCACCGCATCCTGGCGGTTCTGCGTGGCGTAACAAATGTCGTCGCGCTTGGGTCCGGCGATATCGGGGAAACGTGCGCGCAGCGCGGCAATGATCGTCGCCGCGTCGTCCATGGACAGTGTCGTTTGCGTGACGTATGCGACTCGGCCGGGATCCGCGACCGACAAGCTCCGTACGTCCTCGACCGTTTCGACCAGGTGCATGCCATCCTCGACCTGGCCCATCGTGCCTTCGACCTCGGGGTGGCCGCGATGGCCGATCATGATCACCTCGCGGCCATCCTGGCGCATGCGGGCCACTTCGGCGTGGACCTTGGTGACCAGAGGGCAGGTCGCATCGAATACGCGTAAGCCACGTCGACGCGCCTCATCGCGCACCGATCTGGGAACGCCATGGGCACTGAATATGACGGTCGCGCCGTGTGGTACCTCATCCAGGTGCTCGACGAACACGGCACCTTTTTCCCGGAGGCTATCGACCACGTAGCGGTTGTGAACGACCTCGTGGCGAACATAGATCGGGGCGCCGAAGCATTCGAGCGCGCGCACGACGATCGCGATCGCGCGCTCGACACCGGCGCAGAAGCCGCGCGGCTCCAGCAGCAATAGCTCCACCGCGCTATCCCGCCGATGCACGATAGAGGCGTGCCGGGCACCTCGAGTGCATGTTGGCTCGCGCCAGAGTTTTCATCATTTCTTGAGTGCGTCGTTAAAGGCCTTGAGGATTTCGCTGCCAGGCTTGCCACGCTTGTCCAGCGCCTCGGCCCACTCCTGCGACACCTGGCCCATCGCCTGCACCATTGCCGCGTGTTCTCCGGCTGGCAGCTTGACCAGCGTCACGCCTGCCTGGCGCAGTTTTTCGATGTCGCCATCCTGATCCTTGTCGACCAGCTGGCAGGCCTTGCGGGTGACCGCATCGCCGGCTTCGAGCATGGCCTTCTGCACATCGGCCGGCAGCTGCTTCCAGCGATTCTCGCTGATCACATAGTTGGCCACGAAGCTGCCGAGGTTTTCGCCGACCGTCGAATACTTGAGTAGCTTGTGCAGTTCGTAAGGAAACAGGCTGGAAAAGGGCAAGACCCCGCCATCCACGGTCCCGCGGCTCATCGCTTCGTAGACCTCAGGCGCCGGGATGTTCACCGGTACCGCCTTCATCTTGCGGACGACGACATCGAGTGCGCCGCCGGTACTGCGGATCTTGAGGCCCTCGATGCTCTTCATGCCCTCGATCTTTTGCTTGGTCGTGCCTACCTGGTAGGGTGCCAGCACCACCGTGAACAGCAGCCGGACGCCGTTCGGCGCGAACTCCTTCTGTGCCAGTACGCCATCACGGGCGATCTTCCAGTACGCGAGCGTGCCCTCGCAGGACGTGGAAAAGGAGCCCGGCAGCTGTGCGACCGCCGACAGCGGCATCTTGTCCGAAACGTATGAAGGCCCGACGTAGCCGATGTCGGTGACACCATTGATTGTCAGCGACAGCAGATCCTTGGCCTTGCCCAGCTGCTCGGCGGGATAGTGCTCGAACTGGACCTGTCCCTTGGTCAAGGCGGTCACCTGGTCCATCCAGGGCTTGGCCGCATAGCGCGATAGATAGTGGCCCTGTGGGAAAGAGTCCGCGACCCGAAGCGAGAGTTTCTTGTCCTGACCCAGCGCGATGGTCGAAACCACGCACAAGGCGCCAGCCGTACCCAAGGCCACAAGTGTCGTCGTCTTCATTTGATCAGTGTCTCCTGGTCGCAGGGCACGGGGTATCGCACCCACTCATGCCCAATCATGCCGTCTCCGGCCCCAGCAATACGGTACCACGTTCGGCCATATGGTCGATCTCGGCCGCGGCATAGCCCAGCTGTGACAGAACCGAGCGCGTATGCTGGCCCAGCATGGGGGGTGGCGCCAGCACCTTGCGCTCGCGGCCCTCGATCCAGATCGGCTGGGCGACGGCACGCTCGGCGCCGAGAAACGGATGCTGATAGTCCATCACCATGTGTCGCGCAGTCGTTTGCGGGTGAGCGAGCACCTTGTCGAGCGGGTTGATGGGTGCGCAGGGCACGCCCGCCCGCTGCAGGATCTCGACCCAGGCGTCGACCGTTTGCCGCTTCATGACATCCGCCACGACGCGCACGGTTTCGTCGAAATGGGCGACCCGGTCCGGGTTGGTCTTGAATTTCGGGTCATCCTGAATGGCTTGCAGGCCCGAGACGGCACAGAATTTTCGCCACAAGTTGTCGTTGCCGACACCGAGCAGCACGTAGCCATCCGCCGCCTCGAACGCCTGATAGGGACACAGGGATTCGTGCCCCGAGCCGAAGCGCTCCGGCACCACACCCTTGACCCAATAGCTCTGGGCGTTATAGGCGAGAAATGCCAATGCGGTCTCGAACAGCGAGACCTCCATGTACTTGCCCTCGCCGGTTTGCTGACGGTTCATCAGCCCGGCGAGGACACCCACCAGCGCATGCATGCCGGTGGTCTGGTCGAGCGGGGAGAACGGACTCCGTATCGGCCCGCCATCCTTTTCTCCGGTCAGACTCATGATGCCGGAAAAGGCCTGCCCCATCAGATCGTAGCCGGGTTGCTGCCCCATCGGGCCGGTCCGGCCATATCCGGAAATGGCGCAATAGACCAGACTCGGGTTGACCTCGCGCAGGCTGCGGTAGTCGATGCCGAGGCGCTCTGCGACCCCGGTACCATAGCTTTCCACGACGACCTGTGCGGACTTGGCGATTTTCTTGACGATCTCGACACCTTCAGGCGATTTGAGATCGATCGCGACGCTCTGCTTGTTGCGATTCACCGCCAGGAATACCGCACCTTGCCCGTCCTTGCGGGGAGGCCAGGAACGCGTGTCGTCGCCACCCTCGGGCGGTTCGATCTTGATGACCTCGGCGCCCAGTTCTCCCAGGTATTGGGTGCACAGCGGACCCGCCAGGATTTTTGACAGATCCAGCACGCGCACGCCCTTGAGCGGGAACATGATTTTCATCTCCTCAAAATTACGTTTTCATTGGTGCCGGCACGGGCAGCGCGGAGCGAGCTTGGTGGTCGGCGACGTGTATCGAGAGACCGTACCTTGCCGTGACCCGCCGGGCTGGATAGTATGCGGCCAATCGCGCTCATTGACACCGCGATGCCCCGGCCTGACCAGCGGGAGGCGTCGCTGGCGTCGCGCGATGCACCGCCGACCATGGTGTGTGAGTCGGGACGAGCCGAGAACAACCAACATTGGAGGAGAGCGATATGGTGAGAAAGTTTGGCCGCTTGTCAGGCCGCTTGTTGGCCCGTTTGTCAGCCCACTTGGCCATGGTGATTTCGACAGCGTTCTTCGCTGCCGCATCCATACCAGCGGATGCAGCCGAGCCCATTCAGCTGGAGTTCGGCAACTGGCTTCCGAGCACGCATCCTCAATCGGTCAACAGTTTCGAACCCTGGAAAAAACTGGTCGAGGAGAAGACCAAGGGGCGGATCAAGGTCAACCTTTACCATGGGGGCACGCTGGGCACGTCGCGCGCGGTGCTCAACGACGTCAAGGGCGGCGTCTATCACCTCGGCCTCATGGTGTCGGCCTATTATTTCGACACCCCGATCTTCAAGGTCACGATCGGCGAACTGCCCTTCGCATTGCCAGGGCCCATCGTCGGCTCGAAAATTCTGGCGGAATGGACGCAAAAGCACGCCAACGACATCTGGGACAAGATTGGCGTCAAGAGCCTGGGTGTGTTCTGCACCGATGCCTACAATCTGTTCAGCACCAAACCGATCCGCCGCTTCGAGGACATGAAGGGCGTGAAACTGCGTGCTGCCGGCAAGGCCTGGGTTCAGGTCGCCAAGGACTGGGGTGCGGTCCCCACTCCGATGCAGCCGGAGGAAGCGTACACGGCGCTCGAGCGCGGCACGCTGACCGCGATGCATTACTCGCCTGCCGGCGCGCTCGGCTGGAAATACTTCGAACCGGCCCCCTATCTGATACGGGTCGATTCGCCCGTGGTAGTGGGCGGGCTGCTGCTGAACAAGGCGTTCTATGACAAACTGCCGCCGGATCTGAAGAAGATGTTCGACGAAGAGCTCGGGCCGGCCCTTTCGAACATGATGATCCAGATCTACGACAAGGTTGGCAGGGATGCCATCGACATCATCGCCAACGCCGTCAAAGGCAAGGGCGAGATCATCACGTTCAGCGCCGAAGAGCGCGCCAGGTTCATCAAGGTCACGCAGCCGGAATGGGACAACTGGGTCAAGGAGGCGAACAAGCGTGGCTTCCAGGGCGACGTGATGATGGCCGACTTCAAGTCGATCATGCGCAAGCACGGCGTGACGCCGCCGTTCTGAGTTTCTGACATACCGGTGTCGGCGGTGGCCGACGCCGCTCCTGCCCATCCAATGAGGAAAGCCATGTCATACAAGACGATCAGGCTCGAAAAAGACAAGGATGGCGTCGCCCGCCTGACGCTCGCGCGGCCCGCCATCCACAACGCGATGAGCATCGAGTTGGTGCGCGAATTGCGGCATGCCATACGCGCGATCGGCGAGGACGCCGGCATTCGTGCGCTCGTGGTGACCGGCGAAGGTCAGAGCTTTTGCGCCGGCGGTGATCTGAACTGGATGAAGAGCATCATGAACCAGTCGCGCGCGCAGCGCATCGCCGAGTCGTCGGAGCTCGCCGACTTGCTCTACGAGTTCGACCATCTGCCGACCGCCGTGATCGGCCGGATCAACGGACCGGCAACCGGCGGCGGATTCGGTCTGACCTGTTCCTGTGACATCGCCATCGGCTCGACGACGGCACGGTTCGCGCTCACCGAGGCGCGCTTGGGCCTGCTGCCGGCCAATATCGCGCCCTACGTCGTCCGGCGGCTGGGACTGGCCAGGTCACGAAGGCTGGGGCTGGGCGCGCGCTTCATCGACGCCGTGGAGGCCGAGCGGCTCGGCCTGCTGGATCGCGTCGTCGCGCCCGAGGACCTCGACAAGGCCGTGGAAGAAGAGCTCGGCCCGATCCTGAGTTGCCCGCCGCGCTCGGTGGCGGCGACGAAACGACTGTTCGACTACGTCGCCACGCGCGAACCGCGCGACTGCATGATCTATACGGCGGACCGTTTGGCCGATGCCTGGGAAACCGCAGAGGGCAAGGAAGGCATCGCCGCATTCCTGGAAAAACGGCCGGCGTCCTGGGTTGTTCGGCGCGGCTCAGCGGACTAACTGCGCCCGCGGGTCGGGGGCGGCCTATCCGTCCAGACCCGGGATCCTCAGCCTGATCCTGGGGACCGCGCGCTGATCGAGCTGGTAGGGGGTCGGCAGCGCCTCGCGCGTCGACATGAGCCGTTGATAACGCTCGATCACCCGGGGGACATAGGCGCGTGTTTCGGCGTAGGGCGGGATGCGTCCGTAACGGCTGACCGCGCCCTCGCCGGCATTGTAGGCGGCGAGCGCAAGCGAGACGTCGTCGCCGAAGCGATCCATCAGCTCGCGCAAGTAGTGGGCCCCGGCACGCAGATTGTCCCGGGGCTGACTCGGATCGCGGACCTTGAAGCGTTTGGCAGTGCCCGGCATCAACTGTGCGAGCCCGGTTGCCCCCTTGGGTGACACGGCCCTGTGGTTGTAGCCCGACTCGACGTGCACGAGCGCATGCAGCAACTCGGGGTCCAGGCGGGCCGCATCCGCGGCCTCTTCGACGAGGCCGTTGAACGGCAGATCGGCGAGCCGCGGGTTTGTTTTCACCGTGTCGACGGCAAGTCGGTAGCGTTGCCCATCCGCCAGGTTGAGGCGATAGGAGGCCGCCGACAAACCACCCCAGTCGAGCTGTTCGGCGCATGCGGGCCACACGATGGCCCCCGCCAATGTCAGGATGATCGACAAGCTACGGAACATGCTCGAATTCATGATTGCTGATGACGCTGCGCCCCCAAAGGCAAGCGCGTCAGTCAGTGCTGATTGATGACGGTGCCGACCAGTACCGAGCCCGATTGCGTCAGCGTATCGGCCAATGCACGCAAGCTCGATGCCCGGCTCCGGTTCTGCTCGGCGAGCAGCACGGCACCGCCCGCACGTGCGGCGATCGTCTGCGCATCGGCATGCTCGTTGGCGGCCGCGGAATCGATGATGATCACGTCGAAGTCCCGCGACAGGCTGTCGAGCAGGCTCGAAAAGGAAGGGCGCGACAGCAACTCGACGGGGTTGGGCGGTTTTGCGCCGGCGGGCAGTACCGACAGATCACGCAGTGCTGGAATGCGCTGAGCCGATTCCGGGCCGCCACGACCGGATAGTGCCGCCGAGAGTCCGATGGTGTTATCGACACCGAATAATTGGTGCTGCCTGGGGTTGCGCAAGTCGGCATCGATCAGCAGCGTCTTTTCGCCGAGCTGGGAAAAGACGATGGCCAGGTTGGCCGCAAGCCAGCTCCGCCCTTCGCCGCGTTCAGGGCTGACGATGGCCAGCATGCGACGACCGGGGTCAAACCAGCGCAGCAACAGCTGACTGCGCAGCGAGCGCAGGGCCTCGACCGGGGCGCTGAACGGCGTATAGGCCGCCACCAGCTCCTCGGACAGTCGGCTTTCGCCTTGGCGCAGATAGGGGTAGTCGAACTGGCGTGACAACGCAAACTCGACATCCTGGTCGGTGAGCAGTCCCAGGGACTTGGCGGCGTCGCCGAACAGCATGCCTCTTTCGCTCTGAGCACGCAGGATGCGCTCGGCGTCATCGGGTTTGAGCCGGCCCGCGTCGATCAGTATCGCGCCGATGGCGCGCCCCGTGCTGTCATCTTTCGAAAGGGTACTGAGCGCATTCACTGATGGGATCTCCATGGATTCGTGTCCAATCGTTCAGGCCGCGGATTTTCGCGAAAGCCAACGGCCACGCCTGGCTTGCGCCGGGGGGATGCTGCCGAGGAAAGGGGCGGCGATCAGCTGGCTCAAGCCTTCGGCGCCGCGCACCCGTTGATCCATCAGCTCCAGCATCAGCGCGGTGCCGACACCGAGCAGCAGGCCGAGGAACACGGCGATCAGCGAGTTGAGCAGCAGTTTCGGGCTGGACGGCTCGATCGGAGGCTGCGCCGGGGTCAGCACGACGATATTGGTTTGTCGTGCCTGGCTCTCCAGGTTGGTCTGGGCCAGGCGCTGCGTCGTGAGGTCATAGACGCGCTGCGCGTTTTCGACATCGCGTTGCAGGACCGCAAGTTCGTCACGCTGCGTCTTGAGCTCCAGAACCTTCTTCTTCTGTCTCTCCAGCGAGGCACGGTTCTCGGCTTCCCGCTGCACATTGACCTGATCGGTCGTCCCCAGGCTCGAGGCGATGCGCCGTGTCTCCAGAGCCAGGCGCTCACGCAGGGAGTTGATCTGCGATTCGGTCTTGATGAAGTCCGGGTGATTCTTGCCCAGGCGCGTCCGCATGTCCTCGAGCTGAGCCTCGCTGCGGGCGATGTCGCTCTTCAGGCCCGCGATCAACGGGTTCTGCAATACCTCCGGCAGCGTCTCGTTGCTGGTCCCGACCTGCTTCTGGCGGGACTGGCTCTCGGCCCGTGCCGCCTGGATCGCGGTCAGCTGGCTGGACAATTCGTTCAGGCGCGCGGTTTCGACGTCGATGCGCTCATCGCTGGCGACGATGCCCTGCTCGCGCTGAAACGACGAAAGCCGGGTCTGCGCCTTTTCCAGGTTGTCGCGCAACTGCTTGTTGCGATCGTCGAACCATTCCGCAAACTGCCTGGCGGGGTCTACCTTGAGTTCGAGATTGGTTTCGATGTAGGCCCGCGCGAAGGCATCGGCGACGGCGGCGGCGAAGCGGGGTTCGGTGCCGGAAAACTCGATATTGATCACACTGGATTCGCGCGCCGGACGCACGTCCAGATGCTTCTTCAGAAACACCGCCAGCCATTGGGATATCGTACCTTGACCATCGGTGTCCTCCCGCCAATCGCGCTGGATCGCCGGTACCTGATCGAGCTTGAGCAGTTTGACGACACGCTCGGCAACACGGTCACTGGTGACGATGTCGATCTGCGTCGCCATGTAGCCGGGCAGCATTTGCGCCGGCAGCAGGGCGCCCATGATCGGGTCGGAGGACTTGACATCGACGAGTACCGAGGTCGAAGCCGTGAACCGTTCCGGCAGCAACAGACTCACGACCAGTGTGGTCGCGAACACCAGGGCCAGCGTGCCCACGACCACTTTCCAGCGGGCGCGGAGAATCAGCAGGAATTGTTGAAAAGTCATCTCGGTCAGGTCAGTCGAAAGTTGATTTTGCGTTTGACATCAATGTTGGTCACCATGCCCGGACATTCCGTATGGCCAGACATCGGTGCCGGTCAGTATATGGCGCACGTGTGACAACTCGGCGGGCATTCTATAGGGAATATGGCTGAGGCTTGCATTTCGTGCATGCCTGAATGCGCATTCGGTCTCGGTCCGGACCCCGGCTCGGCCCTTGTTCATTCATCGTGGTCCTTTTCTGAGGATCTGGACGCGGCATCGCGAATGCGCAGGCGAGCGAGCCTGTCGGCGATGCGTGCCTCGAATCCGCGTGCGCTGGGGCGATACCATGGACCGGCTTCGACCCCTTCCGGGAGATAGCGCTCTCCGGCCGCGTAAGCATCGGCTTCGTCATGGGCGTAGCGATAGCCTTGGCCATAGCCGAGTCCGCGCATGAGAGCCGTCGGCGCATTGCGCAAATGCATCGGTACCGGCCGGCTGACATCGCGCGCGATCTGTCCACGCACGGCCTTGTAAGCCTGATAGACGGCATTCGATTTTTCGGCGCAGGCCAGGAATATCGCCGCCTCGGCCAAGGCCAGTTCGCCCTCCGGCGAGCCGAGGCGCTCGTACACCGCGCAGGCACCCAGTGCGATATCGAGCGCCTGCGGTACCGCCAGGCCGATGTCCTCGACCGCCATGCGGACCAGTCGCCGGCCCAGGTACAGCGGATCGGCGCCGCCATCGAGCATGCGCACCAGCCAGTAGAGCGCGGCATCCGGGTCGGAGCCGCGAACCGATTTGTGCAGAGCGGAAATCTGGTCGTAAAACATCTCGCCGCCCTTGTCGAAGCGACGCAGATCCTGCGCGATGCTTCGCTCGACGAATTCAGGGTTCACCTCGCCCAGCCCGGCAGAGCGTGCGGCATGGCCGAGCAGCTCGACCAGATTGATGACTCGCCGGGCATCCCCGTCGGCATGACCGAGCATGCGCAAGCGCGCCGCCTCGGTGATCGCGATTTCGGGAAAGGCGGCCACGCGCGCACGCTCCAGCAAGCGTGCGAGCTCATCGCTTCCGAGGGCTTCGAGCACATAGACGGTGGTGCGCGACAGCAGCGCCGAGTTCAATTCGAAACTGGGGTTCTCGGTCGTGGCGCCGATGATCGTGATCAGCCCCTGTTCGACAAAAGGCAGGAATGCGTCCTGTTGTGCCTTGTTGAACCGGTGCACCTCATCGACGAACAGCACGGTGCGCCGAGCATCGCGTGCGAGCACCTGTTGTGCATGGGCCACCGCGTCCCGAATGTCCTTGACGCCGGCAAACACGGCCGACAGCGCAATGAACTCGGCGTGGCAGGCACGGGCCAGCAAGTGGGCCAGTGTCGTCTTGCCGACGCCCGGTGGACCCCACAAGATCAGCGAATGCAGCGTGCCGGTCTCGATCGCCACCCTGAGCGGTCGCCCGGGACCGAGCAGATGCTTCTGCCCGACGAACGCCTCCAGGTCTTGCGGGCGCAATCGTTCGGCAAGCGGCTGCGCCGGCGCGGCCGGTGCGAACAAGTCGAGGTTTGTTTCTGGAGGCATTTTGCGGTCGGCCTCGCGGTCGCCTACTGCAACGCGTCGTCGGCAGGCGGTGTTTTTGGCGGGTTTTGCCAGCCGGACAATGATACAAGTTCGTGACGCGCGCGCACGAAGCGGCGTCAGCCGCCCGCGCCTTCGAACAGATTCAGGATGCCATCCAGATCGCTGTGGTCCAGATTGAAGGTGGCCACCGCGCGCAGTGCCGGTTTGGCACGATAGCCGATACCGATGCCGGCCGCGGCCAGCATGTCGCAGTCGTTGGCGCCGTCGCCGCAGGCGACGGCCTGGCCGGGGGCGAGGCCTAGCCGTGAGCAGGCCTGCTCCAGCGCACGGCGCTTCGCGGCACCGTCGACGATCGCGCCGAGCACTCGGCCGGTGACGCGACCGTCCACGATTTCCAGCGCATTGGCATGGGCTTCGTCGAATCCCAGGCGTGTGCGCAGGCGTTCCGTGAAATAGGTGAATCCGCCGGACACGAGCACGGTGTGCAGTCCGGCGCGTTTCAGTTCGGCGATCAGTCGCGGCGCACCGGCGCGCAGGCCGAGTCGCTCCGCGTACACCTGGTCGAGCGCGCCTTGGTCCATGCCGGCGAGCAGTGCGACGCGTCGGCGCAGGCTTTCCGCGAAATCGATCTCGCCGCGCATTGCGGCATCGGTGATGGCGCTGACTTCGGTTTTTCTGCCACACAGATCGGCGAGCTCGTCGATGCATTCGATGTCGATCAGCGTCGAATCCATGTCGGTCACGAACACGCCGAAGTCGGCGAGCCGCGTACCGGTCGGCACATACGCGGCATCGAGCCGGTTGTGCCTGCAATAGTCGGCGACATCCGCCGACCGCTCCACGTTGCGAAAACGCGCCGCGGTCGCCGAGAGCGGTTCGATCGTGTTCGTGTCGAGGTATTGCGCGAGTTCGCGCAGGTGGCGCGGATCGAGATTCGGGCCCTGCACGACCAGATGCCAGCGACCCGTCATCGCACCCTGACCATCATCTGGTGAGCCTCGCGGATCATCGCGGCCGTCGCGTCCCAGTCCAGGCAGGCGTCCGTGACCGAGCAGCCATAGCGCAGCTCCGCAAGATCGGCCGGGATCGGCTGGTTGCCGGCCTCGATGAAACTCTCGATCATGGCGCCGACGATCGCACGCCGGCGCGGATCGGGATTGTCGCGCAGTTGGTTGATCACATCCGCGAGCACGCGCGGTTGCAGCTCCGGCTTCTTGTACGAGTTGGCGTGCGAACAGTCGATGACGATGTTCGCGGCGAGTCCGGCCTTCTTCAATGCCTCGGTCGCGATGGCAACGCTGACGCTGTCGTAGTTCGGTCGGCCGCCGCCGCCGCGCAGCACGAGATGGCCATAGGGGTTGCCGCGCGTGCGGATGATCGCGGACCGGCCTTGGCTGTTCACGCCGAGAAAGCTGTGCGCCTGCGCGGCCGACAGAATCGCATTGATCGCGACCTCGAGGCTGCCATCGGTGCCATTCTTGAAGCCGACCGGTGTAGAGAGGCCGGAAGCCATTTCGCGGTGGGTCTGCGATTCCGAGGTGCGCGCGCCGATCGCGGTCCAGGAAATCAGGTCGCCGAGGTATTGCGGCGAGATCGGGTCCAGTGCTTCGGTGCCGGCCGCAAGACCCAGTTCGGCGACCTGGCGCAAGAATGCGCGCGCACGTTCCATGCCGGTTTCGATATGGAAGGAGTCATCCATGTGGGGATCGTTGATGAATCCTTTCCAGCCGACGGTGGTGCGCGGCTTTTCGAAGTACACGCGCATCACCAGGTAGAGCGTGTCGGCGACCTCCATGGCGAGTGCCTTGAGCCGGCGGGCGTAGTCGTAGCCGGCGACCGGGTCATGGATGGAGCAGGGGCCGACCACCAGAAACAGTCTGGGGTCCTGGCGGTCGAGAATGCGCTTGAGTGTCAGCCGGCCCTCGATGACCGTGCGCGCGGCCGCTTCCGAAAACGGCACGCGTGCCTTGATCTCCTCGGGCGAGGGCATCAGGTCGAATGCGCTGACGTTGAGGTCTTCGAGTTCGGAGGCGGTGGTCATGATCATCGTTCCTTGCAGGGTGGCCCGCTGAAAGCGCTCAGCTCGGCAGGGCCGCGCGTCGCGCGGCCGGTTTCGTCGTGTCCGGGTCGATGCGTGCGAGCAGCGCACGGGTCGCGGCAAGCCGGCCATCGAGGTCGGTGCTCGGCTCCTGCCAGACGAGTTTGTCGGAGCCGGTCAGGCGTAGCGTACGGTCATTTTGCATCAGCGCAATGATGCGGCCCGGGTCCACCGGCGTGTCCGGTCGAAACACCAGCTGGACGCGGTTGTCGTTGGCATCGATCTTGGCGATGCCAAGCGCGCGTGCGCGCAACCGCAGCCCGTGTGTGGCCAGCAGCACGCGGGTGGGCGGCGGCAGCGCGCCGAAGCGGTCGATGAGCTCTTCGCGTATCCGTGCCAGGCTGTCGTCATCCTCGCTGTGGGCCATGCGCTTGTACAGCACCAGGCGCTCGTGCACGTCCGGGCAATAGTCATCGGGCAGCAGCGCCGGCAGGTGCAGATTGACCTCGGCGATCACGGCAAGCGGCGCATCGAGGTTGGGCTCGCGTCCGGACTGGAGGTCGCGGATGGCCTGCTTGAGCAGGTCGGTGTAGAGCGCAAAACCGACTTGCTGCATTTCGCCACTCTGGTTTTCGCCCAAGAGTTCGCCGGCACCGCGAATCTCCAGATCGTGCATGGCCAGATAGAAGCCGGAGCCTAGCTCCTCCATGGACTGGATCGCTTCCAGGCGGCGCGCGGCCTGGGCCGTCGGCTTGCCCGCGGCATCGACGAGCAGGTAGGCGTAGGCCTGGTGGTGCGAGCGGCCGACACGGCCGCGCAGCTGGTGCAGTTGCGCCAGGCCCAGGCGGTCAGCGCGGTCGATGATGATGGTATTGGCGGTGGCGATGTCGATGCCGGTTTCGATGATCGTGCTGCACAGCAGCAGGTTGGCGCGCTGCTGCGTGAATTCGCGCATCACGCGCTCCAGCTCACGTTCCGGCATCTGGCCATGCCCGACCACGATGCGGGCTTCCGGCAACAAGGCTTCCAGCTCGGCGCGTGTGCGCTCGATGGTATCGACCTCGTTGTACAGGTAATAGACTTGGCCGCCACGCTTGAACTCGCGCAGCACCGCTTCCCGGATCGTGGCCCGGGACCACGGTCGGACGAAGGTCTTGATCGCCAGCCGCCGCGCTGGCGCGGTGGTGATCACGGAGATGTCGCGCAATCCTTCCAGCGCCATGCCCAGCGTACGCGGGATCGGGGTCGCGGTCAGCGTCAGCAGGTCCACTTCGGCGCGCAGGCTCTTCAGCCGCTCCTTCTGACGCACACCGAATCGATGTTCTTCATCGACGATGACCAGCCCGAGGCGCGCGAAGCGCACATCGCTCTGCAGCAGACGATGCGTGCCGATGACGATGTCGCAGCGGCCGGCGGCCAGCTCGGCCAGCGCTTGAGCCTGCTCGCGCGCACTGCGAAAGCGCGACAGCTCGACGATCCTGACGGGCCAGTCGGCGAAGCGGTCGCGGAAGGTCTGGAAATGCTGCTCGGCGAGCAGCGTCGTCGGCGTCAGCACCGCCACCTGCCGGCCGCCCATCACGGCCGCGAAGGTCGCGCGCAAGGCGACTTCGGTCTTGCCGAAACCCACGTCGCCGCAAATCAGGCGGTCCATGGGCTTGCCCGAGCGCATGTCGGCGAGCGTGGCCTCGATTGCCGCCGCCTGGTCGTTCGTTTCGTCGAAACCGAAACCGGCCGCGAATGCTTCGTAATCCTGTTCCGCATACGAAAAGGCGTGGCCTGCACGCGCACTGCGTTGCGCGTACAAGGCGAGCAATTCGGCAGCCGTGTCGCGCACCTGCTGTGCCGCTTCGCGCTTGGCCTTTTCCCACTGCCCAGAGCCGAGCTTGTGCAGGCTGATCTCGTCGCTCGGCAGGCCGCTGTAGCGCTGGATGAGATGCAGCGAGGAGACCGGTACGTACAGGCGGTCACCGCCGGCGTATTCGAGCTCCAGGAACTCGGTCTCGCCCTCGCCCAGATCGAGATGACGCAAGCCGTGATAGCGGCCGATGCCGTGGTCGATATGGACCACCGGGTCGCCGATCTTGAGCTCGGTGAGGTCGCGCAACCAGCCTTCGACCGGTGATGCACGTCCATCGCGCCGGCGCTGACGCAGACGCGGCGCGGTCGCGTAAAGCTCGGTCTCGGTGACGATCAGCGCGCTGTCGTCGGCCACGCGAAAGCCGGCGGCGAGCGGCCCGATCGTGATCGCGAGCCGGCTGGAGTCCTTCGACCAGTCGGCGAAATGATTGCAGGGTTCGGCCGGCAGCTTGTGGAGCGCGAGCATCTCGGCGATGGTCTCGCGCCGACCCGGCGATTCGGCCACGATCAGCACGCGTCCGGGGAAGGTCTGCAAACGGCTGCGCAGCCGATGCAGCGGATCCTCGGCGCGTCGGTCGATGGCCAGCTCACCGGTCGGCAGGGTCAGCGCGCCGGCTTCGGTGCCATCCTTGTCCGTGCTTTCGGCCGCACCGCTACGAATGGTGCAGCGCGCAAACGCATGCGTGGCGCGAAAAAACTGCTCGGCGTCGAGAAACAGCTCGTCCGGGGGCAGTACCGGGCGGCTGCGATCGCCCCCCAGCAGGCGATGGCGCTCGCGCGCGTCCCTCCAGAATTCATCGATGGCGGCATCGACCGCGCCATGCAGGACCAGCAGGCTGTCGGCCGGCAGGTAATCGATGAGGGTTTCGGTCTCGCTGAAAAACAAGGGCAGGTAGTACTCGATGCCCGCGGGCGCGATGCCGTTGGAGACATCCTTGTAGAGGTGGGTACGGCTCGGGTCGCCTTCGAAGCGTTCGCGAAAGCGGCTGCGGAAGCGGCTCCGGCCGGTCTCGTCCATCGGAAACTCGCGCGCCGGCAGCAAGTGGATCTCGGGCACCGGGTACAGGCTGCGCTGGCTGTCGATGTCGAAGGTCTTGATGGTTTCGATCTCGGCATCGAGCAAGTCGATGCGGAAGGGCAGCGCCGAACCGCTCGGAAAAAGGTCGATCAGGCCGCCACGCAGCGCATATTCGCCCGGTGCCAGCACCTGCTGGACATGGCTGTAGCCGGCGGTCAGCAACTGCTCGCGAAGCTTGTCGAGATCCAGGCGCTCATGGCGGCGGATCTTGAAGGCATGCGCAGCCAGGTATGAGCGTGGCGCCAACCGGTAGAGCGCCGTCGTCGCCGCCGTCAGCAACACGTCGAAATCCCGGCGCGACACGCGGTAGAGGGTGTCCAGACGCTCGGACACCAGGTCCGGATGCGGCGAGAACGGGTCGTAGGGCAGCGTTTCCCAGTCCGGCAGCAGACACACGCGCAGGCCGGAATCGAACCAGGCGATTTCCGTCGCCATGCGCTGTGCATCGAGAGGGCTGGCGGCGATGACCGTCACCCCGGCGGAACTGAGTCGGGCAGTCTGGGCGAGCAGGGCGGAGTCCGCCGATCCGGCCAGTCCGGGCCAATGCAGACGAGAGCCCGAACGTGGCAAGTCCGGGGTGGGCAATTTCAAGACAGCAATCCTGACGAGACGGGGGCAGGCATTATCCTAGAAACCGCAGTTGGACGCGCCCGATGGTGCGTAGCGATCTCACCCAACAGGCGAAGGCGAGCAAAGGCAGAAAAGTCAGCGCGCATGCGATGTCCGCAACGGCATGGAGCGGTCAACTGAGGTTTCTAGGATTATGGGCTTGCCGTATTCGGTGCAGGCTGGCCTCCGCGCTCGCGGCCGTATGCGTTCGGCCGGGCGTGCGCGCTCACCGAATCTATAATCGCCCGATGACTGCGGCCTTTCTCGGTGGACTGTCTCCCGCGCAATTCCTGCGGCGCCATTGGCAGAAACGTCCCTTGCTCGTGCGCGGCGCGTTTCCCGACATCGATGGGCTGCTCGATCCGGCGGCACTGTTCGCGCTGGCCGCGCGTGATGATGTCGAATCGCGTCTGGTCGAGCGGCCGGGCGGACGCTGGCGGCTCCGGCACGGACCGTTCGCGCTCGAAGAGCTCAGTGCGCGCACGCGCGCTCGCCGCTGGACCGTGCTCGTCCAGGGTGTCGATACGATCCACGACGGCGCGCATACCTTGCTGCGGCGCTTCGATTTTCTGCCCTATGCGCGCGTAGACGACGTCATGGTCAGCTACGCCACACACGGTGGCGGGGTGGGCCCGCATTTCGATTTCTACGATGTGTTCCTGATTCAGGGCAAGGGGCGGCGGCGCTGGCGCGTGGGGATGCAGACGTCGCTCGCGCTGGTCGAGGATGCACCGCTGCGCCTGTTGGCCGATTTCCGGCCGGACGAGGAGTGGGTACTGGAGCCGGGCGATCTGCTCTACCTGCCACCGTGTTACGCGCACGACGGCATCGCGCAGGGCGAGTGCATGACGTTTTCGGTGGGCTTCCGCGCGCCGGCGGCACAGGAGCTCGCCGAGGCCTTCCTGGCCTGGCTGCCGGAACGCCTCGCGCTCGCTGGCCGCATCGCCGATCCTGGCCGCCCGCCGACGTCGACACCGGGCGCGATCCCGGCCGACATGCTGACCATGGCGCAGGGTTTTCTGCGCGGGATCCGCTGGAACGGCGCGCTGGTCGGCGATTTTCTGGGCGAATATCTGAGCGAGCCGAAGCCGAACGTGTTCTTCGATCCGCCGGCGCGGCCGATGAGCCGATCGCGATTCACCGTGGCCGCAGCGATGCACGGCTTGCGACTCGATCGGCGCAGCCGCCTGCTCTATCTGCGCGGTCACTACTATCTGAACGGCGAGCAGTTGGCGAGCGCATCGATGCATGCGCTCGGACCGGGCGGGCGTCGGCGATTGCGTCGTCTGGCGGATCGACGCAGGCTCGCGGCCAGCGCGCTCACCGATGCCGAGGGCGCGTTCTATTACCAGTGCTATCGCGATGGTTTCGTCTGGCTCAACGAGGAATGAGGTTTCGTTGCCGGGCCGGCAAGGCCGCTCCCCGGGGCGACGGGCACGTGCGCAGGCCGCCAGCCGTCGATGCCGCGACTCAGAATCCTGCGCAGACGGTATAGACCGTGGTGTCGTTGACGTCCGCGGCGGCCACCGCGGCGCTGGCGCGGGTCGTGCCGGACGTGGCCTGGATGCTGCCCGTATTCGTCTGGCCATCGTCCATGGTGGTGTCGATCTGGCGCACATAGCGCCCCTGGATGCCGCCGGTGCATACATAGAACGACGCGCGCATGCCGGCGATCCAGGGTGCGGCCGTGCCGTCGGAGGCGATGCCGCTTTCGACACCGATGGGGCTGTTCTCGACATTGCGCGGCCCATAACCCACCGCGATCGTGGTGCTTCCCGATGCGAGGTTGGCGAGCCGGATGTGCTGCCACATCACATAGGTTTCGGCACGATTGGCGTCGTCGTTGGCGTTCCAGTCACCATCGATGCGACCGTTGCCGGGCGTGCAGCCGGGGGCGCCGGTGGTGCATGCGGCGGCGGCGGCGCCCAGACCGGCGCTGAGTTGCGCCGCGGTCTGATCGCCGGGCAGGGCCCGGAACCGGTCCTGGTAGGCGTAGACCATCACCGAGGTATTCTTGATTTCACTGACGATGTTTTTCACCTTGGCGCTGTTGATCAGTTCCTGCCCTTTCAGCACGCCCCCCAGCAGCAGGCCGATGATCACCAGCACGATGGCGATTTCGATCAGCGTAAAACCTTGTTGTCGTTGCATGATTGGAATCAGTCCGGAACGGAGCTTGATTTAGGTATGAAACGGACAGCAAGACACGTGCCACATTACTTTCCATTGCATCGAGCCGCTGCCGGCCATCCATCGCTGCGCACCGCGATGATCGCGAGGTCCGGCGACATCGTGACGAAATGCGCAGTGTCGATAAGCGGACGGATGTGACCAATATTCGTCACATCGGACGGGCATATCGATGGGTTCCGGCACCCTTTTCGATGTCGGTGGCCTGTGCGGTGGGTACGCCGTGAATGGAGCATCAGCGTGAGAGTGGACGGCGGCGACGGGGTGGCCGACCAAGGCCAGCGTACGTGGCGGCCTGGATGGCGCCAGGCGGAGCCGCTGCTGCTCGTCGCGCTGCTGGCGAGCGTGCACACGCTGCTGTTGGCCGGGGCCGAAACGGCTTTGGGTCGTGCGCTGGCGCTCAGCAGTCTGGGCCTGATGCTGCTTTGGCAGCCGCTGGTCGCCGGTGCCGTAGCCGTCACACCCCGCCAGCTCTGGGGGGCCGTGCTGGGGGCCGGGGCGGTACTGGTTTGGCTGAACGGCTGGATCGTGCTGCTGTGGATCGTGTTGCTCGCCGCGCTCATCGGCGGCCGGGTCGTCGTCGGCCCCGGGCGGCTGCCGCGCATCGCGCAATTGTGTGCGTTCGCCTATCTGGTCGGCGCGCTGTCGCTGATTGCGCTGCCCGCGCTCGTCGAGCCCGAGTTTGCGCCGCCGGCGGGTTTGCGCGAGCTCGCGTTCTGGGTGCTGCCGGTGCTGTGGTTGCCGCTGTGCCTGCCAGGGGCCGGAGCGCGCCAGCGTTCGCTCGGCGCGGGCATCGACTTCATCGCCAGCCTGATCGTGCTGCTCGTGCTGGCGACCGTGGGTCTGGGTACGCTGGCGATCCTGTCGACGAGCCGGATCGGCTATGTGCCCAGCCTGCTGATCGCACTGGCGGGCGTTGCCGCGATGCTGGTCGCGCTGAGCCTGGCCTGGCAGCCTCGCGGCCGTTATCGCGGCATAGGGCTGTCGATGACGCGCTACCTGCTGTCGCTGGTGCTGCCGTACGAACGCTGGCTGGCCGGGCTCGCCGAGTTCGCGCGGCGCGAGGAGGATCCGGATCGTTTCCTGATCGAGGCGCTGGACAGCCTGCGCGACCTGCCCTGGGTCGCCGGGGGCCACTGGAGCCTGGGCGGCAGCGAACACCGTTTCGGGCGCACGCTGGGTCATGCGCAGCCCTTCAACTTCGGCGACGTGGCCCTGGTGCTGTATACCGCGCACCCGCTGTCCCCGAGTCTGCTGTGGCACTTCGACTTGATGCTGCGCCTGCTGGCCGAGTTTCATGCCGCGAAGCGGCGCAGCCTGGCGCTGCAGCAGCTCACTTACCTCAGTGCCGTACACGAGACCGGCGCGCGTCTGACGCACGACATCAAGAATCTCTTGCAGTCGCTGACCGCGCTGTGCTTCGCCGCCGAGCGTGAGTCGGATCCGCCCAGCCCGCATTTCCGGCAGCTGATGCAGCGACAGCTGCCTCAGCTCGCGCAGCGCTTGCAGGCGACGCTGGACGCCTTGAGCCACCCGGACGCCGGCCGTGACGATGAGCGCCCGGCCTTGGTGTGGTGGGAGTCCCTGGTGCGGCGCTACGAAGGCAGCGGCATCCGCTTCAGCTGCGTCGATACCCCAGACGACTCGCCGGTGCCGGTCGATCTGCTGGACAACGTCGCCGACAACCTGTTGCGCAATGCCCAGGCCAAGCGTGCCCGCCAGGCGGGGGCGGAGGGGGAAGCCGAGGTGGCGATCACCGTGCGAGTCCGATTTGCCGGTGGACCGGCCTTGTCCGTGGAGGACGACGGTCGGCCGGTGCCCGACGCGCTCGCGCGACAGTTGTTTCGCGCACCGGTGGATTCGGCCACCGGCTTCGGCATCGGTCTGTTGCAGGCCGCGCGCTATGCCGAACGTCGCGGATTTGTGTTGTGGCTTGCCGAGAATCGGCCCGGCCGCGTGCGTTTTCAGTTGGAGCCGGCGCGCTCGGCGCGGCCGGGGGTGACCGCATCGGGATCGGCACTGCCAGCCAGACGATAGACGCGCGTGTCACCCTTGCCTTTCAGATAGATCGTCTGCGGCTCGAAAAACCGGTAGCGACCGCACAGTCGCCGCCACGTGGCGGTATCGGTCTGGATCATCCCCGGCACGCCCTCGCTGGTGATGCGGCTGGCCAGGTTGACGGTGTCGCCCCAGAGGTCATAGATGAATTTCTTCTTGCCGACGACGCCGGCGACGACCGGGCCGGTGCCGATGCCGATGCGCACGTCGAGCGGCCGGCCAATGTCCTGGGTGTGGGCGGCGAGCCAGTCGCGCATCGCCAGCGCCATGTCGGCGATGGCGGCGGTGTAGTCGTGGGTGTCGGTGTTGAGACCGCCGGCGACCATGTAGGCATCGCCGATCGTCTTGATCTTTTCCAGCTTGAGCGATTCGGCGAGTTCGTCGAAATGCGAAAACACCCGGTTCAGCATCGCGAACACCTGTACCGGGGTCATGCCGGCCGCGACCTGCGTGAAATTCACGATGTCGGCGAACATCACCGTGACATCGGCGAAGCCGTCGGCGATGGTCTGGTCGTTGCGCTTCAGCCGGTCAGCGACCGGCCCCGGCAGGATGTTGAGCAGCAACATCTCCGAGCGCGCCTGCTCGACGCGCAGCTGCGCGTGGGCGGCGTGCAGGCGCGCACGCGCGCGCGCCTTTTCACGAAAGGCGAAACGCAGCAGCAGGAATACGATGGTCGAAACCGTCGCGATGTTGAGCGTGAAGAACACGACGACCGTCTCGAGCGGGATGTGCGGTCGCCGATAGGTGGCGAGCGGACCGAGCGCATAGTCGAAGTAGCCGGTCAGCGCGAGCATGAAGAGGTAAGCCGCGAACCAGGCGCCGGCCGGCCTCGTGCCCAGGCACAGCAAGGCGCCCACCGGCCCGAGCAGCCCCCACAGCACGAGGCCCGATCCGGCGACGATATTGCCGATCGCCCATTGCATCACGAAGGGAAAGAACAGGAACAAGGCCAGCTGAATGACGCGAAAGCGCTCGAAGCGGCCGCTCTTCAGGTATGCGAACAGATTGACCGCGAGCAGGACCTGGTAGGCGAACGGCAGTGTCGACGACACCTGCGGCCCCATGCGCCAATAGAGAGCGAGCCAGAGCGCGGACGCGATGCTGACCAGGCCGGTGGCGAAGATCAGCAGCGCCTTGGCCAGGCGCGTGTCGTCGTCGTCTTCGGGTGTGATGCCGGCCTCGCGCAGCCGTGTCAGCAAGGGGGCGCGGGTTGTGGCTTCGGCTCGCTCCGGTGCCAGTGGTTCAGCCGCCACGGTCGGCACAGGGTCGGCTGAGTCGGCAGGTTTGGCGGACATCGGTTCGATCGCGCTCGGTCAGGGCAATTGCTGCGCCGCGATCATGCGGTTATACAGCACATTGGCGGACAGCCAGACGACGAGGTCATCGAAATCGCTCGCTTCGGTCCGGCCCACGAAGGCGGGGTCGGCGGCCACGGTGGCGTTCGGGTTGGGGTTGTGGGTCTCGTCGCTGCCGGCGCCGGAGCCCGAGCCGCGTCGGCCCAGCGAATAGACGACGGCCACGGCATCGTCGGCCAGCCGGTTCGCGGCCACGCAATTCGCCGCCGCGGTGCCGGGTGCGGTGATCGCGCTGCCTTGGGCGCAGATCTTCAGGTCCGGCGCCAGGTTCGACAGGCCGACACTGCGCAGCCCGTTCGCCGTCGAAAACGCGTTGGCATTGGCCGTGGTGAGCGCATAGCGCACACGGTTGCCCCAGCCGTCGAGCAGGTAGCCCTGGGTGTCCGTTGGCGACAGTCCGAGCGTCACCGCCGGGACGTAGCCGTTCCACGGGCGCGCACAGACACCCCCGCCGGACGGATATTCGATGCCAGTGTCGCCGGCATCGCCGCGTGCCGGGCAGGGCAGGCGGC
Organism: Rhodocyclaceae bacterium; assembly: GCA_022072095.1. Taxonomy (GTDB): domain Bacteria; phylum Pseudomonadota; class Gammaproteobacteria; order Burkholderiales; family Rhodocyclaceae; genus JAJVIJ01. Next base: position 123,976 of record JAJVIJ010000012.1, read on the forward strand.
CATGTGCCGCGGCATAGCCCAGCAGGGCGTCGCGCACTTCGTCCAGCCGGCGCAGGCTTTCCTGGGTGTTGCGCGCATCCATCTGCGCCGACAAGGGCACGAGCAGGCCGCCCAGCAGCAGCGCGACGACGAGCAGCACCATGGACAGCTCGATCAATGTGAAACCTCGTTGCCGTTTCATATGCGGCCGACGAGTTGATCGTTGAAGCCGGGCGACAACGGCCGCTGGATGAAGCGGGGGTCCGGGCTGGCGGCCAGGCCGTTGCGCGAGGTGTGGGCGTTGGTCGCTGGGTCGGGCAGACCGAAAGGATTGGCTTCTCCTTCGAAGTACTGCCTGATGTCGGCGCTGGGACGGAGCTGGCCGGTCAGTGCGTGGCCCGGTATCAGCACCACCAGCGCATAGGGCTTGCCGTCGATCGTGAGCGGGTGCGCCGGATCGGCGGCGAGCTGGTAATAGACGCGCGTAGGCCAGTCGTTGTCCGCGAACCACTTGTGGCAGCCGGTGCCATCGTCCCAAACCACGGCGATCTTGGCGCCGGCGCTCCCCCGTGGCACCGGCAGCGCTGCCAGCGCCGCCAGCGCGGCATCGGCCGCGGCCAGTGCCTGGCCGGTTTGCAGGTCGCTGGCCGAGCCGATGACATCGACCGCTTCCGCGACCGCGGTGCGCAGCAGCGGCGGCAGCGTGCCGCTGGCCGGATCGAGCGCCGCGAGCAGGTCTTGCAGGTCGTCACCGGCACCCGGCAGGGTCTGGCCGAGCATGCCCAGCAATTCGGCGGTCGCCGCCGCCGCCGTGCGCAGCGCCTGCTCGCTGGCCGGGCCGGGGGCGGAGACGTGGTTGGCCAGCAAGGTCAGCAGCTCCTGGCGACGCAGGCGCGTGCTCGACTGGTCCAGCGCCGCGGTCACCAGTTGCAGCGTCAGCGCCAGCCCGCCGCTGACCTGCCCTAGTGTGGTCGTGGCGATCGCGTTGGCCAGGTTCGCGCCGGCGCTGGCAGCGGCGGCAAGCTTGGCAGCGGTCGGGTCGGCCAGCGCGGCCGCGGCGGCGCTTTCGGTCTGCGCGGCTGCGTCCAGGGCCGCCTGCCGGACAGGCAGAATCCCGCTTGCCTGCGTCTGCAAGCGGGTGAGCGCCGCGGTCGCGGCCTGGGCGCCGGCACGCAGCGTCGCGGCCATCTCCACGGAAGCGGGCATGGCAACGATCGCGCGCACGCCGTCGGCGAGCTGGAGCGCGGTCGCTTGCGAAAATCCGAACACGCGTTGCATTTCGATGGTCTGGCGCAAGCCCGTAGCGGTGGTCACGGCAAGGTTCCCGAAAATGATTGCGTTGCTGACGGCGCCGGCATTGCCCATTCCGGTGGCAAGGACTTGCTGGGCCGCGGTCCATGCACTGTTGGCGGTCGCCGCGGTATTGCTCAAGGGCGACGCAATTTGGGCATTGCCGCTGCGTGCCAGGCCGCTCAGGCGAGCGAGCCGATAGGCGGCATTGGCCAGCATGGTGGCGCCAGCCATGGTCGGCTGGGCTCCGAACGCGCTGACTGCGGTGGCGAGATCGCCGACCGTCTGGGCGAGGACCGGCGCGTAAAGGTCGAGGCCGGTGTCGATCAGATGCTGGATCAAGGTATCGGTGTCGGTCCCGAGTGCAAGCAATAGGCTGGAAAACTGGCCGGTTGCGGCCACGGCCAGGGCGTTGGCGGACGTACGCACCGCCAGGACATCAGGGATCACCGTGGCCAGTCCGGGATGGAGCCGCGCACCCTGCTGCAAGCTGGCTTGCAGGCTGATCGTCAAGGTCTGTGCGGCAGCGCTGCGTTCGGTCGCGGACTGCGCGCCGGCCAGCGCCGCGCGCGCCGTGCCGACGCGGGCGACCGCCTGTTGAAACTCGCCGGCGACATCGACATCGGATTGCAGTGCCGGCAGGCGACCGAAGCGCACGCCGGGAAGTCCGAGTCGCTCGTTCGAGGCGATCGGCGCCGGCCAGGGGTGGCGGCCGTGCAGACTGGCGTAATGGGTCAGGCATTCGCGCGCCTCGGCCGCGACGCGCCTTTCCACGGCCGCGAGCAGTTCATCGCGCGTGATGACGACGATGCGGTCATTGACCAGCGGCCGTCCCTGGACGTCGGCGATCGGCCCGGTGATGAAGCCATCGTTGCCGTCCGCCAGGCCATCGTTGTCGGCGTCCTGATCGGCCAGGTCGGCATTGTCTTCGGCGTTGTCGGCGGGAGCCTTGTCCAGATAGTGGCGCGCGTCGCTCGCGTGGGCCGCGTTCCTGACCTGGGCGAGGCCATCGGCGCGCACCAGCGCGGCCCCGGGTGCGATGATGATGGCCACCACGCCGCTGCCGGTGCGGCCATCGTGAATCAGATTTCCAAGCGCATTGCGCACACTGATGGTGCCGCGCGTGTCGCTGTTGATCGGCGGTGCGCGCAGATTGTTCTTGAAGGTCGTCGCGACCGCATACCACAGGCGCTCGCCGCTGCCGTCCCGCAGTTCCGGCAGTCCCAGGGTTTTCCATGGCAGCCAGCCTAGCCGCGGCCGCGCCGGGTCGGTGCCGTTGACCTTGCCGCAGTGGCTGATTTCCGTTCCGCCGTCGCCATCGAGGTCGGGGCAGGGCAGGTCACCCGGGCGATCCTGGTCGGAATTGGCACAGGAGTTGTCGGCCTGTTGCCGGAAGGGTTGCGGGCCGACGGCCGTAACGCCGCAGCGGGCCGCATAGCCGAGCAGCGCGGCCTTGGCCTGCGCGAGCGCGGCGTCGGAACGCGCATCGCGCGTGACGGCGCCGGTCCCCGGGCGATACCAGAAGAACAGGCTCGCGCCCAGCAGCACGACGATTGCGACGATGGCCGGCAGCGCGGCGCCGCGTTGCCGGTTCGAGGTGACGAGGTGACGGCGAGATCCCATCGGCGTCGACAGCCGCGAATCAGCGGGCAGCCCGTCGTGGCGTGTTCGGCGCCGGTGCCTTCGCGGTCGGCTGGCTCCCGGGCGCCCGGATCATGCCGGCCCCCAAGGCCGAAGACCGCTCCATCGTCGTCATGTCGACGATCTCGCCGACCCGCAACGTGATGCGCTGCGAATCCCCGAGTTCGATCTCGGCGCGACCGCCATCGCCATGATCGCTACGATTGCTGCGATCGGAACCGCGGCGCGGCATGTGGTTCACCCACACCGTACTGGCGCCGCCGCTGCGCCGGACGACACCGTTCAAGGTGACGGTGCCGGCCGCCGCCGCCGGGCGCTCGCGCTCGCCACGAACACGGGCACGGTCCAGCGCTGCCCGATCGGCGGGCGCAAGAAACAGGCGCCCGACGGTGTCGGCGCGGGGTGGCGGTGGTGCGGCGGGTGCTTCCACGATGGCCATGGCCGGGCCGTCAAGGATCCCGAGCAAGCAGACCGCGAGTGCGACATGGCGGAGCAGGGTTCTAGCCATTCTGATCGGTGGCACGCAGCGTGATCCAGTCTATCGAGCATTGCACGCGCAGGCGTGGCGCGAGCCAGTCGGACGGCTCGAAATCGAGCCGCTCGAGCGTACATTGCCGCGGGCTGACGATGGCGCCGTGCGCCTCGTGCATGCCCGCCAGCCATCGCAGCAGATCGCCCTCGTGCAGCAGTTTGCCCTGGATGTTCATGCGGCTGGCGAAAAAGCGGAAGCGCCCCGAATCGGGCGCATCGTAGAGGCGGTCTAGCGCGCCTTGCGGGGCGAACTCGATGCTCAGATCTCCCAGGCGGAGGCGCTTGTGCAGCGCTCGCATCATTTCGATCCAGTCCAGGCGTCGCTCCTGGCCCAGCAGGCCGTCCCGTGTCAGCTCGCTGAAGGCGGTGACGTAGGCGACGATTTCCTGCTCGTCGCGCAGCGCGCGCACGAGTTCCGCGCTGCCTGCTTCCTTGGTGCGCATGCTCTCGGCCAAGCGCTGCTCGGCCTGATGCTGTCGGTCGACGACCCAGACGAGTGCGAGGCCGCTCGCGATGATGGCAAGTCCCAGCAATACGATCGAGACGCGCAGCCCGTGCAACCAGAAGCGCGCATTCATTCGGGTTCACGCGAACGTTCGGGGCCGCGGCGCGTACGCTTGTCGGCGGCGATGTCGGCGTGTCGTGGTTTCATCAGCGGTCGAGCCTGGCGGCAACCCGGATCTGAAAACGGGGCGGGTCGATCCTGGACTCGCTCGCCGACAGGTTCGGGGCGCGCAGAAACTGGTTGGGTTGCAGGTCTACGGGCCATTGCACGATCTGTACGCGCAACGCTGGATTTTCGGCCAGCGCAGCGGCCAGCGCCTGCACTGCCTCGATGCCGCGGCGCGGCTCGGCGGCATGGTCGGCGGGCAGTGTGGCATGAAGCAGACCGACCGCGAACAGGCCCGATGTGGCCGGCATCCCGGGCCGTATCGGTGTCGGTGTGGGCTGGGAAACGGATGCGGCGGGCGCGGCGCTCGCGCCGGACAAGGCTTCCGGCTCGTTGGCGAGCTGCCAGTCCAGTCGCTCCAGCCGTATCGCCGGCATCTGGTCCAGTGCGCGTGCGATATCGGCAAACAGAGGTTGTGGTCCGGCTTCGCGTGCCCGCAGTGATCTCACGGAGGTGACGATACCGCGCAATTCGTCCGGTCGGGCCGGCAGGCTGGGCAGGCGCGCCTCGATCGCCTGACGCGCCCGTCGGTCGCGGTCGATGTCGTCCTGCAGCGCGCGCGCGGCCTCGCCGATGTCCGTGCCGAGCACATAGAGCTTGCCGACGGCCAGTGCCGACCCGAGCAGCACGACCGCGGTGACGGCGTGGAGCACGGTGTTGGCACGCCACAAGTGCATGTAGCGACGTTCGGCCGGGCTCGCGAGCTGTACCATCGATACGCGCCGCTGCGGGAGCGTATGCAGACACAGTGCCTCTGCGCCCGATCCGTTCGACGCAGGCGGCCGCATGCCACAGGCGCGCGCGGCGCTGCCGATATCCCATAGCTCGACGGCCAATCCGGGTGCTGCATTGCGGAAAGCTTCGAATTCATGCAGACGCCCCTCCGGCACCAGGAAGGTGGCCGGGAGGATCGCGTCGCGTGCCAGCCAGCGCTGTGCGGCCAGATATTGTCTGAGGCGTTCGCTCTGCTCCAGGAAAGCCTCAGGCAGCTTCGCCGTTGTCTCGGGACCGAGTACCGTCAGGCGCGCGAAGCGCAGTGTACCCTTGTCGATAAAACACTGCCGCAAGCCGGCACGTGTGGCCATGATCAGCAGCCGTGCGCGCGTGTCGAGCTTGAGCCGTCGGGCGAGTTCTGGCATCAGCATCGGTAGCGCATGCAGGCTCGCCAGCGGGCATTCCCTGGTGGTCAAGCGGTTGAGCCAGGGCTCCAGAATCTGTGGGCGCGTCAGGCCGGCGAATACGATTTGCTCGTCGCGCCGTCCGGACGGCTGACGGCCAAGCGAGAGCGCGACGCCGTACGGCGAGCCGAAAAAATACTGACCGGACTTGCGCCGCAGCATGGCCTTCCGGTCGGCGCCGCGTACCGGTGGCACGGCCTCGAAGTGATAGCCCTCCTCGGCGACGTCGGCGACCAGATGGAACACGCTCCGCGTGCGGCTCTGCAAATAGTCGTCGAACCGCACCAGCCCGTCTGCGCTCGGCGGAAAACTATCTTCCAGCACCGGCCCGTGCGCCTGCCAGAGGTAGGCGGTGAGCGCACTGGCATCGAGGTACAACAGCCGACGAGGAGCCATTTGACTATTCGCTTTCGGGCCAGGCTACAGCTTGAGCCGGCCCAGCATGTCGTATACCGGGCCGATCACGGACAAGGCGATCGCCAGCATGATGCCCCCCATGACCAGCGTCAACGCCGGCTCGATCATCGCCTGCGCACGCGCGATGGCATCACGCACGTCACGATGATAGAAATAACTGACACTGGCCAGCGCGGTATCGAGTGCGCCGGTGCCCTCACCCACGCGCAGCATGCGGATCACCAGAGGCGGAAACAGGCCAGCGCTCTGGAACGCGGCGGCGACGTTCTGGCCTTCGGCAATCAGATTGCCGGCACGTGCGAGCGACGCGCGCATGGCTTCGTTGCCGACCACGCCTTCCGATGCACGGATGCAGTCGATGACCGGAATCCCGGACCCGTACATCATCGCGAACACCCGGGCGAAGCGCGAGAGCATGAGCTTGCGCAGAACTTCACCGGCGATGGGCAGTGCGAGCTTGCCGGCGTCCGCGCGCAGCCTCATGCCCGGATGGTGGCGCAGCGCGAAGCGGGTACCGATGAGCAACGCGATCGGGACCGCGACGAATAGCGGCCAGTGCGCGCGCAGCACCGCGCTGAGTCCGGCCACCAGTTGGAGGCCCAAGGGAATGGGCTGACCGATACCTTGGAAGAAGCGTGTCAGGTCCGGAACGACGACGATCATCAGCACCGCGATGACCACGACCAGCACGACCGATATGATCGCCGGATAGATCATCAGTCGCCGAGTCTGCGCGCGCAGCTCGTCTTCCCATTTCATCGTCTCGGTGATGTCGGCCAGAACCTCGGGCAGGTTGCCACTGGTCTCACCGGCGCGCACCAGGCTTACGAGAACGCGGTCGAACAGTCGCGGGTGCTCGGCCATGGCCTGCGACAGCGTGCGCCCGCCCTCGATACTCTCGATCAGCGTGGCGACGATTTCGCGCAGGCGCGGCTGGTCGATCGAGTCGCGCAGATCCGCCAGGACTTCCAGGATCGGAATGCCGGCGCGCACCAGCTGCTCGAGGTGAAAAAAGAACTGGATCAGATCACGTTGCGGTATGCGACCGCTGGCCCAATTCGAGCCCGTGCTGCGCGGGGTTCCGTGGACCAGGTCGAGACGCAGGCGCCGCAGTCTCAACTCCAGGTCCACGGGGTTCAGCGCCTCGATCTGGCCGTGCACGATGCGGCCGTCCGCATCCATGGCACGATAGCTGAACAGGCCCATCGCGTTCCCGATCAGCCGAAGCGCTCGGAGCCGGCCAGGGCCATGCGGTCGGTCAGGTCGACCACACGGGCAATTTCCGCCAGCGACGTGATGCCGTCGAGGGCGCGCCTGAGGCCGTCCTCCGCCAGCGAGCGGAACCCCTTTGCGCGCGCGGCATTGCGCAGTTCGCGCGGCGTGGCACGGCGTGCGACGAGTTCATCGAGGTCGGCGTCCATGCGCAGCAATTCGACGATCGCGAGCCGCCCTTTGTAACCCAGAAAATCGCAGTGCTCGCAGCCGATCGCTTCGTAGACGACGGGCGGCGGCCGGTCTTCGCGCCAGCCGAACAACTGCGTTTCATGTGGTTCGGCCGGGCGCGCGCGCTTGCACTCGGGACATAGCCGGCGGATCAGCCGTTGCGCGAGCACGCCGATGACGTTGCCGGCCATGATGTCGGGCAGTATGCCGATGTCGAGAAGGCGGGGAATGACACCGAGCGCCGAATTGGTGTGCAGCGTCGTATAAACCTGGTGACCGGTCATCGCCGCACGGAAGGCCATGTCGGCGGTGTCGCGGTCGCGTATTTCGCCGACCAGGATCACGTCCGGGTCCTGACGCATCATCGCGCGCACGCCGCTGGCGAAATCGAGCTTGACCGCGTCGCCGACGGAAGTCTGGCGAATCTGCGTCATCGGGTATTCGACCGGATCTTCGAGGGTCATGATGTTGATGCCCTCGGCGTTGATGTGATTCAGCACCGAGTACAGCGTCGTCGTCTTGCCCGATCCGGTCGGCCCGGTGACCAGGATGATCCCTTCCGGGCGGGCGATCATCAGACTCAGTTGCTCGAGCTGGGCATCGTTGAACCCGAGCGCGTCCAGCGGCACGATGCCCTTCTCGCGGTCGAGCACGCGCAGCACCAGGTTTTCGCCGTGTATCGTCGGCTGCGCCGAGACGCGAAAATCCACTTCGCGGCCGCTGATGTAGAGCGAGATGCGACCATCCTGGGGTGCGCGCGTCTCGGCGATGTTGAGTCCGGCCATGACCTTCAGGCGCACCGCCATGGCCATCCAGTATGACTTGTGCAGGACCCTGATCTGACGCAACAGGCCGTCGATCCGGTAGCGGATGCGCAGGTAGCTTGCTTCCGGCTCGAAATGGATATCCGAGGCTTCCCGCTTGACGGCGTCGTTCAGCAGTGCATCGACCAGCCTGACGACCGGCTGGCTGTACTCATCCATCGAAATGGCGAGCGAGCGGTAGTCGATTTCTCCGGTCTCGATTTCGTTCAGGATGCCGTCGATGGAAAGGGTGTGGCCATAGTGCTGATCGATGGCGCGCACGATCTCGCTCTCACCGGCCAGTACGACATCGAGCTCGATGTCTTCGGACAGCTGGGCGCGTACCTTGTCCAGTGCAACGATATCGTTGGCATCGTAAATGGCCAGCGTCAACCGCCGTCGGCCGGCATCGAACGAGAGCGGCAGCAGGCGATACCGGCGCGCCGTTTCGCGGGGGATCCAATGCAGCGCTTCGGGATCGATGATGGTGTGGGTCAGGCTCACGCTGCGGATGCCCAGCGTCTCGCCGAGCGCATCGCGCAGCGTCGCCTCCGATACGAAGCCCAGGCGCACCAGCAGTTTGCCCAGCGGCACGTTGCGCTTCTGCTGCTCGGTCAGCGCGATACGCAGCTGGTCGGGGGTGATCAGTCCGGCTCGGACCAGCAGTTCACCCAGCGGTCTGCGTTGTTCCGGTGCGCTCATGTCAGCTCGAGCAGATGCAATGCCTGCGAACGTTCAGCATGATGGACTCATCATGGCGGCGTCGACCGCGTCCGGACGAGCTCGGACAGGGTATGGATTCGGGTCGCGGCTTGCTGAACCGGGAAGGCATGAGGCGTGCGCTCGGCCGCGGCCAGGGCCTCGCGGTAGTAACGAATCGCCAGTTCGTACTGACGCAGCTGGTCCAGACTGACCGCGAGATTGAATCGATGGTCCGGATTGTCCGGGTCGGCACTATAGGCCTGGAAATAATGCTCCTGCGCCTCGCGCCACTGTCCGCGTGCCGCCAGCAGGTTGGCGAGCACGAAGTGCGGTGTCGCCGCACGTGGCTGCTGCGCGATCAGTTCCCTGAGGCGGGCTTCCCTGGGTTTGTCATCGCTGCTGCGTAGCGAGAGCAGGGCGGCCTGGGCACGTGCGTCGCCGGGATCGATCTCCACGAGGCGGCGGTAGGCCGCTTCGGCGTCACGCAGACGTTGTTCGGCGAGCGCGATCGCCGCGAGGCCGTGGAGCGCGTCGCGATTGAGCGGATCGATGGCGAGTGCTTCGTCATAGGCACGCTTCGCCGTCGCCCCATCGCCGGCCAGCAAGGCTTCATAAGCGCGCGCGACTTCGGGCAGGACCTGTTCCGGCGAGCGGTGGCTGCGGATCTGCGGTCGCAGCACCATATCGGTGGACGGCGGTTTTTGTTCGCTCAGCTGTTCGCGCAGCACGCTCGCCCTCTCGGCAGGCGGTGCGGGGGGCGGGTCGAGCGGCTTGCGTGTGTCGCCTGCGTGTGCATTCGGCGCCTGGTCGAGCGCGCGAGCGGCAGCAAGCTGAGATGCAGCAGTGATCGGCTGCACCATGGCGCCGGCCGGTGCCGCCATGGGCTTCGGCGCCATGGCCGGGGCTGCCGTCGACGCCGGCGCGGACAAGGCCTGCCATTGCCACCAGAACCAGAAGCCGATCGCTAGTGCGCCGATCAGCCCGGCGATCGCCGGGTAGAGCAGGGCTGGCCTCGACGGTGCGGATTTCGCGCTGAACAGGTTCTGAGCGGCGAGCCGCTCGGCCTCACCGGCGGCCTCCGAGGCCCAGGATCGACGGCCCGGCGCCGCGTCCGCGCCCTCCTCCGCGTCCAGGGGCAGGAGATCGAGCCGATCGGCAGGCATCTCGGCGGCGGTGACGCTCGCGGCAGGGCTCGCGGGAGGGGGGGGCGAAGTGCGCCCCTCGATGCGGACTGCGGACGATGAGCCGGCGGGCGACGTGGCCATGTCCCCGGCGGGGGCCACGATGCCGGTGTGCGCGGCCTGCTCATGGCGTTTGGCCGCTTCCGCCCGCTTCAGCGCATCCAGCAGCAGACTCATCGTCGCCGGCTCACCGATTACGGCCGCGTCGTCGGTGTGTCCGACCCGCGCTCGGGTTTGGGGGCGGGACGCGTGAAGAAATCGGGACCCGGCAAACGGTCGCGCAGCGAGCGGAAATCGCCGTGGATGCTGGCTTCACGCAACACGACCGGGCGCAGGAAGATCACCAGTTCGGTTTTTCTGGCCGTGTCGTTACGATGCGTGAAAAGGTTTCCGAGCAGCGGCAGCGAGGACAGTCCTGGCACGGCGTCGGTGCGATAGTCGATGTCATCCTGCATCAGGCCACCGAGCACGGCCACCTCACCATCGCCGACACGCATGATCGACTCCATTTCGCGGGTTTCGATCTCAGGGACGAGATTGAGCAGGCCCGCTGGAATGGAGGGATTGGGGTCGCGCTTGAAGCTGGTCACACGTGAAATGCTCGGTCGGACGTTGAGCAATACGTTGCCTTCATGACTGATCTGCGGCGTGACGCTCATGACCAGACCGACCGACACCGACTGCGGTGTCGTCGTGACCGTTGTCAGCGCGTTGTTCGTGGTCTGGGACGTGTCCGACTTGATGTTGAAGAAAACGACGTTGTTCACCACCTTGAGCAAGGCGGTCTGATTGTTCAGCACGGAAAGTTTCGGGCTCGACACCACACGCACGTCACCGAAGGACTGCAGCAGTCGGATCGCCGCCGAGAAGCCGCCATCGCGCACGGCGAAGGTAAACAGCGTGTTCGCGACACCGGAGGCGAGCGATCCCGGCTGCGTCAGCAGCGCGCCGCTATCGGCGAGCACGCGCGGGCTGATGCCCTGACCGATGGCTGCCTTGTCGCCACCCCGTTGCAGGCCGAGCCAATCGATGCCTTGCTGGTAGTTGTCGGAAAGGCGGACCTCGGCGATGGTGGCCTCGATCAGTACCTGGCGCCGGGCCGCGGCCATCACTTCGGCGAGAAACTCCTGGATCTTTTCGTGCTGGCGCGATGTCGCGCGCACGTCGACGACGCCGGTTTCCGGATGGATGATGACCGAGGCCGCTTCGCGAAAGGTCGTGCGACGCGTGACCCGGGTGCCGCGGTTCTGCATCTCCGCCGGACTCGGGCTTTGCGCGAGCGTGGCGGCCGGGTTGCCGCTGCCCGCTCGGCCGCGTGCCGGCGCCGCGGCGACGCCGGTGCCCGAGGTCGTGAGCGCGCCGCTGATTTCCTCGAACTCCTCACTCGAGCCTTCGGGCAGGATCTTGTCGGTTTCGCGCAGCAGGTCGCGTATGCTGCGGTCCAGCGATTCCCAGAAGCGGTTGCGGCCCGCATTCTTGACTTCGGTGATCGAGCTGTTGCCACTCGCCGAGGTGCCCGACGACGGCGTGGTACCGGTGGCGCTCCCCGTGGTCCCGGCGGCGGACGAGGTGCCCGAGCTGATCTGCGTATTGATCGAGACCGTGCCGGTCACGTCGCGGGACAGGTTCACGTAGTCGATGCGGTAGGTGCGCAAGAAAGGTGTGTCCGGCATGACCTGAAGCACCGTGCCCTGCAATTCATATCGCATGTCCACCTGACGGCCGATGCGATCGAGGAGCTGCGGCAGCGTCTGGTCGATGGCATTCATGGTCACGGTGCCGGTGATCCCGGGGTGGACATCGACATTGATGCGAGCGTCGCGCGCCAGCGCGAACAGCAATTCCTGCACCTTGACGCTGTTCACGACGACGCTGTAAGTCTCGGCGCGGGGAGCGGGCCGTGGTGTCGGCGGCAGCAGCGGCAGCGCCACCGGCGTCGGCGGGGGTGCCTCGGCAGCAGGAGCGATGTTGTCGGCGCGGATGTGCTGGGCGGAGAGCTGAGGCTGCGGACGGCTGGCACAGCCCGTCAGGGCGGCGATCGTCAGCGTCGCGGCCACCAGCACGAACCGGCGCGGCATGCATCGCTGTGTTGGGCCAGTCAACGGGCTTCTGTAATCGAGCATGGAGATCGCGGGGATATCGCGGACCGTATTCTGTTCATCATAACATCGACCTAGCACCGGTCACCGCGGGCGTGGTCCCGACTCTCATCGCAGCGTCCCCACGCGGCGCACATGGGGCTGGTAGGCGCGCAGGGCCGGTGGCAGCGCAGTCATCGCCGCACGCGCAGCCTCGGCATCCGCAAAATCGCCATAGATGACGCCTATCCGCACGTGCTCACCGAGCTGTCGTCGATAGATGCGGATGTCATCGTGCTTGAGTGCGCGCTCGGCCAGGCGGACGAAGCGCAAGACCTCGTCGATCTGTGCGGCATCGGCTGTCTGCAGCTGGATGAACCAGCGGTCGCCTTCGGCAGCCTCGAGCCACGAGCGGGTCGCAGCAAGCCGCGACTGCAAGGATGCCGCCGCGAGCCGATCGGTTCCAGCGAGCGGGCGCTCCGCCGTCGACTGCTGTGGGGCGGCCTTCGAAGCGGCCGCCGTGTTCGAGACCGGTGCACGCGGCTGCTGGGTGGCGAGGACTTGATCGGGGGCGGGAAGACGAAGGAGCTCATTGCCGGCCGGTGTCGCGGTAGCGGGCGGGATCACCGGCGATGCCGTCGCCGCAGACTTGGTGTCCGCGCCATCGCCCCATACGAAATACCAGGCCACGGCGGCTGCGAGCAGCAGCCCAAAACCGGCCCCCAGCGCATGGGCGGGGCGGATCGTGCGGCGCTTGCCGTTGGCGTCGTGGATCGCGGCGCGTGCCTCGCGCCGACCGACCGCATGCCGGCCCTGCGCATAGGCTGCGAGCAGGGCCTTGCCGGCGAGTACATGCGTGCGCCGGACCAGGCCGCCACTGGCACGGTGCAGCATACGTACCGCCGCCGGCGAGAACAGGTCCGGGCCTCGATACCCGGCGCGCGCCAGTCGGTGGCGCAGGTAGCTCGCGAACTCGGTGCGGTCGAGCGGGCGCAGCACGAAGCGCTGTGTGACGCGGTCCTTGAGCTGGCGCATGTCCGGCCGGCTCAGCAGTGCATCGAGTTCGGGCTGGGCGAACAGCAGGATGCGCAGCAACTTGTGTCGGGTGGTTTCTAGGTTTGCGAGCAGGCGTATCAGTTCGAGCGTGTCGGCCGGCATCGTGTGCGCCTCGTCGATGATCAGCAATATCCGACGACCCGCGGTGTACAGCTCGACCAGGCGTTCCTCGATGCGGCGAATGCGGGCGACCGTGCGCTCGGATTCCGGCTCGACCTGAAGCTCCGTGCCGAGCACACTCAGCATGTCGTCGCGCCCCAGGGATGGGTTCGCGAGGTAGACCACCTGCACCGAGGCCGGCAGGCGCTCGAGCAGCATTCTCGCGAGCATGGTCTTGCCGGTCCCCACTTCACCCGCGACCTGAACGATGCCATCCTCATGGTCGATCGCATAGAGCAGGGCATCGAGAATCGGACCGCGCTCGCCGCCGGGAAAAAAGAACTCGGTATGCGGTGTCAATCCGAATGGGGGCTCTTTCAACCCGTAATGATCGAGCAGCATCATCATGCGCTCAGCGGGTGTCGGCGTCACGGCCCAGTGTTGCCAGCCGATGGTAGAGCGTGGTCCGCTGCATGCCGAGGAGGCGTGCCGCCTGGCTGACATTGCCTTGGGCGAGCTTGAGGGCGGCCTCGACATAGGCGCGCTCCCAGGTACGCAGGATGTCGTCGAGGTAGACCTGGTGTGCGCTTTGCAGGTGGCGCAGCGCTTCCTGGCTCGGCACGGTCGGCGAACTCGGACCACCCTCCGCGGATGAGACCGGATCGGCATCGAATTCCTCGGCGAGTTGACTGACATCGAGGGTCCTGCCGGCCGACTTGGTCAGCAGCCGCAGCACGATATTGCGCAATTCGCGCACATTTCCCGGAAACGCATAGTCACGCCAGAGCCGGCGTGCCTCGGGAGTCAGATGGAACGGCTCGCGGCCCATCTCGTCCCCCAGGCGCTGGCTGAAGTGGTCAAGCAACAGCAGGCGATCGTCGCCCATGTCTCGCAAGGGCGGCAATTCGATCGTGAACACCGACAGCCGATGGTAGAGGTCGAGACGGAAGCGGCCTGCGCGCACTTCGGCGCGCAGATCCCGGTTGGTGGCGGCGACGATGCGGGCACGGGCATGCCGCGGCCGCGTCTCGCCGACGCGCTGGTATTCGCCATTTTCCAGCACGCGCAACAGCTTGGCTTGCGCTTCGAGCGGCAGTTCACCGATTTCGTCGAGGAACAGCGTGCCATCGCCGGCGTCTTCGAAATAGCCGGTCTGCGCGCGTTCTGCCCCGGTGTAGGCGCCCTTGACACTGCCGAACAGGGTCGGCTCGACGAGGTGAGGGGAAATCGCCGCGCAGTTGAGTGCAAGAAACGGCTTGTCGCGGCGCACACTGGCACGGTGCAGATATTGCTGCGCGACGATTTCCTTGCCGGTGCCGGACTCGCCCTGAAGCAGTACCGGCAAGGTCGTGTCGGTGTAGAGCGACAGGTGTGAGCGCAACCGACGCATGGCCTCGCTGTTCCCTATGAGAACGGCATCGATGGCTGCGCGCGCTCCGGCCCCGCCTGTGTCGGGAGTCGCGAGCAGCGATTGCAGCAGGCTGCGCAAGGATTGCGGGTCGGCGGGCTTGGCCACGAACTCGGTGGCGCCCAGCGCACGTGCATGACGCGCCGCGATGTTCTGGTCCTGGCCCGACAGCACGACTATGCGCGTGTCGGGGGCATGCGCGAGCAGGTCGGCGATCAGCGCATAGCCTTCATCGGGCTGATGTGGCGAGGGTGGCAGGCCGAGATCGAGCAGTACCAGTTCGGGGCGAGGGCAGGGCGAGCGCAGCTGGCGGACGCACGCCGGACGGTCGGCAAGCGTCGTGATCTCGAATTCATCGCCCAGCGCGTAGCTCAGCGTGTCCGCGATCAGTGCGTCGTCATCGATGATCCAGAGAACCGGTCTGCGGCCGGACGGGTGGGCTAGGCTCATCCTTGCTCTCGTCATGGCGAAGTCGGGTCATCATAGCGCAGCGCTCGCCGATGGGGTCTCCGGTCGCTCGTGTGTCAGGCAGTGGCGAGCGTGACTTTGCTAAACTCGCTGCCCTGAATCCGGGCTCGGGGCTTACCTGGCATGGTGGGATCGGCGCCTGCCAGCTACCCAGACCTGCCATGGCACGCGCGGCGAAGACGTGGCGGTCGTGCCCGGACAATTCCCTGCATGGACGGCGAAGTGACGACGGAATCCCTGGTCGAAATCAGCGACCTGACTTTTGGCTATGACGGACGGCGAACGGTGCTGTCGGGCATCAACCTGAACATCCCGCGGGGTAAGCTGGTTGCGATCATGGGTGGCAGCGGCTGCGGCAAGACGACGCTGCTGCGTCTGATTGGAGGGCAGGTTCGTCCGAGCCAGGGCTATGTCAAAGTGGCCGGCCGCGTCGTGCATGAGCTGGATGCCGAGGCGCTGTATCGGATGCGCCGCAAGATGGGCATGCTGTTCCAGTTCGGCGCGCTGTTTACCGATTTGTCGGTGTTCGAGAACGTCGCCTTCCAGATGCGGGAGCACACCGGCCTTCCGGAGGAACTCATCCACGACCTGGTGCTGATGAAGCTGCATGCCGTCGGCTTGCGCGGCGCGCACGCGCTGATGCCGTCGGAGCTGTCCGGCGGCATGGCGCGACGGGTGGCGCTGGCGCGTGCGATCGCGCTGGATCCGATGCTGATCATGTATGACGAGCCGTTCGCCGGTCTCGACCCGATTTCCCTCGGCGTCATCGGGCAGCTGATACGTCAGCTGAACGATGCGCTCGGCGCCTCGTCGATCGTCGTCACCCACGATGTGCATGAGTCGCTGCAGATCGTCGATTACATCTACTTCATTTCCGAGGGGCGCGTCATCGCCGAAGGCACGCCCGCGGAAATTCGTGATTCCTCCGATCCCTGGGTGCACCAGTTCGTGTGGGCCGAGGTCAATGGGCCGGTGCCGTTTCACTACCCCGGATCGGCCTACCGGGAGCAGTTGATGGAGCGCTCAGGTGCTTGATTCGGTGACCGGCATGCTGCGTGACCTCGGGCGTCACGTCATCGGCCGGATAGCCCGGCTCGGTTTCGCGGCGCGGTTTTTTCTCGGTGTGCTGTGGGGGTCGGGCACAGCCTGGCGGCGCTTTCAGCTCACCATCCGGGAAGTTTTCTTCAGCGGCATCCATTCGCTGATCATCATTCTGGTTTCCGGCCTGTTCGTCGGTATGGTGTTGGGGCTCCAGGGCTACGATACCTTGCAGCGCTATGGGTCCAGCGAGGCCCTCGGTGTGCTGGTGGCGCTGTCTCTGGTCAGGGAATTGGGGCCGGTCGTTGCCGGCCTGTTGTTCGCCAGTCGGGCCGGTTCGGCGATCACGGCCGAGATCGGCCTGATGAAAGCGACCGAACAACTCACGGCAATGGAAATGATGGCCGTGGATCCGGTGGCGCGGGTGGTTGCGCCGCGCTTCTGGGGCGGGGTGATTTCGATGCCGCTTCTGGCTGCGATGTTTTCCGCGATCGGGGTGTTCGGCGGTTATCTGGTCGGGGTGGTGCTGATCGGCGTGGATGAAGGCGCTTTCTGGTCGCAAATGCAGGCAGCCGTCGATTTCCGCCTAGACATCGTGAATGGCATCATCAAGAGCGTGATATTCGGTGTCGCGGTATCGCTTATCGCCGTGTTCGAGGGGTATGACGCCCCGCCGACTGCGGAGGGTGTGTCCGGAGCCACGACGCGCACGGTGGTGACCTCCTCTCTTGCCATTCTGGCGCTGGATTTCGTGCTGACCGCTTTCATGTTTCGGGGACTCTGATGCAACGCTCAACCATGGATCTGTGGGTAGGGGTTTTTGTCGCGGCCGGTCTGGCGGCGATGTTGTTTCTCGCCCTCAAGGTGGGCAACCTGGCGTCCGCTAATCTATCCGAATCGTATTTGGTCAAGGCGCGCTTTGATAACATCGGTGGCCTGAAGGTGCGAGCGCCTGTGAAAAGCGCCGGAGTCGTCGTTGGCCGCGTCCAGAACATCGATTTCGATGCGGAGCGCTATCAGGCGGTCGTCGCACTCGAGGTCGACAAGCGCTATCAGTTTCCACGCGACACGTTCGCCACCATCCTGACCTCGGGCTTGTTGGGCGAACAGTATGTGGGCCTCGAGGCCGGCGGTGATACCGAGGTGCTGAAAGCGGGCGAGGACATCAAGAAGACACAGTCTGCCGTCGTGCTCGAAAAATTGATCAGCCAGTTCATGTTCAACCAGGCTGCCAGCGGAGAGAAGAAGGAAAAATGATGATGAGCACCGGGCAAGTGAGCCTGCACCTATGCGCGATCGGGCGATTCGCACGTTCTGCCCTGACGACCGGGTGCCTGGTCGGCCTGCTTGCCGCTTGTGCCGGCGCACCGCCGAACCCCAAGGATCCGTTGGAAGGCTTCAATCGTGCGATGTTCAGCTTCAACGAAGGGCTGGACCAGGTGCTGATCAAGCCCGTCGCACAAGGCTATGACGCGGCCGTACCACTGCCTGCGCGCATCGGCGTGTCCAATTTCTTCGGCAACGTCGGCGATCTTTGGGTTGGCATCAACAATCTTCTTCAAGGAAAAGGTGGTGATGCGGCCAATGATGTCGGGCGCCTGCTGATCAACTCGACGCTGGGCATTCTCGGCCTCTTCGATGTCGCCAGCGAGATGGGTCTGGAACGACATGACGAGGATTTCGGTCAGACACTCGGTCGCTGGGGTGTTGGCGAGGGTGCATATGTCGTGCTGCCGTTGTTCGGACCGCGCACAGTGCGGGACACCGGCGGCCTGGTCGTGGACGTCATCGCCGACCCGGTGAGTAGCGTCGACGATGTGCCGACGCGCAATACCTTGCGGGCACTGCGTATCGTATCGGCGCGTGCCGAATTGTTGCCCAGCGACAAGGCGATCGAACAGGCTGCCCTGGACAAGTACGCCTATATCCGTGATGCCTATCTGCAACGGCGGCGCAACCTGATTCATGATGGCAGCCCGCCGCGGGAGAAGCTGGACAGTGGCGCGTTGGGGATCGAGTCCGATCCGGTCGTGGCCGAAGCGATGCAGGCGATCGGCAGCTTCCTGCTGGTCTCGGCTGATGCCGACGCGGCCCCAGCCTCATCGGATCAACCGACGGAGTAAGGCAGGCGTGGGAATTCGAAACTTCATCAGATTCGGGGTGCTGGGTTTGTGTCTCATCGCGGGGACGGGTGTCGTTGCTCAGCAACAGGAAACGGCGCCTGACATCCTGGTCCGCAACGTCACCGAGCGCGTGCTCGATACCTTGCGGCGCGACAAGGATATTCAGAACGGCAATAACGAAAAGCTGATGCGCCTGGTCGAGGCCGAGATCCTGCCGCATTTCAACTTCAACCGAATGACCCAGCTGGCGGTCGGTCGCGACTGGCGCCAGGCATCGGCGGCACAACAGCGGCAGCTGAGCGAGGAGTTCAGAATCCTGTTGGTGCGCACCTATTCGAATGCTCTGCTCGGCTACAAGGATCAACGGATCGAGGTGAAGCCGTTGCGCTTGGCCCAGGGCGAAACCGATGTCACCGTCAGAACCCAGATCATGCAGCCGGGCGCACGACCGATCCAGCTCGATTACAGTCTGGAGAAGGGCACTGGCGGCTGGAAAGTCTACGATGTCGTCGTGGCCGGCGTCAGCCTGGTCACCAACTACCGCGAAACCTTCGCCGCCGAGGTTAGGCAGGGCGGAATCGATGGCTTGGTCCGTTCCCTGCAGACGAAAAATCGGGCCAACGTCGCGGCTGGCAGTGCGAAGTGATCCAGATCGAGGATCGTACGGCGTGCGTGCTCGGCGCCATGTCCTTTGAAGAGGCGGGCCAGTTGGTTGGTGACGGCATCGCCGCCATCCGGACCGGAATAAGCCACTTCGATCTGCATGCCGTGACGCAAGCCGACTCCGCCGGCCTTGCGGTCTTGCTGGCCTGGTGTCGGACCGCAGCGGCTGCGGGGACGACCTTGCGGTTCGAGCATGTTCCGGCGTCCTTGCTGAGCCTGGCCGACTTGTACGACGTGAAAGCCTTTCTGCCGCTTGCGCAGAATTGAGCCTGCGGCCGCTTTTTTTCACATGCGGCCCGCCGGCGGGTCGCATGCCGCACAGGAAGCGTCCGAACGCGTATCCGGGCCCGATCAGATTCGTTCCTCGGACATGCGCATGACCCCATCCCTGCCCCCCGCCTTGCGCATTTCCGGTGTGGAAAAGCGCTATGGCAACCTGCTTGCGCTGGATGGCATCTCCTTCGATGTCGCCCCGGGCGAGTTTTTTGGCCTTCTCGGACCGAACGGTGCCGGAAAAACGACGCTGATCTCGGCCCTGGCTGGTCTGGTGATCCCGGATGCCGGCACTATCGAGATCCTCGGCCACGATGTGCAGGCCGACTATCGCGCCGCGCGCCGGGCGCTGGGCGTGGTACCGCAGGAGCTGGTGTTCGATCCGTTCTTCACGGTGCGCGAAGTCCTGGTCATGCAATCGGGCTACTACGGCATCCGTGACAATGGCCCCTGGATCGACGAAATCCTGCATAACCTGGACCTCGAGAGCAAGGCCAATGCCAACACGCGCGCGCTGTCCGGGGGGATGAAGCGGCGCGTCATGGTGGCCCAGGCATTGGTACATCGACCACCGGTGATCGTGCTGGACGAGCCGACCGCCGGTGTCGATGTCGAGCTAAGGCACGCGCTCTGGCAGTTCATTCGTCGCCTGAATCGAGATGGCCATACCATCGTGCTCACGACCCACTATCTCGAAGAGGCGGAGAGCCTATGCACACGCATTGCGATGTTGAAGCAGGGGCGGCTCGTGGCGCTGGAGCGCACCGCCGATCTGCTGTCGCGCCATGCCGCGCACACGCTGCGCCTGAAACTGTCCGGCGGCTCGCTGCCCGCCTCGCTGGCGGCCAGGGCTCAGGCCTCTTCTTCGGGCGAATATTGCCTGTCACTCACCAATCTGGACGAGGTGGAGACCGTGCTCCATGCGCTGCACGCCGCTGGCCTGAAGGTTGCCGACATGGAGCTCGGCAAGCCCGAGCTGGAAGAGGTGTTCGTGGAACTGATGAGGGCGCCATGAAGGGGATGGCATCGTGACCGGGTTCCGTACGCTGCTGTACAAGGAGGTCACGCGCTTCTGGAAGGTGGCTTTCCAGACCGTAGCGGCACCGGTGCTGACGGCACTGCTCTATCTGCTGGTGTTCTCGCATACGCTGGACCGCCATGTCCGGGTATTTCCGGACGTGCCTTATACCGCCTTTCTGGTGCCGGGGCTGGCCATGATGTCGGCCTTGCAGAACGCGTTCGCGAATGCATCATCGTCGCTGATTCAGTCGAAGATCACCGGCAACATCGTTTTCCTGCTGCTGCCGCCGCTGTCGCATCGCGAGTTTTTTGCCGCCTATGTGTTGGCTTCGGTGCTGCGCGGTGCCTTGGTCGGCATAGGCGTGCTGCTGGTGACGCTGCCCCTGATCGATCTGCGCCTGGTCGCTCCCGCTTGGGCGTTTGCGTTTCTGCTGCTGGGCGGTGCGGTCCTCGGTACCTTGGGTACCATTGCCGGCATCTGGGCCGACAAATTCGATCAGCTCGCGGCGTTCCAGAATTTCCTGATCATGCCGCTGACCTTCCTGTCCGGCGTTTTCTACTCGATCCATTCCTTGCCGGATTTCTGGCTGAAGGTATCGCATCTGAACCCGGTGTTTTATATGATCGACGGCTTCCGCTACGGGTTTTTCGGCCATTCCGATGTCCCCCCCGAGCAGAGCCTGCTGGTCGTGTCCGGTTTTCTGCTATTGCTGGCCTGGCTGACCCTGGCGATGTTGAAAAGCGGCTACAAGCTGCGTCATTGAGGTCCGAGATGCTGACACCCGATCAATTGCATGGCTATATCGCACAAGGCTTGCGCTGCGACCATCTGGAGGTGGATGGCGATGGTCATCATTTCGAAGCCTTGATCGTGAGCGCCGAGTTCGCCGGCCTGAGCCGCATTCGGCGCCATCAGCGCGTCTATGCGGCGCTGGGCGAGCG
Source organism: Rhodocyclaceae bacterium (assembly GCA_022072095.1). GTDB lineage: Bacteria > Pseudomonadota > Gammaproteobacteria > Burkholderiales > Rhodocyclaceae > JAJVIJ01. Next base: position 144,979 of record JAJVIJ010000012.1, read on the forward strand.
CATGCGCGAGGAGATCCATGCGCTGTCGATGCGCACGCTGACGCCGGAGGAGTGGCAACAGCTTGGATAAGCTCGCGATCGAGGGTGGCCACCGCCTGGAAGGCGAGGTAGCCATTTCCGGAGCCAAGAACGCGGCGCTGCCGATATTGGCGGCCTGCCTGCTGACCCCGGATCCGCTCGAACTGCACAACGTCCCTGATCTCAGGGACGTGTCCACGATGCTCGAACTGCTTGCGCGCATGGGCGTGCGTGTCGAGCGCATGGGAGACCGGGTTCGGCTCGAAGCGCGCCAGATCGAGCAGGCGCTTGCGCCCTATGAACTGGTGAAGACCATGCGCGCAAGCATTCTGGTTCTGGGGCCGCTGCTGGCGCGGGTGGGCGAGGCGCGCGTCAGCCTTCCGGGCGGCTGCGCGATCGGCGCTCGACCTGTCGATCAGCACATCAAGGGCTTGCAGGCCATGGGCGCCGAGATCGCGCTGGAACACGGTGATATCCATGCACGTGTCTCCCGGCTGCGCGGTGCCAAACTGGTGACCGACATGGTCACCGTGACCGGGACCGGCAATCTGATGATGGCCGCCGTTCTGGCCGACGGCATGACCGTGATCGAGAACGCCGCGCGCGAACCCGAGATCGTCGACCTGGCGAGTTGCCTGAACGCGATGGGCGCGCGCATCAACGGCGCCGGCACGGACATCATCCGCGTCGAAGGCGTTGCGCGACTGCATGCCGCGAGCCATCGCATCATGCCCGACCGAATCGAGACCGGGACCTATCTTTGCGCAGTCGCCGTCACCGGCGGGCAGGCACGTCTGACCGGAACCTCGGCGGCCTATCTCGATGCCGTCGTCGACAAGCTGCTGGATGCCGGGTGCGAGATCATTCCCGAGCGCAATGCGATCATGATCACGGCGCCGCCGCGGCTGCGCGCGGTCAGCGTCCGCACTGCGCCCTATCCGGCGTTTCCGACGGATATGCAGGCGCAGTTCATGGCCCTGAACTGCGTGGCCGAAGGCACCGCGGTGATCCGCGAGACGATTTTCGAGAACCGCTTCCTGCATGCGGTCGAGCTTAGCCGCATGGGAGCGAACCTGCGCGTAGACGGCAACACGGCGATCGTCATCGGGAGCGCCGAACTGCAAGGCGCACGCGTGATGGCCACGGATTTGCGCGCCTCGGCGTCGCTGGTCGTCGCCGGTCTGGCCGCGACCGGCGAAACCCTCATCGACCGCATCTACCATCTCGATCGCGGTTATGAAGGCCTGGAAACCAAGCTTTGTGCGCTGGGTGCGCGTGTGCGACGCGTGCGTGGCTGACGCCAGTGCGCGGTCGTTACAGCGATACCTCGATACCACGCTCCGCGACGCTGACCTGCGGCCACCCAAGATCGTGCCGGATGCGCTCGGCGAACAGCGTGGCCGTTTCCAGTTCGCCATGCACCACATGGGTCGTTTTCGGCGGCGCCCGGAAGTGCCGCAGCCAACCCATGAGCGCCGCCTGATCCGCATGGGCGGATAGGCCGCCGAGCGTGTGCACGGTGGCGCGCACCGGGATGCGTTCGCCGAACATCGTCACCTCGCGGGCACCATCGACGAGCCGTCGCCCCAGCGTGCCGGCGGCCTGGAAGCCGCTGATGACCACGGCGCATTCGCGTCGGGGCAGGTTGTGGCGCAGATGATGCCGGATGCGTCCTGCGTCGCACATGCCGCTTGCGGAGATGATGATCGCGCCGCTTTTCAGTCGGTTGAGGCTCATGGATTCCTCAACCGACTCGGTGAAGCGCATGCGCACGCGCTCGGAGTGATGTCGTTGCCAGGCGAGCAGGTCGCGCGTTTCGGCATCGAGCAGGGCTTCGTGCTCGAGCGTGAGCGTCGTCGCCGCCGCGGCCATCGGCGAGTCGACATAAACATCCAGCCGATCGATGCGCTGGTTGCGCACCAGTTGCGCCAATAGCGCGATCAGCGTCTGCGTGCGACCGACGGCGAATGCCGGGATCAGTACGTTGCCTCGCGGCAATGTGCGCGCGAGGATGTCGGCGAGTTCGTTTTCCGTGGCGGCCAGGCTGCGGTGCAGACGGTTGCCATAGGTCGATTCGACGAGCAGGTGATCGGCTTCGTCGATCGCGCTTGGATCGGGCAGCAGCGGTCGTGCGGGCTGCCCCAGGTCACCGGAGACGACGAGCTTGGTCTCGCGCACCGCGGATTCGCCGATCCATATTTCCAGTATGGCCGAACCCAATATGTGCCCGGCATCGCGGAAACGAACCCGCACGCCCGCCTGGGGCGAAAACGCATGCTCATAGTCGACCGGACGAAACTGCTTCAGGCAGGCCTGCGCCTGCGCAACCGTATACAGCGGCGCCTGGTCCCAGCCACGTCGGACGTGACGCGAGCGGAAATGGCGGTTTTGCCATTCGGCCTCCTTCTCCTGGATGTGCGCGGCATCGAGCAACATGATTTTCGCGAGATCGATGGTCGCCCGGGTCGCATAGATGGGGCCCCGGAAGCCCAGCGCGGCCAGTCGCGGCAGCAGCCCGGAGTGATCGAGGTGTGCATGCGTGAGCAGTACGAAATCCAGCGTCCGGCAATCGAGGTCCAGCGCTGCCAGATTCCTGCGATAGGTCTCCCGGCCGCCCTGGAACTGGCCGCAGTCGACCAGGAAGCTGCCGACACCCTCGGTCGTGGCATGGCGGATCCGATAGCAGGAGCCGGTCACCTCGCCGGCGGCACCAAAAAAAGTCAAGGAGATCATGATCGGTTAAAGTCGCCGGTTCAGGGCTGTGACGGGAAGGAGTGGGGGCGCCCGGTGTCTGCCGAGGCGATTGACCGTGCTCAATATCGGTAGTCAGTCACTGAAGGAAAATGATCGCAACGATATCCATTTTGGAGGTGGCTCATGTTTCGTCATGTGTTGGTCCCGACTGACGGTTCCGAATTGTCCGGCAAGGCGGTTGGTCAAGCAGTCAGCTTCGCGAAGGAAGCCGGCGCGCGCATCACGTTCTACTACGCCAAGCAGGACTTTCCGCTGTCGCTGTACGGTGAAGGCGCGCTGATCGAGCCGATCTCGCCGGAAGCGTTTGCGCAGATGATGGATACCAAGGCCAAGGAGGTGCTGGACAAGGCGGTGGCTCAGGCGAAGGCAGCCGGTGTCCAGGCGGAAGCCGTTTCGACCGTGTCCGATTCGCCTTACATGGGCATCATCGCCGCCGCCAAGGCAGGTCAGTGCGATCTGATCTTCATGGCGTCGCACGGACGTCGCGGCCTCTCCGGCATGTTGCTCGGTTCGGAAACGCAAAAGGTGCTCACGCACTCGAGCATTCCGGTTCTGGTTTATCGGTAGGCTCATTCAGCGCTCGCCCTGTCCCGTTCGTCATCGTGGCAAGACTCCGGGGCAGGTCGCACCGTCATCGCCGGGTTTGCGTGCCTGTAGGGTGATGGTAGTGGGGGGCGCCGCACCGTAGCGGCCAGCTCCCCCCGCGAGCCGTCCCGGCACCACCGACGGTTGCACGTCGGCGTAGAGCGTGGTGCGCTGGCGGGGGCGCCGCCCCAGGCGGGTGATCCAGCGCTCCATGTCCGCCGCGGTCATCTCCTGACCATGCTTGGCGCCGGCGGCGCGTGAGATGCTCTCGTTCATCAGCGTGCCGCCGAGATCGTTGGCACCCGCGCCCAGGCAGGCGCTCGCACCCTCGATGCCCATCTTCACCCAGGAAGTCTGGATGTTGGGGATCAGCGGGTGCAGCACCAGCCGCGCCACCGCGTGCATCAGCACCGCCTCGCGGAAGGTCGGCCCGCGGCGCGCGCCGCCGCGCCGGTAGATGGGCGCTTCCATGTGCACGAAGGGCAGCGGCACGAACTCGGTGAAGCCGCCGCTGCGCGCCTGCAGGTCGCGGAGGTGCAGCAGATGGCGCGCCCAGTGCTCGGGCCGGTCGGTGTGGCCGAACATGATGGTGGCAGTGGAGCGCAGCCCCAGGGCATGGGCGGTCTCCATCACCTCCAGCCACTGGGCGGTGCTGACCTTGTCCGGGCAGATCAGCGCGCGCACCTCGTCGTCGAGGATCTCGGCGGCGGTGCCCGGCAGCGTCGCGAGCCCCGCCTCCTGGAGCCGCGCCAGATAGTCGTGCAGCGGCAGGCCCAGGGTGCGTGCGCCCTGTGTGACCTCGAGCGGCGAGAACGCATGGATGTGCATCTCCGGCACCGCCGCCTTCACCGCGCGGCAGATGTCGAGATAGGTGTCGCCGGTGTAGTCGGGGTGGATGCCGCCCTGCATGCAGACTTCGGTGGCGCCGCGCTGCCAGGCCTCGCGGGTGCGCGCGGCGATTTCGTCGAGATCGAGCCGGTAGGGCTTGCCGCGCAGATCCTCGTGGGTCTTGCCCTTGGAGAACGCGCAGAAGCTGCACGCATGCAGGCAGATGTTGGTGTAGTTGATGTTGCGGTTGACGGCGTAGCTGACCACCTCGCCGCACTGCTCGCCGCGCAGTGCATCGGCAGCGGCGCAGACCGCCTCGAACTCGGCGCCGCGCGCCTGGAACAGGCGCACGATCCCGGCCTCGTCGAGGCGCTCGCCGCGCCGGGCGCGGGCAATGATGGCGCGCACCGTAGCGCCCATCGCGGGCGGCGCGCAGCGCCAGCCCTCGCGTTCGGTGGTGAACGTCGGCGCCTCACCCGCCCCCGGGCTCCAGGGGTCGCGGCGCGCCAGACCGTCGCTGTCCATGGCACGGCGCACGGCGGTGGCCATCTCGGGCGCCTGCCAACGCGCCAGTTCGCGCGTGTAAGCCGGATACAGCGCCAGACGCTCCACCAGCAGCTTGCCGGCGGCGGCGGTCTGCGCGGCCAGCGCCTCCAGATGCGGCCAGGGTTTTTCGGGATTGACGAAATCGGGGGTCACCGGCGACACCCCGCCCCAGTCGTTGATGCCCGCCGCGATCAACTGCGGCAGATCACCCTCGTTGAGGTTGGGCGGCGTCTGCAGGTTCATCTCCGGCGGGAAGATCAACCGCGCCGCGGCGATGGTCCAGAGCAGCTCCGCGAGGGGCGCATCGGGCGCCTGCGCCATGCGCGTGCCGGCCTTGGCGCGGAAATTCTGAATGATGATTTCCTGCAAGTGCCCGTGGCGCTCGTGCAGTTCGCGCAGCGCGAACAGGGCATCGAGGCGCTCGGCGCGGGTCTCGCCGATGCCGATCAGGATGCCGGTGGTGAAGGGAATCGCCAGCTCGCCAGCGGCGGCGATGCAGGCCAGGCGCAGCGCCGGCACCTTGTCCGGCGAGCCGAAA
>JAJVIJ010000001.1:0-46355 GCA_022072095.1 Rhodocyclaceae bacterium
TCTTGCCGAGTTGCACATTACAGCGCGCAACAAACTCAAAAGCGCCCAGAAGCGCCCCTCGATCATCGCCGCTTGCTGGATGCAAGCTACGCTGTGGTAACGTCATGAATTATGGAAGCCTCAATAACTCATCAAGGTAGAGCTTCTTCGGCGCATTGGATTGCTTGCCCAATCCAATGATGACGACGGTTACGCCAGCGTTGTGGCTGGCGAGATTGGACCACTTGAACGACGTGTGGGCTAAGCGGATTTCGATGCCGCGTTGAAAGGCCACCGGCCAAACGTCAATGGCCTGTTGGCCTTGGCACACGCTGTTGGTTGCCACGAACGCGGCGACTGCATTGGGAACGCTGTCAGCGTATTCGAAGAAGCGCGCAAACCACCCTGTCACGAAGTCGGTCGTCTTTGCCAACTTTGGATGCTTTGCCCAAGCGTTCGCCAGGTTGGCCTTCTGCTCGTCGCTTTGCCACTTGCTGCCCTTGTACGGCGGATTCCCGCAGATGTACGTCTCACCGCCTTCGTTCTCGAAGTCGATCTCGGCTTGATCCAGCGGCGACTCGAACAGGTCGTCCGCCTGCAACTTCACGCTGGTACCGGTCGGAGGACACACGCTCAACCAGTCAATCCGCAGTGCGTTGTGACACGTGATCCAGTTCTCGTTGCGCAGCGGCAGGAACTCGGCCAGCGCCAGCTTCTGGCCCCGGTACAGCACGTCGCACTGGTACTCGGCGATGACCAACGCAAGGCGGGCAATCTCCGCCGGGAAGTCACGCAGTTCGATGCCGCGAAAGTTGGTAAGCGGGATTTCTGATGCGCGATCCGGCTCGCCGCGCCGCCGGTTGATCTCGGCGTCGATGGCGCGCATTTCCTTGTAGGCGATGACGAGGAAATTCCCGGAGCCGCAGGCCGGGTCGAAGACCCTGATCTTCGCCATGCGCTTGCGCAGGTTGAGCAGCATGCGGGCGTTGTCGCCGGCTTCCGCCAGCTTCGCCCGCAGGTCGTCGAGGAAAAGCGGGTTCAGCACCTTGAGGATGTTGGGGACGCTGGTGTAGTGCATGCCCAGCTCGCCGCGCTCCTCATCCTCGGCGACGGCCTGGATCATCGAGCCGAAGATGTCGGGGTTGATCCTGGTCCAGTCGAGGCCGCCAACGTGCAGGAGGTAGGAGCGCGCGATCTTGCTGAAACGCGGCACGTCCATGCTGCCGGAGAACAGGCCGCCATTGACGTAGGGAAAGTCGTCGGCCCAGCGGGGAATGCCGGCGGCGGGCCGATCGTCCTTCTTCGTGTTCATCGCCCGGAACAGCGTGCTGATGACCTCGTGCGTGTTGGATGAGTCCCTGGCGCTCATCTGCGCGACGGTGTCGGTGAAGCAGCCCCTGCGGACGAAGATGTCGGTGTCCTCGGCGAAGAAGCAGAAGATCAGCCGCGCCATGAAGTGGTTCATGTCGTGGCGACGCTCTGCCGTGCCCCAGTCCGGGTTGTCCTTCAGCAGTTCGACATAGAGGCGGTTGAGGCCGCTGGTGGCGCGGATATCGAAGGCGTTTTCGCTGATCTGGCGGACGGTGCTGATGCCCGCCAGCGGCAGGAAGAAGCCGAAGTGGTCGGGGAAGTCCGTGAAGGCGCAGGCCACCGTGTCGCCGCTGGTCAGGTCTTCGGCTTCGAAGTCGATGCCATCGGTGGCGAGGATGAACCGGGCCTTGGCCTTGGCCGTCGCGGGGCTGGCCTTGAGAGCGGCCAGCGTCTGCGTCACCTGCCCGGCCGCGCAGCCCAGGATGTGGATGTGGTTGGTCTGGAGTACGCCACCGAGGTCGGACTTGTTCGATGCCCCGGCGCGCAGACGCTTGATCGTCGTCGCCTTGTTGCCGAAGGCTTCGAGGAAGGCATAGGGGAACTCGGCGGGGTCGAAAGGCTTGTCCGCGAGGTCGGTGATGGCCTGTTCGATTTCGACGGCGTTCAACGCGCTGCTCCCCGTCTGGCGTATCGAGAGCATGTCGGGGGCGGCGCCCGGTGCGGTTGGTGTGCTTGGCTACGTTGTCCCGCATGAACAGTCGCGACGCCCGGGCGAGTAACCGAGACGCCCGAGCGTCTGGGCGAGGTTGCGAGGGTATTGTTGTCTTCAGTCATGGCGGGCCCAGCTACGCCTTCGGTCTCGGGCAGCGCCTGCCGCCGGCGGCGGCCACTCGCTTCCACTCAATCGTCAACGGCTTCCTTGGGTCGTTGGTTTTCTCGATGTACGACTCGTACGCGGGAGGTTCTGCCGTCAGCAGTCCCGTCTTCTGGCGGCGGATCCCCGAAAGCAGCGTTCACCAGCCATCGGAAAGCTCGAAGAAGCGACACGGCGCCATCGGCAGCATGGCAATGCTACACGTGACGTCAAGCGTGGGTCTCGACGACCCGCCCCCTATAGACACGCCGGCGTTTGCTATTCTGCGACGGCGAGGTCGCCTAGACTTCACTGAAGCATCGCTCCTGGTGGGCGTCGGCACAGACCCTCGAAACGCGAAATCCTATGGACAAGACATGCCCGAAACCTCGAACACTCCGCCGATGAGCACATCGAGCGCGGCCGACGTGCCGCGTCTGACTTCGTTGTCGCATGGTGGCGGCTGCGGCTGCAAGATCGCGCCCGGTGTGCTGGCGAGCATCCTGAAAGACAGTTGCCGGATGCCGATGCCGCCGGAGTTGATGGTCGGCATCGAGACATCCGACGATGCCGCGGTCTATCGACTGAACGACGATCAGGCGCTGATCGCGACCACCGATTTCTTCATGCCGATCGTCGATGATCCTTTCGATTTTGGGCGCATCGCGGCGACGAATGCGATGTCTGATGTCTATGCCATGGGCGGCCGGCCGATCATGGCGCTGGCCGTGGTCGGCATGCCGGTCAAGCTGCTGCCGCCGGCGGTCATCGGGCGCATTTTGCAGGGGGGCGAAGCCGCCTGTCAGGCTGCCGGCATACCCATTGCCGGCGGGCATACGATCGATTCGATCGAGCCGATCTATGGACTGGTCGTGCTCGGTCTGGCGCCGCCGCATGCGATCCGCCGCAACGCCGATGCCCGGCCGGGCGATCGTCTGGTGCTGGGCAAACCGATAGGGGTCGGCATTTATTCGGCGGCCTTGAAGCGGGGCGCACTGGATGCAGCGCGCTACCAGCGGATGCTCGCGACGACCACCGCACTCAACACCCCGGGTCCCGAGCTGGCCGCGATTCGGGGCGTGCATGCGCTGACCGATGTCACCGGCTTCGGACTGGCCGGCCATGCGCTGGAAATGGCCCGGGGCGCCGGCTGCGCGATCGCGATCGACTGGGCGCGCGTGCCGGTTCTCCCGGGTGCGCGCGAGCTGATCGGACAGGGTTGCATCACCGGCGCCTCGCAGCGCAACGTCGACAGTTACGGGGATGAGCTCGTGCTGCCGGAGGGCTACGCCGACGTCGAGCGCGCGCTGCTCAGCGATCCGCAGACCAGCGGCGGACTGCTGGTATCGTGCGCGCCCGACGCGGTGGGTGAGGTGCTGGCCGTGTTTCGGCGGCATGGCTTCGGCGAGGCCGCCGAGATCGGCGAGGTGCTGAGCTCCCCGGCGGCGAGCGGGTGCAAGTCGCTGTGGATCCGTACGAACGGACAATGAAGGCGGGCCGGGAGGATGGTTCGAATGCGTCGACTCGAGCTGGCGAAGCGGGCCGGGCAGGTAGAATCGATCCATGACTGAAGCCCCGCCCGACATCGAGCTCCGCATCAACGGTGCGCCGGTACGGCTCGCCCGTGGCACCACGGTCCAGCACTGGGTCGACGCGGAAGGGCTGGGTGCGCGCCGGGTCGCGGTGGAAAGAAACGGCGTCATCGTGCCGCGCGGACGCTGGTCGCGGGAGGTGCTCGACGCGGGCGACCGCCTGGAGGTGGTCGTGGCCGTCGGTGGCGGCTGAGGACGGGCGGCGAAGAGACCATACGTCAGCCCATGTGGGCGCACGGCAATTTTCTGGATGCAAGGATGGAAGATCAACTCGTCATTGCGGGACGTGCCTACCGCTCCCGACTGCTGGTCGGCACCGGCAAGTACCGGGATTTCGACCAGACGCGCGCCGCGATCGAGGCTGCGGGGGCCGAGATCGTCACGGTTGCGATCCGCCGCAGCAACATCGGACAGGATCCGGGTCAGCCCAATCTGCTCGACGTGCTGCCACCGACGCGTTACACCATCCTGCCGAACACGGCCGGGTGTTACAGCGCCGAGGACGCGGTGCGCACGCTGCGGCTGGCGCGCGAGCTGCTCGATGGTCACGCGCTGGTCAAGCTGGAGGTGCTGGGCGATCCGCACACGCTTTTCCCCGACATGACCGAAACGCTGGCTGCGGCCGAGACGCTGGTCAACGAGGGTTTCCAGGTGATGGTGTATTGCTCCGACGACCCTATCCTCGCCAAGCGGCTCGAACAGATGGGTTGTGTCGCGATCATGCCGCTCGCGTCCTTGATCGGCTCGGGCATGGGCATCCTGAACCCGTGGAATCTGCGCCTGATCATCGAGCAGGCGCGTGTTCCGGTGATCGTCGATGCCGGCGTCGGCACGGCATCGGACGCGGCCGTGGCGATGGAGCTGGGCTGCGATGGCGTGCTGATGAACACCGCCATCGCGCAGGCGCGCGATCCGGTGCTGATGGCCTCGGCGATGCGCAAGGCCGTGGCCGCCGGCCGCGAGGCCCATCTGGCTGGCCGCATGCCGCGCAAGCTGTATGCGGCCGACCCCAGCTCGCCGCTGGCGGGCCGGATCGGCAGCTGATCGTTGTCCGCGACCGAGCAGGGTGTTCGTGATCGGGGCGCGGCCGCGGCGGCGCCGGCCGGGCATCGTCCGGTGCGCAGCTTCACCTTGCGTCAGGGACGAATCTCGCGCGCCCAGGCGCAGCATTACCAGCTCGATCTGCCGCGATTCGGCATCGCCTACCGCGCCGAACCGCTGGATCTCTCGGCCTGTTTCGGGCGGCAGGCGCCTTGCGTGCTCGAAATCGGTTTCGGCATGGGCGAGGCACTCGTGCAGAGCGCCGGCGCGCAGCCGGGGACGAATTTTCTCGGGGTCGAGGTGCATACGCCGGGCGTGGGCAGCCTGCTGAAGGCGATCACGGCCGCAAGGCTAAACAACGTGCGCGTGATCCAGCACGACGCCGTCGAGGTCGTGCGCGACATGTTGCCGGCGGCGAGCCTGTCCGGCGTCCGCATCTTCTTCCCGGACCCGTGGCCCAAGAAGCGTCACCACAAACGCCGCCTGATCCAGGCGGAATTCGTGCGCCTGCTCGCGACCCGGCTCGCACCGGGCGGCACGCTGCACTGCGCGACCGACTGGGCCGATTACGCGCAGCAGATGCTGACCGTGCTGTCAGCCGAGCCCGGCCTGCAAAACTGCGCTCGGGGCTACGCGCCGCGTCCAGACGAGCGCCCGCGCACACGTTTCGAAAGCCGTGGCGAACGCCTGGGTCACGGCGTCTGGGATCTGCTGTTCCGCAGGATCTGAGCGCTGCCCCGCCGGGACGTGTATCCCGGCCTCAGGTCCGCGCCAGCCGCCGCAGCGCTTGCCGGATGCCCTCGGCGACCGCCAGGCCGGGCGGCAGTTCGGCGATCGCCGCGAGCGCTTCGCGCTCCGTGTAGCCCAAGGCCGAGAGTGCGTTCAGCACGTCGTCCGCGGCCGGCGCCGGCGACGGCGTGCCGCCCGCGATCGCCGTGGCCTGCGGCAGCTTGTCGCGCAGCTCGAGCAGCAGCCGTTCAGCGGTCTTCTTGCCGATTCCCGGCACGCGCAGCAGGCGGGCGCCTTCCTGGCGCACGACGGCCTGGGACAGTTCCGCGACCGACATGCCGGACAGCACGGCCAGCGCGATGCGCGCGCCGATACCGGAAATCCTGAGCAGTTGCCGGAACGTGGCGCGTTCCGGCTCGGTCGCGAACCCATACAGAAAGTGGCCGTCCTCGCGTACCACCAGGTGGGTGCGGAGCCGCACCGGCTCGCCCAGCCCGGGCAGGTCGCAGAACGTGCTCATCGGCACCTCCAGCTCGTAACCGATGCCACCCACGTCCACGACGATCCACGGCGGAGACTTTTCCAGCAGCGTGCCGGCCATGCGGCCGATCATGGCGCGCTCATGATTGCGCCATGACGATGCGGCCGCGGCGCATGCGCAGGCCGGTCGTCGCCAGGGCGCCCAGGCCCTGGCCACCGTGCGCATGGCAGATCGCGCAGGCGAGTGCGTCGGCGGCATCGGCTCCGGGAGCTCGGGTCAGTGTCAGCAGCCGCTGCACCATGTGCTGCACCTGCACCTTGTCGGCGTGGCCGTTGCCGACGACGGCCTGCTTGACCTGCAAGGCCGTGTATTCCGCCACCGGCAGCGCGTGTGTCACCGCCGCGCAGATGACCGCGCCGCGCGCCTGTCCGAGCAGCAGGGTCGATTGCGGGTTGACGTTGACGAACACCTTTTCCACTGCGACCTGGGCCGGCTGCCAGGCCGCGATGACCTCGGCGACGCCTTCGAACAGACTTTTCAGGCGCTCGGGCAGGTCGGTCCCGGTCGGGCGCACGCACCCGCTCGCGACATGGGCGAGACGCGGGCCCTGCCGGTCCAGCACGCCGAAACCGGTTGCGCGCAGGCCGGGATCGAGGCCCAGGATGCGCACGCCCGCCCCGTCTCTCATCCGGTCGGGTCGTCCGGCAGCAGCGCGTTCGTATGAACGGCCTGCACGTCGTCCAGCGTCTCGAGCGCATCGATCAGCTTGTGCATGCGCACCGCATCGTCCCCGGTCAATGCCATTTCGGTCGCCGGCTTCATCGTCAGCTCCGCGTGGTCGGGCTTGAGCCCGGCCCGGTCCAGCGCATCATGGACGGCGACATAATCACCCGGCGCCGACAGCACCTCGATCGAGCCGTCGTCATGGACGATGACATCCTCGGCGCCGGCCTCCAGCGCGACGTCCATGATGGCGTTCTCATCGGCGCCGGGCGCGAACAGGAACTGCCCGCAGTGGTGGAACAGGTAGGCGACCGAGCCGTCGGTGCCCAGGTTGCCGCCATGCTTGGTGAATGCATGCCTGACGTCGGCGACGGTGCGCGTGCGATTGTCGGTCATGCAGTCGACCATGACGGCGACACCGCCCGCGCCATAGCCTTCGTACCGAATCTCTTCGTAATGGACGCCGTCGAGCTCGCCCGTGCCGCGCTGGATCGCACGCTGGATGTTGTCGCCGGGCATGTTTTCGGCGCGCGCCTTGTCGATCGCGAGCCGCAGCCGCGGATTGAAGGTCGCTTCGCCACCGCCCAGACGGGCGGCGACGGTGATCTCCTTGATCAGCTTGGTGAAGATCTTGCCGCGCCGGGCATCCTGCCGCCCCTTGCGATGCTGGATATTGGCCCATTTGGAGTGGCCGGCCATGGATTACCCCAAGTCACTACAATCGCGGCTGATTATAGCCGGCGGGCCCGGTCCTACGTTGCGGCGCGCTCGTGCGTCCGACCGGTAGGGTCCGCGCTGACGAGGCCTGTGCGCGATGGGTTTGAAGCAAGTGATACGGCGGTCCTGGGTGATCGCGATCGGGGTGGCGGTCGTGCTCGCGGCGATCATCGCTTGGGCCACGCGGCCGCAGCCGCGCGCGGTCCAGCTCGCCACGGTCGAGCGCGGGACGGTGGAGGCGAGTGTCGCCAACACTCGCGCCGGCACGATCGAGGCATGCCGGCGGACCCGGCTGTCGACGATCGCCGGCGGACGTATCGCCTACCTCGGCGTCAAGGAGGGTGATCGCGTCGCCGCAGGGCAGCTGCTGATGCGTCTGTGGAATGAGGACCAGGAGGCGCAGAGCCGGCTCGCCGAGGCCCAGCAGCGCGTCGCCAGCGCGCGTGTCGGCGAGGTGTGCGCGCTGGCGTCCGCGGCCGAGCGCGAGGCGGCGCGGCAATCGGCACTGCATGCCCGTGGCTTCGTGTCATCCGGGCGCGAGGACGCCGCCGTGAGCGAGGCCGAATCCAGGAAGGCCGCCTGTGCGACCGCGCGCAGCGATGTCGAGCAAGCCGCGGCGCGCGTGCGTGCGACGCGTGTCGAACGCACGCGCACATTGCTGTACGCGCCTTTCGCCGGCACGGTGGCGAAGATCGTCGGCGAGCTGGGCGAGTATTCGACGCCATCGCCACCGGGGGTGCCGACACCGCCGGCGATCGATCTGATCGACGATTCCTGCCTCTATGTCGAGGCGCCCATGGACGAGGTGGACGCCCCGCGCATCCAGCCCGGGCTGCCGGTGCGCATTAGCTTGAGTGCGCTGCCCGGGCGTGTCTTCCAGGGGCGGGTGCGGCGCGTCGCGCCCTATGTGACCACGGTCGAGAAACAGGCGCGCACGGTCGACATCGAGGTCGATTTCGCCGAGCCGGCGGCCGCGCGTGGGCTGCTGGTCGGCTACAGCGCCGATGTCGAGGTGGTTCTGGCGCGGCGCGAAGGCGTGATGCGCGTGCCCAATACCGCGCTGCGCGAAGGCAACCGGGTGCTGGTGCTGGCGCCCGGTCGTGAGCGGCTGGAAGCCCGCGCCTTGCGCATCGGCCTGACCAACTGGGAGTATGCCGAGGTGCTCGAAGGCCTGAGCGTGGGCGAGCGCGTGGTCACGACCGCCGATCAGGATGGCATCCAGGCCGGCACGCGCGTGGTGGCCGCCGATGGCCGAGTCCGCTGAGCCCGGGGCGGCGCCGCTGATCGCGCTGCGCGCGATCGAGCGCACCTTCCGCCTGGGCGAGGACAAGGTCGCGGCGCTGACCGGTGTCTCGCTCGATATCGGCGCGGGCGAGTATCTGGCGGTGGTCGGGCCCTCGGGTTCGGGCAAGTCCACGCTGCTCAATCTGCTCGGCCTGCTCGATCGCCCCGATGCCGGCCACTATCTGTTCGAGGGGCGCGACGTGACGACGCTGTCGGTGCATGAGCAGGCCGCGGTCCGCAGCCGCCGCATCGGCTTCGTGTTCCAGAGCTTCCATCTCGTGCCACGGCTCACCGCCGCCGAAAACATCGCCCTGCCGATGGTGCTCGCCGGCATCGCTCCGGCCGACCGCGCGCGCCGCGTCGGCGAGGCGCTCGCCGCCGTCGCGCTCACCGATCGTGCCGGGCACCGCCCGGATCAGCTGTCCGGTGGCCAGCGCCAGCGGGTCGCGATCGCGCGCGCGACGGTCATGCAACCGGCCGTGCTGCTGGCCGACGAACCCACCGGCAACCTCGACCGTACCACCGGCGAAGGGGTGATCGGCCTGCTCGAATCATTGAATCGACTGGGTATGACGCTGATCGTCGTCACGCACGATGCGGCGCTCGCCGCGCGCGCGCGGAGGCAGGTTTCGGTCAGCGACGGTCGCATCGTCGGCGACCGCATCCGGGCAGCCTGATGCGCGGAGTCGATCTGCTTGGCCTGGCGTCCGGTGCGGCGGTCGGTTCGCCGTTGCGTACCGCCCTGTCGGTGCTGGCGATGGCGATCGGTGTCGCGGCCGTGGTGGTGCTGACGGCGCTGGGCGATGGCGCGCGCCGCTATGTGCTGGACCGGTTTGCGTCGCTGGGCAGCAATCTGGTGATCGTGCTTCCGGGGCGATCGAGCACAGGCGGCTTCAATCCTGCCAACGCGATCACCAGCACGCCGCGCGATCTGAGCGTGCTCGATGCCGCGGCGCTGCGGCGCGCTCCGGCGGTGCTGCGGCTCGCGCCGCTGTCGGTCGGCACCTCGGAGATCAGCTACGGTGGTCGGCTGCGCGAGACGGTCGTCGCCGGCACGACCGCCGAATTCATGGCCTTGCGCCGGTTTGCGCTGGCCGAAGGCCGGTTTCTGCCGGAGAGCGACTGGAGCCGCGCCACGCCGGTGGCCGTGCTGGGGGCCACGATCCGCGCGGAGCTCTTCGGCAATCGAGAAGTGGTCGGCGAGCTGGTGCGCATCGGCGACCGGCGCGTGCGCGTGGTGGGCGTGCTGGCCCCGGTCGGACAAGGTCTGGGCATGAATCCGGACGAAAACGTGATCGTGCCGGTGGCGCTGGCGCAGGCGATGTTCAATACCAACACGCTGTTCCGCATCATGGTCGAGGCGCGCGACCGCTCCCGCATCGAGGATGCCAAGCAGCAGGTGCTGGAGATCCTGCGCGCACGCCACGGCGGCGAAGAGGACATGACCGTCATCACGCAGGACGCGGTGCTGGCGACTTTCGATCGCCTGCTCACGGCGCTGACCGGTGCCGTGGCGGCAATCGCGGCGATCAGCCTGGCGGTGGCCGGCATCCTCATCATGAACGTCATGCTGGTGGCCGTCAGCCAGCGTACTGCGGAGATCGGCCTGCTGAAAGCGCTCGGCGCCGACCCGAAGGTGATCCTTGGCCTGTTCCTCACCGAGGCCGCCATGCTGGCGGTGGCCGGGGCCGTGCTGGGTTACCTGCTGGGTCAGGTCGGCGCGTTCGGGCTGCGCCTGGCGTTTCCGGTGTTTCCGGCGTTCGCGCCGGGCTGGGCCGTGCTTGCCGCGATCACGACTGCACTGGTGACCGGCCTGCTGTTCGGGCTGGCGCCCGCGCGCCATGCGGCCCGGCTCGATGCGGTGATCGCGCTCGGGAGACGGCCGTGAGCGGTCCGCGATTCAGACCATCTGGGGCGAGGCTGTGTTCGGCGCCGCGCCCGGGGCAAGGCCTGGAGCAACAACGGTGCGCCCGACCGACCTGATCGCGCTCGCGCTCGCCGCGCTCGCCGCGCACCGGCTGCGCAGCGCGCTGACGTTGCTCGGGATCGCGGTGGGCATTGCCGCGGTCATCCTGCTGACTTCGATCGGCGAGGGCATCCACCGCTACGTGCTCGCCGAGTTCAGCCAGTTTGGCTCGAACGTGATCGCGATCCAGCCCGGCAAGACGCGCACCGGTGGCGTCGTGTCCGGGCTGCCGACCAGCGCCCGCCCGTTGCTGCCCGAAGACGCGCAAGCCCTCGCGCGCCTGACGGATGTCGTCGCCGTCACGCCCAGCGTCTGGGGCAACGCCGAGGTATCCGGCAATGGCCGCTTGCGTCGGACGACCGTCTATGGTGTCGGCCCAGACATGCTCAGGGTATTCAACGGGCGGCTCGCGTCGGGTCGCTTCCTGCCGGTCGAAGAGATCGGCAGCGAGCGGGCGCTGGTGGTACTGGGCGCCAAGCTCGAACGGGAGCTGTTCGGCAGCGCGGGCGCGCTGGGCGCACGGCTCGCGATCGGCAACTTGCAGTTCCGCGTGATCGGCGTGCTCGCGCCCAAAGGTCAGTTTCTCGGCATCGATCTGGATGACACGGCGTTCATCCCGGCCAGTCGGGCACTGGAACTGTTCAATCGCGTCGGCGTGAACGAGATCGACGTCGTCTTCCGGGAAGGCGCATCCGCGTCCCGGGTCGAGGCCCACTTGCGTGATTTCATGCTCGCCCGGCACGGGCGCGAGGATTTCACGCTGGTCAGCCAGCAGGAGATGCTGTCCACGCTGTCCGACATCCTCGATGTGCTGACGCTGGCGGTGGGCGCGCTGGGGGGCATCTCGCTCCTGGTCGGCGGCGTCGGCATTTTCACGATCATGACCATCGCGGTCACCGAACGCACCAGTGAAATCGGTCTGCTGGTCGCGCTGGGCGCGCGCCGCAGCAGCGTGCTCATGCTGTTTCTGGCCGAAGCCGTGGTGCTGGCCGGGCTCGGTGGTGTGCTCGGGCTCGGCGCGGGCTTCGGCATCGCGCAGTTGGCGCACGCATTGCTGCCGGCGCTGCCGGTGCATACGCCCGTGGGCTTCGCGTTGCTGGCGCTGGCGGCGTCGGCGGCCATCGGGCTGCTCGCCGGGCTGATGCCGGCTCGCCGCGCCGCGCGGCTCGACCCAGTGGTTGCGCTGCGCGCGGAATGACTGGGCGACGGCGGAGGGCTAGCGCCGCGCCAGCGGGCGCAGCGCGTACTGCCAGTGCCGCTCCCAGTTCGCGCGCACCGCGTTCGGGTACTCGGGTTTGCCCAGGCTGCCGTTGTAGCGCCCCAGCGCGCGGTACAGGTCGCCGCGCTCGATGTCCAGGTAGTGGCGCAGGATCGTGCAGCCGTAGCGCAGGTTCGTGCGCAGATGGAACAGATTCGTGCCGGGGGTGCCGATCAGCCGGACCCAGAACGGCATGACCTGCATGTAGCCGCGCGCGCCCGCGGGGGAAATCGCGTACTTGCGAAAGCCGCTCTCGACCTGGATCAGGCCGAGCACGAGTTGCGGGTCGAGGCCGGCGCGACGCGCCTCGTAGAACACCGAGGCGAGCAGGTCGCGTCGGCTCGGTTCGTCCGGGATGTGCCGCGCGAGACGTTGCGACATCTCGGCGACCCAGCCGCGATCGGCCGCATCCTCGGGGAGCGGCGCGGCACGATCGCTGATCGACGCATGCAGCGCCGCCTGCACGCTCGCCGCGAGCGGTTCGTAGCGCTGCGCACCGGCCGTTGCCACGAGGGGCAGCGCGCCCAGCAACGCGGCGAGCGCGATCACGGTCAGCGCCCGGCCGGGGCTCATGGCGTCGGTCGTTCCGTGCGCAGGCGATCCGCCAACCAGGCCGTTGCCTCGACGATCGGGACGCGCGCCGCCGCCTTGTCCGTGCGCCCCTGGATCTCGATCTCGCCGGCGGCGAGCGCGCGCTCGCCGACCACCATCCGCCAGGGGATGCCGATCAGCTCGGCGTCGGCGAACATGACGCCGGGCCGTTCGTCGCGGTCGTCGAGCAATGCGTCGATCCCTTGCGCGCGCAGCGTCTCGTACAGCGCTTCGGCCTGCGCGCGTACCCGCTCGGAACGACGGTAGCCGATCGCGACGATCACCACTTCGAATGGCGCCATCGCGGTCGGCCAGATGATGCCGCGCTCGTCGTGGTTCTGTTCGATCGCGGCGGCAACGATGCGCGAGACGCCGATGCCATAGCAGCCCATCTCCATCGGCCGCGCATGGCCCGCCTCGTCCACGTACTGGCAGGCCAGCGCTGCTGAGTAGCGGGTGCGTAACTGGAAGATGTGGCCGACCTCGATCCCGCGACACAGCGCCAGCTTGCCGCGGCCGTCTGGACTGGGATCGCCGTCCACGACGTCGCGGAGGTCGGCGACAATGGTCGGTTCGGGCAGGTCGCGGCCGAAGTTCACACCGGTGAGATGCATGCCGGCCTCGTTGGCACCGCAGACGAAGTCGCTCATCACCGCCACCGACCGGTCGCAGACGATGCGCACGCTCGCCGCGACGCCGACCGGGCCGATGTAGCCGGGCGGCGCGTCGAGGTGTTGCTCGATCTGTGCGGCGGTCGCCAGTTGGTAGTCGCGGAGGCCGGTGAGCTTGCGGGTCTTGATTTCGTTCAGTTGATGGTCGCCGCGCAACAGCAGCAGCGCGAGACCCTCCTCGCCCATGACGGCGATGGTCTTGACGATGCGCGCAAGCGGCAGACCGAGCTGGGCTGCAACGTCCTCGCAGCGCATCCGGCCCGGTGTCGACACACGCTCAAGCGGCGCGCGAGCGGCCGGTCGGGCATGCTCCGGGGCGAGGGCCTCGGCCAGTTCGACGTTCGCGGCATAGTCCGAGTCCGGGCAATAGGCGATCGCGTCCTCGCCCGAGTCGGCGAGCACATGAAACTCGTGCGAACCGGTGCCGCCGATGGCGCCGGTGTCGGCAGCGACCGCGCGGAAGCGCAATCCCAGGCGCGTGCAGATGCGCGTATAGGTTTCGTACATGACGCGGTATTCGCGTTCCAGGTCGGCCTGGTCGGCATGGAACGAGTAGCCATCCTTCATCAGGAATTCCCGGCCGCGCATGACACCGAAGCGGGGCCGGATTTCGTCGCGGAACTTGGTCTGGATCTGGTAGAGATGGAGCGGCAGCTGCCGGTAGCTCTGCACTTCACGGCGCACGATGTCGGTCACGACTTCCTCGTGCGTCGGACCGATGACGAAATCCCGGTCGTGACGATCTTTCAGACGCAACAGCTCCGGACCATACTGGGACCAGCGTCCGGATTCCTGCCAGAGTTCGCCGGGCTGCACGGCCGG
Organism: Rhodocyclaceae bacterium; assembly: GCA_022072095.1. Classification (GTDB taxonomy): domain Bacteria; phylum Pseudomonadota; class Gammaproteobacteria; order Burkholderiales; family Rhodocyclaceae; genus JAJVIJ01. The sequence goes on from JAJVIJ010000001.1 coordinate 14,019, forward strand.
CATCGAGATTTCGATGGCGCCGGCCCGATTCATTTCGTCGCGGACGATCGCCGCGACCTTGCACAACACGCGCAGGCCGGTCGGCAGCCAGGTATAGATGCCCCCGGCCAGCTTGCGGATCAGCCCGGCCCGCAGCATCAGGCGGTGGCTGATGATCTCTGCGTCCGCCGGCGCTTCTTTCAGCGTCGCCAGCAGGTATCGCGATGTGCGCATGGAATCGAATCGTCCAGAGTGGTGGCCCGGGGATTCTAACCGAGCCTCCCGCGTCGGCGCGCCACGGCGGGCGGCACACGACGCGCTGCTCAGCTTGCCGTCAGGAAGTAGCGTGCATGCCGCTCGCAACGCTCGACGTACTCGCGCGTGCTTTTCGGCATCGGTACGCGGGCACGCGTGATGTAGGTGATCAGATCCGCGCCGGCGCTGATCAAGCGATGGGCGGCCTCGGCTTCGTGGATCTGGGTCGCCGAGGCATCCTCGGGCAGGGCAGGCAGCCGCCGTGTGAGGCGCTCGCGCGCCACGACGAAATCGGACCAGATTTCGAATATGTCCGGGTCGGTACGCAAGGTCTCGCATTTGTCGCGCGCCGCCCGCGCATAGGCCCGGATCGAGGGCTCGATGTCCGGAAACATCGGGTCCCGCGCGAAGGTCACCACCAGTGTGTCCGCGATCCGGTCGATGTCGCGCATGGTCAGCGAAATCTTGACATAGCGGCTCTCGTAAAACTCGTCGAGCGGGATGCTGAAGGCGCGGAACGGCTCGCCCCAAAGCTCGTCGATGCCTTCCTCCCCGCTGCGATGCAGGACCAGCTTGCCCAGCTGCAGCGCTTCGTGCAGACAGGCGCCACACTGCCTGAGCAGGGCATTGTCGGACTGGATACTGACCCCCAGTTCCTCGAGCTCGACGAGCTTGGTGAAGATATCGGTCGCACGATTGAACAGCGTGCCGGCCAGCATGCCGCCCTTGATGCGCCGCTTGGCCGGGTCGGTCTCGGCCTCGTAGGCTGCACGCGCCTGATCCAGATAGGTGCCGGGAATGTTCAGGCCATGTTCGGTATGGTTGAACAGGCGGCGCGTCAGTGACTCGATCAGTCGGCGCTTTGCCGACAGCGAGTCCTTGGGGACTTCGTAGGCCTTGATCCAATAGCCGTAGTAATAGCCGCGCAGTTCGCCATCGATCACGCGTCGCGTGCCATGCGCGATGTCGTCCGTGCTCACGTTTGACCTATTTCGGAATCGATCCTGGTGCGATGGATTGAGTGCGACCCCGTAGTCTACCTGCCAGGCAACACGCAGGTCACATCAACGAGGCTCAAGCGGCGGCTACAGTGTTGTGCAATGCGTTGGCCAGCGCCTGGGCCGAGATGCCGAGCTCGCGCAGCATGGCTTTCGCTTCATGGGTGGCGCGGGCCGAATCGCCGCGCAGGGACCAGATATGCGCCGTGCGCGCGCGCCGTTCGAGCGCCGCCAGCCCCAGTTCGGCGGCGGCCGTCTTGAGCTCGATCGCGACCGTCGCGAGCGGCTCGCAAGCCTCGGCCGTGATGGCACCCTCGATGCGTACGCGGAGTCGCGGCAGTGTTTCGATCAGATGCTGCGCTCGCGACCGCAATGCCTGGCTCGCCGGAGCCGGCAGCGACGGACTCGTGTCGCGTGGTCGCGCCATCGACTCCCAAGGCATGTTGCTCGCTTGCCAGACCTGTGTCTCCATGTGGCCGAGAGGCGCCGATGCGCCCGTCCGGCCGTGCTGGCCGCCACGGATGGGCAGCGCTCGCTGTGCAATGCCCGGGTTGGGGGATGGGTCCGCGAACGATTCCGGAAACAGCCGGCCCAGCGCTGCATGCAGTTCGCCCGGGCGCAGTGGCTTGGTCACATAGTCGTCCATGCCGGCCTCGATGCAGCGCTCGCGATCTCCCTGCATGGCGTGTGCGGTCATGGCGATGATGGGGACCGCTTTCCAGTCATCGACCAGGACCCAGGAGCGCCGTTGCTCCTTCATGCGTATCGCCTGCGCGGCTTCCAGGCCATCCATGACCGGCATTTGCACGTCCATGACGATCAGCTCGTAACGCCCCGGCTGATACATCTCGATGGCTTCACCCCCGTGGTTGGCCACGTCGACGGCGAATCCTGCCTTTTCCAGCATGCGCCGCGCGACCGTCTGGTTTACCGGGTTGTCCTCGACCAGCAGGACGTGACGGACGGGTGCCGCGGCAACATCGTTCCTTGGTTTGCCGAGATCGAGCTCGATCGGGCCGATCTGATCGAGCTCCTGCTCTTCGCGCAGGCACTGGCGCAGCGCTTGCGCGAGATCGTCGGGCGAGATCGGCTTGACCAGCTGCACCGGGATGGCCATCTGACGGCAGCGTGCCTTGCCGGAGCTTTGCTCGTGCGCTTTCAACAGCATGATCAGGCGATGCAGGCTGTCTACCCCGTTGTCTTTCAGGATGCGCGCGAACTCGAAGCCATCTCCACCTTCGATGCCACTGGCGGCGAGCACGAAACCATACGGGTCGGCATGCTCCTGAGCCTCGGCCAGCGCGGTCCCGGCCGAGGCCAGATCGTCGACCCAGGTGGCGCGCAGGCCCAGCGCCCTGAGCATCTCCGTCAGAAGTCCGCCGGAGCCCGCGTGATCATCCATGACCAGCGCGCGCATGCCGCGAAACTCGGACACGAGCGCGTCGGGGGCCACGGACGTCCGCGCCGAGCGCTGGACCGGCAGCGTGAAATGGAACGCGCTCCCCAGATCGACCGCGCTTTCCACCCAGATTTGACCCCCCAGCAGTCTGACCAATCGCGCACAGATCGCCAGGCCGAGACCGGTTCCCCCATATCGGCGGGTGACCGAGGAGTCCGCCTGAGAGAAGGCGGCAAAGATGTGGTCGTGATGGTCCGCGGGAATGCCGATGCCCGTGTCGCGCACCGTGATGTGCAACAAGTGGTCGCTGCGCTCCGGCTCCGCGAGCCGCACCATCAGTTCGATTTCACCGTCCTCGGTGAACTTGATGGCGTTGCCGATCAGGTTGATCAGCAGTTGCCGGAGCTTGCCGGGGTCACCGCACACGAGACGGGGAAGCGCTTCGTCCAGCGCCACCAGCAGTTCCAGACCCTTGCGGTGTGCGGCGATCGACAGCGTGCGCGTGGTTTCGAAGATCAGGTCGGCGAGTTCGAAGTCGACCTGTTCGATTTCCATGCGACCGGCTTCGATCTTGGAAAAATCGAGGACGTCGTTGATGATGTTCAGCAGCGACTCCGCGGACGACCTGATCGTCGTCAGATAGTCGCGTTGCTCGGCGTCGAGCGAGGTGTCCAGCGCCAGATCCGTCATGCCGATGATGCCGTTCATCGGTGTGCGGATTTCGTGGCTCATGTTGGCCAGAAATTCGCTCTTTGCCAGGCTGGCGCTTTCGGCGCGCTCCTTGGCCTGCAACAGCTCGTCGGTCTGGCCGAGCCGGTTGTAGGTCTGCCCCACTTCGGCCAGAAACGCCTGCAGACGCGTGCGCCAGGCCGGTCCGTCCTCAGCCCGCAAGGTTTCGAGGCGATCGATCAATGTCCCTGCGTCGGTGCAGCCGAAAGACGCGCGCAATTGTTGAGCCAGCAATTCCATGGTGTGCCCGGACGCCGAGATGGCGGAAAAATGGCGGAAGGATCCGGGCAGTGGCATGGCCCGGGGGCTGGGGCGGTCAACGGCCGCAAGCGATCCGGACTTGAATCGAAGTCGCCGATGGCCCGGCTGTCTCTCGTACGGTGGCGCGCACAGTCGGGCACCGCCCGCCCGGCTAGGGTCTGGCGCGTAGTCCCAGAACGTCCTGCATGTCGAACAGGCCCGGCCCCGAGCGGGCGAGAAAGCGAGCCGCTTGCAGGCTGCCCAGCGCGTAGGGCATGCGGCTGCCCGCCTTGTGTGTGATCTCGATGCGCTCGCCGGTGCCGGCGAACAGCACGGTGTGGTCGCCGACGACGTCGCCGCCGCGCAGTGCCGCAAAGCCGATGCTGCCGGCGCGACGTTCGCCGGTGAGGCCGTGGCGGGCGAATTCGGCCCGTTCCGCCAGACTGGCTCCCTGTGCCGTGGCGACGATTTCTCCGAGGCGCAGCGCGGTGCCCGACGGGGCGTCGACCTTGTGCCGGTGGTGCATTTCGAGAATTTCGACGTCGAAGCCGGTGAGCGCCCGGGCGGCGCTGTCCAGCAAATGAAACAGCACGTTCATGCCGATCGCCATGTTCGGTGCGAACACGATGCCGACATCGCGGGCCGCTTCGGTGATGGCGGCGCGGCCCGCGGCGTCGAAGCCGGTCGTGCCCACCACCATGTTGATCCCGCGCTCCCGGCAGACGGCCAGGTGGGCGAGCGTACCTTCCGGGCGCGTGAAATCGATCAGACAGTCGCAGTTCGTGAGCGCCGTCCGCCAATGTTCGGTGACCAGCACCTCCGTGCGCCGGCCCAGGAACTCGGCGGCATCGCGGCCGAGAGCGGCAGCACCCGGCACATCGAACGCCGCGGCGAGCGCCACGTCATCATGGGCGAGCAGCGCCTCGACGAGCGTGCGCCCCATCCTGCCCGAGGCACCGGCGACGGCACAGCGCAAGGGTTTCGCGGGAGACGAGCGAGTGTCGGATGGCGTCATTTCTTGTCTGCCTTGAGCGCTTCGATCTCGACCACGCGGCTGCGTCGCGGCGATGCGTCCGTCGTGGTCTCGCCGGGTTCGGCCTCGACCACGTCACCGGCTACGCGAGCGAGGACGTCATTCTGGAAAATCAGGGTCAACCGCCGTGTTTCGAGCGGACCGCGGCCCGGCTGAAAGCGGTACAGATAATCCCAGCGGTCCGCGTGGAACAGGTCGGTCAGGATGGGGGTGCCCAGTGCGAACCGTACCTCGTCGCGCGACATGCCGGGCTTGAGCTTGGCCGCCATCTCCTGCGTGACGAAATTCCCTTCTCGAATGTCCATGCGGTAGGGCTTGAGTCGCCCGGTGACGGACTCCGTGACGGAACAGCCCGCGGCCATAAGGGCCGGCACGAGCAGCAGCATGGTCAGCAGGCGGCGGGCGGAGCGGTGGCGGGGCACGATAAGGCGAGGCAATTCGGCAAGGGGAAAAAACTATATCATGCGGGCATTCGAGCGCCGTGCCGCTCGCCGTGTCCCCCGTGCAAGATGAAGGAACCGTCCAAGGATCTCAAGAACACCGGACTCAAGGCCACCTACCCGCGCCTGACGATACTGGAACTGTTCCAGCGCGGGGGGCAGCGCCACATGTCGGCCGAGGATGTCTATCGTGCGCTGCTCGCGCAGGGCATGGACATCGGCCTGGCCACCATCTATCGGGTGCTGACGCAATTCGAGCAGGCAGGCTTGTTGTCGCGCCGGTTTTTCGAGCCCGGCAAGGCCGTGTTCGAGCTCGACGAGGGCTCGCATCACGACCATCTGGTCTGCTTGCAGTGCGGCAAGGTTTCCGAGTTCTACGATTCCGAGATCGAGTCCTTGCAGCAGCGCATCGCCGCCGATCGCGGTTTCGCCGTTCAGGATCATGCCTTGACGCTGTATGCGAACTGTCTGGACCCGAACTGCGGCAATCGTCGTCAGGGCCGATCCAGGACTTGAGGCGACCACGCCGGCTCTGCGGCGGTATTGTCCCGGATCGGGGTGTCTGCGGCGCCCGCCGCGGCCAGCATTTCGGCGGCATGGCGGCGCGTGGTCGCGGTGATGCGGGTGCCGCCGAGCATGCGCGCGATCTCCTCGATGCGGGCTGTCGCATCCAGCGGCCGGATTTCGCTGGCGATCGTGCCCGCCTCCGCGGATTTGCTCACCGACCATTGCCAGTCGGCCTGGGCCGCGACCTGAGGCAGATGGGTCACGCACAGCACCTGGTGCTGCGTCCCCAGGCGCCGCAGCAGGCGACCGACGATCTCGGCTGTGGCGCCGCCGATGCCGACGTCGACCTCGTCAAAGATGAGCGTGCGCCGATCACCGGTGCTCGCCAGGGCCTGCAAGGCCAGTCCGATACGGGCCAGTTCGCCCCCGGAAGCGACGCTCGCCAGCGCGCCGGGCGGCTGCGCGCTGTGGGCACTGACCAGGAATTCGACGTCCTCGTTGCCCTGTGCCGCCGCTTCGTCGCGATCCAAGACCGTGACCCGTAGCTCGCCGCCCGGCATGGCGAGTTCATGCATGAGCGCGCTCACCGCCCGCCCGAAATCCGGTGCGCCGCCCCGGCGTTGCGCCGACAGCGCGCGCGCGCGCGCGTCATATTCGCGGCGCGCCCGCTGGACTTCCTCGGCCAGTACCGAGAGATCGATGACCTCGGCCAGTTCGGCGAGCCGGGCGCGCAGCGTGTCGGCATGATCGGGAATCGCCTCGGGCGCCACGCGATATTTCCGGGCGATTTGCAGAATGCCCGCGAGCCGCGCATCCAGCTCGGCCAGTCGGTCCGGATCCGGCTCCAGGCGCTCGGCGTGGCGACGCAAGGCGTGGCTGGCCTCGTCGAGCGCGATGCTGGCCGAGCGCAGCAGCTCGATCGTCGTGGCGAGATCCGGGTCGATCGCTTGCAGCGCTTCGAGTCGCGATATCTGCGCCAGCACCTGCCGGCCAAGCCCCTGATCGGCATCGTCCAGCGCCGCGCATGCGCTGCCGATACCGGTGAGCAGCGTGCTCAGATTGGCGAGCCGGCCGTGCTCGATGTTGAGCGCGGCCCAACTCTCCGCGCTGAGCTCGAGCTGCTCGAGCTCCTGTAGTTGCCAGCTCAGGAGCTCGCGTTCCTGCGATAGCGCTTCGATCCGGGCGGTCGAGGCGTGCAGGCGCTGCTGCGCTTGACGCCAGGTCCGATAACTGTCCGCCACCTGGCGCGCGAGGCCATCGGCGCCGAGGTGCCTGTCCAGGGTCTGGCGCTGGATCTCCGGCCGCATCAGCGCAAGATGCCCGTGCTGACCGTGGATGGCGACCAGCGATTCGCCGAGTTCGCGCAACTGCGCGAGGGTCGCCGGCGCGGCGCCGATGTAGGCGCGCGAGCGGCCGTCGGCGCCCAGAACGCGACGCAGCAACAGCTCCTCCTCGGCGTCGTCGAAGAGATCGTGGTCTTCGAGCCAGGCACGTGCCGGATGATCGGCATCGAGGGTGAACAGCGCGCTGACCTCGGCGCGCATCGCGCCCTGTCGCAGGATCTGCGCATCCGCCCGGGCGCCCAGCACGAAGGCCAGGGCATCGACCAGGATCGATTTGCCGGCACCGGTTTCGCCCGTGAGCGCGCCGAATCGCCGGGGAAACTCCAGCTCCAGTCGGTCGATCAGCACGAAATCCCGGATGACGAGCCGATGCAGCATGGCTCAGGACTCCGGCGGTGACTCGCTCCAGCGCAGCTTTTCGCGCAGCATCGCGAAATAGCTGTAACCGGGCAGGTGCAATAGGCGTGCGCGATGCGGCGAGCGGGCGACGCTTATGCGATCGCCGGCCGCCAGTTCCAGCGCGGTCTGCCCGTCGCAATGCAGGCGCGCCGGATTGCCGGCCAGCACACGGATGTCGAGCGTGACGTCGGACGGCAGCGTGATCGGGCGGTTGGACAGCGCGTGCGGGCACAGAGGCACCAGTGCGATGCCGGCGATGCGCGGATGCAGGATCGGTCCGTTGGCCGACAGCGCGTAGGCCGTCGACCCGGTCGGCGTCGCGACGATCAGTCCGTCCGAGCGCTGCCGATAGAGGAACTCGCCATCGACCGCGACTTCGAATTCGACCATGCGGCCGTAGTCACCGCTCTTGTGCACGACGACGTCGTTGAGCGCCTGCCCATGGAACAGCTCGACACCGTCGCGGAACACGCGCGCCTGCAACAGCTCGCGCTCCTCGGCCCGGGCGCAGCCATCCAGCACCAGCCCGACGTCACGCAACATGTTGGCATGAGCCAGGTCGGTGAGGAATCCGAGTCGCCCCTGATTGATGCCGACCAGTGCGACGCCATGCGCGGCGAGCTGGCGCGCGCTGGCCAGCAGCGTGCCGTCCCCGCCCAACACGATGGCCAGATCGATGGCCGGGCCGAGCGCGCCATAATCGAGGGCGTGCTCCTGGAAGCGCGCGATCGTGCGCGCGGTCTCCGCTTCCAGGAACACCCGGCATCCCCGCCCGACCAGGTAGTCGTGCACAATCGCCAGGGACGAAGCGACGGTGGGATCGGCGCGCTTGCCGATCAAGCCCACGCTGGTGAATGCCGCGCTGTTGACTGCCCTACTCATCGCGCAATTAAAGCATATCGAACGCTGGCCTGACTTGGGCCGGGGATTTGACTAGAATGCCCGGTGCTTTGACCGAAGTGGTCGCGACCGGCCGTCGCCGCAGGTTCGCGCATGTTGTCCGTGGCGCCCCCTGTTCAAGGCGCCTTTCCTGTTCGATTTGTCGTCACACCAAGCAATGGAGATGGGTTCGAGCCATGTTGGATGAGCGCGCGCGCCTATTGCTGAAGGTCCTGATCGAGCGCTACATCGCCGAGGGCCAACCCGTCGGTTCGCGGGCGCTGTCCAAGGTATCCGGGCTCGACCTGTCGCCGGCGACCATCCGCAACGTCATGGCGGATCTCGAAGAGCAGGGCTATATCGCCAGCCCGCACACCTCGGCCGGCCGCGTGCCGACCGCGCGCGGCTATCGGTTCTTTGTAGACAGCCTGCTGGTCGTGAAACCGCTGGAGCGTGGTGAGCTCGACGAAATGGAAGGCCAGCTGCGGCCGGCCGAACCGGAACGGTTGATCGCCCATGCCTCCAGCCTGCTGTCCGAGCTGACCCATTTTGCCGGCGTGGTGGTGGCGCCGCGGCGCGCACGGCCGATCATCCGTCACATCGAGTTCTTGAGCCTGTCGGAAAAACGCATCCTGCTCATCATCGTCACCGAGGATGGCGAGGTACAGAATCGCATCCTGTTTTCCGACCGGCGTGTCGAGCAGAACGATTTGGTTGCGGCGACGAACCTGTTCAACGAACATTTTGCGGGGCGCACGCTGGAGGACATCCAGGCGCGCCTCAAGGACGAAGTGAAGCAGTTGCGCGCCGACATGATCGCGCTCATGACCGCCGCAGTCGAGGCCGGCTCGGAGGTCATGCAGGACACGACCACACAGTACGTCGTGTCCGGCGAACGCCACCTGCTCGAAGTCGACGACCTGTCCTCCAATCTGGATCGCTTGCGCGAACTGTTCGGGCTGTTCGATCAGCGCAGCAGCCTGATCTGGTTGCTGGACCTCGCCAGCCGCGCCGAGGGCGTGCAGATCTTCATCGGCCAGGAATCCGGCCTGGCACCGCTGGACGAATGCAGTGTGGTCGCGGCTCCCTTCGATGTCGAGGGCCAGGTCGTCGGCACGGTCGGCGTCATCGGGCCGACCCGCATGGCCTATTCGCGCGTGATCCCGATCGTGGATATCACCGCGCGCCTGCTTTCCAGCGCCCTGTCATCTCGTCACTGAAGGAGGCGGGCCATGGTCATCGAGCCGGCTGCGCCCGTGGTGGTGCTCGTCAATCTGGGCACGCCGACTGCGCCCACGGCTTCTGCGGTGCGGCGGTTTCTCGCCGAGTTCCTGTCCGACCACCGCGTCGTCGAACTGCCCGCGCTCGTCTGGCAGCCGATCCTGCGTGGCATCGTGCTGCGTACGCGCCCGCGCCGGTCCGCGGAAAAATATGCGCAGATCTGGCTGCCCGAAGGCTCTCCGCTCGCGGTCTACACCGCGCGCCAGGCCGAACTGTTGCGCATGCGCCTGGCGACACTCGGCCGCGAAGGTGTCCGTGTCGAATGGGCCATGCGCTACGGCGAACCGCAGCTGGAACGGCTGCTCGGTCGTCTGCATGCCGAGGGCTGCAGGCGTCTGTTGATCCTGCCGCTCTATCCGCAATATGCGGGCAGCACCACCGGCGCCGTGTTCGATGTCGTCGCCCGGCACATGCTCCGCTGGCGCGACCAGCCCGATCTGCGTCTGCTTCGCGGCTTCGCCGATGCGCCGGAATATGTCGAGGCGCTTGCTCACAGCGTGCGCGAACACTGGGCTCGGCACGGGCGTGGCGAGCGCCTGCTCATCAGCTTCCACGGTGTGCCGGTTCGGGCGATCGAGCTTGGCGATGCCTACGCGCGCGAGTGCGAGCGCACCACGTCGCGGCTTGCCGAAGCCCTGCAATTGCGGACCGAGCAGTTCGTGCTGGGCTATCAGTCGCGGTTCGGAAAGGCGCGTTGGTTGGGGCCGGCCACGATCGAGGTCGCGCGCGCGCTCGCCGGACAGGGTGTCCGGCGCCTCGATGTCGTGTGCCCGGGCTTCGTCTCGGATTGTGTCGAGACGCTGGAGGAGCTGGATCTGGAGTGCAGGCAGGCCTTCCTGGCGGCCGGCGGCGCAGAATTCCACCGCGTCCCTTGCCTGAACGACAGGCATGAATGGATCGCTGCGCTGGCTGCCCTGGTCGGCCGCGAATGGGGTGACGGCAGCGCTGCCTGAGCGCGAGCGTCTAGGCCATCGCCGCCATGGTTTCGGACGGGCCGTGTGCGCGCGGCCCACGTGTGCGCCCGCGGCGCGCGGCGCCCGGATCGAAGGAACCATCAAGCCGCTTCAGCGCGTCCTGTCGGGCTTTCAACGCCAGCTTGAACGCGCCGTCCTCGCCATACTTGTTGATCGAAAACTTGACCCGTTTGCGTTTGCCGTTCGGCAGAGGCCAGGACGCCACCCAGAACCAGCGCTGCTTCTCCTTCGGCAGGTTGGTGGTTTCGGAGGCGCAATAGCGGCATACGCCGACGACGCCCGAGCGGTTGTTGCTCTTGACGATGTTCGAGTATTCGCGCAGGGAAAACGGCGGGAAGCGCGCGATCAGGTCGTCACGAAATTGACGTGCGGCCACGAATGCCTTCTGCTTGCCGCCGAAGACGCCATCGCTGAAGTGTTTGCGGTGGATCACGCCGCGCCGCTGGATCGTCACCAGCCAGCCATGCGTGCGGCTCGCGGCATTGTCGACACGGCTGATGCCATATGTGGAAGTGTTGCGGCCCAAGATGATCTCCCTGTCGGATCTGAGTGCGCTTGGCCCAAATCTTCGGCGGGGCAATACGGAACTTGAGCGATCATCGATCGGAACGCGAACGGTCGGAACGCAAACAGGCCGAAACCGGCCAGACCGGCTCCCGCTTCGTGCCTGGCGCTCGCGCCGGCGTGACAGGGAACGCCGGCGGTCAAACGACCCTTGCGGAGATATATGCAGGGGTCGTAACAAGCGGGTCGTTTCAGCGTCGCCGAAGACGCCGACCGCCCACGAAGCCCATCAGTCCCAGGCCGCCGAGCATCAGCGCCCAGCTCCCCGGCTCCGGCACCACCACGACCGGGGTCAACTGGCCACGGATCTCGCCCACTCCGTCGAAGGTGGTATGGATATTGACCTAGGTCATGCCGGACAGCAGTGCCATCTCATGCATTTCGGGAAACGGTCCGAGCGGGCTGGCGAAGTAGGAGAACGAGCCGCTGGCGGAAAAAATCGGTGCCGGCAGACCCAGCACCACGGCGCCGGACACACCCGCTGCTCCGACATGAATGTGCTGTGCGGTGATTGCGCCCATCAGTCCCGTGCCGGACATCGACATCAGCGTGAAGAGATTGCTGACGTCGTCGTACCGGAAGACACCGGCTCCGAATGCCGCGGACGGGCCGGTGACGGGGGCGCGCTTGCCCGCTACCACCGGGTCGGACGAAGCGGCGATCTCCCCGGCCTGGTCCATGAACAGGGTAAAGTCGTGCAAGGCCGCCTGAGCTGCAAAGGGAGCGGCGGCCGCCGCCACGACGGACAGTTTGACGAACGGAACTAGCGTGCGCATCGGGAGCCTCCTCGATCAAATCCATGTGAACAATGCCCCACCTCGATGGCGGGCGGACTCAGTCGACGCATAGCCTCCCAACTTACGCGCCAGCGGTCGCTGCAACGCGACCTTTTGCGCAACTTCGCCATAGGTCGAGACCGATGTCAAGCACCGTCCGTCCGGTGGGTGCGAAGCGATGCGCAAAAGCGCGTGAGCTGCGTCGCGAGATCGGTCTGGCTGGCCAATGCCTCGGTTCGCCTGGCAGCCGCGCCGGCCAGCTCGGGCAGGCAGGCGGTGAGGCGCGCCCAGCAAGCGGCAAAATCTCCGGCTGTACCCAGGCCGTTCCAGGCCAGCGTGCATTCGTTCAGGACCGCTGCGTACGCCGCGTCGATGCCCTCGCCATAGCGCGCGAGAAAGGCCCGCAGCTTGGCCGCGTGCGCGCCGTCGGCCTGAGGGTAGATCTGCCAGATGAACGGCCGCGCGGCCCACAGCGCACGCACCAGTGAATCTTCGCCGCGCACGAAATTCAGGTCACAGGCCCACAGCAGCCGGTCATAGTCATCCTGCGGCAGGAAGGGCATGGTGACGATATCGAGCGCGCCCCAGCGCACCTCGTGGCCGACGGCGAGCCGGTCGGCACCGACATGCCGCGCCAGTGCGGCCCGTGCGACCCCCTCCGGCACCAGACAGCGCAGCCGCGCCTTACCCTGCGCCCAGGCAGCCAGGGCCCCCTCGGCGGGCTGGTAACAGAACAGCGAGATGGTCAGTTGCCCCGGTTCCGGCGGCCGCAGCCCGAATTCTTCAAGGAACTCGGCCTGCCCGCGCATGCGCGCCGCGTCGCGCCGCGCGAACAGATCCGCCTCCCGCAGGAGGCCGCCGGTGCGGTCGGTCCAGCCCGGAAAAAAGTAGTAGCGCGGCAGCGCGCCACGCACCGGCGGCGACGGCAGCCGGTGACAGGTCTCGACCCAGGTCTCGGCGCTCAGGTACTCGAACACGATCCAGGTCGGAGGCGGCGCCGACCCTTGCCATGGCGCGCGCTCCAGTACCTCGAGCACCGGGTCCGGAAGGCCCGAGCCGAAGGCCTCGATCAGCACCTCCGCCAGCGGCTCGGTGAACGGGTCGCGCGGCCAGTGCCGCACCCTTACGCCGCGGACAAGCGCCGAGGGCTCGCCCGGCACGTAGGCGGGCTCGATGCGCGCCAGCGCCTCGGGGGCGTCGAGCCACAGACGCACCTGCGCGGCGTGCTCGGCGACGAGCTGGCGGGCGAGCCGGAAACACACACCGATGTCACCGAGGTTGTCGATCACCCGGCAAAAAATATCGAAGCTCGCGGGGACCGCACGGGCCGATGCCGCGGCCTCGCCGGGATCGCGCCAATCGGGCTCGTCTATACTGGCCGGCATCACAGTCAGGCAGCGTGCAATTCGATGAGCATAAGGATCAGCAGCCATTTCGACAGCGGCGCAATCGACGTGGTCGAGGCCACGCATGCGGAAGCCGTACGCGTCCGCATCCGGCGCGATTCGCACGCCGAATTTCGCCAATGGTTTTACTTCCGCATGCAAGGTGGCGACGGCCGGAACTGCCGGATTGTCGTCGACAACGCCGGTGAATGCACCTATGCCGAGGGTTGGCGTGATTACCGGGCGCTGGCCTCCTACGATCGCAAGACCTGGTTCCGCATCCCGCAGACCGACTACGATGGTCAGACGCTGACGATCAGCTTCACGCCCGCGCAGGACAGTGTCTACCTCGCCTACTTCGAGCCTTATTCCTGGGAGCGACACCTCGATCTGCTGGGCTGGGCCGATGCTTCACCGTGGGCACGCGTCACCGACCTCGGTTCGACCGTCGAGGGTCGCGACCTGAACGCAATCGTCGTCGGCGCAAGCCACGACAATCGCCAGCAGGTCTGGCTGATCGCGCGCCAGCACCCGGGCGAAACCATGGCCGAATGGTTCATCGAAGGACTGCTCGAGCGCCTGCTCGATGGCGCCGACCCGGTCGCACGCCGGCTGCGCACGGCCGCCACCTTGCACATCGTGCCGAACATGAACCCGGACGGATCGGTACGCGGCAATCTGCGCACCAACGCTGCCGGCGCCAATCTCAATCGCGAGTGGCTCGCGCCGGATCGCGCGCGCAGCCCGGAGGTCGCCGCGGTGCGCGCCGCGATGGCGGCAAGCGGTGTGCACTTCTTCCTGGATGTGCACGGCGACGAAACACTGCCCTACGTCTTTGCCGACGGCTGTACGATGCTGCCCGATCGCCCGGCCCTGCTGCGGGCGGCCGAACATGCCTTCCTCGATCGTTTCCGGGCCGCCAGCCCGGACTTCCAGACGCGTCACGGCTACGCGCCGGACCGCTTCAGCGACGAGCTCTACACGCTCGCCTCGAAATGGGTCGGCCGGCAATTCGGCTGTGTCGCACTGACGCTGGAAATGCCCTTCAAGGACAATGCCGATCTGCCCGACGGGCAATACGGCTGGAGTGCAGCGCGCAGCAAGCGGCTGGGCGCGGCCTTTCTCGAAGCGCTGTTGGCGCAGCTCGATTCGGCGTGACCGGCGTCCGGACCGCGCTGGACCCGACCATTCGGTCGTCTCAATCCGCCTTGATGCCGGAGCGCCGGATCACCTCTGCCCAGCGCGCACGCTCGGCGCGCAGCAGCGTGGCGAATTGATCCGGCGTACCGCCGGCGGGCTCGGCGCCGCTCGCCAACAGCCGATTTCTGATCTCCGCGTCCGCCAGCACGCGGTTGATGGCCTGATTCAGTTCGGCAATCACCGGCGCGGGCGTGCCGGCTGGTGCCATGAAGCCGTTCCATGTGGTGGCGTCGAAGCCCGGAAAACCCTGCTCGGCAACGGTCGCCACTTCGGGCGCCACGATACTGCGGCGCGCATTCGACACCGCGATCAGCCGCGCCTTGCCGGCGCGCACCAGCGGTTGCAGATTGGACAGCGCGGTAAACAAGGCGTCCACCTCGCCGCTGGCGAGCGCCTGCACTGCGGGAGGGCCACCGCTGTAGGGGATGTGCACGACATAGACGCCGGCCTGCATCTTCAGCAGCTCCATGGCCAGATGCGACAGCGAGCCATTGCCGACCGATGCGTAGTTCAGGCGCCCGGGCCGGGCCTTGGCCAAATCGATCAGCGCCTTGAGCCCGTCCACTTTGAGGTCGGCGCGCACCGCCAGCACATTGGGCTGGGTCACCGCCAGCACCACCGGCAGCAGGTCGCGCGCCGGATCGTAGCCCAGCGCGGGAAACATCGCCGGCGCTACGGTCAGCGGGCCATTGAAACCGACAAGAAATGTATGACCGTCGGTCGCCTTGGCCACGATCCCCGCCGCGATCGTGCCGCCCGCCCCGGCCCGGTTTTCGACCACGACGCCCTGCGACCAGTGCTCCTTGAGTTTGTCTCCGATCACGCGCGCGACGAGATCGACGGAGCTGCCCGGCGGCGCCGGCACGATGAAGCGCAGCGGCCTGCCCGGCCAGGATTGGGCGTGGGCCGGGGCCGACACGAACGCGGCAGCAAGCAGCAGGATGCCGGCGGCCACCATCCCGCGCGCGCTCGCAGACAGGTGCCGCCGGATTCGTGAATGCCACCCGGGGCAACCATGTAAATAAGCGCTCACATATGCTCCTGTGGCCGAATCTGCGCATATCTACGACCGTGTCTGGCGACGATATGGACCGCGGTCGGGGTGTTGAAATGGGTACCCAGAACGAGCACGTCCCGGTCGCAGCAGTCATCGACGAAGCGCGTGCGCGTGGCCACCGCCAGCGGCTTGTCACTGTCCCCGTGTTGTTGCCAGTCCGGCTCTGCGATCTGCACCGGGTGGATCATCATGTCGCCGGTGATGAAGGCCAGCGGTTTGCCGGCGGCCCCCAGCGCGACACTGCAATGCCCCGGCGTGTGGCCCGGCGTAGGCACCAGCCAGAGCTGATCGTCGATCTGGAAGGAGTCGTCCACCCATTCGACCTGGCCCGCCTCGATGATCGGCAGGATGTTCTGCTCGAGCACCGGGCCGCTGTGCGGGTCATCGCTGTGCTGCCAGGCGGCCCATTCGCGGCGGCTGAACAGATACTTGGCGCGCGGGAAGGTCGGCACCCAGCGCCCGTCGAGCAGACGCGTGTTCCAGCCGGTATGGTCCATATGCATATGGGTGCAGAACACGTAGTCGATCGCCTTCGGCAGGAAGCCGGCCGTGGCCAGTGCGTCGAGGTAACCACCGTTCCGGTCATTCCACTGCGGAAAGCCGGCGCCGCGCTTGTGATTGCCTATGCAGGTGTCGATCAGCACGGTGTGATGGCGCGTGCGGACGACAAAGCTGTGGATGCTGAGCAGCATGCGCCGTTCGGCGTCGACGAAATGTGGCTGTAGCCAATCGAGGTGCGGGTCGAAATGTGCGCGATCCTTGCCGACATACAACGCCTTGGGGCTGAACGCCTCGACGGTGTCGATCACCTTCGTCACTTCGATGTCGCCGATACGCAGACGTTGGGGTCGGGCCAGGCCAGGGTTCAGGGTTGGAGCGTTCATACGAGAACTCCGGTAGGGGGAGCACCCGATTGTATAGGCGTATGGGCGAGCCACCACGGCATGCGCGCCGTGAGCTCGCCCTTCACGCCGACGCCCCACGTGGGGCGTGGTGGCACGGGTCGAATACGTGCTACTTCTCGACGAAGGCGCGCTCGATCACGTAATCGCCGCGCACGCCCTGGCGCGGGCTGATCTTGAATCCGTGTCGGTCCAGCAGCATGCAACAGTCCTTGAGCATGCTCGGGCTGCCGCAGACCATGGCGCGGTCGACGTGGGCATCGAGCGGTGGCAGCCCGAGATCGGCGAACACCTTGCCGGAATCGATCAGCTCGGTCAGCCGGCCCATGTGCCGAAACGGCTCGCGCGTGACGGTCGGGTAGTAGCGCAGCTTGTCCCGCGCATACTCACCGATGAA
Organism: Rhodocyclaceae bacterium; assembly: GCA_022072095.1. Taxonomy (GTDB): domain Bacteria; phylum Pseudomonadota; class Gammaproteobacteria; order Burkholderiales; family Rhodocyclaceae; genus JAJVIJ01. The sequence continues at coordinate 30,756 of JAJVIJ010000001.1, forward strand.
TTCGTCCTGTGGCAGCTCGCGCTCGATGTAGTCCGCGTAGGCCAGATCGCTGACCTGGCGCACGCCGTGGATCAGCACCACATGCTCGAAGCGCTCATACGCGTCCGGGTCCTTGATGATGCTCATGAACGGTGCCAGACCGGTGCCGGTGGCGAGCAGGTAGAGGTTGCGTCCATCGTTCAGGTCGTCGAGCACCAGCGTGCCCACCGGCTTGCTGCCGATCAGTACCGAATCTCCCGGCTGGAGATGTTGCAGGCGCGAGGTGAGCGGCCCGTCCTGCACCTTGATGCTCAGGAATTCCAGATGGTCCTCGTAATTGGCGCTGGCGATGCTGTAGGCCCGCATCAGCGGCTTGCCCTCGACCGGCAGCCCGATCATGATGAAATGCCCATTCTTGAAGCGCAGCGACGGATCGCGCGTCGTCCGGAAGCTGAACAGGCCTTCGTTCCAGTGATGCACATCCAGAACCCGTTCGGTTGCCGTTGCCTTGATGCCCATCTTGTTTTCTTTAGCTCCACAAATTCCGATCCGCCGATGCAGATGTACCGGTGATCAACCAATAAACAGCGCTCAAATATCCCGCGCGCCGACGGCGCGCAAACTCATGGATTGTGCAACACAGCATTTGTTCCACGTCCTGCCGTCACGATCGGCTCGGCGAGCGCATCGGCGACGCGACCCGGGAGCTTAACCCGGCCGACACCATTCGGCCATATCATCCAAGTTACAAAAGCATTACCTGGGGTTATGGATGAACCTGAATCTGTTGCGGGTGTTTGCGGCGGTCGTCGAACACCGTAGTTTTTCGCGCGCCGCCGAGACGCTGGACATCAGCCAGCCGGCGGCCTCGAAGGCCGTGCGCGAGCTGGAAGCCCAGCTCGGCACCGTCCTGCTCGACCGGCAGGGGCGCAGCTTCCGCGTGAACGAACCCGGGCAACGCCTGTACGACTATGGTCGCAGCATCTTCGCGCTGGAACGCGAAGCCCGGGACGCGGTCGCTGCCTACGCCATGCTGGCGCGCGGCCAGGTCACCGTCGGTGCCAGTACCACCATCGCCACCTACTGGCTGCCCCCCTGTCTGGTCGCCTTCCATCGGCAGCATCCGGACATCGAGCTGCGTCTGATCAGCGCCAACACGCAGCACATAACCGAGCTTCTGCTCGATTGCCGGATCGATGTCGCACTGGTCGAAGGCGGCCCGGTCGCCGATCCGCGCTTCGACATCCGGCCGTGGCGCAGCGAAGAAATGATCATCGTTGCGCCGCGCCAGGCCGGCTCGCCGGGGCTTGCCGACGTCATCCCGAGCGCGCTGGCAGACCTGGTCTGGATCGTGCGCGAGCGCGGCTCGGGCAGCCGCGAAGCCACCGACGAGCTGCTGGCCAAACTGGGTCTCGCGCCGCCGCGCACCATCGAAGTCGGCAGCAACGAAGCCATCGTGCAGACCGTCGCGGCCGGCCTCGGCCTCGGCCTCGTCCCGCAAGTCTGCGCCCGCGACCAGCTCACGCTCGGCCGCGTCCGCCAACTCCGCCCCGGCGCCGACTCCTTCCAGCGCCAGCTCTACCGCATGCGACTGCCGCACCGTCCCGTCAGCCCCGCCGCGCTCGCCTTCGAGGCCGTCATCAGCGCGGGCCATTGAATGTCACCCTCGAGCGCCGGCCTCGCAAGCCATTCGGCATGAATCGGGCTGCGGGAGTACAGTCGCTGAATCGAACCAACACCATCGGGAGTCGATGCAGTGAGCGCAACCCTTCACACCGCATGAGCGAGCAGTCGGCACATCAAGCCTGGGCGCACAGCCTGTCCTCGCCGGCGCCGGGTTGGCATCGGCTTGACCAGCATCTGCAAGCCGTAGCCGAACTGGCCGCGGCTCATTCCGACCCTTTCGGCGGCAGGGACTGGGCACATCTCGCCGGCCTGTGGCACGACCTCGGCAAATACCGCCCGGCGTTTCAGCGCTACCTGCGCGCGGCCACCGGGGCTGAAGCCGAGAACGCGCACATCGAGGGCGGCGCCGGGCGGGTGTCGCACTCCACCGCAGGCGCCTTGCTGGCCTGCGAGCGTTTCGGCACCACGGGCCGCGTGCTGGCCTATCTGATCGCCAGTCACCACGCCGGGCTGTATGACTGGCACTGCGATCGAGTCGGACCAAATACGAACGACCTGCAAACGCGCTTGGATTCCGAGGCCAGCCGCACGGAACTGGCCGAGGCGCTCGCTGCCGCACCGCCCGAGATTCTGGACCACGGCGACTTCGTACCGGGCCGACATCCGGTTCCTGGAGGCACTGCCGGCTTTGCGCTGTGGCTGCGCATGCTGTTCTCGGCGCTGGTGGACGCCGATTTTCTCGACACCGAAGCTTTCATGGATGAAGGCAAAGCTGCCGCGCGCGGGGCCTGGCCGAATTTGGCGACGCTGCGCGGGGCGTTCGATGCCCACATGGCCGGGCTCGCGGCGGCGGCGCCGGACACGCCGGTCAACCGCCTGCGCGCGCGCATCCTCGCCCAGTGCCGCGCCAAGTCGGCGGAAAAGCCCGGCCACTTCTCGCTCACCGTGCCAACCGGCGGCGGCAAGACGCTGGCCTCCCTAGCCTTCGCGCTCGACCACGCCCTCGCGCACGGCCAGCGGCGGGTCATCTACGTGATCCCCTACACCAGCATCATCGAGCAGACCGCGGACGTGTTCCGCGGCATCTTCGGCGCGGCGGTCGTCGAGCACCACAGCAACGCCGAATCCGACCCCGGCCGCGAGAGCCTGCGCAGCCGCCTCGCCTGTGAGAACTGGGACGCGCCCATCGTCGTCACTACCAGCGTGCAGTTCTTCGAGTCGCTGTTCGCGGCGCGCACCAGCCGTTGCCGCAAGCTGCACAACATCGTGAACAGCGTGGTGGTGCTCGACGAAGCCCAACTACTGCCGCCCGAATTCCTGAAGCCGATCATTGGCGTGCTGAACCTGCTCGCCCGCCATTACGGCGTGACCGTGGTGCTCAGCACCGCCACCCAGCCGGCGCTGGCGCGGCAGGAATATTTCGACCCGCAGAAGAGCATCGCCGGGCTCGACGAGGTGCGCGAACTGATGCAGGGCGGCCCCCATGTCGAAACCCCGGACGAGCTGTATCGGGACCTGCGGCGCGTGCGCGTGCGCCTGCCGGCCGACTGGCAACAACGCATGGCTTGGGAGGATCTGGCCGCCGAGCTTGCCGCGCACGAAAGCGTGCTCGCCATCGTCAACACCCGCCGTCACGCCGCGGCGCTGCACGCGCTGCTGCCCAAAGGCACGCTGCACCTGTCGGCGTTGATGTGCGGCGCGCACCGGGCCGATGTCATCGGTGCAATCAAAGAACGTCTCAAGGCCGGCGAACCGACGCGCGTGGTCAGCACCCAGCTCGTCGAGGCCGGCGTCGACCTTGACTTTCCGGTGATCTACCGGGCGCTCGCCGGGCTCGATTCCATCGCCCAGGCCGCCGGGCGCTGCAACCGCGAAGGCCGCCTGCCGGACTTGGGCGAGGTGGTGGTGTTCGTGCCGCCCGACGCCGCGCCGCCGGGCCTGCTCGCCAAGGGCGAGGGCGCCTGCCGCAGCGTGCTGCACGGCCATGCCGGCGACCCGCTCGACCGCGCGCTGTTCGAGCGCTACTTCCGCCAGCTCTATTACCAGTGCGATCTCGACAAGCACGGCATCGAGAGGTTGCTCACTCGCGACGCCGACACCCTGAGGGTGAACTTCCGCACCGCGGCCGACAAGTTCCGCCTGATCGACGACGCGGACCAGGCGAGCGTGATCGTCCTTTATCGCGGCCCGGACAGGCAGGACGCCACGGTCGATCAGCGCCTCGCGCAACTGCGCCGCGATGGTCCCAAACGTGGGTTGCTGCGCGCCTTGCAGCGCTACACCGTGAGCATCCATCAGCGCGACGCCCAGCGCCTGCTGGCGCAGGGCGACATCGCGGAGTTGCTGCCGGGCTTGTTGGTGCAGGTGAGTGATGTCGCCTACGACGCGACGCTGGGGCTGCGGATTGATCCGGCCAGCCCGGTGCCGCCCGAGGGGTTGATTGTGTAACAGCGATTGCAAGCCTATTATGACCACTACAACTGGTCATGAGGTGTCGCCCATGGAAATCAACGCTGCCGAATTCAAGGCCAAGTGCCTGAAGCTGCTGGATGAAGTTGCTGCCACGCACGAGCCGCTGGTCATCACCAAGCGTGGCAAGCCGGTGGCCAAGCTGGTGCCGATCGAGGATGAGACCGAGGAGTCGATGTTCGGTTACCTGCGCGGCACCGTCACCATTCTGGGCGACATCATCGAAGTGCCCCATGAGCCTTGGGCGGCCGAGACCGGAGAGGAAGACGAGCTGTATCGACCACTGATACGGCCGGGGAAATCCTCGCCATGAGCGCCCTGCTGCTCGATACGCATATCTGGCTCTGGTATGCCGAAGGTGCGGAAAACCTGTCGGCCGACACCGTAATGCAAATAAACCAGGCGCGCGCACAGCGGCGACTGCATGTGAGCGTAATCAGCGTCTGGGAAATCGGCCTGTTGTTGGCCAAGAACCGTATCGTGCTCTCGGCGCCTTTTCAGGAGTGGGTCGAACTGGGAACTGCGCTGCCCGGACTACGCCTGCGCATGCTGTCCGCTGAAGTCGCGATTGAAAGCACCCTGCTTCCCGGCAGTCCGCACGCCGACCCAGCCGATCGTTTTCTGATTGCCGAGACGCGTGTGGCGGGCCTCACGCTGGTGACTGCCGATCGAAAAATCATCGATTACGGGCGGGCGGGTCACGTCCGCGTGCTGGCCGCTTGAAAGGAAGGGAGCCATGAATACCCATTGTCTCGAAGTCAGCGGCGATTTCGCCTGCTTCACCCGCCCCGAGATGAAGGTCGAGCGCGTGAGCTACGACCTGATCACACCGTCCGCGGCGCGTGCCGTGTTCGAGGCCATCCTGTGGAAACCAGCCATCCGCTGGCGCGTGCGGCGCATCGAGGTGCTGGCGCCCATCCGCTGGATCAACCTGCGCCGCAACGAGGTGGCGGGCGTGGTCTCCACGCGCAACGTCGAGACCGCCATGCGCGCCGGCAGCGGCGATCTCGGGCTCTACATCGAGGACGAGCGCCAGCAGCGCGCCGGCCTCTTTCTGCGCGACGTAGCCTATCGCCTGCACGCCGAACTCTGCTTGCAGCCGAACGCGCCGCCCGGCGAGACGCTGGTGAAGTACCGCGAGATGTTCGAGCGCCGCGCCAGCCGGGGCCAGTGCGTGAACCAGCCCTATCTCGGCTGCCGGGAGTTCGCGGCCGCGTTCCGGTTGGTGCCGGACCCGGCTGCCGAACCCGCGCCCATCGCCGAGACGCGCGATCTGGGCTTCATGTTGCACAGCCTGGACTTCGCCAACCGGGCCGATCCGGCGCCGCGCTTTTTCCGCGCGCAGATGACGGATGGCGTGGTGGCGGTGCCGGACTTCGATGGCGTGGAGGTGCGCGCATGATTTTGCAAGCGCTTGGTCGCTACTACGAGCGAGCGGAAAACCTGCCTCGTGAGGGTTGGGTTCGCCGAGGTGTCGATTACATGATTGTTCTCGACGAACAAGGACAGTGCGTGGGTTTGGAACCCATCGGTGAGCGGCAAAATGGCCGGACCGTCCCGAGCGAGACTTTGGTGACAGCCATCGGCAAACAAGCCATGAAGCACACCAACAGCGGCAAGGACGCCAACCTGCTCTGGGATAACGCCAGTTTTGTGTTTGGGACTGGTAACAAGGGAAAAGTCAAATTAGCCAGTTTTTTGGATGCACTGACCACGTGGTTTGCTGGCGTGAATGATTTAGGCGTCGAAGCGGTGCGCACGTTCTGTCTGAATCTCCAAAGTAACCCGGAATCGGTAAGTGCTCTGAGCGAACGCTTTCACGTCAAGGAAGATTTCGAAAAACGTGACCCCGTACTGGTTTTTCGTTTGGTCGGAGATGTGGAATACGTCCACATGCGCCCCGCTGTACGTCATGCCTACGAAGGAATGCTGCCCTCATCGAGCTCGGACGGCGCATTGCAAGGCAACTGTTTGGTTACCGGCGAAATCGGCGTGCGTTTAGCGCCGAACGAATCGGTCATTAAGGGTGTGTGGGGCGGTCAGCAGGCGGGCTGCAACATCGTGTCCTTCAACGCCCGTGCGTTCGAGTCCTACGGAAAGCGCAATCGCAATGGTGAAAATGCTCCAATCAGCTTGCGCGCTTCGTTCGCCTACACCACCGCGCTCAATCACCTCCTCGCGAAGGGCTCGCGCCAGCGCATCCAGGTGGGCGACGCCTCGACGGTGTTCTGGGCCGAGGCGCCGCACGAACTCGAAGGCGCGCTCGCGGACCTGTTCGGCGAGTCGCCCAAGGACGACCCCGACCGCGGCACCGACGCGCTGCGCGCGCTCTACCGCGCCGTCGAGACCGGGCGTTTTGCCCTGGGCGGCGACGACACGCGCTTTTATGTATTGGGCCTGGCGCCCAACGCGGCGCGCATCGCCGTGCGCTTCTGGGAGACCGCACCGGCCATCGAGCTGGCCCGGCGCATCAAACGGCACTTCGACGACATCGCCGTGGCGCGCTCGCCGCGCGACCCGGAGCATCTGTCGCTGTTTCGTCTGCTTGCCGCCACCGCAGTGCAGGGCAAGGCCGACAACATCCCGCCCAATCTCGGCGGCGAGGTGATGCGCGCCATCCTCGAAGCGCTGCCCTATCCCGCCACCCTGCTCAACGCCGCCGTGCAGCGCTGCCGCGCCGAGCAGCAGGTGAGTTATCCGCGCGCCGCCGCCATCAAGGGCTGGCTCAACCGCGACGCCCGTCGCCGCCATTTACCCCAGGAGGAGTTCCCGCCCATGCTCGATCCCGACCATCAAAGCGCCGCCTACCGCCTCGGCCGGCTGTTCGCCGTGCTCGAAAAAATCCAGGAAGAGGCTAGCCCCGGCCTCAACGCCACCATCCGAGACCGCTACTACGGCGCGGCTTCTGCCACGCCGGTGGCGGTGTTCACGACGCTGCTGCGGCTCAAGAACCATCACCTCGGCAAGCTCAATCCCGGCCGGGCGACGCAGATGGAAAAGCTGATCGGCGAGATCATGGCGGGCGTCGAAGACTTTCCGCGCCATCTGAACCTGCCTGACCAGGGCCGCTTCGCGCTCGGCTACTACCACCAGCGCCAGGCCTTTTTCACCAGACGCGCCGCCGAAGCCACCGAAACCGAATCCACCCAGGGAGAACCCGTATGAGCCTTGCCCACCGTTATGACTTCGTCCTGCTGTTCGACGTGAAGGACGGCAACCCCAACGGCGACCCCGACGCCGGCAACCTGCCGCGCCTCGATGCCGAAACCGGCCATGGCCTGGTGACCGACGTGGCGCTCAAGCGCAAGGTGCGCAATTTCGTCGGCCTGGTGAAAGGCGAGCAACCGCCGTATGAGATTTACGTGAAGGAAAAGGCCATCCTCAACAACCAGCACAAGCGCGCCTACCTCGGCATCGGCCGCGAAGACCTGCTCGCCGGTGACGACAAAAAGCGCAAGGGCGGCGATGCAGTCGATCAGGCACGGGCCTGGATGTGCCGCAATTTCTTCGACGTGCGCACTTTCGGCGCTGTGATGTCCACCGGCATCAACTGCGGGCAGGTGCGCGGGCCGATCCAGCTCACCTTCGCGCGCTCGATCGATCCCATCGTCGCGTCTGAACACTCCATCACCCGCATGGCGGTCGCCACCGAGGCGGAAGCGGAAAAACAGGAAGGCGACAACCGCACCATGGGCCGCAAGCACACCGTGCCCTACGGCCTGTACCGGGCGCATGGCTTCGTGTCGGCTTTTCTCGCCAAGCAGACCGGCTTTTCCGAGGATGACCTCGCGCTGTTCTGGCAGGCGCTCGGCCAGATGTTCGAGCACGACCGCTCCGCCGCGCGCGGCGAGATGACCACCCGCGGGCTGTACGTGTTCCAGCACGATTCCGAGCTTGGCAATGCGCCCGCGCACGCGCTGTTCGAGCGGGTGAAGGTGCAACGCAAGGCGGGGGTGGAAGTGCCGCGCGCGTTTGCCGATTATGCGGTGAGCGTTGCGGCGGACGATCTGCCGAACGGCGTCAGCCTGATCCGGCCGTGCTGAGGGGGAAATGCGGCTTTAGCGTCGCCCGGCCCAATAGCCGGGCCGGCGGCTATGATGCGCCAGGGCCAATACATGCAGCCGGCCGGCATGAACACGGTAGACGATGAAATAGGGATACCGGTGAATCGCCATCCGCCGGGTATTGCTGCCGGCAGGCGTCCCCATCGCAGGATGATCGCTCAGAAGGGACAAGGTGCGATGGACCTCGTTTCTGAAGTCCGTGGCGTGAAGCGGGCCGGCCTCCACCGCATACCAGCGCACAGCTTCCGCAAACTCCTTGCGAGCCGCTGGTGCGAATATCGGCTTCACTTACGGTGCGTGGCAATCAGCGCATCGATTTCTGCAAAAACCTGCTCGGCGGGAATCCACTGGGTTCGCCCAGCTTCCATGTCCGCCACGCGGCGGGCGATTTCCTCATCCCATGCCTTGGCGATTTCCTCCGGGCTGCCCTCGGGTTCGCCATCCAGGCTGGCAATCAGCCGGCGCGCCAGTTCGCCGCGCTCCCGAGCAGACAGCGCCATGGCCTGGGCTTCAATTTCTTTCAAGGTGGTGGTCATGAAAGACCTCCGCAATGGTGTGATTACAGGGCCATCTTAGCAGCGCCGCCATGACCGACCGAGACCCCATTCCTCTCTCCGCTCTCCAGCACTGGTGCTACTGCCCGCGCCAGTGCGGGCTGATCCACCTCGAACAGGCATTCGCTGACAACCTCCACACCGCGCGTGGCAACGCCGTGCATCGGCTGGTGGACACGCCGGGCTACGAGATGCAGGCCGGCGTGAAAGTCGAGCGCGCGTTGCCGCTGTGGTCGGACAGGCTGGGGTTGATCGGCAAGGCCGATCTGGTGGAGTTCCACCCGGACGGGCGCATCTTCCCGGTCGAGTTCAAGCACGGCCGGCGGCGCCAGAAGCGCCACGACGACGTACAACTCGCCGCCCAGGCTCTGTGCCTTGAAGAAATGCTCGGCCGGCCGGTGACGCACGGCGCCATCTACCACGCCTCCAGCCGCCGCCGGCGCGAGGTGGAGATCACCCCGGCGCTGCGGGCGCTGGTGGTCGAGACCGCCGCGGCGATCCGCGCGATGCTGGCGAGCGGGCGCCTGCCGCCGCCGGTGAACGACGCGCGCTGCCGCGAGTGTTCGCTGATCGAGATCTGCCAGCCGGCATTGGCCGCGCGCACTGTGCAAACCGAACTGCGCGCCGAACTGTTCAGCGCCACCGATCAGGGATAGCCGCGCATGTACACGCTGCAAAACACGCTCTACGTGATGACGCCCAACGCCTACGCGCACCTGGAGAACAATACGCTGCGCATCGACGTGGAACGCGAAAAGCGCCTGCAGGTGCCGCTGCATCACCTCGGCAGCCTGGTCTGTTTCGGCAACGTGCTGGTGTCGCCGGCGCTGATGCACCGGATGGCGGACGAGGGCAAATCGGTGGTGCTGCTGGATGGCAGCGGCCGCTTCAAGGCCCGGCTCGAAGGGCCGGTGTCCGGCAACATCCTGCTGCGCCAGGCGCACCACCGCAGCGCGGGGGATGGCGCCTTTGCGCTGGAATTTGCCCGCGCCCTCATCGCCGGCAAGCTCAGGAACAGCCGCGGCCTGCTGCTGCGCGCGGCGCGCGAGGCCGCCGATGCCGCAGAGCAGGCGCAGCTCACCCGCGCCGCGGACAACATTGCCGCATCGCTGCGCGCCCTGGCGCAAACACGCGATCTCGATACCCTGCGCGGCGTGGAGGGCGAGGCCGCGCGCGGCTACTTCGCGGCGCTCAATCTCGTCGTCAAACCGCAGGCGCGCGAACATTTCGCGCTCAACGGCCGCACCCGCCGGCCGCCGCTCGATCGCTTCAACGCGCTGCTGTCGTTTCTCTATTCCATGCTGATGAACGACTGCCGCTCGGCGCTCGAAACCGTCGGCCTCGATCCGCAGCTCGGCTACCTGCACGCCGTGCGCCCAGGACGCGCCGCGCTGGCGCTGGATTTGCAAGAGGAATTTCGCGCCGTGCTCGCCGACCGACTGGCGCTTACCCTCATCAACCGCGGTCAGCTCGGCCCGCGCGACTTCGACGAACGTGAAGGCGGCGCGGTGATGCTGAATGACAGCGGCCGACGCGCCGTCGTCACCGCCTGGCAGGAACGCAAGCAGGAGGAGATCACCCACCCGCTGCTCGGCATCAAGGTGCCGATCGGCGTCGTCCCCTTCGTCCAGGCACGCCTGATGGCGCGCACCGTGCGTGGCGAGATGGACGGCTATCTGCCGTACCTGCCGAAATAGCGCCGCCATGCTGGTCGTCGTCACCTACGATGTTTCCACCGAAACCGCCGCTGGCCGTCGGCGCCTGCGGCGCGTGGCCAAGGTCTGCGAGAGCACAGGCCAGCGGGTGCAGAAATCGGTGTTCGAATGCCAAGTCAACGAGATGCAGCTGGAACAGCTCGAACGCGCACTGCTCGCCGAGATCGACGAGGCGCAAGACAACCTGCGCTTCTACCGCATCACCGAATCGGCCAGTTTGCGCGTGAAGCAGTTTGGTATGTTCAGATCCGTCGACTTCGATGGACCGTTGCTTGTATGAGCCGCGAACTCCCAGCCAAGGCAAAACATGGAGTGGGCTCGCGATTGTTGCAAGTCATTGAGAAAACGGGTAATCAGGACAAAGACAGGGGGGCTGGATGCCAGATCATTGCGGTGTTTGCCTGGGTTCGCGATTCCCTGTACAAATTCACTTTGGGCAAATGGAGTTGCCTAGGTGGAGCATCACCCGGCCGAGAGGCCGGGTGCGGATTGAAACGTCTCGATGGCAAAGGACCTGAGACCGCCTTCTGGCATCACCCGGCCGAGAGGCCGGGTGCGGATTGAAACTCTGCCCCCGCCCCCGTGGCCTTTGCTCTACGATGGCATCACCCGGCCGAGAGGCCGGGTGCGGATTGAAACGGTCCTGCGTTTTGACCGTGAATTCGCCGGACGAGCATCACCCGGCCGAGAGGCCGGGTGCGGATTGAAACAGGGTCCAACGGCAAGAGCACGGTGCTAGGTGCCGTGCATCACCCGGCCGAGAGGCCGGGTGCGGATTGAAACCTGACACCAGGCCACGAACCGGGCAGCCAGCGCGCGCATCACCCGGCCGAGAGGCCGGGTGCGGATTGAAACCAGAAGGCTGGGTGCTTCCGGGAGGGGAGAGGACGCATCACCCGGCCGAGAGGCCGGGTGCGGATTGAAACCGTTATCTTATGCCCGTTGCGATACCGTGTAAGTCGCATCACCCGGCCGAGAGGCCGGGTGCGGATTGAAACTCGAACCGCACTGTTTATCCGCCTGGTGTTGAACGCATCACCCGGCCGAGAGGCCGGGTGCGGATTGAAACCTGATGCAGTCGAGGTTTTTGGATCATTGCCGCCAGCATCACCCGGCCGAGAGGCCGGGTGCGGATTGAAACAGATTGCGTCACCGTGCCGCCTCGGATAGCGGCGGGCATCACCCGGCCGAGAGGCCGGGTGCGGATTGAAACAGCCTCTCAGCAACGAGCGTCGCGTATCCGGCAAGCATCACCCGGCCGAGAGGCCGGGTGCGGATTGAAACCCACGAACATGAGCAAGCTGATGGCGTAACCACCCCGCATCACCCGGCCGAGAGGCCGGGTGCGGATTGAAACCGTCACGATGCGCCCGGCCAGCATTTCCGCGAATAGCATCACCCGGCCGAGAGGCCGGGTGCGGATTGAAACCAATCAAGCCGGGCCACAAGCGCCCGGCTCTCGAGCATCACCCGGCCGAGAGGCCGGGTGCGGATTGAAACTGCGATTTGCTGAACACCAGCCACTCCATGCCGTCGGGCATCACCCGGCCGAGAGGCCGGGTGCGGATTGAAACCATGACGTTGCCGAAGAGCAGATCCTCGCAATCCGCGCATCACCCGGCCGAGAGGCCGGGTGCGGATTGAAACTTGCCCTTGGGCGCGACGATGGCCCCACGGATTGCGGCATCACCCGGCCGAGAGGCCGGGTGCGGATTGAAACGCCCTCGTTCGGTGCGTCGGGCGCGAATCCGTTGGGCATCACCCGGCCGAGAGGCCGGGTGCGGATTGAAACAGGCGTCGACCGACATCATGAAAACGATTGACGCCAACACCCGCATCACCCGGCCGAGAGGCCGGGTGCGGATTGAAACTCATACCCTCGATGAAGGCGCGATCTTCGGACAGACGCGCATCACCCGGCCGAGAGGCCGGGTGCGGATTGAAACAAGGCGCCGGACTTGTTGAGGGAGTACCAGGAACGCATCACCCGGCCGAGAGGCCGGGTGCGGATTGAAACTTTGCGGACATGGGGCCGCGACCACTCGGCACCTGCATCACCCGGCCGAGAGGCCGGGTGCGGATTGAAACTTCGCTCCTTGGCTCGACAAGAAGCACCCGAAGCGCATCACCCGGCCGAGAGGCCGGGTGCGGATTGAAACTTTGCGGACATGGGGCCGCGACCACTCGGCACCTGCATCACCCGGCCGAGAGGCCGGGTGCGGATTGAAACTCCGTGTTCGCTTTGGCAAGGGTGTGAATTCACCTGCATCACCCGGCCGAGAGGCCGGGTGCGGATTGAAACCGATTTTCAAACACACGGCCGCGCCCTGCTGGGGCATCACCCGGCCGAGAGGCCGGGTGCGGATTGAAACCGCGCCGGCTGGTTGCACCATGCTTGGCACTATCGCATCACCCGGCCGAGAGGCCGGGTGCGGATTGAAACCTGCTCAAGGCCCACGCCCCTGAGAAGTACCGCGGCATCACCCGGCCGAGAGGCCGGGTGCGGATTGAAACTTTCCACGTCCGGCCGGCTGCTGGGCCTCACCTACGGCATCACCCGGCCGAGAGGCCGGGTGCGGATTGAAACTGCGTCGCCGCGCTGTAATAGCTGCCAATGGCGGAAGGCATCACCCGGCCGAGAGGCCGGGTGCGGATTGAAACAAGTTCTGCGCCATCAGCCAGCGGGCCGTCATGGTGCATCACCCGGCCGAGAGGCCGGGTGCGGATTGAAACGCCACCCAGGCCAAGACGGTGGCCGAGGCCGAGGACGGCATCACCCGGCCGAGAGGCCGGGTGCGGATTGAAACCCAGGTCGGTGCGCACAGGTCCGCGAGAAGGGCAGGGCATCACCCGGCCGAGAGGCCGGGTGCGGATTGAAACCCAGGTCGGTGCGCACAGGTCCGCGAGAAGGGCAGGGCATCACCCGGCCGAGAGGCCGGGTGCGGATTGAAACACCATTACGGGATAAAGCTCCGGGCAGAGCGTGTGGGCATCACCCGGCCGAGAGGCCGGGTGCGGATTGAAACCCATGATCTGCTCGCGGCTCGCCACGTAGATGGTGCATCACCCGGCCGAGAGGCCGGGTGCGGATTGAAACTTGTCGAGCCAGGGTGCGAAAAACTTGGTGATCCAGCATCACCCGGCCGAGAGGCCGGGTGCGGATTGAAACTTGTCGAGCCAGGGTGCGAAAAACTTGGTGATCCGGGCATCACCCGGCCGAGAGGCCGGGTGCGGATTGAAACCGCCTGTCACGGTGAAACCGTTGCGCAGCTTCAAGCGCATCACCCGGCCGAGAGGCCGGGTGCGGATTGAAACGCCAAGTCGAACACCTACCGCGCCCTGCACTCGATGCATCACCCGGCCGAGAGGCCGGGTGCGGATTGAAACATCCTCAAGGGCCAGCAGGCCGGCCTTCATGGCAGCATCACCCGGCCGAGAGGCCGGGTGCGGATTGAAACTTGTCGAGCCAAGGAGCGAAGAAGGCTGTGATCCACGCATCACCCGGCCGAGAGGCCGGGTGCGGATTGAAACACGTTGATACGGTCAATCGTCATGCCGTTGGGGCGCGCATCACCCGGCCGAGAGGCCGGGTGCGGATTGAAACCACGAGGTTGGGGCCGAGTTCGCAGCACTCGTCCAGGCATCACCCGGCCGAGAGGCCGGGTGCGGATTGAAACATCGCGCACGGCCTCGTAGGCGCGCTGGTCGGCGGGCATCACCCGGCCGAGAGGCCGGGTGCGGATTGAAACGCCAGCGGTCACGTGCTGGCGTTGGCTGGCGGCACGCATCACCCGGCCGAGAGGCCGGGTGCGGATTGAAACATGCGCTGTCTTCGGCTGTGGCCGATGCGCTGCTGGCATCACCCGGCCGAGAGGCCGGGTGCGGATTGAAACTGTCGGTGGCGGCGAGCTCGAGCGGCGCGGCATCGAGCATCACCCGGCCGAGAGGCCGGGTGCGGATTGAAACGGCCTGCGCGGCCCGGCGGGCATTGGCGACCTCGAGGCATCACCCGGCCGAGAGGCCGGGTGCGGATTGAAACTTCTTGGTATCACCCTCACTGAACTCCACCGAGGCGCATCACCCGGCCGAGAGGCCGGGTGCGGATTGAAACGGATTCCACCAGCTGGCCTACGGCTCCAAGGCGACGGCATCACCCGGCCGAGAGGCCGGGTGCGGATTGAAACAACGACGGCGCATGGAAAGCGGTGGACTGCTGGCCATGCATCACCCGGCCGAGAGGCCGGGTGCGGATTGAAACTTGAATACGAACCTCGGCGAACCGTGGGAAGAACGGCATCACCCGGCCGAGAGGCCGGGTGCGGATTGAAACAACTGCTGGGACTTGTCGCGGAACGATTGCAGGTAACGCATCACCCGGCCGAGAGGCCGGGTGCGGATTGAAACCGTATGACAACGTTGCAGCTCGAAATCGACAAGGCGCATCACCCGGCCGAGAGGCCGGGTGCGGATTGAAACCATGCTCTCAGGCGTATCCTGTTGAGGATATGCTGCATCACCCGGCCGAGAGGCCGGGTGCGGATTGAAACCTTCATCAGGACAGCCTCGGCCTCGGCGCGGCGGGCATCACCCGGCCGAGAGGCCGGGTGCGGATTGAAACCTCTACAAGGCGTACAGCCTGGGCGACTTCGCCGAGCATCACCCGGCCGAGAGGCCGGGTGCGGATTGAAACTCCAGGTCCAAGGCCTTGGCCAGCTCGCCGATGGTGCATCACCCGGCCGAGAGGCCGGGTGCGGATTGAAACAATGCCCGCGGCGATGCGCGAGTGATCGACTACGAGGCATCACCCGGCCGAGAGGCCGGGTGCGGATTGAAACGAGACGTTCAAGGCCGCGCTCAAGCCCAACCTGGTGCATCACCCGGCCGAGAGGCCGGGTGCGGATTGAAACCAATTGCTCCGCCGTGTAGCCCACGATGGCTGCGCATCACCCGGCCGAGAGGCCGGGTGCGGATTGAAACCGATGTCGGTTGAGCTCATCGAGTCTGATCTCGTGCATCACCCGGCCGAGAGGCCGGGTGCGGATTGAAACAAAACGACGGACGCATATGGCGATATCTATAACAATGCATCACCCGGCCGAGAGGCCGGGTGCGGATTGAAACCTGGCATGCGACTGAGGAGCAGATCGTGGCCGCTAGCATCACCCGGCCGAGAGGCCGGGTGCGGATTGAAAC